>JBNJEV010000043.1:0-22193 GCA_051746185.1 Bacteroidota bacterium
AAAAAGCAAAAAAAATAGTGGGTTAAATAAGTATTTCATTTTTAATAATTTTATAAATTAATAAATCACAATATATATATTTTAAAATGCATGGTAACGTTCGACGATATGTGGAGTACTCGTCCCCGACGATAGGAGGGGTTGGCGCTGCTTTTGCCCATCCTATAGCCTGGTTATGAACATGAATTTACAAATAGTTTTTCTAATAGTCATAGTATGTCGTGCAAAAGTCTGTGCCAAAGAGTATTACATATATCGTTTGTTAGTGATCGTAGCCTTAACATTACTAATTAAATATATATCCATAGGAAACTATTATTGTCATGGGAAAAACTCTCCCTATTTCATTTTGATTATAATAAGGATTATTTGAGACAGCACCATTCTTATAAACGGATATTATAGCAGTGGATAATTGTAATTTAATTCGATTATTATCTATTTTTTTTGATAGGCCAGTAACAAGAGACATATTTGCCTTTCTATAGCTAGAGTTATCTATAGTTGGTCCTTTTAAAGCTGAGGAGGAATAGGTGCTTGGAAAAATAAGATACGATAGAAACAATCCACAATAGACTTCGTAATATTTGTTTACTAATTTAATTTTGTCGAAATATATTTTTATTGGAAAGTCAATGTAGTTTAGGCTAAGTATTGGTGATCTGAGGTTTTCATCCTTTAATCTGCTAAGTTTCACGGTTCGTCTACCGTAAAGTATTCCAATTTCTACAAATTTCTGATTAGATAAATATTTATTGGTTACTAATCCAAGTTGAAAAGGGAGGAATTCAATGTTCTCAAGTCCATAATCAATACGAGCAACTGAGCTCAGTCCAATTCCTATTTCAATCCCTCCAGTAAATGGATCTGTGATTGATTGGCTTATTATTGTCTTTGGTATGAGTATAAAGATAAATGCAATTATAACCCTCATCATTATTATAACTGATTATTTATACTTCATGGCATATCACAATGGCTGTTTGCTTGGAACAGCTATGATCACTAACGAATGAGTATACAAAATTCTTTATATACTCTAAACGGCAAATTGTGTTTATTCCACTAAATTAAGGAATAATCTTCAATTGGATGACCCTGGCCCCATTCAGAATAGAGAAAGCATTGCCCGGTACACAGAAAGCATCGTCCGGTATGTAACATCTTCAGTTATGCAGAAAGCAACAGCCAGAATGAAATCATAAGGCAGCGTACGGAATCCAGAGTTCACTATTCTTACAACCTGTCGAGTGGATTCTTGATCTTTACGAGTTCTGTGGATGCGACATGGGTATAGATTTGCGTGGTTTTGATGCTGAAATGTCCAAGTAGGTGCTGGATGTATCTGAGGTTGGTGCCCTGTTCGAGAAGGTGGGTGGCAAAACTGTGCCGCAGGGTGTGAGGGGTGACATGTTTCCTGATGTGGGTGCGTTTCACAGCTGATTTGAGGATATTATCGATGCTGGTCGCACTGTATTGTCCGCCCCGGACACCTTCGAACAACCATTTCTCGGGCCTGTATTTCCTGTAATATGCCCTGAGATGCTCAACTAGTATATCCGAGAGCAGGGTATATCGGTCCTTTTTGCCTTTGGCTCCGGTTATCCTGATCAGATTTCTATTAGAATCAATATCTGATATTTTCAGATTGATCAGTTCACTTTTTCTGAGCCCGCCGGAATAGATTGTCATAAGGATACATTTGTGCTTCAGATTCGGGATCTTATTCAAAATAGCGGCAACCTCTTCTGAAGTCAGCACGGTCGGTAATTTATTTTCTTTCTTTGGCCGCTGCAGAAAGTAATATTGTTTCTTTCGCCCGAGGACTTTTTCGTAATAAAACTTTATAGCGTTGATGCGCTGGTTCTGTTGACTGGCAGAAATATGCCTGGTGTTGATCAGTTCGAGCAGGTAGTTGTCGATCTGCTTTTTTGTGATGATTCGGGGATCCTGATTTCGGAAGGATTGGAGGAATTGAAGGAAATAGCTCTGGTATATTTTGATGGTATTCTGGCTGTAGCGTTTTTTCTTCAGTAATTCCATATAACCTGCCGGCAGATGGGAATTGGATTTGCCTCCGGGAAGAGGTTCAGACGAATGGCAAGGTTTGTCCGGAGTATAGTTCTCCGGCCTGCCCGAGGTCTTACCGTGGCTATCGGTCTTCTTACCGTGAATATTTGCCTTGTTTCCATGGATAGCTAACTTGTTTCTGTTCATTTCAGTCTTTTTTCTGTGCATAGCTGTCTTGTTTCTGTCCATAATTATCTTGTTTCCGTTCATATCCATTAATGTGATGAGAGATGGATTTTCGGAAGCGGTGGGGTCTTAATAAAAAGTTGATATTTATTATTTGGCTGGTTCCGTGATGGGAGCCGGATTTATATATCTTACAAATATCAATTATCTTTACAGCTTCAAATTTAGGAAGTAGATGAACGAGAACAGGGAGCAGATATTTGAAAATAATGAGTTCCAGGTACTGCTCAGGAAGTACGAGGATATGAGGAGTGGTACGCAGTCGATATTTTTCGACGTGGAAGAATTTGAGCAGATCATTGAATATTACCTGGATGATTATAAGTTTGACGAAGCCAGGGAGGCCGCGGTGCTCGGAAACCAGCAGCATCCCACTTCGGTGGAGATCAAATACAAGTTCATCCATATTCATATCGAACAGGGTCAGCCGAAAAAGGCGCTCACCCTCCTGGAGGAGATACCGGCCTGGGAAGAAAACAATCCTGAACGCTATTTCCTGAAAGGCACCGCCCTGTGCCAGTTGGGCCGGATGAAAGAGGCGGAATCCCAGTTTGACCGGGCTCTTGAGATCTCCAGTGAAGATTCATTCGACGCACTGATCAACATATCCATCGCCTTTGAGAATGTCCGTCATTTTAAACTGGCCATTAAGTACTTGCTGCAGGCTCACCAGCAACAACCGGATCATCTTTCAGTACTGTATGACCTGGGCTATTTTTATGAACGGATTCACAGGTTTAAGGAAAGCCTGAAGCATTACGAGCATTACCTGGATCTGGATCCCTATTCCGATAACGTTTGGTATAACATGGGGATTGTTTATCATAAGATGGAACAGTATGAAAATGCAGTCCAGGCTTACGATTATTCCATCGCCATCAACCCCGATTATGCCTCGGCTTATTTCAATAAAGCCAGCGTCTGGGTAAGTGCCGGGAACCACGGAAAGGCCATAGACGCTTACCGAGAATTACTGGAGATCGAGCCGGAGAACACACAGGCCTATTGTTTCATGGGGGATTGCTACGAGCAGATGGATCAGCTTCAAGATTCCCTGAAGTCTTTTCGCAGGGTCATTGAATTGGATAACACGGACCCTGAAGGATGGTTCGGGGCAGGGATGATCTATCACCGCTTGAAGCGGTATCAGGAAGCCATCACCTACATTTTGAAATCCATCGAATTCGATAACAGCAACCTGGATTACTGGATCAACCTGGGATATGCGAACGAGGATGCCGGGAATACGGAGGAAGCGGTAAAATGCTATGGCTATGTAACAAGGGCCGAACCCGGTGATCTGGATGGATGGATGGCGCTGACGGGGATCCTGATGAAGGAAGGATTGTTTGAAAAATCACTGCATTTTCTCAGGGAAGCCTTCGTGCATCATCCCAAAGCCCCTGAGATCATGGTTAAGATCGCTGTATGCCATCTGAAACTGGGCAAAAGGAAGCTGGCCATCAATTTTTTGGAGGAAGCTCTCGAACTGAATGCGGATATGCTCTCCGAGTTTTCGTATTATTTTCCCGAGGATGGATGGAATACTGATATCAGGAATATAATTAAAAAATAAATGAAATGAATTTTGATCTGAAGCATCTTCCCGAAAGAACCTCCAGGGAACGTTCTTCCGGGATCACCATGGTCATGGACAAGGGAATGAGCGTAAAAGAAGCCGAGCACTTTGCGGAGGCAAGTTCCCCTTTTGTCGATCTGGTAAAGCTTGGCTTCGGTACAGCGCTGATCACGCCGAATCTGAAAGAAAAGGTCTCCACGTACAAATCGGCCGGACTGAACCCTTATTTCGGGGGTACACTTTTCGAGATGTTCTTTGTGCGTGACCAGTATAACGATTTCAAGAAATTTTTACGTGATTATGAACTGGAAACGGTGGAAGTATCGGATGGATCCATCCGGATGGAACACCATGAGAAGCTAAAATGTATTGAAGACCTGGCAAAAGACTTCAGGGTACTTTCTGAAGTGGGCAGCAAGGTCAGAGGAGTGGATCTCCCCAATGAAGTCTGGGTCTCTAATATGAAAACGGAACTGGGCACGGGAGCCTGGAAAGTGATCGCGGAGGCAAGGGAAAGCGGGACCATCGGGATATACCAGTCAGACGGATCGGCCAACAGGGAGTTGATTGATGATATTATGAATGAGATCTCGGTGGACCAGGTGTTATGGGAAGCACCCAATAAATCCCAGCAGACCATGTTCATCAAGCTCATTGGTGCCAATGTGAACCTGGGGAACATCGCTCCGGGAGAGGTAGTGGCTCTTGAAGCGTTGCGCTGTGGAATGCGCGGAGATACTTTCTTTGATTTTCTTCCGGAGGAATTTCACAACCGGAAACTGTGAAAGGATCCCTGCGGAAATACTCCCTCCTTGTCCTCAAAGGAATGGGCATGGGAGCAGCAGATGTGGTGCCCGGGGTATCCGGCGGTACCATCGCTTTTATCACCGGGATCTACGAGGAACTGGTTGACTCCATAAAGAGCATCAATGCCGGCGCGATCGGTTTGTTCCTCCGAGGACGGTGGGCCAGCTTCTGGAGACAGATCAACGGTACTTTCCTGCTCTCTGTTTTTGCCGGGATCGCGATTTCGGTGGTATCGCTGGCCAGGATCCTTGAATACCTGCTTCAGAATCATCCCATACTGATCTGGTCGTTCTTTTTCGGTCTCATCCTGGCATCATCCTATGTGGTCTCAAAAAAACTGACTAAGTGGACCTATCCTGCAGTGGTAGCGCTTGTGAGCGGTATCGGGCTGGCAGTATATATTACGAGTGTAACCCCTGCTACCACCACCGATGCCTTCTGGTTTGTGTTCCTTTCCGGTGCCCTGGCCAGCTGTGCCATGATCCTGCCGGGCATATCAGGAAGCTTCATCCTGCTGCTGCTCGGCAAATATGCTTTTGCTTTGCATGCGGTCAATGAGGTGGTTATCAAGGATCTGCTGCTGCTGGGTCTGGGGGCCATTTTTGGGATCATCAGCTTTGCCAATCTGCTGTCATGGTTGCTGAAAAAATACCACGACATAACCATTGCCGTGCTGGTGGGATTTATGATCGGTTCGCTGAACAAGATCTGGCCCTGGAAAGAAACCCTGGAAACCATTATGGTGGAAGGAGAGCTCAGACCCCTGGTGGAGAAAAACGTATTACCGGTGATACAGGATGCGGATGACCGGTTCTGGATGGGATTGCTGATGGCTGCTGTCGGTATCGGGATCATTCTGGTCATCGAACTGGCCCTTTCCGGGACCGGGAAAGAAAAATCCGGGGAAACCTGATATGATGGATTCACAGCAATTCGGACTGATCGGATTTCCGCTTGAGCACAGTTTCTCGGTATCCTATTTTACCAGGAAATTTGCCCAGGAGAAGATCGATGCTGTTTACAGAAATTTTCCACTGAAGGATATTACTGAATTTGAATCCCTGGTGGAATCGGAACCCGGCCTGCAGGGTCTCAATGTGACGGTCCCCTATAAAGAAAAAATAATTCCCTACCTGGATTCCCTGGACGAAACAGCGCGCAGCATCCAGGCCGTGAATACCATTTGCTTTTACAGAGAAAAAAAAGGCAAGGAGCTGGTGGGTTCCTCTATTCTGGAGGGTTTCAATACCGATGTGATCGGGTTCGAACGATCGCTCCTGGAACATCTCACCGACCGGCATCATTCCGCGTTGGTGCTGGGCACGGGGGGATCCTCCAGGGCTGTGGTCCATGTATTAAAGAAGATGGGGATAGAGCTATGCCGTGTGAGCAGGAACAGGGGAGAGGACCGGATTGCTTATGAAGAGCTGGACATGGATCTGGTAAAAAGTCACAAACTGATCGTCAACACCACTCCCCTGGGAATGTATCCCGATCTGGATTCCTCTCCGCCGATCCCTTACGATGCCATCACACCCGGGCATTTCCTGTTCGATCTGGTCTACAACCCGGAAAAGACAAGGTTCCTGCAGCTGGGCGAGCAGCAGGGGGCCGGCATTGTCAACGGGTACGATATGCTTGTCTACCAGGCAGAAGCATCCTGGGAGATCTGGAACAGGAGGTCGTGAAATAAACACCTTTTGTGATCTGATATTCTGGCTGTGTTATGTGAAATTATTAGCATCAAACGATGAAAGAATCCCTGACGGAAGAATTCAACATTTCCTCCTATGACCTCACCCCGGGAGGTGAGGCCAGGCTTACCTCTTTGGCCAATTTCTTTCAGGAGATCGCCTATCATCATGCCACCAGGCTGGGTGTCGGTTACCATGACCTGGTGAAAGAGCAGATCTTCTGGGTGCTTTCCCGGATGAAGATCAGGATTCTCCGTTATCCAGAGTGGGATGAAAAGGTTCGGGTAGAGACCTGGCCCTGCGGGCTTGACAAAATATTTGCCATGAGGGATTTCAGGATCTTCTCACCGGATGGCAGGGTGTCCGGGATGGCCTCCACCGCATGGCTGGTGGTGGACGGAAGGACCCGGAGACCTGTCCGGCCATCCGGAGAACTGGAGCAATACGGAGAAGGGCAGGACCCGCCCTATGAAAAAAGACTGAAAAAAATCCTCCTGCCAGAAAATATGAGCACTTTGGGGATCCACCGGGTGGCCGGTTCCGATCTGGATGTGGTGGGCCATGTGAACAATGTCAAATACATGGAATGGTGCATCGATGCAACCGGCAGGAGGGGATTGGAACAGAGCATCGGGACCTTTGAGATCAATTTCATGCACGAGGCACTGCTGGAGGATAGCATTGAGATCCTGGGGACACCAGATAATGAAACTGAAACGGGACAGGGGGTTTTTTTCCTGGGACGCAGGGAAGGTGACCAGCAAGAGATCTTCCGGGCACACCTGGTCTGGGATCACTCCCTTTCAGGGAAGGCCCCGTAGCCGATATCCACAAGGAACAAACCTTTGGCAGGCGCTGACATCCCCGCCCTGCTGCGGTCCTTAGCCTCCACGATCTTCTGAAAATCATCCCGGCCGATCTTTCCATAACCCACATCCAGCAGGGTTCCCACCAGGGAGCGGACCATATTCCGCAGGAAGCGGTCCGCTTTGATCTCGAACAGATAGCCTGTATCCAAGTTTTTCCAGGAGGCATCCATGATCTGACAGATGTTGGTTTTCACATCGGTGTGGAGTTTGCTGAAACTTGTGAAATCCCTGGTATTTCTGATAATCTCACAGCAGCGGTTGATCTCTTCCACATCCAGCGGACCGTATACATAATGGGTATAATTCCTGGTATACAGGGGTTTGATGGTGGATATGTGATAATGGTAAGTCCGGTATGTGGCCGAGTAGCGTGCATGCATCTGTTCCGGTACCTGATGCAGCTTATAGACCACAATGTCATCGGGAAGAAAGCGGTTCAGTCTGAAAACAAATTCCGGGCTCTTTTCCCCGATCTGCTTCGATGTGTCAAAATGTGCCATAAAAAAGGAGGCATGGACCCCCGTATCGGTGCGGCCGGCTCCGGTCACTGCGATTTCCTCTTTCAACAGTGTTTTCAGGGCATGTTCCATGGTCTGCTGAATGGTATTGCCTTCAGGCTGGGTCTGCCACCCCCTGTAGCCGGTTCCGTCGTAGGCCAGATGGAGAAAGTACCTGATCATAAATCGTAAAATTACCTTTTAATTAACATTTTTTAACCACACATTGCTTTCAAATGGTTCTTACACTGCTATTTTTGTTCACCGGTTTCATATCACTGAAGATAAACAAATGATTATTAATTAAAAAGAAAGATACATGACGGAGGAGGCAACTATCCGGGAGGTGAACATCAAAGAACTCAACGAAAGGATCAAAAAAGAAAGTGAGTTCGTAGACCTGATCACCCTGGAAATATCGAAAGTCATCGTGGGACAGAAAGATCTGGTGGAACGGATGCTGATCGGATTGCTGTCCGATGGCCATATTTTGCTGGAAGGCGTACCCGGCCTGGCGAAAACACTTGCCATTACCACCCTGTCCCAGACCATCGATGCCAGTTTCAGCAGGATTCAGTTTACTCCCGACCTGCTTCCCGCAGACCTGGTGGGAACCATGATCTACAGTCAGAAAACGGAAGAATTCCTCGTGAAGAAGGGTCCCATTTTTGCCAATCTGATCCTGGCCGACGAGATCAACCGGTCACCGGCCAAGGTACAGAGCGCACTGCTTGAGGCCATGCAGGAAAAGCAGGTGACCATTGGAGAGGTAACCTATCCCCTGGTAAAGCCGTTTCTGGTCCTTGCAACCCAGAATCCCCTGGAACAGGAGGGTACCTATCCACTTCCGGAGGCACAGGTGGACAGGTTCATGCTGAAAGTTATAGTCACGTATCCATCCAGGGAGGAGGAGAAACTGATCATGCGGGAAAATTTGCTGAAGAAATTTCCCTTTGCATCAAAGATCCTGAAACCCGCTGATATTCTGAATGCCAGGGAGGTAGTTAAAGATGTTTACCTGGATGAAAAGATCGAGAATTACATTCTGGATATTGTATTCGCCACCCGGAATCCGGAAAGTGCCGGTCTGGCACAATTTGTGCCATTGATCCATTACGGCGGATCACCGCGTGCAAGTATCAACCTGGCAAAAGCAGCCAAGGCCTATGCGTTTATCAAACGGAGGGGATTTGTGATACCCGAGGATGTGAGGGTGGTCTGTCATGATGTAATGAGGCACCGGATCGGCTTGACCTATGAAGCTGAGGCAGAAAATATAACCACGGAGAATATTATCAGCGAGATCCTGAATAATGTGGAGGTGCCTTAAATATTGAGAACCAGGGCAAGGAAGAAACACTGGAAAAAATGAACTTAAGGCCCATACTAGGAGGGATCCTGCTGATCCTGTGCAGCAACATGCAGGCCCAACCGCTGGTCGGACTGTCCAAGGACCAGGTGGAAGCGGTTATCAAAGAGCACCACAGGGATTTCAGGAAAGACCAGTCAGTGGTCAGACAGCAGTTCAACTACCTGAAATATGTGAACAGCCGGAAAACCAGGACATGGATCGCCTATTTTTCTGATCTGGATACCTGTACGGGGACCAAGCTTGTTTGCGATTATTCCGAATTTGATGAGGTGAAGGAGGAACTGAACGATGCCTACAGGAAGACAGGCTCCAGGGAATGGGAGTATGCATACGGTTCCGATACGTTCCGGGTCACCCTGGCCAGGGAAGAGTGGTATTTCACCGTTCGTGAAAAAAAGAAAGAGTAAGAATTACCGTTTTTTGTGGAAACGAAGGAGCTCTTAAAGAAGGTACGCAAGATCGAGATCAAGACGCGGGGTCTTACCAGGCAGATCTTTGCCGGGGAGTATCACAGCGCGTTCAGGGGCAGGGGAATGACCTTTTCCGAGGTGCGGGAATACCAGTACGGGGATGATATAAGGAATATTGACTGGAATGTGACGGCACGTTTCAACCATCCCTACGTGAAGGTTTTCGAGGAAGAAAGGGAGCTGACGGTGATGTTGCTGATCGATATGAGTGCTTCGGGAGACTTTGGCACCCGGATGCATCTGAAGCGGGAGCTGATCACGGAGATCTCTGCGGTCCTCTCCTTTTCAGCCATTGAGAACAACGACAAGATCGGGGTGATCATGTTCAGTGACCGTGTAGAGAAGTTCATTCCCCCCCAGAAGGGAAGAAAGCATATCCTCAGGATCATCCGGGAGCTGCTTGAATTCCGGCCCGAGAGTAAGGGAACGGATATATCAGAGAGCCTCCGTTTCCTTACCAACGCCATCAAGAAGCGGTGCACAGCCTTTTTGATCTCTGATTTTAAGGACAAGGGCTATGCACGTTCGCTTCAGGTGGCCAATAACAAGCACGATGTGGTGGCACTGCATATCTATGACCGGAGGGAAGCTTCACTTCCTTCAGTGGGATTGATCAGGGTGATCGATGCGGAAACGGGAAAGGAACAGTGGATCGATACCTCCCGGAACAGGGTCCGGGAAAGCTATGCTTTGAAATGGGAAAGCCATGTGGAGATGATGAAAGAGATCTTCTCACGTGCCGGAGTGGACAGTGTGTCCCTTCCCACGGGCAAGGATTATGTAAAACCCCTGATGCATCTGTTCAAGAGAAGATGAGATGAGATGAGGAACTTACCGGGGAGGCATATAAGTATTGTGAGGATCATGGCCACCCTCTGCCTGGTGCTGGCTGCAGGGGTGTACATCCCCCTGGAGGCCCAGCTGATCAGGGTTGCCTCTGACGTGAGTTCCGATTCCATGATGATCGGCGACCAGATCCTCTATACCCTCCGGGTGGAGGCTGCGGAGAATGTGGATTTCAGGGTGCCTTCCATGGGTGATACGCTGAGCAGGAACCTGGAAGTGCTGGCTCTCCTGTCGGCCGACACCACTGTTGCGGAAGGCACAAGGAGGGTCGAACATGACTATCTGATCACCAGTTTTGAGAGTGGCATGCAGATCCTGCCCGCACAAAAAGTTGTATATTCCTTTGACGGACTGACCGATACGGCATTGAGCATGCCATTGATCATCCGTGTTCATGAGCCTGCTGTAGATACGACCAAGGCCATCAAGCCCATTAAAGCTCCCATCAATACCCCGCTCACCTTCATGGAGCTTTTGCCATGGATCGCGTTTGGGATCGGGGGCCTTTTTCTAGTGACCATGGTCGTGGCCCTGGTATGGATTTACCGGCAGCGCCGGAAAGATCCGGAGATCTTCCGTATTAAACCCAGGGAACCGGCCCATGTGATCGCCTTCAGGGAACTGGACAGGCTGAAGGAGGAAAAGCTCTGGGAGAAGGGGCAGGTCAAGGAATTCTACACCAGGCTGACCGGGATCACCCGGACCTATATTGAAAGGCAGTACGGGATCCCGGCCATGGAAAGGACTACCGGTGAGATCCTGGAAGCATTCCGCAGGTCCAATACCGAAGACGGGTTGCTGGATGAGATCCTGGAGGAGTTGCTGCAGCTTGCCGATCTGGTAAAATTTGCCAAAGAAGATCCTCTTCCCATGGAAAATCAGACGAACCTGAACAACGCCTACCTGTTTGTTCAGAAAACCTTTCCCCTGTTCTTCATGGAAAAACCGCCTGAAGAATGAGCAATCTGGAATTTGCATATCCTGCTTTTTTGTACGGGCTGATCCTGATTCCGCTGATGGTGGCATGGTATCTCTGGAAGGGAAGGAAAAGCACCGCCGCCCTGAAATTGTCGGGTTTTGAGAACATCGATCCCCGCATCAGGTCCTCCAGGGTGTGGATGCGGCACCTGCTTTTTGTGATCAGACTGATGGTAGTGGGACTGATCATTATCGTTCTGGCCCGTCCACAGTCCTCCAACCGCTGGGAGCAGGTCACCACTGAAGGGATCGATATTGTCATGTGCATGGATGTTTCCGGGAGCATGCGGGCGATGGACTTCAGGCCAAACCGGCTGGAGGCTTCCAAGACCGTGGGCATCGAATTTGTGAATGCCAGGGAAAATGACAGGTTCGGACTTGTCGTCTTTGCCGGAGAAAGTTACACCCAGTGCCCCATGACCACCGACCGTGCCGTGGTGATCAATTTTCTGAAGGGAATTGAATTCGGTGTGATCGAGGACGGGACCGCCATCGGGATGGGACTGGCCACAGCGGTCAACCGGATCAAGGACAGTAAAGCCAGGAGCAAGGTGATCATCCTGCTGACAGACGGGGTGAACAACATGGGTGATGTGGGACCGGTCACAGCTGCTGAAATAGCAGCAAGCTTCGGGATCCGGGTATATACAATCGGTGTGGGGTCTCACGGGAATGCACCTGTTCCCGTACAGGATGTATACGGGAGGACTTTGACGAGGAACATGCCGGTGGAGATCGATGAAGAAGTGCTCAGGGAGATCGCTGAGACCACCGATGGCGCGTATTTCAGGGCCACTGACAATAATAAGCTGAGGGAGATCTACCGGCAGATCGATCAGTTGGAAAAAACCAGGCTGGATGTAAAACAGTTCAGCAGGAAGAAGGAAGAATATTTTCCGTTTATCCTGGCGGCCCTGCTGCTGCTGCTGACGGAGATACTGCTGAAATATACGGTGCTGCGCACCATGCCATGATGATACAATTCGCACATAAAGAGATCCTCTGGTTCCTGCTGGCAGTCATACCGATGCTGACAGGCTACCTTCTGTTCTGGAGAAACCGCAGGCGTTCACTGGATAAGATAGGGGACAGGGAACTGATGGAATCGCTGATACCCGATGCCTCGGGTGTTGCCCATCACTGGAAATTCTTCCTGCTTATGCTGGGAACTGTATTTCTGATCATAGCCGCATCCGGACCCCGCGTGGGATCCAGACTGGAGGAGGTGGAGCAGAAAGGACGGGAGATCATCATTGCCCTGGATGTATCCAACAGCATGCTGGCAGAAGATGTCAAACCCTCGCGGCTTGAACGTTCCAAGCAGATGATCAGCCGGATGGTGGACCGAATGAGCAATGATAAGATCGGACTGATCGTCTATGCCGGGGATGCCTACACCCAGATCCCTATTACCGATGACTACCCCAGTGTCAAGATGTTTCTCACCGGTGCGGGACCCGATATGGTCACCAAACAGGGAACGGCCATAGGATCCGCCATCGATTTGGCTGTCAGATCTTTTACATCACCTGCTGATGTCGCATCAGAGAATGGGAATGTCCCGAACCGGGGCATTGTGGTGATCACCGATGGTGAGAACCATGAGGATAATGCTGTGGAGGAGGCTGCTCGCGCAGCTGAAAAAGGGATCAGGGTGTATACGGTGGGACTTGGAGATCCCGACGGGGTGCCCATCCCTGTCAGGCCCGGAAGCACGGCAAAGAAGAGAGATCGTGAAGGCCGGGTGGTGGTCAGCAAGCTTAACGAGCAGTTGCTGATAGAGGTGGCCAGATCCGGCAACGGTGCATACATTGCGGGCGACAGGATCAACAGCCTGATCGATGAACTGGATCAGCTTCAGAGAACCGAACAGAAAACACGGGTTTTTTCGGAATATGCCGAAAGGTTCCAGTATTTCGCGGGATTTGCCCTGATCCTGCTGCTTTTGGAATTCTTTATCCGCATACGGAAAAATCCTTTATTGCAAAGATTTAACCCATTCAACACGGAATCATGAAAAGGTATGGCACAGTGATTATCATACTGACTGCATTCACCGCGGTTTACGGGCAGAAGGAAAGGAAGGTGATCCGTGAAGGAGTGAAAGCCTACCGGGAAGGAAATTACAATGAAGCAGAAGTGCTGTTCCGGAAGGCGGGGGACATAGACCCGAGATCTTTTGTGGCCGATTTCAACACCGGAGCGGCCCTTTACGGTCAGGAGAAATACGAGGAGACGGTCAAACAGTATGAACCCCTGGTGGACAGGTCGGATGATCCGGAGACCCTTGCCCATGTATGGCACAACACTGGCAACAGCCTGCTGGAGGCAGGACAGTACAGGCAAAGCATTGAGGCATATAAGAACAGTCTCAGGCTTAATCCGGTCGATCAGGATACCAAATACAACCTGGCCTATGCAAAAAAGAAGCTGCAGGACCAGCAACAGCAGCAGCAAAACCAGGACCAGCAACAGCAGCAGGACCAGGATCAGGAACAGGACCAGCAACAGCAAAACCAGGAACAGGAACAGCAGCAGGACCAGGATCAGCAACAGGACCAGCAACAGCAACAGGACCAGCAACAGCAACAACAGGAAACGGAGCAGGATCAGCAGCGGCCCCGACCCCTTGAAATATCCAAAGAAGATGCCCGGCGTATGCTCAATGCCATCCAGCAGCAGGAAAAAGATGTGCTGCAAAAGGTGGAGGAGAAGAAAGCCGCTGCAGGCAAGGTCAAAACGGAAAAGGATTGGTAAATTCGGATCATGAAGCTGAAGCCCGTATCACTATGCCTATTCATTTTTCTCTGCATAACGGCCATGCAGGGACAGGATCCTTCGTTCACCGCATCGGCCCCTGCCGTGGTCAATGTGGGGGAACAGTTCCAGTATGTGGTTGAGGGATCCGAACAGGGGACCCTGTCCCTTCCCCCGCTGGGCGATTTCCAGGTACTGGCCGGACCGTTCTCTTCCTATTCATCCCATTCGCAATGGATCAACGGGAAAATGACCATGAAGACCACGGTCACCTTTACCCACGTTCTGAGAGCAACCCGGAGGGGGACCTTCACCATTCCCCCGGCCACGGTCAGGGTGGGAAGAAAGGAATATACAACCAACGAAGTGAGCATCACCGTGAATGAAGCCTCAAAAGGGGCAGGACAGGGGGGGACTTCTGCTGGTGCTCAGGATGGGACTTCTTCCGGAGGTAGTGCCAGGGGAGATACTTCCAGTGAGGAGGGGACCGGCTCTTCAGGATCCGACACCCGCGTACAGTCCCCGGATCAGTCGCCGGTATTCCTGAGAGTGATCCCTTCCAAAAGAGAAGTTTACCTGGGGGAACAGCTGGTGTCCGGTCTCAGGGTGTATACGCGGGTGAACACCAGGCCTGCATCTTCTTCCAGGGACATCCCCTATGAAGGTTTCTACAAGATCCAGCTGGATCCGGATGCAAATGCGCAGCGGCAGACAATCGACGGACAGCAATACATTACACAGGTCATTCAGCGGCATATCCTGATCCCCCAGAAAACGGGAGAGGTGGTCATCGAACCCTACGAATCTGAATGGATGGTCCCGCAACGGGTGCAACGGCGCACTCCTGGCAGCATGTTCGATGATTTCTTCAATGACCCTTTCTTCGATAGTTTCCAGGATGTGCCCGTATCGCTCTCCACACCTCCGGTCACCATTCATGTCAAACCGCTGCCCGCTGGAGCCCCGCAAGGATTTACGGGAGGGGTGGGAGATTTCTCCCTGAATGCAGCCCTGTCAGCCGAAAAGATCGACGTAAACGAGGCGCTGAGCCTGAAAATCACCGTCCGTGGCACCGGGAACCTTCCGTTGCTGGGGGAACCGGAAGTGAACCTTCCCCCGGATCATGATCTCTATGATGTGACCCGTACCGTGAACACGAACACTTCGGGGAACAGGATCAGCGGATCGGTGAGCTTTGAGTATCCCATTGTGGCCAGGCATGCGGGGAGGTTCCGGATCGCTCCCATACGATTTGCCTGGTTCGATCCCTCTGCGGAACAATACCGGAGTACCTCCACACGGGAATTCACTTTTACGGTCGTCAAAGGTGATGCGGATCCCGCCACGGGTAACGTGTATGTTCCCGGAACCATGCAGGAGTCCGTGGAAGATATCGGTACCGATATCAGGGATATCATCCGCACACCCACTCTTTTTAAACCCCTGGCCAGTACATTACTGGGTAAGAGCTGGTTCAGGTTGCTGTTTCCCCTGGCGCTGTTATTATTCATCCTGGCAGTTATCTTTATCCGCATCCTTGCGCGCAGGAATGCGGACCTGAAGCTGGTCAGGAACAGGAAGGCAAACAGGTATGCCAGGACCCGCCTGAAGAAAGCGGACAGGTTCCGCAAAACCGGCAACCCGGATGCATTTTATGACGAAGTGGAAAAGGCCGTCTGGGGATACCTTGGTGATAAGCTGGATATAGAGACCTCTTCGCTTTCCAGGGATGTGATCTTAAAGGCGTTGGAAGAAAGGGGTGTGGACGAGGAGACACGAAAGAAGTTCCTGAGGATCATGGATGAAAGTGAATTCTCCCGTTTTGCTCCCTCTTCGGAAAAAAGTGATGTCAACCAGCTTTACAGGGATGCGGTATCGCTGATCAGGAACCTTGAAAACAGTTTATGATGAAAATGAGCAGAGCGGCACTATTGTTCCTGTTTTCATGGAGCGTTTGCGGGACAGCGGCCTCGCAGGAGATCCTTCTGGAAACCAAACCTTCCGGAGACACCCTGCCCGCGGAAAGCCGGGTGACCGGAGAAGGCCTTCCCGAAACATCGATCATTGAAGGGGATCTGGCTGAACCGGACCAAATCCGAATGGATCCTGACAGCCTGTTCCGGCATGCCAGTACCCTTTACCAGGAAGGTGATTATGAATCTGCCCTGGAGACCTACCGGAAGGTACTGGATGCAGGGTTCGAATCGGCCGACCTTTATTATAACATGGGAAATGCGGCCTTCCGGTCGAACAGCATCGGGTATGCGATCCTTTACTATGAAAAGACCCTGAAGATGGATCCCTTCCATGAGGATGCCCGGCACAACCTGGAGTTTGTTTCCCGTTACCGGGTGGATACTTTTGAGCAGGTGCCCCGGCTGTTCATACGGGTCTGGATCGAAAAACTGGTCAGCATATTCCCTGAACGGACCTGGAGCATTCTCTCCCTGGTTTTTTTCCTTCTGGTCCTGACCAGTATGGTATTGTACCTGTTTTCGCGGCGGCTGTTCCTGAAAAAGACCGGTTTCTTCAGTGCAATGATCGGATTGTTGCTTTTTTCCATATCGCTGCTTTCCGGGATTTCCCGGCACCGCAGCATCGTACGTCCCGATACGGGCATTATTCTGGCCCCGTCGGTGTTGGTGAGAAGCACACCCAGCCGGTCCGGCACGGAGCTCTTCATCCTCCATGAGGGGACCAGGGTTGAATTGAATGAGCGTGTGGCAGGCTGGCGGAATATCAGGGTGGAAGACGGGAGGGAAGGCTGGATCCCTTCAGATGATTTTGAAAGCATATAAATTCCCGGAACCGCACCAGGTGGGGCAAAATGAATTATATTTGCCAACCTGGAAGATCTTGTTATACCTGTCCTCTCTGAAGAAGGGGCCAGGTTTGGTGCAAACTCAACGAACCTGCATGCCTATGGCAACCCAGAAAACTTACCAGGAGATCAATGAAAAAATAAGAAAAGGAGAGGCTGTAGTGCTTACAGCCGAGGAGGTTGCCCGGATGGGAAAGGACCACTCTGCCGCGGAGATCGCCGGAAAGGTGGATGTGGTCACAACAGGTACCTTCAGCCCCATGTGTTCCTCAGGGATGATCATCAATACGGGGCATTCCGATCCTCCCATCAGGATGGAGAGAGCCACCCTGAACGGGGTTCCTGTCTTTGCGGGCCTTGCGGCGGTAGATCTTTTCATAGGTGCCACGGAAAATCATCCGGAAAATCCGGCCTATGGCGGGGCGCATATCATAGAAGAACTGATTGATGGAAAGGATGTGGAACTGATCGCCCATGCCAAGGGAACGGATTGTTATCCCCTGAAGGATATCCACACCACCATCAACCGCGGTAACATCAACGACATGATCATGTTCAACCCGCGGAATGCCTATCAGAACTATCCGGCGGCCGTGAATTCCACCGGCAGGATCAAGTATACCTACATGGGAAGCCTTCTTCCCAAACTTGGCAATGCCAATTACAGCACATCCGGGGAACTGAGCCCGCTGCTGAACGATCCGCAGCTGAGGACCATAGGTGTTGGAACACGTATTTTCCTTGGCGGTACCACCGGCTATATCAGCTGGCACGGTACCCAGCACAAAACGGATACCGAAACCAATGAGCACGGGGTCCCGGTTGCCAATGCCGCCACACTGGCGGTGATCGGGAATGCCAGGGACATGAGCACCGATTTCATCAAGGCAGCCTACTTTGAAAAATATGGTGTCTCCATCTTTATCGGCATCGGTGTTCCCATCCCGTTGCTCGATGAGGAAATGGCGTCCCGGGTGATGATCAGGAACGACCAGATCACCACCCGCATCCAGGATTACGGTCTGCCCGACAAACCCGAACTGGGAAGGGTCACCTACGAGGAGCTGCAGACAGGCGAGATTATCCTGAACGGGAAAAAGATCCGTACCGCCTCCATTTCCAGCCTCTACAAAGCCAGGATCATTGCGGACCTGCTCAAAAAAGAAGTGGCTGAAGGCAGGTTCCTGCTCTCTGAACCGGTGGATCAGTTTCCACACCGGAGCGAACTGAACCCGTTGAATATCAGGCAATAATTTTAATACTATGCAGACAACCAGACAGAGATTGGTGCTGACATTCCCGGCCGAGGCCATCGATGAGCCCATCACCTACAACCTGATCAAGGAATATGATGTCATGATCAATATCCTGAATGCCGATATCACCCATGGCCGCAAGGGGAACCTGCTGATCGAGATGAGCGGGAAGGAGATCAATGTGCAGGAGGCACTTGTCTACCTGGAGAGCAAAC
The DNA here is from genome assembly GCA_051746185.1 of Bacteroidota bacterium. Classification (GTDB taxonomy): domain Bacteria; phylum Bacteroidota; class Bacteroidia; order Bacteroidales. Next base: position 18,418 of record JBNJEV010000043.1, read on the forward strand.
AGATCGAGATCTCCCCGGTGGTCAAGACCATCCTTTTCAACGAGTCCGGTTGCATCCACTGCGGGGCCTGTTCTTCGGTTTGTTTTTCAGGGGCCCTGGAAATGGATACGGTGACCAGGGAACTGAAATTTGCCCCGGAAAAATGTATTGCCTGCGAACTTTGCATCAGGGCGTGCCCCCTTCAGTTATTCAAGCTCAATTTCGGTGTAAACTGATTTTCCTTCCACATTGCTTCAGCCCAGATTTTACAGGCGAGAGATGAACCGTGACCGGTTCTTCTTCTTCCGGTCCACCGCCGGGGAATCGGATCTTTTTATCGGTGTGCCCCATGACCGTTTCAGGGAGGAAATGATCCGTTCGGCTTCTGACGAGCTGCTCAGGTTAAGAAAACTGATCCTGGATCATGCGGCGGTGGATACCTCTTTTATCCGGTCGCTTGAGCCGGTTTTCTCTGATCGACCGGTTCCTCCGGAGATCCGGACCATGCTGGAGTGTTCCGGCCGGACTGGGACCGGTCCCATGAGCTCTGTGGCGGGACTTTTTGCAGACCGGGTGGGCAAACGGCTGATCCGTGAATATGACCTGCAGGAGATCGTGGTGGAGAACGGGGGAGACCTTTTCGTCATGAACCGGCTGGAGCTCACATCCCTGATCCATGCCGGATCCTCCGTTCTTTCCGGCAAAGTGGCCCTGGTCCTGACCCCGGGAACATGGGGAGCCTGTACTTCTTCGGGTACCGTGGGACATTCTCTGAGTTTCGGCTGCGCCGACGCGGTCACGGTAATCGCAGAAAGTGCTCCGCTTGCCGATGCATGGGCCACCGCACTGGGTAACCGGGTCACAGGGGCAGGGGAGATCGGACCGGTGCTCGATCTGGCCGGACAAACCCCTGAGATCCTCGGATGTGCCGTCATCGCAGAGGAGCAGATCGGGATCAGGGGACAATTTGAGGTAAAAGTATTATCTTAGGATCCCGGTGAACAGCCTGCTTCTGATCATACTCGCAATAGCCGGATACCTGATTGCATACCGGGTATACGGAAGGTTCATCGGCAGAAAGGTCCTCCGGGTCACCGGCCTGCAGAAGATGCCGGCGCATGAATTCAGGGACGGGGTGGACTATGTGCCCACGAAGACCCACATCATATTCGGACATCATTTTACCACCATTGCCGGCCTCGGTCCCATCGTGGGACCTGCCATCGGCATCATCTGGGGATGGCTGCCCGCTTTCCTCTGGGTTTTCCTGGGCAGTATTTTCATGGGTGCGGTGCATGATTTCAGCACCCTGGTGGTCTCCGCGCGGAACAGGGGCAAATCCATCGGACAGATGACCGGGGACATCATCAGTCCCTCCACCAGGTATGCGCTTCAGTTTATCATGCAGCTGCTGCTTTTCATTGTGCTGGCGGTGTTCGCCATGATCGTAAGCTCGCTGTTCGTCATGTATCCCGAATCGGTTATCCCCGTGTGGTTCCAGATCCCTGTGGCGCTATGGCTGGGCCGGCAGATCAGGAAAGGAAAAAACGACCTGCTCTATTCCGTTATCGGATTGTTGATGCTTTATGGTTTCGTCCTGCTGGGAGTGACGGTCCCGGTCTCCCTTCCCTGGGATCGCGAAACTTCGGTGGTGGTGTGGTGCGTGGTGCTGTTCATCTATATTTTCTTTGCCTCGACGCTTCCGGTACAGAAACTCCTGCAGCCCCGCGACTACATAAATTCCCACCAGCTGCTGGTTGCCATGGTGCTGCTGATCCTCGGGGTGCTCATTGCACGTCCGGAAATGACGGCACCCGCCATCAACCATGAATCCTTCAGACCGGGAAGCGATGTTCCGGACCTGGCTCCGATCATGTTCATCGTCATTGCCTGCGGAGCCATCTCCGGGTTCCATTCACTGGCCAGTTCGGGAACCACGGTCAAGCAGCTGGACAATGAAAGAGATGCCCTTCCCGTGGGTTACGGTTCCATGATCACCGAAAGCTTCCTGGCGGTTCTGGTGATCGTTGCCGCCGGAGCCGGACTGGGCATGGGGCTGACCGACAACGGAGAGGTTTTCAGGGGAATGGCTGCCTATGAGCATCACTATTCAAGCTGGTCTTCGGCCAACGGGCTTACCGCCAAGCTGAATGCATTCATTGTGGGTTCGGCCAACCTTTTTTCCTCCTTCGGGATCCCGGTCCGGTTCGGAGCCGCTTTCGTGGTGGTATTCATTGTTTCTTTTGCAAACACCACCCTGGATTCTGCCGCCAGGATCCAGCGCATCTCCCTTCAGGAGATCTTCACCGCGAAGGAGGGGGTGGTCCGCAGACCTGTCAGCAACCGTTATGTGGCCACCCTGATGGTGGTGGTCGCGGCAGCGGCCATGACTTTTTACAGGCCGGGCGGACAGGGAGCCATGGTGCTCTGGCCGTTGTTTGGCTCGCTCAATCAGCTGATGGCGGCCCTGGCACTGGGCGTGGTAACGGTTTACCTGGCTTCTGGAAAGCTGCCCGTCTATTATACCCTGGTCCCCATGGTGCTCATTCTGGGAATGACTCTGTGGGCCATGGTGGAGAACCTTGTGGCATTTGTTGCCGGAGGGGAGATCCTGCTTGCGGTGATCTCGTCGATCATCCTTTTGCTGACAGGATGGCTCACAGGGACTAGTGCTTTTGCACTATTCCGGAAAGGTTGATCAATACCTTACATGAAAATGGTCCAGGCCTTCCGGTTCTTTCTCATCGACTTCGATCTTTTCAACCCAGCTGTAACCGGGTCCTTCCCTGCACCAGCGGATATATTCCCGGCAGGCTTTCTCTTCCCCCTCCACGACCGTTCTTACCGATCCGTCCGGCCGGTTCTCCACATATCCTTTCAGGTTCAGCGAGCGTGCCCTGTTCCGGGCGCTATATCTGAATCCTACTCCCTGGACCCGTCCGTACACCTGGATCACGTATTGTTTTGTCATAAAATACCGGTTTATCTGATAGAGCAACTCTATACCTTTCCAACCGTTCAGGAGGAAAGGATTTGCTGGTTAAACTTACAATTTATTTCTGTTGTTGAACAAGCCTGCGGGGCGGTTGTTTATGGAAAAGGGTAATTTTAGGGAATAAAAAGAGCTATGAATAAACTTACAAAAATGAATAGAAAAGCAATTTATATCACCGGGATCATGATCCTTTTTTTCACAATCCTGCCTGCAATGCTGGCCGCTCAGCAGAGCTTCCATGATTTTGTGGTCGAAGATATCACCGGCGAAAAATTTGATCTGGCCCGGCTGAAGGGAAAAAAGGTGCTGGTGGTGAATACAGCTTCTGAATGCGGACTCACCCCTCAGTATGAGGATCTTGAAAAGCTGTACCGGGAATACGGGGATGAGGATTTTGTGATCATTGGTTTTCCCAGCAACGATTTCGCGAGTCAGGAACCCGGAACCAATGAGGAAATCGCAGCCTTCTGTCAGAAGAACTACGGGGTAACCTTCCCCATGATGTCCAAGATCACCGTGAAGGGGGATCAGATCCATCCGGTATACCGGTGGCTCACAGAGAAATCCAGGAATGGTGTGGAGAACAGCAGGGTCAGGTGGAATTTCCAGAAATACATGATCGATGAACAGGGCAGGCTGGTGGGTCATGTGGTGCCCCGGAAGAGTCCCTATCACCGGGAGATCATATCATGGCTGGAGGTAAAATAAACTACCTCGCAGCAGAGCTGACGAGGTATTAAAACAGCTTGAGCTGTTGTTGGTGTAATTGTTCGTACTCATTTTCTTTGCCCTGCGCTTGCAC
>JBNJEV010000044.1:0-22130 GCA_051746185.1 Bacteroidota bacterium
ATCTCCGGCCCTCAAATCTCCGGCCCTCAAATCTCCGGCCCTCAAATCTCCGGCCCTCAAATCTCCGGCCCTCAAATCTCCGGCCCTCAAATCTCCGGCTTTAAGATCTCCGGCTTTAAGATCTCCGGCTTTAAGATCTCCGGCCCTCTTATATTTTCTCCTGTTCTTCCATGTGAAATATCTATGCTGTTTTCCAGATCCCAGATGTGTTATGAACTATTTCGCGATGCCCTTTGTTCTACACAAAGAATATAATATCTTTATGTGTAAAATTAATAAACAGAATCACACATGGCTACGAATTTGGCTATTGATGATCGGCTCATAGAGGAAGCGAAATTGGTGGGGAAGCACCGGACCAAAAAAGGAGCTGTAACTGAAGCGTTAATTGAATATATTCAGCGCAGGAAACAATCTGAGATCTTACAGATTTTCCATTCAATTGAATATGATCAGGACTACGATTACAAAAAACAGCGGGCTGTTAAATGAAAGTCATAGTCGATACAAGTGTATGGTCATTAGCTTTAAGAAGAAGTAATGACATTGATAATAAGTATGTTAGGGAACTTAAAGAACTCATAAAAGAGGTGCGGGCTCAACTCGTTGGGCCAGTGCGCCAAGAACTTCTCAGTGGAATTAAATCTGATAAACAATATAGAATTCTTAAAAAGCATTTAAGGGCTTTCAAGGACCTTGCTATTGAAACAGAGGACTATGAACTGGCGGCTGAATATTTTAACATAGCACGACAGAAAGGCATTCAGGGATCCAATACTGATTTCCTACTATGTGCAGTCTCGACTAATCATCGGATGCCTATTTTTACTACAGATAAGGATTTCTTTGATTTCCAAACAGTTATTCCAATAGAATTACACAAAATCAGGACATAGCTAATACGGCCCACTTTGCCGAGAAAGCAAAGGTATCTGAGAGAAAGAAAAAAGCACATATCCCATTTTGTAAAAACAGGAACTAACGAAACGGTTATTTCTTAACATTTTTGTTATTTTTTCCTTTTCAAAAATCTTTTCGGCTCCCGGCATAATACCCTTATATACAATAAGATACAAGGCCATTAAAAAATGAGATGGATTTTGAAAAACTAACCAAAATGTAAATTCTCAACACGATTGTTAAGTCGTGAAATGGTGAAAACGGCAATACCCTTTCTTAAAAAGGACCAGATCATTCTCCTGCAATCAATCCCCATACGCAGAATCCACACGAAAGACATCATTTCCCGTGCTCTGAACGGTAGATGCGGGCCACATGGGCGATGCTTTCCTCTACAGGGATGAACTCCATCCCGGTGGCCTTCCTGATCTTCTGATTGGAAAATCGGGTCTTGTCGAAGGCGGCCTTCACCTGTTCCCCGGTAATGCGGCGGCTTCCCGTGAACAGCCCGGCAAAGGCGTCCAGTCTTGACAGAACTCTCAGAAGGGACCGGGGAACGGTCCTGATCTCCGGGGCCCTTCCCGGATCCCGGGCCCTTCCCGGATCCCGGGGCTTTCCCAGAGCCCGGGCGATCATCCCGAAGATCTTCCTGGGCTTTCCCGGATCCCGGGCCCTTCCCGGATCCCGGGCCCTTCCCGGATCCCGGGGCTTTCCCAGAGCCCGGGCGATCATCCCGAAGATCTCCCGGTAGGAATGGTCCCCGGAGCTGACGATAAACCTTTCCCCCGAGATCTCCGATGACATCAGCCGGGTCATGGCCGAAACCACATCCCTTACATCCACATATCCCGTAACGCCCGTGGTACCGAACCTCAGGCCCCTGTCCACCCGCCGGAACATGGAAGAGCTTCCCCGGTCCCAGAATCCGGGCCCCAGGATGATGGTGGGATTGACGATCACCGCATTGAGTCCCTCTTCCATGCCCCGCCAGACTTCCATTTCCGATTTGAACTTGGAGGCCGAATAGCCTGTTGAGGAGGGGGTCCGGGCCCAGATCAGATCTTCTGTGGCAGGCTCCCCTTCGGGTGGCTGGCCGATGGCAGAGGATGAGGAGACATGGAGCAGTTTGTCAACCCCGGCCGACAGACAGGCATTCACCACATTGGCTGTGCTTTTCACGTTGAACCGGATCATCTTCCGGTTGTCCCGCGGATTGAAGGAGATCATCCCCGCACAATGGTACACCTGGTCAATGTCGATCATCACATGTTCCACCTCTGCTTCGTTCAGCAGGTCGATCTCCACCCAGTCAATGAGCCTGAAAAGTTCCTCCGCCTCATCCGAATACCATGAAAATACCTTCTTCACCTGGTCCAGATCGGAGGTGGAGCGCCTTACGGCCACCACCTCCTCGTGCTGCCTGACCAGTTCCAGCAGCAGATGGGATCCCAGCAATCCTGTTCCGCCGGTGACCAGGATCATGGGCTGGTCCGGTTTTTCAGCGGCCGGTAGTTCACATCGAGCCCGTCCAGGTGCTCCAGCAGGGCGGGCAGGCGTTCCAGAAAACCCTCGTAACTGTGAAGGCCGGGAGGGGTCCACACCACTTCAGCCAGTGCGCAGGCACGGGGGAAGGCCATGTATTCCGCCTGGTCCGCAGTGGGAATATACTCGGTCCACAGGTTCCCCTGCGCCCCCAGGATATGATGCGTTTTGTCCTCAGCAAGCCCACCGGGAACGGGTTCAAAATCGTACACAGTTTCCAGGGGCAGGAATCCCCCGATGGCCGGCGGCTCCTCTTCCTGGTTTTGTGACTGGTAATAGTCAAAGTAGCAATGGGAGGTGGGAGACATAACCACATCATGGCCCATGGAGGCGGCCTCAATGCCTCCTTCCATCCCTCTCCAGCTCATCACGGCCGCATTGGGTGCCAGTCCCCCTTCCAGGATCTCATCCCACCCGATCATGCGCCTTCCGTGACTGTTCAGGAATTTCTCGATGCGGGTGACAAAATAGCTCTGCAGTTCATGCTCGTCCTCCAGGCCCTGCTTTTCGATCATGGCCTGGCACTTTTCACATTCCTCCCAGCGGTCCTTGGGACATTCATCCCCTCCGATATGGATAAACTCCGATGGGAACAGTTCCATCACCTCGGTGAGTACATCTTCCAGGAAGGTATACACCTTTTCGTTCCCGGCGCAGTAAACATCCTTTGCAATGCCCCAGTACTGCCTTACTTCATAGGGCCCGCCGGTACATCCCAGCTCGGGATACGCCGCCAGTGCAGCTACCGAATGACCGGGCATCTCTATCTCGGGTACCACGGTGATGAACCGCTCCCGGGCATAGGCCACCACCTCTTTCACTTCTTCCTGTGTATAATATCCACCGTAAGGCTTCCCGTCCAGTTTCCGGCGGTCGGATGGAATGGGTGTGGCAGCCCGCCTGGAGCCTACTTCCGTGAGCCTGGGATATTTTTTGATCTCGATGCGCCAGCCCTGGTCCTCGGTCAGGTGCCAGTGGAAGGTATTCATCTTGTGCAGGGCCATCAGATCAATGTATTTCTTCACAAATTCCACAGGGAACATGTGCCTGCCCACATCCAGGTGCATGCCGCGCCACCCGAAACGGGGCCGGTCGGCGATCACCACACAGGGAACCTCCCAGGATACGTCCGCTACAACCTCCCGCTGCTCGATCTGCGGGGGAAGGAGCTGTCTGAGGGTCTGCACCCCGTAGAACAGTCCGGCCGGGTCGGAGGCTGAGATCACGACCGCCTCCGGGGAGACCTCCAGCCGGTATCCTTCCTTGCCCAACTCTTCCCCGGAAAGATCCAGCTTCAGACAGATCCCTTCCAGAGCTTCCAGAGAGGTCATTTCATAAGGCAGCGGGTGGAGGGGCAGGGTGTACCCTGTGGAAGGTTTCAGCCTGTCCTGCAGGTATTCACCCACCTGTTCCGCACCGGTGGCAGCCAGGATGCGGGTTTCCGGGGTGAGCTGAAAGGATCCCCCGTTGACCGCCACATGCAGGGGCCGGGGGATTACATTTACGGATGTGTGATTCTGAGCGTGCATGGTGTGTACATATGCCGTGAGGCAAAGGATTCCAATAAGTAAATTAGCTGGTTTCATTGAGTTTTGGTCGTTATGATTGATTAAAAATACGTATTTTAGACCGAAACAACCCGGATATGAAAGTATTAAAATTCCTCCGTGATTTTGCCCTCATGTTCGTCCTCGTATTTGTTGTCGCCTCGATTGTCACCTATGTCTTCAACCTGATATCGGAAGGTGCGGGTACGGTGGACTGGGAAACATCTTTCCGGCTGGCGGTCATTCTGGGGATCAGCCTGCCCGTGGCGAAAATCTTCGACAAACCCAGGCCGAACGGGCGCCATTGAAGAGGATGTTCCGGTATCATGATCAAAGCATTGTGAGCACATTGGCCCGGGCTCACGCTCCGCCTGGCTGCGGTTGATCCTCTCAGAGCTGGACGTTGAAGGTATAAGTGTATTTGATCAGTAAGGTTCGTTTCGGGGAAACGGGTAATGCAGGTACTTCCCTGTACCGGTCCGTATTCAGTCCCTCGTCGTACACAATATAAAGATCAACCCCTTCCCGGGGATTATACCGGTACCGGATATTGGTGATGATCTTGTCGGTCACACTGTTATACTGGACCAGGGAGGTGAGCGAATGTCTGGTGCTGAGCATGACCACGGCACGAAGCAGGCCCAGGTGCGAAATGAACTGCTGGTTTCTTTCGGTAAATGCGATGCGGTTCAGCTCATAGGTGCAGCTCAGTTCCAGGAACGAGCCGATATTGGTCAGTGGTGTAACACTCATCGTAAGCCGCCTGCCGTCGTAAAAACTACCGGCCATGAAGTAACTCTCGAAATTGGTAAGTTTTGTATAGGGTGTGTTCGCAAAGCCTTCCACTCCGTAAAAGGTATACCGGCCGGCGGGTATTTCAGCATCGGCAGAAAGATAAAACGGGTGCAACACATCCTCATCGTAGCGGTAGACACCAAGGTTGCCGGAATAACCTGTCTTTGATTCCGCATCCCAGCCCCAGCCTATCTTCGAGGATTCCAGGGACCAGTCTGCATTCCGCATGTATGTATAACCCTCCAAAAAGGTATAATGGCGATATATTTTGGAATTCTCTCCCGGCGTCCATCCATACCGCAGTGCATTGCCCAGGCGGCTGAAATCTTCCCTCCTTTCGTAGCCAATGCCGGGATTCCACGTCTTTCCCGCCCTGGAATAATCCAGGTCATAACCCAATCCGTCATAGGATGGATTTTCCAGGTTCACCTGGATCCGGGAAGGGTCCAGGGAAATCGGATCATTCTCACTGTTGTTTTCGAAGGACTGGGCCCATTTCAGACGGATTATATTGTCACCCAGCAGGCGTAACACCCCGTCAAGTCCGTACACTGTGTTCCAGGTGCTGTCCAATCCGATCCTGGAAGTAGCAATCCCTCCCACGTAGGATTTCTCATTGATCACCCGCCTGCGAAGGCGGAGGACGCCGAAATTCTCAGAAGGCAGTCCGTCGGCTTTTTGCGTCTGCATATCGAGAAAACCCACATCCCAGCGTCCTACACGGCCCACCACCCTTGCTCCACCGTAAATCCCTACCTTTTCCCCCTGATGGATCCCGATCCGCCGGCTGTGGAACAGGCGGTTATGCTGCCCGAAATCGAATTCGAAATTGCTGGAGCGTTCCTGGAAAAAAAGCCTTTTTTCCGGGAAGAACAGGGAATAACGGGTCAGGTTCACCTGCTGTTCATCTGCTTCGACCTGTGCAAAATCGGTATTCACCGTCAGGTCCATGGTCAGATTGCTGGTCAGTCCGTATTTCACATCCAGCCCTGCATTGCGTGCCAGCTGATCCTCATTGATGTATGCTGTCTCCTGCTCATTCAGAATTTTCGTGCGCCCGAATCCTCCCAGCACGTAGGGAGCAATATAGAGTGGTTTTCGGGCACGGATCCCCTCGAAGACAACATCCTGCATCTTGGAGGGTTTGGTAATGCTCCAGAAGCCCCATTTGTTAGGAATGGCCGGGTAGAGGGTGACTTCCGGTTTCCGGGCAATGGTTCTGCCCACCACCATTCCCATTTCCGCATCACTTTCCGTTTCCCTGAAACGCAGGCTGGACAGAGGGATGCGCATCTCTGCAAACCAGCCCTTGTCGTTCCTGACCGTTGCCACATCCCAGTAGGTATCCCAGCTGAGGTTAAAGCTGGCCATTCCGACCCCGTCATTAAAGATTGTATAATCCACGCGCAATCCGGATGGAGCGGTCATGAACACCAGCGCATTTTCGTTGTCGTTGAAGCAATCCAGTCCCAGCCAGAACCAGTCGCTGGCAAGCCCGATGTTATCCCTTTTCCTGTAAGGGTCCTGGATCTTTTCCGGTTCACTGTCATAAAAACGGCCTGCCGCGTATATATATTCATCATCAAAACCCACGCGGATCTCGGTTTGTTCAGTGGGTTCCATGCCGAAAACGGGCTGTTGCACGGTCATGGGAAAGGGTTCTATATCCTGCCATGCAGGTTCATCGCTGAGGCCATCCAGTTTCACCGGGGAACTGATGCGGGAAATTTTTACTCCCGGTCCCTCCTGATGTTCCTGGGCAAAGCTATTTTGAGGAGGGAAGGTGATGAAGAACAAACACAATAAGGCCAAGTGGAAAGGGGAGGGGTGGATTTTCATGGGAGAAGGTATATCAGGGAAGGGTTAGCTGAAAGTTCCGCCGGTTATCTGTATTGAATAAATATACGTAATTGCTGGGGATGTGCAAGCACAGGCAGTGACCCCTGCCCGTGCTCTTTGATGCGGATGTTCTCTATGACCTAATACCTGATCGGGAAAAAGATGCCCGAGAAGGAGGTTGCGGTCATATTGAGGTTCGCGTTATCAAAGGTCGAACTTCCATGTGCGGTGGCATAGAATGTTCTTGTTCCGGCCGTGACAGAAAACACCCCGGAAGCGGTATACGGGATGTTAAAACGTTCTCCGCTGCTTCCGTCAAGATATCCCAGCATCACATCATAGGTAGTGGTGGAGGCGCTGGTTCCCACACCGGCATACATTCTGCGGCCCTGTCCGAAGAATGTGGCAACACCCGAATGGATCAGGAGTACATATCCCGCGGTGGGAATGGTCATGGTGATCGTGGCCAGGGTTTTCGTTTCATATTGTCCGGTAGTCCAGCTCTGCGAGGTTTCCGGACCGGTATATTCTATTCCCGGGATTCCGTTGATCTTGGAAGGTGCGATATCTGCTCCGCTGCTGATGTCTGCATTGGTGATGGTTCCATTGACGATATGGTCCGAGGTGACCGAATTATCAGGAATGGAAACCGGTGGCAGATCGATACTTCCTCCATCGGGTGAGAGACTGATTGTGTTTCCCGCAATTTCCAGGGTCTGTAGCTCGTTTTCCGGGTCCGCATCCGCATCATCGAACGAGGCCGGCTTGTTGGTCAGGTCTTCATAGTCCCCTGAAAAATCATCGCTTTCATCCTTGTCCCAGCCGGTAAAGGCATCTTCCGGGAACTCGCTGCCTGCGGCATACAATGCATAGGGTACCGACAGCAATTGGGTGGTTCCCATGGAGCTGTCGTCCACCTTCACTTCCAGGAAATAGGGACCGGCCGCCCAGTCCACCAGGGCGAAAGCAGCCGGATCACCCGAACCCACCTCCAGGGATACGAGTCCGAACGAAGTGGTAGTGGTGCTGTGAGTCTCTTCATATACAGCCGTGCCTGTGGAGCTGCCCTGGTGCAGGATCAGGTCGATGTTGACGCCGGCGTCCGCTCGGATGTTGCCGTCGGTATCACGTAAAACCGCCTGGTAGTTGAACGTGGCGGGTACCTGTGCACAAAGGGTCACGGTGAAGATCAAAAACAGGATTCCTGTTGCGGAACATGGCATGGTCAATGTTTTTCTTTTCATAGCTTTATTGTTTTACGATTTTGAATGTTTTCTTTTCTCCCGACATGTTGAATACCTGAAGGATATAGACCGCGGATTCAAAGGATGAAAGATCGATGCCTGTCTCCGTGGCAGTCAATATACCCTCCGCGAGCAGCACTCCCTGGATGTTGTACAGCTGGTATTGAAAGCCGGATGGGTGATCCATTTGAATGAGGATCTCTCCTTTTGCGGGGTTCGGGAATACCGACAGATGGAGATCAAACAGATCACCGGTCGATGGGATGTGCAGGTCGAAGGGTTGCTGGAACCCCTGGGTCAGAACGGTCGCAGCGGAGCCCAGGGTTCCCGTAACGGCCTCTCCCACAGTGAAACTGATCGATCCACTTCCATTCTCGAATACTGTCCCGGAGGTGGCGATTACCTCCTGTGCCTCTGCCAGGCTGAACAGGGATCCGCACATCAGCAGGATCATGATTTTTTTCATGTGCATGGCATGTGTTTTGGTTCAGAAGCCAGAAAAAAAATTCTCCGGCAAAAAAATCAGCGTACTACAGCCCGGAGGGCTTGAGGTAGAGGATATAGAAGATCCGTAAAAACCAGATAAGTTAAGCAATTCATCATCGATAGTCAACTTTTCGATAAAACTGCGGATCTGCTAAATAATCAAAGCCGGTGAATGACCGTTCCCGGGTATGAAAGGAGGCTGTGATATCAGGCCGAACGGGCCCCGTTGAAAAGGATGTTCCGCATGGCTTTCCAGAAATAACGCCACTGGGTCCGGAGGGGCCTCGCATCGAAGGATTCCAGGTAGCGGCGCTCGGATTCCTGGATCTCGTCGAGGGTTTCCGGCAGGTCGGCATAAAAAGGAGGGATCAGGCCGGGCCTGTAGCGGATGCGCTTCTCCCGGAGGTCTTCGGAATAGAGGCTGAAATAATGCTGGCTCAGGGGCCGCACCCCGATCAGCTTCAGCTGTCCCTTGAACACATTGAGCACCATGGGCAGCTCGTCGATCCAGAGCCTGCGCAAAAGGGCCCGGGAACGGGAGATCCTGAAATCGTTCATGAATTTGCCCCCGTTCTGCAGGTTGTTGTTCCTGTGGACATAATCCTGCAGGTACTCAGCAAAGGGGTGCATGGTGCGGAGCTTGTACACATTGATCAGCTCTCCTCCTTTCGCCACCCGCTTCAGCTTCACAAAGGGACCGTAGGTGGGACTCACATCGAAGGCAGGCTCCTTGATCCGCCGGGTCACAAAAAAGAAATATCCGTTCACGAAGGTATCCTCGGTTACCTCAAACCCGCAGGAATAGAGGCGTCCCAGTATCTCCGCCCGGGAAAGCACCCGGTTGTTCCCCCTGGTGAGCAGGAAATAGAGCTTCTTTGTGGGGTAGAATTTGGGGAAGACCCGCTTGATGATGTAATCGATCGTGTACATGATCCAGTTGAACAGCGGCGGGTATTTCCTGAGGATCCGCTGTTTCCGCTGCTCGGAGGTCTCGGCACATCCGATGAACGTTCCTCCCTGCGGAATCTTGTGGTTCACCGCCTCAAAGAACTTGTTCAGGTACTGGATGTCGTTCACCCTGCGCAGGTTGATCATGGTGGTGAAGTGGTTCTCCGGCTGCCGCAGGATATTGAACCGGGTGGTGGTGGAGATCACCAGGGTCCTGAAATCGTCCAGGTTTACATGGTTTTCCACCCAGGTGGCCGCTTTCTCCCCGCACTCCTCGATGATCGCCCCCCGCAGGTACTCTCGCCCGTTCCGGATATCGCTGTGCACCCTGGCCTGTTTCAGCTTGCGTTTGTCCATCAGGTTGGGGGGCTTTTCCAGGAAGGCCGATGCCGCTTCGTATTCCGGAGAACAGATCACGTAGGTATAGATCCCGAATACGAACATCTCCACAAGGGTGGCCACCCCGAAGGTGCCGAAGACCATCATTCTGGAATAAAAGGTGGTATTGAAGGCGTAGATGATGAACGCCACGAAAGCCAGGGCCAGGAGGTTGGGATAGGCAATGTTGCGGACCAGGAAAGTGGGACGCTCCTTCCTCCCGATATGGTATTTCTTCAGGTAGAATGAACAGATCATCCAGGCCACAAGCGTTACCCCGAAGCCTATCAGGTACCGTGTGTTCATATAGGATACCATCACCGGCTTCAGTCCGGCCATAAAGACGTAAGAGCCGGACAGAATGATCAGATCGGTGATAACCAGACCAGTTTTAGGGCTTTTCATGGCTAGGTGTTAACCTGTGAATTTAATAAAAAGAAAAGATAGCGGCTGATGAACCGGTTAAAAAAAGAGGTGACATCGATCTTATTTATAAACAGATTGTCTAAAGATTGGAAAATTCAGCAATTCCGTTGAAAAATAGTTGATCCACAATAGTCTGAGAATAAAGGTTGCGGAAAATCTTAGAAAACTTTGGATTCATGGGAAAAAGCCGGAATTTTATATCTTCGCATTAATGAAAAACGAATATACCATAGCTACCCGGGCTGCCCTGAAGGCCGGGGAAGCGATCCTGGAAATATACGGGGAGGAGGATTTCGGGATTGAGACCAAAGCGGACGAGTCGCCCCTGACCATTGCCGACAAAAAAGCACACCGGATCATCAAGGAAGCGTTGGAGGAGACCGGGATCCCTGTGCTCAGCGAGGAAGGACGGGACATCCCCTATGAGGAAAGGAGCCTCTGGGAGCGTTTCTGGCTGGTGGACCCGCTGGACGGGACCAGGGAATTCATCAAGCGGAACGGGGAATTTACAGTGAATATCGCCATCATCGAGGGAAACAAAACCGAGTTCGGGGTGGTATTTGCACCCTGGATCAATGAGCTGTACGTGGGCCTCCCCGGAATCGGATCCTTCCGCTGCACCGATAAGAAGCATTTCAGCCAGCCCCTGGATTACCTGGTGCAGTTTTCCGAATCCCTTCCCCTGGAAAAAGGGGAGGAAGAACATCTCTACAGGGTGGTGGCCAGCCGTTCCCATTTTAACGAAGAGACCGAGCGGTTCATTAATTTTCTCGAGCTGGAGGGAAAACAGATCACCCTGGTCAGCAAGGGCAGCTCCCTGAAGCTCTGCATGGTGGCCACGGGAGAGGCGGACATCTATCCCCGGCTGGGTCCCACCATGGAATGGGACACCGCCGCCGCTCATGCGGTGGTCAAAGCTTCCGGCAAGAATATCTACCGGATCGAGAACGGGGAGGAGCTCAAATACAACAAACAGGACCTTCACAATCCCTACTTTTTTGCCAGATAGGTGCAACCAACGCATCTTTACACGAGTCTTAGTAATTGAATGCATGGATGACCGGTGACAAGGAAATACTTGCAGGATGCATGAAGGGCAGGCCGGCGGCACAGCAACAGCTGTTCGACAGGTATTCCCGCCTGCTGCTTGGCATCTGCAACCGGTATGCGCAGAACATCGAAGAGGCCGAAGATATCCTGCAGGAAGGTTTTGTGAAGGTCTTCCTGAATATAAAGGATTTCAAGGGAGAAGGCTCCCTGCTGGCCTGGATGCGGAGGATCATGATCAATACGGCGATCACCCATTATCACAAGATGCTCAAGCACCGGTACCATGATGACCTGGATGAGATCCGGGAGACAAGTCTGGAAGAGCATTCGTGGGATGAGGCGGACTTTACCGCCGGTGAGCTGTTGAATGTGATCCGGCAGATGCCGGAAGGATACAGGATGGTATTCAACCTGTATGCCGTGGAAGGGTACAAGCACCGGGAGATCGCAGAGATCCTGGGGATCGATGAGAATACGAGCAAATCGCAGTACAGCCGTGCCAGGCGATGGCTGCAGGATAAACTGATAAAACTGAAAGCGGGAGATACATTACCCGATGAGTGAGCAGATGAACATAGAACAACTGATGCGGTCCAAACTGGAAGGACAGGAGATCACTCCTTCACCGGGGACCTTCAGGCGGATCCGCCGAAGGATGCGCTGGAAGCAGTTCCTGCGCTTTGATCCCGGGCGGCTGAATATTTTCTATGTCGCTGGGATCCTGGTCATCGGAGGAGGGTTGATCGCCCTGCTGATGCAGGATCCGGCCCCGGATGTTCCGGACAGAGCGCCGTCAGCCGAATCACCCGCCATGATCTCCGCCCCTGCAGAAGAGATCAGGGAACAGAAACCGGCAGAGACAAGAGATGCCGAGATGATCGTCAGGGAGGAAAACATCTCCTCAGCTGAAGGAAGCACAGAAGAGCGCGACCCGGTCCGGGAATCCTCCGGAGAGCCAGCCGGAACAGAAGAACCCGCCGCAGGACAGGAAGTCCCCCGGACCCGGACCGAAAGGCAGTCAGAACAGGCAGCTCCTCATACCGAAACCGAAAGGCAGTCGGAACAGGCAGGCCCCGTCGAGGTGCAGCCTTCCCTGATCCCCTATTTCACCACTTCTGCAGAGTCGGGATGTGCCCCCCTGACCGTACAGTTCTTCAACCAGAGTGTGAACCACAGCTCCGTTTCATGGAGTATGGGAACCGGGGTTACCCTTACCGGGGAGAACCCGGAATACACCTTCACCCGTCCGGGCCGGCATCAGGTGACCATGACCGTGATGGATGAGGGAGGTCAGAGCGCCTGCTTCAGCCAGTCCATCCGGGTATATCCCGTTCCCGAAGCCGATTTCGAGGTGGAAGTGGGCATCAGGGATAACGACGGGCCAAAAACCTATGATTTGATCAATTACAGCACGGGTGCCACTTCATACCGGTGGGACCTGACCGGAGAAGACGGAGAAATCATCCCGGGATGGTCCTCCGGACAGTTCCAGCCCTCTGTTCCGGTGGAGGCGCTCGGAGACAATACAAGGTATATCCGTCTGACCGCTGAGAGCGAGAACGGATGCAGCAAAACCACCGTCAGAGAGATCCCGGAAGCTCCCGGTACGGAGGGCCCCCCGCTCCGATTCCCCACCGCGTTCAGTCCCAATCCTGCCGGTCCCACCGGCGGACATTACAGTCCCCACGAAAAACGCAACGACGTATTCTATCCCGTCTTTGAGACCGCACCCATGGAATACCGGCTCAGGATCTTTAACCGCAGGGGCGAGCTGGTCTTTGAAACCGATGATATCTATCAGGGCTGGGACGGCTATCACCTTCAGGAGAAATGTGCAGCCGGGGTATATGTATGGATGGCTGAAGGCAAAAAGGCCAGCGGGGAGGAATTCAGGATGCAGGGGGATGTGACCCTGGTCCGGTCCAACCGGCCGTAAAGCCTGAAATTCTTCAGGCCGGAACTATTACGGTTATCAAGACAGATCTTTTAAACGGCCGATCCCTTCGGGGTTGGGCCCCTACAGCGTGATCCGGTCGATAATGGTGTTGAAGATCAAATCCACCGATTCCTTGATGCTTATTTTGGAAGTATCGATTTCCAGATCCGGCGCCTCCGGCGCTTCAAAAGGCGCAGAAACCCCCGTGAAATCCTTGATGATCCCCGCCCGGGCCTTCTGGTACAGCCCTTTGGTATCACGCTGTTCACATACCTCCAGGGGAGGGTTCAGGTAGATCTCGATAAAATCGTTCTCCCCGATGATGTTCCTGGCCAGGGTCCTGATCTCATGGGTGGGACTGATGAAGGAACAGATGGTGATCAGACCGGCGTTGATCAGCAGCCTGGAGACCTCGGCAATCCGGCGGATGTTCTCCATGCGGTCTTCCGCACTGAACCCCAAATTGTTATTGATCCCGGTCCGGATATTGTCCCCGTCCAGTACCTGGCAGAAAAATCTCCTGAAAAAAAGCTCTTTTTCCAGGTTGGCAGCCAGGGTGGTTTTTCCCGAACCGGAGAGCCCGGTGAACCAGATCACCTTGGCACTCTGCCGCAGGATCTCTTCCTTGACCTTCCGGTCATAGATCCTGTCGAAAACGGGGTAGATGTCTTTCGGAATCATTCAATCAACGGTTTTTGCACGGTTAAAATTTGCCAATCAAAGATAAACGGAAATTGCAAAAATCAAAAGCCATAATTTACTCCTACCCTCAGCGTCCCGGTACGGCCGTGGTACACCTCCGGGGTCCACTGTTCCAGATATTCCTGCTCCCCGCTCACATTTCTCCGCTCATAGCCCAGCCGCATATACAGATCGTTGATGATCTGCATGGTGGCTGTCACCCCCAGGCGCTCTGATTCCCAGACGATGGGTTCGAAAGGGGCAATGACAGGTCCCGTCCTGGGATCTCCCAGGGCGGTATGGTCGGGCCCTTTCACCGACCGGTTGTAATACGCTCTCAGGTTCAGGTTCCGGAACGGACGGTATTCCAGGGCTGCATAGAAATCCTTTGCATTGTCTTCCAGGTAATGGCCCAGATTGTAGCCGTTGGACTCGTAGGTGAGCGTGGAAACCCGGTGGCGGAAGGTGAGGGAATTGGTCCAGGTGTACTCCAGCACCGCACGCATATCCGGGATCACCGTGGAGGCCATTCCCCCCTTATAGGAAACAAAGTTGAACTCATCGCTTTCAAAGATCCTCCCCACCTGGAGCTCATCGATGAAGGCGGTCCCGTAAAAATGAAAATTCCTCAGATTGCGGGAGGAGACCGAAAAGAACAGCTGGGAGTTCATGTTGTCGATCCCCGCATTCAGGGTATGGTCGACCGACTTGTAAAAGACCGCCGGGATCATATAAGCGGCCCTCGGATAGCGGTGGTCGTATACGATGGAGTTGCCCACGGAAAGCTGGAGGCCATCCACGGGAATAAAGGTGAACATATTGGCTGCCAGATATTTGGGATGGTAGACCAGTCTGTATTCCGGTCCGTCGGAAGTATTCACCCAGAAGGAAAGGGTGGAATCCGCCACCTCGGAGACCATAAATCCGTGGATCCAGCTGAACCGGAACCACCGGGCAGGCTCCAGGGACAGTTCCAGCCTGGGAAAGGCGGGGGTCCGCCCCGACAGGATGCTGGCCCCGGCATTGTGTTCTCCCCAGGAGAACTGCTCCATGATCAGTCCCGCGTGCCCCCATTTCCAGTCAACACTGATCCCTCCCCGGAACTCCCAGTAATCCCTTTTTCCTCCTGAAAAGATCTTCAAATTGGAAGCCCCAACCCGCGGGTTCTGAAAATCCCTGGCCGTCAGCTCGGTGGATTCGTGGTTGTCCCGGAGCGAGGCCCAGAAAGCGAGCCTGCCCACAGAGGACCAGGCCTCCACCCCGTTCCACCAGTGGTGAAAGTACCCGTTCCCGTTCACCCACAAATCAGCCCCGACGATGGGATTGACCGTGATCCGGAAGGCCGAATCGCTGTAGTAGAACATATCGAACCGCTTGTAGCCGTGGTTTTTCTGCCAAAGCCAGCTGACAGCGGAGGCCTCACGCTCCATGAGCTCCTTTGCGTAGTCCTTCAGGTAAAAGGACAATTCCCGCAGCTGCCGGGGTGTCAGTGCATCCCTTTGCTCATCAGCCTGCTGTAGCTTTTCCGCGATCACCCCCCGGGAATAGGGTTTTACCAGGGAATACAGATCGATCATCCCTGAGGTTGCCAGCTCATCCAGGAAAAGGTAGATCCCTTCATCAGAGATCCGGGCGGGAATGTACTGTGAGGAGGAAGGAAGCGATCCGGAGATCCAGAGGACACATCCCGCCAATATGCAGGCCGGCCGGTTCATCGATAGAGCATGCTTGCGTTCTCGATCCATGCCATCTCACCCTGATGCCCGCTGATCAGCTCCTGCACCTGTTCCGGCGAAGTCTTCACCGCTCCCATCAACCGGCAGCTCTTTTCGTCCAGTGAGGTCACAAAACAGATCCTGATCCGCTTGGATTTGTGCAACATGGCCAGCGCGGTCCCCGCATTGTTCTCATAATTGATCTTCATGCGGTTAAAAATATCCTTCCAGTTTCCGGACCGGAAAATATCCATAAAGGCCCGGTTGCCGATCCCGTCCGCACATTCGGCCAGCAGCACCAGGGTCCCCCCGTCCTTCACAAAAGAAGCCGCATTGTGGATGGATTTGTGGGTCTGGATAAAGTTGATGTCCTTTGGATACCCTCCCGCACTGGCCACCACCATGTCGAAAAGATCGTCCCCATGCACCCGGAAGAATGTGTCATACCGCTCGCATACCTCCCTGAAATCCTCGTACCCCGAACCGAAATGGATTTCGCTGACCTCTTTCCGGCTGTTGAGGATGGCATGGATCTCCACCCGGTCGGGCAGAAAGGTGCTGATCTCCTCCAGGTCCATGGCCAGGGGATTTCCTTCCAGCCGGCCCGCCTCACACCCTTCCCGCAGGATTTTCCGGTCATGATCCAGGTAGAGGCTGTGGTTCTGAAGGATGGAATTGTAGCCGGCCAGCCCCGGGAAGAGAAGCTTGCGTCCTCCCCCGAAACCCGCAAAATAATGGTGCAGAACCGATCCGAAAGTGATCAGCAGGTCATGGTCCAGGATGTCTTTTCTGACCGTGATCCGGGTCCCCCTTGTGGTGGTCCCGATCAATGTCACCTGTCCCTCGTCCCGGCTGTCATGATGCACGAATCTGAAATCCCGGAAGGTTTCCCCGTAGCTGGCCAGGGATTCCTGGTCGGTCTGGGGGAGATGGGTACCGTAGGCGATATAGAAAATGATCTGGTCCTGGCTGAATCCGTACTCCATCAGCGCTTCCGTCAGCAGCGGCAGGTAAACCGGGTACTGGCACAGGCGCGTCTTGTCGCTCACCACGATCCCCACACTGCGGACCTTTCTCCGGATCATGTACAGACAGGAACGAAGATCCTTCTTAAACTGTCCGGGTGAAGCATCCGCAGGAGGTTCGGTGTGGCTCAGGTGGACCGCTTTTTCAGGGATATTGACCGGAATGGAGGAGATGCCGTATTTAAGATCTGTCTGTATCATGGAATTTCTTTCTCTATCATGGAATTTCTTTCTGTATCATGGATGTATGGGATTACCATCCTGCAGGTACAATATACAGGATTTTAAGCAGAACGGAATGGAACCGCCGGCAAAATACAGCCTGCTATGCGAATCATAGGATGCAAAAAGGTTCAAATTACAACTAGAACTCCGGACAGGGGATCATGCGGACCTTCCGCTTCTCGCGCGTGGTTTTGAATTCGTAGGTGATGGAAACCTCGTGGGCGCCTCCGGTGGAGGAGACCAGGTTGGAAACGGTGAAATCGTAACTGTAGCCCACCCTGAGCTGGTCCATTTTGTAGCCTATCAAAAAAGCGATGGCATCCCCTCTGGGATCGTCACTGATCACAGGGATCCCCCGGTACCAGAACCCCATCATCAGGGGAGCCTTGTACCAGTAGAGTCCCATATCCAGCTGGTTATAGACCCACTGGTGCCTGAATTGAAAGGCCAGGGAAAGGGTCTCGTCGATGGGATTCAGCAGACGCCCCCGTTTGACGATCTGTGCTCCCCCGAACAGGGTGATCTTCAAGGGCCACCGGGCTTCGTTATAATAAAGGCCGTAATCGGGCCGAAGCATATGGTCCACCGAAAATCCCCCCCAGATACGATCGGTATACCCCAGCAGCGAGGCGGCAAAGTCCACATCCGATTTCCGGTCCTCTCCCGGCTGTTCGATGGTCCCCCCGGTGGTCCCCCCGGTGGTCAGCTCGTCATTCCAGGTCAGCTTGTAATAATCGATCCCCTGCTGGGTATAGTTGAAATGGATCCCCGGCCGCAGGTGAAAAGTCTTACTGATGGTGATATCGTAGGAATACTGAACGCCCACATTGGTGAGGCTCAGGTCGCCCGTCCCGGCCACGTCGCTGAGCAGGAGAACACCCACCCCGCTGTTGAAATTCTCGAAAAAATGATCGTAGGAAAAGCTGTAGGTGACA
Source organism: Bacteroidota bacterium (assembly GCA_051746185.1). GTDB lineage: Bacteria > Bacteroidota > Bacteroidia > Bacteroidales. Next base: position 17,673 of record JBNJEV010000044.1, read on the forward strand.
AAGGTCCCCGGGAGCTCGGGCCACTGGTTCCTGTACACGGCGGAGACCCGGTCCATCTGGGTAGCCCCTGCGAATGAAGGCGCCAGGTACAGAGGATTGGCATAGAACTGGGTGAACTGGGGATCCTGTCCATTTACCAGTAATACAATGCCTGACAGCCCTATCGCGAGCAAGAACCTCTTCACTAATACAGGGATATTGTTATAAATTCAACAACCTTTCAAATCCTAATATGAAGATATTTCGAATCTTCAACCGTTCCAATCAAAGTTATGAACACAGACGGTAACCCGCTGTGTTCTTTTTATATCGCCCGGTTATATTAGAATTAAACGAGTTTTGCGGGATTTGGTTACAAAACGGAGATATCAGTTTCGGCAGATGTATCAAATGTTACCAGGGCATTCCCTTTGAACGATTGAAGATCAGGCCTGAGGTACGCCTGTTTGCCGGCTGTTGCTGGATTCAATGAGCCGGTCCCTTTCCGACTTCAATCCATCGCTTATCCCGATCTTATAGATATGCGGGTTGGTGAACCGTTTGTATTCGCCGGGCAATTTTTCAATTCTGCCTTCGCAATATTCAGAGATCTCCTGCAGGCTTTGCTTCTCCAGGCGCCGCTTTCCGTTTTCCATAACCAGTTCAAGTAACGGTTCCTTTTTATATTCACCTGTTTCCATACTCTTTCCGGGTTCAAAAGGATGGTGCATTCTTTCAATATCCTCTTCATCGGCCAGGGATACAACATCGGCACCGATCCATGAGCCATATTCATTCATCAGCCGGTACACCTGTTTCCTGTGCGGAAGGTTAATTTTGCTGATCGATTCGGAAAGTTTGATCCGCGGCTTTCCATTGGCATAGGACAACTTGTATACGCCGTCGAGCGCTGCATCGGGCCGGCCGGTAACCAGGTTGGTCCCCACCCCGAACAGATCGATCGGGGCTTCCTGATCCATCAGGCTTTTGATCACATATTCATCCAGTTGGTTCGACGCCGCGATCTTTACCTCATGAAGTCCCTCGCTGTCGAGCATCTTCCTGGATTCTTTGGCAAGGTAAGCCAAATCGCCGCTGTCGAGCCGGATCCCCAGCAGTTTTTCACCCCTTTCCTTCATTTCTTTCCCCACCTTAATGGCATTCGGCAGCCCGCTTTTCAGGGTATTATAGGTATCGACCAGCAAGACACAGTTCTGAGGGTGCAATTGTGCGAAATCCCTGAAAGAGGCCAGTTCATCGTCGTAGCTCTGGATAAAACTGTGTGCCATGGTGCCGGAGACAGGGATGTTGTAATCGCGCCCGGCACGGACGTTGCTGGTGGCATCAAACCCCCCGATGATCGATGCGCGGCTGGCATAATAGCCACCCGGTCCGTGTGCCCTTCTCAAACCGAATTCGACCAGTTTTCCATGATTGGCAACCAGCCTCATCCTGCTTGCTTTTGTCGCCACCAGGGTCTGCAGGTTCAGAATATTCAGCAGCAGGGTTTCTATGACCTGTGCCTCAAGCATGTTTGCTTCGACCGTGACCACCGGCATGGTGGGAAATACCGTTTCACCTTCGCGGCAGCTGTAGACATTACCGGTAAAACGGAATTTCTCCAGGTATTGCAGAAAGTCGCCGGGAAAACCCTGTTCCCTGAGAAACGAAATATCCTTTTCGTCGAAAGCGAGGTTTTCGAGGACACCCAGCAGATCATCCAGTCCCGCAAACACAGCGTATCCTCCGTCAAAAGCCAACTTTCTGAAGAAATAATCGAAAACCGCTTTTTCTTCCGCGGTATTCTTTTTAAAATAGACCAGTGCCATGCTCAGTTCGTACTGGTCGGTGTAAGTACCTGTATAATCTATCATCTTCTGGTTTTATCTATGGCTGTTTTTCAGGAAGTCCCTGTGATCCCTGGCTGCCGAAAGGCTTCTTCCAGTTTTTCTTCATGTACCCGGAAGTCCGATTCGCTGTAAAGCACCATCCTGATCAACTTGATGTTTTCAAGATACCCCGTCTGGCCAATGATCGCATGAAGAGCAACACCGGCAGCCAGGTCGACCGGGTAACCGAATGCACCCGTAGAGATTGCGGGGAAGGCAATGGAGGTAATGCCTTTGCTGTCGGCCAGCTTAAGGGCATTGACATAACATTTGGCCAGGAGCGAATCTTCGGGTTTATCCATGCCGTAAACCGGTCCGAGACAGTGTATAACGTACCGGTTCGGTAAATTGTAGGCCCCGGTGATCACAGCTTCACCCGGGTTAATTGGGCCCAGCGGCTCACTTTCCCTGGCCAGTTCCGGACCGGCGGTACGATGGATGGCTCCTGCAACGCCGCCGCCGGGAAGAAGCCGGGCGTTGGCCGCATTTACAACGGCTGCCACATCATCCTGCCGTGTAATATCCCCCTTCTGGATTTCGATGATGATCCCGTTCTTTTCTTTTCTCATGATCCCGTTCTTTTCTTTTCTCATGATATCGGTCCTTTTCGTTTTGTATGATATGCTGTTTATAAGACAATTTCATGTGCAGCATGTTCGTACCCGGGTCAGAAAGCCGGTCAGTTGTGCATGCCACGTAGAGCATCTGCGATCGGCCTGTGCTTCGGTTTTGCAAAAAGAATCATGGTGGAGTAAAAAAAAAGGAAAACTGATCAGAACCGCGTGTTGACAATATTGGTATATTTTGATCCGAAAGTGTAGGTAATGGCAATGGTCGCCGACAGGGAGAAGTCCGTGGCCAGCTCACGCTGCTGCAGCAGGATATCCTCAATCGAAGCTTCTCCCCTGGGCAGTGCAAGCTGATCCCTGATCACATTATAATCTGCCTGGAATGCCAGTGCAAAGCCTTCAAACAACCTGGCTGAGGTCTGCAGGTAAAATTCAATTCTGTGCCTTGCTAAATCATGCAGGTAATTGGACCCGACCAGTCCTGCCTCAATACTTCCCCAGGGTTGCTGCACATTCACCGTACCCTTTAACTGGTGATTGAAAAGTGTCTCCCCCGTCTTGCCGAAGATGGTCTCATCATAGTAATCGTAATACCCGTAACCAATCAGATAGGTAAGGGTGATGGACTTACGGGTGGCCTCCCTGTAGGGGAAGAGGCTGTATTCAATACCCGGACTCAGAAGAAACTCATGCCTGATGTTGCGGCTGCTGGCAGTGAAATATGTTCCGAAAAGGCCGGCCGACCAGTGATCATTCAGGCTCATGATGGCATAACTGTCGAATCCGTGGCGGTGCTGGCGGCTTCTTACCGGCTCAACATTTTCGGAAGGTTGTATATAAACCGTATTGTAATTAAAATACGGCCTGATACGGAATTTCCAGTCTTCTGTAACCCGGTCGGCAAAAATTCCCCAACGTGAATTAAAGCTGCTCTGGTTCGACTCCAGTTCAAGGTTGATCCCTCCTATATATGACCGAAATATCCAGTGATCCCATGGATCCTCCCTGTCACCGTTCCCCGCTGCGATTGTACTGTCTTGATAGGTAATGGTAAAATTGCACCCCAACGGGGTCTGTAACATATAAGAGGCAAAGCCCATGGTCAGAAAACGCTTGATCGCCTCACGCTGCTCTGGAAAAGTGGTATTCGGGCCAACATGGTGTTTCATCGTATATTCCATTCCCCTGAACTCCTTCCGTCCTATAAAAGTAAACTGAAACTCCCTGCCTCCCCCGGCAGTCCCCTCATCGGTCACAAATACATGAATATCTGCCATTTCAGGATCACGCACATAGTTCACAAAAGCCAGTTCTGTCCGGATGAAATTATAATCGCAGCGCCGGCAATCCAGGTAGACATCCGGCGGATCTGTCATCTGACGGATCCCCTCTGTATTACTTCGATCATTCACAGGCTCCTGTGCTGATACAACCATCAGAAACAGAACACCCTGCACCAGTATCAAAAAAATCCTTACCATCTATATCTGTTTTGTTTAAGAAACCCTCAGGCTGTGTCATTGTTCAAATGGCAACCTGAATTCACCCACAGCACGAGTTGGATCCTCAGCACTCGGACAAAAATCCATCAATCACGTCACTCTCAATCCTGGTCCGGGTTTTTTCATTGAACAGTTCCAGGCGCTCTTCCAGGTACCGGTCGAAAAAGGCCGGTAACTCGTCTTCCTCGTCCTCGACGAATGTGGATGCGTAAGCCGCCCGGCGTTCCGGATCTTCCCCCTTCCTCAGGAACTTTTTCGAATGCATGATGGTCCACCAGTTGTCGCTCAGTACAAAGGGGATCCCGAACCTCTCCTTCATGAATTTGATGAACTGTTCTCCCAGGAAAAGCGTCCATCCGGATTTCTTCCCTTCTTCGATCATCTCTGTGATCTCTTCCAGATCGAAGGGTCTTTCAGTGGCATCAATGATCACCTCATAATTGATATCCTCCGGATCGACACCATGCTCTTTCATGTTCCTGACAAATTTGTCCCAGTCGACCCGTTCACCCTCTTTTT
>JBNJEV010000045.1:0-21830 GCA_051746185.1 Bacteroidota bacterium
ATAGAGCACAAAGGTGAAACCCCAGAACATCATCGCCAGGATGACACTGATATATGCGCCTGTTTTGCCGGAACTCATCAGGCCGCCTTGAGTCTCTTCGGATTGGCTTTTTCCAGCTTCTCCCTGGCATATTTGATCCCGATGGTTATTTCGGTCGTATCCTGGTTGCCGGGCAATTCAAACATGGCATCAATCATGATAGCCTCGCAGATGGAACGCAGTCCCCTGGCCCCCAGCTTGAACTCAATGGCCTTGCTGACAATATAATCCAGTACCTTTTCGTCCCAGACGAGCTTGATGCCATCCATTTCAAACAGTTTCTCATACTGCTTGATGATGGCATTTTTGGGTTCGGTCAGGATCCGGCGAAGTGTCTTCTCGTCCAGTGGATTCAGGTACGTAATCACCGGCAGTCGCCCGATGATCTCCGGGATCATCCCGTAGGCCTTCAGATCCTGGGGAGCCACATATTGCAGCAAATTCTTTTTGTCGATCCTCTCCGTGTCCCTGGCAGCATTGTAACCCACCACCTGGGTATTCAGACGGTTGGCGATCTTCCTCTCGATCCCGTCAAAGGCGCCTCCGCAGATGAACAGGATGTTCCTGGTGTTGACCGGGATCATTTTCTGATCCGGGTGCTTTCTTCCGCCCTGCGGAGGAACATTGATGATCGAACCCTCCAGCAGTTTCAGCAGTCCCTGCTGCACCCCCTCACCCGAAACATCCCTGGTAATGGAGGGATTGTCACTCTTGCGGGCAATCTTATCGATCTCATCGATGAACACGATCCCTTTCTCCGCTGCTTCCACATTGTAGTCGGCCACCTGCAGAAGCCGGGTGAGCACACTTTCAATGTCCTCTCCCACGTATCCCGCTTCGGTAAGCACCGTGGCATCCACGATGGTGAAGGGCACATGCAGCATCCTGGCAATGGTACGGGCAAGCAGGGTTTTCCCGGTACCTGTCTCCCCCACCAGGATGATATTCGATTTTTCGATCTCCACTTCTTCTTTGCTATCCTGCTGCATCAACCGCTTGTAATGGTTGTACACGGACACGGAGATGTATTTTTTGGCCTCTTCCTGGCCGATGACATACAGATCAAGGAAGCTTTTGATTTCTGAAGGTTTCAGCAATTTGATCTGACCCATGTCAAACTCCCCGTGCACCCCCAGCTCTTCCTGCACAATGCTGTAAGCCTGTTCGATACACCGGTCGCAGATATGACCTGAGATCCCTGCGATCAGAAGGTTGGTGTCCTTTTTTTCTCTTCCGCAAAATGAGCAACGGTCCATGGTTATTTCTTTTTGGTCCTGAACAAGACTTCATCGATCATCCCGTAGTCCCTGGCTTCCTCGGCTGTCATCCAGAAATCCCTGTCCCCGTCTTTCTCTACCTGATCGATGGGTTTTCCCGAATGGGATGCAATGATCGTATACAGTTCTTTTTTCATTTTAAGGATCTCCCGTGTAATGATCTCAATATCGGAAGCAGGGCCCTGGGCTCCGCCCATAGGCTGATGGATCATCACCCTGCTGTGCTTGAGGGCCGATCTTTTCCCTTCGGTACCTGCCGCCAGCAGCACCGCTCCCATAGAGGCCGCCATTCCCGTACAGATAGTGGCCACATCGCACGAGGTATACTGCATGGTATCATAGATACCGAGCCCTGCATGCACTGCGCCGCCGGGAGTATTGAAATAGACCTGTATGTCCTTGGTGGGATCGGCCGAATCCAGGTACAGCAGCTGGGCCTGGATGATATTGGCCACATAATCGTCAATGGGTGCCCCCAGGAAGATGATGCGGTCCATCATCAGTCTGGAGAATACATCCATGGAGGCCACATTGAGCTGGCGTTCCTCGATGATGGTGGGCGAAATATAACTGTTCTGCGTGTTATATTGTGAAGTAAAGCTGTCAAGCGTCATGCTGTTGATGCCCATATGCCTGGTTGCATACTTTCTGAAATCATCCTTCTGATTCATCGTTTTCTGTTTTTGCTATTTTTCGTACAATTTACGGAACTTATCCAAACTGATTTCCTTCTCATCGATCTTTGCCCGGGATTTGATCAGTCCGATCAGTTTCTCCTCGGCCTTCTGTTCATAGATCTTCCTGGATTCCTCCGGTTTTGACATGATCTGTCTGGCATAATTCTCAAGGTAATCCTCCGGCACGTCGGAGATGCCATATTGCATGTACTGGTTCAGGGCAACCCCTTTGGCGGTTTGCAGGGCCTCTTCCTCGGTCACCCGGACCTCATGTTTCTTAAGGAGATGCTCCTTGATCAACTGCCAGCGGAAATCGTCCTCATATTTCTCAAAATCCTCATTGACCTGTGTTTCGGTGAGGTTCTCATTGGTTTTCACCATCCATCGTTTCAAAAATTCCACGGGTAGGTCCAGTTTTGCCTTTTTGATAAGGGTTTCCCGTGCATCCATGTAAAACCTGTACTCGCTCTCCCGCTCATAACTTCGCTCCATCTCCTCTTCGATCCGCTGGTTGAACTCCTCTTCGGTGCTGATCGCTCCCTCCCCGTAGATCCTGTCATACAGCTCCTGGCCCGGTTCCGCCTTCTGGTGCCTGGAAACCTCACTGATGATGCATTTGACGGGTCCTTCCAGGAAAGGGATCACCGTTTTTTCGATCTTTAACAGGGAAGCCAGCTCGGCATCATTCGGGAAAGCCTTCTTGATATCGAACAGCACCTCATCCCCTTTCCCGGCTCCGCTGAAAAGCACCTTCTGGTCCTCGTCCTTCATCATGTCCAGGGAAAAAGAAGCCTCTTCCACCCGGATCCCGTTCTCCAACTCATTCCCCTCCTGATCCACCGTCATCAGCGTACCCTTGATCATTTCATCCTTCCCGGCCTTTTCCACCGGTTTGAACACCCCGTAACGCTGCAGCAGCGAATCCTTATACTCTTCCCGTTGCTTTTTGTCCACTTTGATCCTGTAATAGGGGATCTTGTCCTTTCCGGTCACATCCAGGTCCAGTTCGGGTGCCAGACCGAGCTCAAAGGCGAACTCAAAATCCTCATCGTGCTCAAAATCGATCTTTTTTCCCTGGTCCTGATGGGGCAGGGGTTCTCCCAGTATTTTTATATCATGTTCAGTCAGGTAGTTGACCAGCGAATCGGATACGATTTTGTTGACCTCGTCCACCAGGACCGGCGTATGGTACATCTTTCTGATAATACCCAGTGGCACCTTCCCGGGCCGGAAACCGTCCACCCGGGCCCTTTTCCTGTAGTCTTTCAGGACGTCGTTCACTTTTTCTTCGTAATCGGACCGTTCCACCTTCACGTGAAGGACCGCGTTGAGATCATCTATGTTTTCCCTGGTAATATCCATACTCGGAAATAAAATTACAAATTTTGTGCGGATGAAGGGACTCGAACCCCCATTCCCGAAGGAACTAGATCCTAAATCTAGCGCGTCTACCAGTTCCGCCACATCCGCGGAAAAACAAACTGCAAATTTACGTCAATTTTTTGGATTAACGAAGCTCGAAGTTCTTGCCCAGGTAGACATTCCTCACATGCTCGTCTTCGGCGAGCTGCGTGGCTGTGCCGGCTTTCAGGATCGATCCTTCGAACATCAGGTAGGCCCGGTCGGTGATGGCCAGTGTTTCGTGGACATTGTGATCGGTGATCAAAATACCGATATTCTTTTCCCGGAGCCTGGAAACAATATACTGGATATCCTCCACGGCAATGGGGTCCACTCCCGCAAACGGCTCGTCGAGCAGGATGAATTGGGGACTGAGGGCCAGGGCCCGTGCGATCTCCGTCCGCCGTCGTTCCCCTCCGGAGAGCTGGATCCCCAGGCTCTTTCTGATCCTCTGCAGTCCGAACTCCTCCAGCAGGGAATCCACCCGTTCCCGCTGCTCCTCACGGCTGAGATCGGACATTTCCAGAACGGCCCGGATGTTATCTTCCACACTTAATTTCCGGAATACGGAAGCTTCCTGCGCCAGGTAACCGATCCCCATCCGTGCCCTTTTGTAGACAGGTTCCTTGGTGATATCCCGGTTATCCAGCATGATGTTCCCCTCCAGGGGAGTGATCAGTCCCACGATCATGTAAAAGGTGGTGGTCTTGCCGGCCCCGTTCGGTCCCAGCAAGCCCACGATCTCTCCCTGTTCCACATTGATGGAAACCCGGTCCACTACCCTGCGGCTCTTATACTTTTTAACCAGATCATGTGTATGGAGTTTCATGCTGTTTCCCGGTTTACTCTTCCTGTGCAAATTCCGCTTCCCGCTGGCGCATGATCCGCTTGCTGATGGAAATGCCCACTTCATACAAAATCAGCAGGGGCAAAGCCACCAGCACCTGGCTGAACACATCGGGCGGGGTGATGATTGCCGACAGGGTCACTATAAGAACGAGTGCGTGCCGCCGATATTTTTTCAGAAACCCTGGAGTGATCAATCCCACCTTGGTCAGAAAATAAGTAAGAATGGGCAGCTGGAAGACGATCCCCGATGCAAGTACAACTGAGGTGATCGTCTGCACATAGGACCTGAGGGTCGGAGCGCTGGTCACCGTCTCACTGACACGGTAATTTCCAAGGAAATTGACCGACAGCGGAGAGATGATATAATATCCAAAGGCCACTCCCATTAAAAAAAGCAGGGAAGTATAAAAAACGGCACCGGTGGCCGTACGTTTTTCCTTTTCATACAGGGCGGGGACAATGAACCGCCAGAATTCCCAGAAAACATAAGGGAAAGCCACCACGATCCCTGCGACCAGGGAAACGATGATATGCATGGAGAACTGTTCGGCCATCTTCACTGTCTGCAGATCAAAAGGGTCCGAATTGATGCATAAACGCTCCAGACCCAGCAGACCCCCAAGCTGACACAACCACCGGTTGGTGGGGAACACCGGTTCCTTGGGCGCAAGGATGATCCTGTCGAACACCAACTCCTTGAAAATAAAAGCGATCAGGCCCATCACAACAATGGCGGCAAAGGCCCTTAGAAGATGCCAGCGCAACTCCTCAAGATGCTCTAGGAAAGACATTTCGGTTTCATTCTTTTTCCTGGCCATGGTCGTTCCGGATCAAAGAAATGCAAAGTAACAAAAAAAAACTATCACCCTTTGAATCAATATTCAAATTATACTATCTTTAAATGAATTGAGTTCGCTGCAAGCGAGAGGGAGTTATCATGGAGAATTTTGAAGGGATACTGCACGAAAACCTCAAGAAATATTTCGGATTTAATACTTTTAAGGGTAACCAGGAGGATATCATTCTGAACGTCCTGAAAGGGAATGATACGTTCGTACTGATGCCTACCGGAGGAGGAAAATCACTCTGTTACCAGCTGCCTGCACTGATCAAGGAGGGTACTGCCATTGTGATCTCTCCCCTGATCGCCCTGATGAAAAACCAGGTGGATGCCATGCGAAGCTTCAGCCTGGATGAAGGGGTGGCACATTTTCTCAATTCCTCACTTACCAAAAACGCGGTGGCCCAAGTGAAAAGAGATGTGCTCGATCAGCGTACAAGGCTCCTGTTCGTGGCGCCGGAGAGTCTGACCAAGGAGGACAATATCGAGTTCCTCAAGCAGGTGAACATCTCCTTTTATGCCATCGATGAAGCCCATTGCATATCGGAGTGGGGCCACGATTTCAGGCCCGAATACAGGAGGATCAGGCCCATTATCAACCGGATCGGAACGGCACCCATCATTGCCCTTACGGCAACCGCCACCCCCAAGGTACAGCACGACATCCAGAAAAACCTGGAAATGCTGGATGCCAACGTGTTCAAATCATCCTTCCGGAGACATAACCTCTATTATGAGATCAGGCCCAAGGTGCATGCGACCAAGGAGATCATCAGGTTCATTCATGCCAACAGGGGAAAATCGGGGATCATCTATTGCCTTTCCAGGAAAAAAGTGGAACAGCTGGCCCAGACCCTGCAGGTGAACAGCATCAAGGCACTGCCGTACCATGCAGGAATGGATGCGGCAACCCGCACCAGCAACCAGGACCAGTTCCTGATGGAGGAAGTGGATGTGATCGTGGCCACCATTGCTTTCGGAATGGGAATCGACAAACCCGATGTACGTTTTGTGATCCATTATGACATCCCCAAAAGCCTGGAAGGATATTACCAGGAAACCGGAAGGGCCGGAAGAGATGACGGTGAAGGAAAATGCATTGCCTTCTACAGCTATAAGGACATTCAGAAGCTTGAAAAATTCATGCAGGGGAAACCGGTGGCCGAACAGGAAATAGGAAGACAATTACTGCTGGAAACAGTTGCCTACGCAGAATCGGCCGTTTGCCGTCCCAAGCTGTTACTCAACTACTTCGGAGAATACATGGAGGGCGGTTGCAACAATTGTGACAATTGTTTGCACCCCAAAGAAAAATTTGAGGGCAAATCGTATTTGATTTTAAGTTTAAAAGCTATTTTAGCGGTCAGAGAAAAGTTCAAAGCCGAGCATATTGCAAACATCCTTTCGGGCGATGCCACCAGTGCCGTAAAAACCTATAAACATCATCATTCTGAATACTTCGGCGCTGGAAAGGGAAAGGATGCCAAATTCTGGAACGCGGTACTCAGGCAGGCGCTTGTAGCCGGTTTGATTACCAAGGATATTGAAAATTATGGATTATTGAAACTGACCCAGGCCGGTCATGATTTTTTAAAGGAGCCCTATTCAATTATGCTGACACAGGATCATGATTTCGATATCACTCCCGAGGAAGGTGTTGTAACAGGGGGAGGAGGCACCAGCGCCGTGGATGAAGAATTGCTGCATGTTCTGAAGGACCTGAGAAAAAAGATGGCGAAACAACTGAATCTGCCTCCTTTTGTCATTTTCCAGGATCCTTCGCTGGAGGACATGGCCATCCAGTACCCGGTAAAACTTGAGGAGCTGCAGAATATCGTGGGTGTGGGTGCCGGAAAAGCGAAGAAATACGGATCGGAATTTGTCGGACTGATCAAAGAGTACGTGGAGGAAAAGGACATCATCCGGCCCCAGGACATGGTGGTCAAATCGGTGGTCAATAAATCGGGGGTCAAAGTCTACATCATTCAGAGCATCGACCGGAAAATGTCCCTGGAGGATATTGCAGAGGCCAAGAACCTGGAAATGCTGGATCTGATCGATGAGATCGAAGCCATCGTCAGTTCCGGAACCAGGCTCAATATCGATTACTACCTGAACGAGATCCTGGACGACGATAAACTTCAGGACATCTATGAATATTTCCGTGAAGCCGAAACCGAATCGGTGGAAGCCGCACTGAATGAGCTCGGGGAGGATGAATACAGCGAAGAAGAAGTAAGGCTGGTCCGCATCAAATTCTTCTCCGAGCTTGGCAACTGATATGAATGAAGTGCTTTCCATCCGGGGTTTGTCCAAATCCTACACCCATGTGAGAGCCATCCAGAACCTCAGCCTGGTAATCAGGGAGGGGCAGGCTTACGGAATCCTCGGTCCGAACGGAAGCGGTAAGACCACCACCCTGTCCATCATCACAGGGATCATCAGGCAGGACAGCGGATCCTTCAGATGGTTCGGTAAGAGACCTGATCCCCATCAGAGAAAGCTGATCGGCCCCCTGATCGAGTCCCCGCACTTTTACCCCTACCTGAGCCTGGAAAAGAATCTCAGGATCATCTGTGATATCAAAGGCATCCCCTGTACGGATATTCCGCGTGTTCTGAAGTTATCGAAGCTGGAAGAACGGAAACGGTCCAGGTTCTCAACACTTTCCCTGGGAATGAAGCAGAGACTGGGGATCGCGGCAGCCCTGCTGGGCGATCCCCGTGTACTGGTTCTGGATGAACCCACAAACGGACTGGACCCCGAGGGGATCGCAGAGGTCAGGGAAATGGTGAACGAACAGGTGCAGAAGGGCAAGACCCTGATCCTGGCCTCCCATATTCTGCATGAAGTGGAAAAGATCTGCAGCCACGTGGCCATCCTGAAAAAAGGAGAACTGCTGGCAGACGGCCCGGTCAGGGAATTGCTCACCGAAGATGAGATCATCGAGGTCTCCTGTAAAGATAACCTTCAGCTGAAAGCGAAACTGGAAACCTCAGGCCTGGTCAAAGACATTGAAGAAGAGAACGGAATGCTGGTGCTGACCCTGGATGACCGCTCCTCTCCTTCGGACATCAATGCATTTGCATTTTCCAGTGACCTGGTGCTTGATCACATGATCAGCCGGAAACGAAGCCTCGAATCCCAGTTCCTTGAACTGGTGAAAGAATAATCTCAGGATCCATGCGGCAACTGCTCCATATCGAACAGATCAAATTATTGAATTATAATCCCTTCCGGATCACAATCGTCCTCTATTTTGTAGCTTTCACCCTGGGGATCCTGATCTATCCTGCCCTTGACAAACAAATCCCTGTGATCTCCCTGAGCGATCTCTTCCGTTTCCCGGATGTATGGATGTTCCTCACCTGGATCACCGAACCGTACAATGTGGTACTGGCACTGGTGGTGATCATGATCACCACCAAGGAATTCAGCGACCACACATTCAAGACCCAGGTGGTGTTCGGGCTGAGCCGCACCGAGCTCTTGCTGCAGAAATTGCTGTCCGTCGCCCTGCTTTCCCTGTTCGCCACCCTGCTGGTGGGCCTGACCTCACTGGCGCTGGGACTCATCTACAGTTACAAGCTGACCCTGAAGATCGCACTGGAGAATACCTGGATCCTGGGAAGCTACCTGGTTGCGGCATTTTCCTATATGAGCCTGGGGCTGCTGGTGGCCCTGCTGATCAAGAACACCGCCCTGTCGCTGATCACTTTCCTTGCCCTGAGAGTGTTCGTTGATCCTGTGCTTTGGCTGCTGCTGAGGAACTACGAGCTCAAATGGTACCTTCCCCTGCGGACGTTCACCCGGCTGACCCGGGTGCCCGACCTGATCGAGATCTTCCAGAGAAGAATGAACACAGCCGAACCCATGGACGAGTCAGCCATGGAGATCCTGCCCGAGGGGTTGTCCCCGGTACTGAACCTGCTCATGGTGGTCCTCTATACCGGTCTGATGATCTATTTCAGCCACCGTCTCCTTCAGCGAAGGAGATTCACCTAACCCGAACGGGTATCCAGGGCATCCCTGAGACCATTGCCCACCATGGTAAAAGCAAGCACCATCATCATGATGGCGAGTCCGGGAAGGAATGCAAGGAATCCCTTGTTGACAATGATAAAGCCGTAGTGGTCCTTGATCATTCCTCCCCAGGAAGGAACAGGGGGCTGGACGCCGATCCCCAGGAAACTGAGACCGGCTTCCATCAGTATGGCGGTGGCAAAATTGGCGGCCGAGATGATCACCACAGGAGCGAACACATTGGGAAGGATATGCCTGGAGATAATATTGACCGGTCTGGCCCCGATGGCCCTTGCAGCTTCCACAAACTCCTTTTCACGTATGCTGATCACCTGGCCCCGGACCACCCTGGCCACCTCAACCCACATGGTGAGACCCACAGCCACAAAAACCTGCCAGTATCCTTTTCCCAGGACCAGGGTGATGGATATGACCATCAGAAGGGTGGGAATGGACCAGACCACATTGACGAACCACATGATCACCTTATCGGTAAATCCCCTGAAATACCCTGCAATGCCACCCAGCACCACCCCCACCAGCAGGGATATGAATACCGCAATGAAGCCCACCGAAAAACTGATCCTGGTTCCGATGATGATCCTGCTCAGCAGATCCCTTCCGAACCGGTCGGTTCCCAGCCAGAACCTTTTTTTCACCAGGTGCTCCTCCATCACTTCGCGGGCCATTTCTTCCCCGTTCCTCCTGATGGTCTCACCGGTAACCAGTTGAAATTCCCACACACTTCCCTGACAATTACATTCCCCGGACCGGATGGGATACAAAATGTCAGGGATCAGCAGCCTGGAAATAAACTCGTCCTCACGGTACTTGCTGTATTCCCTGTAGACCAGGTACGGCTTCTCCACCCAGGCCGAATCGACCGGAATAAAATACGCATTGTTTTCTTTGCCCTGAAAGATCTCTTTCAGCCATCCCGTGGTGGAAGCAGGCCTGTTGTAACGCACCCGGAGAAAGTTGGCACTGAATCCGGGTCTCTCGGTGGCAATTTCCAGGATCTGCGTATTCGCGTTGGGGGAATGATCCGGACTGATCAGATAGGCAAAGACGGATACCAAAAAAGCGATACAGATGATGACCATCCCTGAAAGAGACAGGGGGTTTTTCCTGAACCTTGACCAGATGATCTTTCCCGGTGATAATCCTTTTCTCCTGTTGAACATGGTTCAGTACCTTCTGTCTTTCCATCCCTTTACTGAAACCAGCATGCCGGTCAGGATGATCAGGTGGTAAAAATAGTAAAATAGCGCTGCCGGAAGGAAGAGCCGGAGGGCTTTTCTCTGGCGGGTCAGACCGGTGACCGTATACAGAAGGAAAAAATCGGCCAGGGTCTTGATTCCCCATGCAGGGACCAGGCAGATCCAGCTTGATGGTTGCAGGATCAGCCAGACGGGAATACTGAAGATCAGCAGGTTGGTGGCAGCAACCAGGACCGCCAGCAGCTGGATATCTGTCATTCCGTAATGCCAGGTTTTCGAACCCCACCGGACCCGCTGCAGGATCACATAACGCAATCCATCTGCCGGCATGGTCTTCACCATTGCCTCCCTGTGGGGGATAAAGGAGATCTTCTTGCCCAGCCTGCGGGCACCGATCATCAGGAACATATCATCTCCGGAAGCCACGTTCGTTGCCGGATCAAACTTTCGTGTCTCCAGGTACAGATCCCGGGTATATGCCAGATTTGCCCCGCTGCACATCACGGGCCGCCCGTAGTGGAAGGATCCCGCTCCGGCAGCCACAAGGCTCAGCAGATCCAGTCTCTCAAAAAATTCCGTAAAACCTCCCCCGGCCTCCCCGGTAGTTACGATGCCCGCCACCAGGTCCGATGGATGCTGCCGGAGAAAGGCCACATGGGATGCCACAAACCGGGGACCCATTCTGCAATCTGCATCGGTCTGTATGATCCACTGTCCCCCGGCCTTCAGAACAGCGGTGAACAGGGCATCTTTCTTCCCCGATCTTCCTTCCGGAAGGTCCAGGCACCTGAATCGGGGATCTCCTTCCACAAGGGATTGTATCTTTTCCCGCGACCCGTCCCCGGAATGATCATTTACAAAAATCACCTCCAGCTGTTCCTTTGGATACAGCTGCGAAAGAATATCTTTTACCAGGCCGGGCAGATATTCCTCCTCGTTCCTGAAAGGAATGATCATGGTGACAGGAACGGTTCTGGTCTGGTGAACGGGAATGTGACGATCCAGACGGTTTAATCCCCCGGCCAGAAGCAACATGATCACGGAATAGACGAATGCAAAGAAACAGACCAGTGCTACAGCTGCGAACATGGAAAGTACGGTTACCGGTCTAAAAATGACTGCATAAGCTCGAAGAGTTTCCTGAACTGGATGGGTTTGGACAGATACCCCGTACATCCCGCCTCCAGGCAGGCCTTTTCATCCTCATCGAAAGCATTGGCAGTAGTAGCGATGACCGGCAATCCGGGACACATCTGGACGATCTTCCGGGTGGCCTCGAGCCCCCCTATCTCGGGTAGCTGCAGATCCATCAGCACCAGACTGATACGAGAGTCATCCTGACACTTCTCAATGGCCTCTTTTCCGTTTTTGGCACGGACCAGTGTCACATTTACCTGGGAGAGGAGTGCTGCGATGAGTTTATAGGAGATCTCATTATCCTCCACCACCAGCACCACCCGGCCTTTAAAATCAAAATTATATTTTTCCCTGATATCCATGCCTATCCCATTAATATTCCGATGATGGTCGCCGACAGCAAAGAGGCCAGCGTCCCTGCCAGCAGGGCCCGCATGCCGAACCGGGCCAGCAATACCCGTTTACCGGGTGCAAGTGCCCCTATTCCGCCGATCTGGATCCCTATGGATGCAAAATTAGCAAATCCGCAGAGCATATAGACCGACATGATGATCGATTTGGGATCTGTAAATGCACCTGCAGTCTTCAGTTCGGACAGTCCGATATAGGCAACAAATTCTGTCAGGATCAGTTTTTTACCCAGCAATGATCCTACCAGGGTAATGTCCTCACCGGACACTCCCAGCAGCCACATCAGCGGGGAAAGGGTATATCCCAGTATGAACTCGAGGCTCAGTTCATCATATTTTCCGCCGGTGAGGGAAAAGATGCCTTCATTCAGATAGGTCCAGTCGCCCACCTTCACAAAGATAAAATTGAACATCGCAATGAACGCAAGGAAAACCAGCAACATAGCACCGACATTGACCGCCAGTCTCAGGCCGTCAATGGTTCCGTTGGAAATAGCATCCAGTGCATTCCTGCCGATCCCGGTCCTGGATACGGCGATCTCCCTGTCCACATCTTCGGTCTGCGGCACCAGGATCTTTGAGATCACGACCACCCCCGGTGCTGCCATAACCGAAGCGGTCAGGAGATGCTTGGCAAAGATGATCTGCTGCTCCGGATCACCTCCCCCCAGAAAGCCGATGTATGCTGCCAGAACGCCACCTGCCAGGGTGGCCATTCCCCCCGACATGACCAGCAGGATCTCGGACCGGTTCATTTTTTCCAGGTAGGCCTTGATCAGGAGAGGCGATTCGGTCTGTCCCAGAAAAATGTTCCCTGCCACCGAAAGGCTTTCCGGTCCCGAGAGCCCCATCAGCCGGGACAGGATGAATCCCAGGATCCGAACCACGAACTGGATCACGCCCAGGTAGAACAACAGGCTCATCAGCGCTGAAAAGAAAATGATCGTGGGCAGGATGGTGAACGCAAAGTTCTGCAGGGCCGGATGCATTTTCCCCGTATCATTGTTCTTCAGAAGGAAAGTGACCCCTTCCTGGGTAAAGGCCAGGATCTTCACAAAGACCTTTCCGATCACCTCAAAGAAAACCTGGATAAATGGGACATAAAGGATCCCCAGCGCCAGCAGCAGCTGTATCAGAAGACCGGTACCCACCATTTTCCAGGAAACGGCTTTGCGGTTTGTGCTGAAAATCCAGGCAATGAAGATCAGGACCAGCATTCCCAGCAATCCCCGCAGCAGTCGAACCAGACTGAAGGTGAAGCCTGTCATTTCGGGTAACATGTCGGACATGGAGGCTGAATCGGCAGATTGCTGCGGAAGAACCGCATGCAGGGTATCTACGATCATCGGGTCGGGGATCATTTCGCCCGCCGGTTAATCTCATCCCTGATCTCGGAAGCCCTTTCATAGTCTTCTTTGGATACGGCTTCTGCGAGAAGGGTCTTTAACTCTTCCAGACTGCTCTCTGAAAGATCCGGATGCTTGGTCCTTTTTTTTGTTTTCCCGGTTCTTGCCGGCTTTTCCTGTTCTTCAGGACCCTCGGTCTGCTCAAGACCGGTCCCTTTCTCAAAGTCCAGAACAATACCGGCTTTCTCCACGATCTCATCGGTGGTAAAGATCGGGCACTGGAATCTCAGTGCCAGTGCGATCGCATCAGAAGTCCTTGCATCCAGTGTCTGTTGCTGATCACCATTGTCACAGAGAATGTTGGCAAAAAAGACTCCATCCTCCAGCTTGTGGATGTTTACCTCCAGAATCCGGATCCCATATGACTGGGAGAAATTTTTGAACAGGTCATGGGTCAGGGGACGGGGCGGGGTCAATCCCTCGAGTTCTATGGCAATGGCCTGTGCTTCAAATCCCCCCACAATGATCGGGATCCTCCTGTTACCCTCTTCTTCCGACAGAACCAGGGCGTAGGCACCTGATTGGGTCTGGCTGTATGAGATGCCAAGAACATTTAGTTTTATTTTCCCCATACCGATAAGTACACTCTTTCATGACAAATATAGAAATAACTCCGACATTATCCGAACACATATTTTTACCCTATACCTCTCTTTTCCCATCCTGAAAACGGAAAATAATTCTTTCAAATCTTTGCCTCTCCTGCAATCTTTGCTATCTTTGCGAACCCAAAAATCTGACTTTAGTTAAAAAAGAGCCAACATGTATGCAATTGTGGATATCGCCGGACAACAATTCAAGGTGGAAAAAGACCAGAAATTGTTTGTTCACCGTCTTGAAGGGGACGATGGGAAGAAGGTCTCATTCGACAGGGTACTGATGGTTGACACCGGCAACAAGGTGACCATCGGAGATCCCCTTGTGAAGGGCGCTTCGGTGGAAGCCACGATACTGGGTCATGTAAAAGGGGATAAAGTCCTCGTATTCAAGAAAAAACGCAGAAAAGGCTATAAAAAATTAACCGGGCATCGTCAGTTCCTGACCCAGATCCAGATCGAAGAGATCTCTGAAAAGGGAGGAGCTAAAGCCGAACCGGCAAAGGAAGCGAAGAAAGCCCCTGAAAAGCCCAAAGCAGAGGAGAAGCCCAAAGCAGAGGAGCAGCCCAAAGCGAAAGCTGAGGAAAAACCCAAAGCAGAGGAGAAACCCAAAGCAGAGGAGAAACCCAAAGCAAAAGCAGAGGAAAAACCGAAGAAGGAGACCAGGGCGAAGGAAAAACCCAAAGCCAGGGAAGAAAAAAAGCCGGAGGAGAAGAAGGAGCCCAGGGCAAAAGCAGATGATAAGCCAGAGGAAAAGAGTTCACCGAAATCTGAAAACAAGGAATAGCAACATAAATAGCATATTACCATGGCACATAAGAAAGGAGCTGGAAGTTCAAGGAACGGTCGTGAATCAGAAAGCAAACGACTGGGAGTCAAGTTGTATGGAGGCCAGGTGGTCAGGGCCGGCAATATTCTTGTAAGGCAACGGGGAACCGTACATCATCCCGGGAACAATGTAGGCATGGGCAAAGATCATACCCTGTTTGCAATGACAGACGGGAAGGTGAAATTCAGCAGGCAAAAAGGCAACAAGTCATACGTCTCCATCGACCCGGAAGAAAACTGAAAGATTTCTTTTACCCACCATGAACTGATTCACCTGTAATGCACTATCTTTAATGTGCATTGCAGGTTTTTTTTGTTTGTATCATGCTGACCATCCAATTCATCAGGGACCACAGGGATGACCTGGCGGACCGTCTAAAGATCAAGAATTTCAATCAGCCGGAGGTCCTCACGGACATCCTCTCCAGGGATGACGAAAGGAGAAGGCTGCAGGTGGAAACAAACCGGTTGCAGGCGGAACTGAACCGGCTGAGCAAAGAGATCGGGATCCTTTTTCAAAAAGGAGAAAAGGAGAAAGCCACCGAATTAAGAAACCGGAGTACGGCCATCAAACAAAAGGTGGAGGAATCCGGTCACCGGCTGCAGGAAACTTCGGATGTACTGAATGAATTGCTCCTGCAGGTTCCGAATGTCCCACACCCGTCTGTACCGGAAGGAAATACCGAAGAGGATAACCGTCTCATCAGAGAGGGTGGCAGATTGCCCGTATTGCCCGGGGGATCGCTCTCCCACTGGGAACTGGGATCAAAATATAACCTGATCGACTTTGAAAAGGGGGTCAAGATAACAGGAGGAGGTTTCCCGGTATATCAGGGAAAAGGAGCAAAGCTTCAGAGGGCGCTTATTTCCTGGCTTCTGGACAGGAACACCGAAGCGGGCTACCTGGAGATCCTGCCCCCGTTGCTGGTCAATGAAGCATCGGGTTTCGGGACAGGACAGCTTCCCGATAAAGAGGGTCAGATGTACCATGTGGAAAGCGACAATCTCTACCTGATCCCTACGGCTGAGGTACCCGTCACCAACCTGTACCGGGATGTGATCCTCGATGCAGAGGACCTGCCCGTGAAAAATACCGCTTACACACCCTGTTTCAGGCGGGAAGCAGGTTCCTATGGTAAAGATGTCAGAGGATTGAACCGGGTGCATCAGTTCGACAAGGTAGAGATCGTGCAGATCCAGCACCCCTCCAGATCATATGAGGCCCTGGAAGAGATGGTAAACCACGTGGAAAAACAGGTGATCGACCTGGGATTACCCTACCGCATCATGCAGCTGTGCGGAGGGGACCTGGGATTCACATCCGCACTGACCTATGATTTTGAGGTGTATGCTGCGGCACAGGGCAAATGGCTGGAAGTCAGCTCGGTATCCAATTTCGAATCGTTCCAGGCCAACCGGCTGAAACTTCGGTTCAGGGAAAAAGGAGAGAAAAAGCCCCGGCTGACCCATACACTCAACGGGAGTGCGCTGGCCCTTCCCAGGATCGTAGCTGCCCTCCTGGAAAACAACCAGACACCGGACGGGATCCGTGTCCCTGAAATCCTGCGCCCCTATACCGGATTTGATGTCATTTAGACAACGGTACAAAGATCCATGAACAAAAACCAGGGGAAAGCTTATCTGTTCGCTGTCCTTGCCGTATTATGCTGGTCAACTGTCCCTTCTGCGTTCAAAATCGGGCTCAGGTACCAGGACAGCTATCAGTTGCTGACCGGGGCCTCCATCACTTCGGCCGCCGTTCTTTTTCTGATCATTCTCCTCCAGGGTAAGCAACGTGTATTGCTGGATTTGCGCAGGTCCGATCTGGGTTTTTCCGCCCTGATGGGTTTGATGAATCCGGTTGCCTATTACCTGGTGCTTTTCAAGGCCTATTCCCTGCTTCCCGCACAGGTTGCGCAGCCTCTGAACATGGTATGGCCCATTGTCCTGGTGCTCATATCGATTCCCCTGCTCAGGCAAAAGATCGGATGGATCAGTATCGGGGCCATGTTCCTGAGTTTCTCGGGGGTGGTCCTGATCTCCCTGCAGGGGGGAACCGGGGGACGCGATCCGGGAAACAGGCTGGGGATCTTCCTTGCCCTTTCCACCTCCATCCTCTGGGCCTTTTACTGGATCCTGAACATGAAGGACAAAAAAGATCCGGTGGTCAGGCTTTTTCTCAACTTCCTCTTTGCCCTGATCTACCTGCTCGCAGGCGGACTCCTGAAACAACCCGCTCTTCCGGGGTCGGCCGAAGCATGGCTTGCCGCGATTTATGTGGGAATTTTCGAAATGGGTGTTACATTTGTATTGTGGTTGTACGCACTTCAGCTCTCAACCACCACCGACCGGATAAGCAACCTGGTTTATATTGCTCCGTTTCTGAACCTGTTCATTGTAAACCGGATACTTGATGAGAAGATCTTCCTGACCACCCTGTTCGGTATCATTTTTCTGGTAGCAGGAATTCTGGTTCAAAATACGATTGGCAAGCATGCAGCAGAGAAGAGAAAGAATTATCCTGGGGATTGATCCGGGAACCAGTCTGATGGGTTACGGGGCGATCCGTGAATCCGGAAAAAAGCCCGAGTTCATCGAAATGGATGTGTTCGATCTGAAGAAAAGCGGGGATCATTACATGAAGCTGCGGAAGATCTACGAAAACACCCTTGTTTTGATCGAAAGGTACCTGCCTGATGAGGTGGCCATTGAAGCGCCTTTTTTCGGACGGAATGTTCAATCCATGCTGAAGCTGGGCAGGGCACAGGGGGTAGCCATCGCCGCAGCGATCTCAAGGGATGTGCCTGTATTTGAATATGCCCCCAGGAAGATCAAACTCGCCATCACAAGTGCCGGCAATGCTTCCAAGGAGCAGGTGGCCGGAATGCTTGCCCGTATGTTCGGGTTGAATGAGATCCCGAAAAACCTGGATGCGACCGACGGTCTGGCCGTGGCGGTCTGCCATTTCTACCGGAAGGAAACCTATTCCCGTTCTGTCTCCGCCAGCTGGGAAACGTACATCAGGAAAAATCCGGGCAGGGTCAAATAAAAGTTACTCCACCGCTCCGGATATCAGTTCTGCTGTGGCCCTGAATTCTTCCTCCGTAAAGGAGAGTTTGGGTTTGCTGAATTCAATGTCATAGAGACTGTTGATAGGGATCAGATGGATGTGGGCATGGGGGACTTCAAGTCCGAGGACCGCGACCCCCACCCTTTTGCAGTCTATGGTCCTGTCGATGGCCCGGGCCACTTTCTTGGAGAAGGCCATCATCCCTCCCAGAAGATCATCTTCCAGATCAAACAGGTAATCGGTCTCTACCTTGGGGACCACCAGTGTATGGCCCCTGGCCAGTGGATTGATATCCAGGAAAGCATAATAGCGGTCATCTTCATGGATCTTGTAGGAAGGTATCTCTCCGGCGATGATTTTGGAAAACAGGGTTGGCATGAGGGAGCTGTATTTAAATGAAAATTATTTGAGCTATATATTGATGGCAATGATCTCAAAAGACATCACACCCGAGGGAACCTTTATATCCACCACATCACCTGTTTTTTTCCCCAGCAGGCCCCTGGCAATGGGAGTGGTTACAGCGATCTTCCCGGCCTTCAGATCCGATTCGTTTTCGGAAACTATGGTGTACTCGACCATCTGGCCGTTCTTCAGGTTTTTGATCTTCACTTTATTGAGGATCTGAACCTGTGAGGTGTCAATTCTTGATTCATCAATGATCCTGGCATTGGCCACCATATTTTCCAGTCTGGCGATCTTCATTTCAAGCATTCCCTGGGCCTCCTTGGCCGCTTCATATTCAGCGTTTTCAGACAGATCGCCCTTGTCCCTGGCCTCTGCAATCTGAAGCGATATCGCCGGTCTTTCCACAGAAATGAGGTGTTCGAGCTTCTTTTTAAGATTGGCCAGACCCTCTTCAGTCATGTAGGACGTTTGTGCCATAACATTTCCCTCTTTATAAACACATTAAAAACAAAAAGAATCCCGCGGATCCCGGAACTCTTTGCTGCAAAATTATAAAAAATAATTAATACTCAGTGCGGTTGATGATCGCAGAATAGATCACCGCGGTTACTGCATCAAAATCCTGGACGATGTCGAAATAGCTTCTCCCCTCGTATTCGCCAAGTTCGATGACATCCAGATGATCGCCCGGTTCCTGGGCATCTGAAAAGACCGTTTCCTCTTCCTTCTCCCCTCGCCTGAATCCGCTGTCGGCTATGCGTTCCTTCTCTTCCCTGGTTCCGTGAATTCTTTCGTATTCTTCCCACATATTTTCGGCCCTGCTCTCCAAGCCCCTCCGCTGTCCCAGCTCCTCCTCGGCCCGTGCAACCCCCATGACGTTCTGCTCACCTTCCTGATCCCCTTCTTCCTCTTCCTCACGACCAAAACCAAAAGTCCTTTCCAGTTTCTGCATGAAATCACCGGTGCTGCTTTCCCCGTCTGCCTGTGAGTCTGTTGCGGGCTTTTTTTTCTTTCCCAGCAGCCCGATCAGCAGGACCACCAGCGTGATCACCACATAGATGATGGTCCCAATATCAAATTCTCCGTCCATCGTTCAGCAGTTATGATACAATATTAATGCTTTTAAGGAGTTAAGATACAAAAAATAACTAATTTTCGTACATGGAACGATCCATGCACAAAACAAAGCAGATCATCACATTCCTGTTTCTGGCAGTCATTCCCGGATCGATCGCGCCATCCTGTGAGACAAACCGGGGGAAGCTGATCCCCTATGTGGAATTTGACATCTATCTGCTCCTCTATGCCGATCTGGCCGGCGTGGGGATCGGCGACACCAAGGTGATCGAAGGCGGTGTGAACGGGATCGTGATCTACAGGGAATCCGATCTGGAATTTCACGCGTATGACCGGACCTGTACCCTGTGGCCCGAACATGACGCCGCCGTGGTTGAAGACTCCGCCTTCTTCGGTGTTTATGAATGTCCGGTTTGTGGTTCCACTTACCTGCTGATGAACGGAGGAGAGCCCAATTCGGGTCCGGCCCAATATCCGCTGGTGGAATACAAATCAACCATCAGCGGTGATCTCCTGCACATCTATAACTGAACCGATCCGGGACCTTAATACCTGTAATGGTGTGGTTTAAAAGGACCCTCCTTTTTCACCCCGATGTATTTGGCCTGCTTGTCGGTCAGTGTGGTCAGCTTCACCCCCAGCTGTTTCAGATGCAGGCGGGCCACTTCTTCGTCAAGCTGTTTGGGGAGCATGTACACATTGATGCTGTAATCGTTCTTCCACAGATCCATCTGTGCCAACACCTGGTTGGAGAATGAATTGCTCATCACAAAGGAAGGGTGACCCGTGGCGCATCCCAGGTTCACCAGCCTTCCTTCGGCCAGAAGGAAGATGGCATGTCCGTCCTCATATATGAACTTGTCCACCTGCGGTTTGATATTCAACTTTTTGATCCCTGGCCATTCCATCATCCGGTCCACCTGGATCTCATTGTCGAAATGACCGATATTGCATACGATGGCCTGATCCTTCATTCTGGACATATGCTCGGCGGTGATCACATCGGTATTTCCGGTGGCCGTGACAAAGATATTCCCTTCCTCGATGGCCTCTTCCATGGTGACCACCTGGAAACCTTCCATGGCAGCCTGCAGTGCGCAGATGGGATCGATCTCCGTCACAAGGACCCTGGCCCCGTAGGATTTCATCGAATGGGCACAGCCTTTGCCCACATCCCCGTATCCTGCTACCACCACCACTTTGCCGGCGATCATCACATCCGTGGCCCTTTTGATCCCGTCGGCCAGCGATTCCCGGCAACCATACAGGTTGTCGAACTTTGACTTGGTCACCGAATCATTCACGTTGATGGCCGGGAAGAGCAAACGCCCCTCTTCTTTCATCTGGTAAAGACGGTGGTTTCCGGTGGTGGTTTCCTCGGAGACCCCTTTCATTTCGGGAACAATCCTGTGCCAGCGTCCCGGATCCTCCTGCCGGATCCCCTTCAGGGTGTCCAGGAAGGCTTTCTCCTCCCGGTTGGAAGGTTTTACATCGAGCAGGGAAGGATCATCCTCGGCGGCATATCCCCTGTGTACCATCAGTGTGGCATCTCCCCCGTCATCCACGATCATATGCGGACCTTTTCCTCCGGGAAAATTCAAAGCCTGGGAGGTACACCACCAGTATTCCTCCAGTGTTTCCCCTTTCCAGGCGAAAACAGGGATGCCTGCTGCCGCGACGGCTGCCGCCGCATGGTCCTGTGTGCTGAAAATATTGCAGCTCGCCCACCTCACATCGGCACCCAGGGCGGCCAGGGTTTCGATCAGGACCGCTGTCTGAACGGTCATATGCAGGGAACCGGTGATCCTGGCCCCCTTCAGCGGTTGTTCTTCTGCATATTTCTTCCTGATGGCCATCAGTCCGGGCATCTCTTTTTTGGCGATCTCCATCTCTACCCTTCCGAATTCAGCAAGGTTGATATCAGCTACCTTGTAGGGAAGTGTCTCTTTGTATGTCATTGTTTCCATGATGCATGTTTTTGCGGGATCAAAATTACATTTTTCCGGTAAGATATACCAGCATTCTCAAACTTTCAGCAATTGCTCCACAACAAGCTTATCTTTTTCCAGCTGGCCTTTCAGTTCATCCGGGCTTCCAAATTTCATTTCATCACGGATCCTCTGTATAAAATGGATGACCACCTGTTCGCCGTATAAATCACCGGTTACATCAAAAATATGGGTTTCAATGGTTTTCACCTCCGAGGCACTGTCCATGGTGGGCCTCCATCCGATATTCAGCATCCCGTTGCGGTTCTGCCCCTTCAGTTCCACCTTCACTGCGTAGACCCCTTTGCGGGGAATCAGTTTGTAGGGATCCCCCGGATGCACATTGGCCGTGGGAAATCCGATCTTCCTGCCAATCCGGTTCCCTTCCACAATGGTCCCGGACATATAATAAGGATAACCCAGCAATCTCTCTGCCTTTTCCAGTTCTCCCTTCTCAATTGCATTCCGGATCACAGTGGAATTTACCCGGTCATGACCGTTGCTTTGTTCGGGAAGCCGGATGATTGTAAAACCATATTCCCCTGCGCATTCCTCCAATTCTTCGGCACCTCCTTTGCGATCC
>JBNJEV010000046.1:0-21779 GCA_051746185.1 Bacteroidota bacterium
ACTCCAAAGGATAAGGAGTTTATTGACAGATTGATCCGGATCATTAATGAGCATCTGAACGATCCGGAGTTCAGTGTGGAAAAGCTGGCGGCGGAGACCGAGTATCATGATGCTGATGCTGGCCGGATTTGCTGTGGGTCCGGCATACGGGGAAACTGAGTACGATTTTGTGGTTGCCAGGGACGGTTCAGGGGATTTCATCACGGTTCAGGAGGCCATCGACGCGGTACCCCACCTGAGAAAGGAACGGACCACCATCTATATCAGCAAGGGGGTCTACCGGGAAAAGCTGATCCTTTCTTCTACGAAGACCAATGTGTCTTTCATCGGTGAAAATGTGGAGAGGACCGTCATCACCTGGGATGATTATGCCTCAAAACATAACATCTTCCTCGGGGACTGGATCCTGGAAGAATATGATCAGTCTGCCGGAGCTACCCGATGATCTCTACCCGGCGTCCGAAAGGAGAGATGGCGAAACCGGCCATCTTGAAGTGCTGCATTCCCCAGGGGATCCCGATGATGGTGATGAACAACAGGACCCCGAAAACCATGTGGGTAAGCGCGATCCAGAGGCCGGCCAGAAAGAACCAGATGATGTTGAGCAGGGTATACAGGCATCCCGGAAGCTCACCCCTTTCCACATAGAAGGTTCTCCCGAACGGCCACAGGCACAGCGATCCGATCTTGAACAGCTGGAGCCCGAACGGAATCCCGATGATGGTGAGCATCATGACCAGTCCCCCGTAAAAATACTCGATCGCAGTGACCAGTCCGCCGAAAACAAGCCAGATAAGATTGCCGAGGAAGTTCATTTGACGATCAGGTATTGGCAGTTACAATGTTAGTCCTCATCTGTGAGATCAGGTCGAAAGTGTCCTGGAGCTTCCGGCTGGACCGTATATCGCTGACCGTGCTTTCCACAAGGGTGGCTTTCTCTTCCCCGAGCTGTTTCGCGAGCTCGCTGAGCCTTGCAAGATTGTCAGCCACCTCAATGCTGGCCAGCTCCTCCCGCTGTATTTCATAGGATTTTGTCAGAAGAGAGGCCGGTTCGAGTTGATTGAGGTAGATCACCAGCAGTTCCCTGATGTTGGCCTCTTCTTCCTCGCTGATCTCCCCCGCCCTCATCTTCTGCTTTAGCAGGGAGCCGGAGATATGAACTTTTTCCACAAAAGAACCGGTGAGAAAAGCGGTATGGACGTAAAGCATCTCCTGCTCAGAACTGTATTTCTCGCTGTCTTTCATCAGGTTGTTAAAAAGGAGAGTAATGGAATCCCTTTTCATTAGGTTGCCTTCCAGGTTCTCAATGGCCATGCTGGCAAACTTTGATTCCACACCGATGAATCTTGCCAGTTCCTGGGCGGCCGCAAAGGTCAGGAACATGGTTTCGTTGGATGCGCCGTACTGATGATAGACAATATCGGTCACATAGACACCCAAATTCGCAGCCGCGGTGGAATAGGATGACTTGTATCCGTGTGCACTGTAAGGATCGTTGGTAAGTACCGGGTAATAGCCGGCATCCACCATATCCAGCATGTGAAAAACCTGGTCGATGCTGGTCAGGTCCGGGGTAATCGCTTCGGCAGCTTTGACAGTTGCCTCCAGGTCAACCACTTCGGAAGAAGCGGTCTCTTTATCTTCTTTCTCATTGCTGCTGCAGGCAGCGATCAGGATCAGGGTGGCCGGAAAAAGCCATACGGAACGGAATAATCTCATCTTGCGGAACATTTTTACTGGCTAAAGATATTGAATATTAGATTAACGAAAATAGCAAAATATTGTTTAGACCTTACAGAATCGGAAAAACAGAAAAGCTGCCCTGGCGGACAGCTTTTCAAGCCCTAAATCTAACCCTATTGTTAACCTAAATGTACCTGCAAAAATGCAGGATTTTGATCACAAAAAACATGAGAAATCTCATGTTCGATTAAAAAAGGAGGCTTTCATGAAAAAACCTCCTTTTCTGCTTATTGGTATGAAATCCTGTAGCATCAGGATGAAAGTATATGGGTGGAACTACTGCTCAGAGTTTCTTGTGAATGTTTTCCGTAACCACGTGTCCGTCGAACAACTGGATGATCCGGTGGGCTTTTTCTGCATCGTTGGGGGAGTGGGTCACCATGACGATCGTTGTCCCGTCCTCATTCAGTTCGGTCAGCAGGGCCATTACTTCGGCGCCGTTGGCCGAGTCCAGGTTCCCGGTGGGTTCGTCGGCCAGGATCAGTTTCGGATTGGTGACCACCGCGCGGGCAATGGCCACACGCTGCTGCTGACCTCCGGATAATTGCTGGGGGAAATGGTTCTTGCGGTGACTGATCTTCATGCGCTCCATGACCGTTTCCACTTTTTTCTTTCTTTCCGATCCGCTCATCCGGAGGTAAAGAAGCGGCAGTTCAATATTTTCGTACACGGTTAGTTCATCAATCAGGTTGAAGCTTTGGAACACAAATCCTATATTCCCCTTCCGGAGGTTTGTCCGTCCTTTCTCTTTCAAATTGGCCACCTCGCTGTTGTTGAACAAATAAGATCCGCCGGTGGGATTATCCAGCAGTCCCAGGATATTCAGCAGGGTGGATTTCCCGCAACCGGAAGGTCCCATCACGGCAACGAACTCTCCGTCCTTGACTTCTATGTTTACGTTGTTTAATGCAGTAGTTTCGACTTCGTCGGTACGAAATACTTTAATCAGGTCAATAGTTTTGATCATCAGAGTGGATTTTTTCGAATGATGGGAGATAAAAAACAAGACACATGCCAAAAGACACAAAGCTCAGAAAATAAGATGATAAGAAGTTTTATCATTCCTGTAAAGTGTTCACTTTTGAGACGGGGGTGTACGTTATCGTGCATCCGGTAAAGGTATCTGTGCGGAATCCGGGGATCCTTCTTCTCCCGGGATCCTCACCAGGATCTTTTCTGCAATATGCAGCGCGGTGGTCATGGTATGCAGGTCATCGTAAAGTTTTCCGTCGGCTCCCGAATGATGACTGCGGCCGATCAGTTCCATGGGATATTCCCGCCCGGGGCTGTTCAGGTCCACCAGCGCGGAATAGACAAGAGCTGGCTGGCAGGAGGTCTTGTACTCCTCATCATCGGGGAACCTGTTGTTGGTCCAGTATTCATTCCAGTCCCACGTCTGGTTGATCTCGAGCAATACACGGAATCTTTCCGGTCCGTCTTCATCCAGCCTGGTATGCAGAACGAAACTTTTTCCCGGTGTGGGACCTGTGTATGCATCGGGAACCGGGTTACCGGGCGAGGGAATATAGAGCCCGTCATCTGCCCTGATCCCTCTTTTATGTGCCCAGTAAGGCAGGGCAGCGGGCCTGCGGATCTCACCGGGCATCCAGAAGCCACGGGAAGCATCCCCGTGCTGGAAGATGCCTTTGCCAATGGATTCGGCCACATAGAGGGTCTGGACATAATTCCCTTTCTCATCTTCCACCCAGATGGCCATCAGGGGATGGTTGTGCTCCTGACCGCGGATCATCTCGATTTCAAGGGCTGGACCTTTTCCCTCCGGGTTGGAGCTGATATGACCGGGAGTTTCATCGGCCGGAACGCGGGTCGAAGAGCAGGCAGCTGCCAGGAGGAGTATCGTAAAAACCAGTGAATATCTCATCATCACTTGCTGATTTCAGGTGATTTAAAACTCAATAATAATGCCCACGGTGGGCAGAACCGTACCGGCCGCAGATTCGATTTCCTTCATCAGGTACCGGGTAGGATCTTCCGGATCGACGACCGGGTTGCCGCTGTCATTCTTTTCCGTGACCAGGAACGTACTGCTGGTGGTTTCAAAGTTGTATACATTCTGCACATCGGCATACAAATTAATGGTAATTTTTGAAAGAAACCACTCTTTGTCCACGCGAAGATCCAGCTGGTGGAAAGGTTTATAACGCAGCTGATTGTACTGGTTCAGGTCAAAAGCCGCGGTTTTGGTCACATCCCAGTACTGGATCAGGGAGGATGTCCTGTAATCAAAGGGTGTATAGGGCTGACCGCCCACAAATCTCCATTTGAAGCCAACCTGCCAGTTTCCTTTGAACTTGCGGAATCCCAGGATATTCAAGAGGTGGATGTTATCCCAGGTGGTGGGGATCCAGCCCAGATCTTTCAGGGATTCCCTCTGGGGAAGGGTTTCGCTGCGGACCAGGGTGTAGGATACGGTAAGGTTGATGCCGGACAGGTCCCTGTTCCGGTACAGGAACTCGGTACCATAGGCCCTTCCCCTGGCGGTGGAAACCACCGGTTCGGCTCCGAAGATGCCGAAATCGGCACCTTTGCTGGCCAGTGAAATGGAGTCCCTCAGAGAGAAAGGATACTGGTCATATTTTTTATAGAAGCCTTCCACGCTCATCTTGGATTCCTGGTCCGGCAGCCATTCCACTCCCGCCACCAGGTGGTCGGACCGCACGTACCTGAGATCTTCGGTCTGGTTGACCCGGATCCCTTCCTCGTCCTCATAGCCCATGGTGGTGTAGGCCGGGGTCTGGTAAAACCGTCCCGTATTGAAGTTCAAATACCAGCCGGTGGTCAGCTGATAGGAAGCGGAGAACCTTGGAGAAAGCTGGTTGAACATGTTGCGCATGTTCTGGTTGAAATTGTTGGCATCGGTGCGCAATCCCAGTGAGAGCACCAGCCTGTCTGAGAGCAGCTCCTTGCTGGCCTGTCCGAATACACCCCATTTGAAAAGTTCAAAAAAGCTTTCATTGTTGAATGTCACCGGTTGTGAATTGATGAAGGTACTGTTGAACAGGTTTGCATAGAATTTGGCGTATTCGAAATTGAGACCGTAATTGATCCGGAAGCCGTTCTTGTAACTGGAGGTATGTTCGAAACGGAATTTGTTTTCGATCTCATCGGAATCATAATCCAGGGTCTTATATTCCTGCTGTGTGATGTTGTCGCGGTATTTGACCGATTCATTGTGCAGGTAATTCCGGCTGAGTACCCAGGTGTCATATCCCTGCTCCCTGAAATGTTTGTAGACCACCCCTATGGCATAGCTCCACTGAAAGCTCTCAGGGAGATACCCTAAAATGTAGCGCTGCTCCTCTGTCTCATTAGCATCCAGGTTCAGGGAGTTGGTGTCATAGGATCCGATGCTGATCAGGGACAATTCATTTTTTTCATTGATCCGGCTTCTGACCTTCAGCTGGTAATCGTTGTATTTGGGAAGAAAAGGCAGCTCCAGCAGCCGGAAAAGGAATTGCAGGTATGAGCGACGATAGGAAAGAATGTAGGTGGTATTTTCGCCAATGGGGCCATCCAGGGTAAGGGACAGATCGGATGCCCCGATGGCGCCCCGGAAATCCAGGTTCTCCTTGTTGCCGTCCACCTGATAGAGTTCGATCACCGAGCTGAGAGCATCATTTGAACTGGCCGGGAACGCCCCTGAATAAAGATTCACCTCCCGCAGGAAATCGGCATTGATGATCCCTACCGGTCCGCCCGA
The DNA here is from genome assembly GCA_051746185.1 of Bacteroidota bacterium. GTDB lineage: Bacteria > Bacteroidota > Bacteroidia > Bacteroidales. The sequence goes on from JBNJEV010000046.1 coordinate 5,465, forward strand.
AGCCCCCTGGGTGGCGAAGTGGTTGATATTGGGGATCTCGATCCCATCCAGATAGAAGGTATTCTCACTGGGACCTCCCCCCCGGACGATCACATCGTTCCGCTGGGCGGGTGTGGCGGCCACCCCGGGAAATGTCTGAATCACCTTGGAGATGTCCCTGTTCCCGCCCGGACTTTTTTCGATCTCTTCAATATTGATCCGCCTGAGAGATACCGGACTCTCCTTGATCTTTCTGAAGGGGGAGGCCCGGACCACCACCTCCTCCAGCTCAATGTTTGCCTCATCCAGGGGTACCTCGATGTAAACTTTTTTGGCATTGGTGACCTGGATGGGTTCCGAAATGTAGGTCTCATATCCCACTGAAGAAATCCTGAGCTCCACATAACCCGGTTCCAGTCCCGTGAACAGGAAATTCCCGTCCAAATCGCTGATGGATCCGATGGTGGTTCCGAATATGGCAATGGTGGCAAATTCAACAGGATTGTTGTTGCTGGCATTGAATACCCGGCCCTCGATGACACCCTGCTGTCCATTCAGCACAGAAGTTGAAAGCAGCATCATCAGGAAAGTCAGTGCGGCGACAGGTTTTCTGTAAAATAAACTCATTGCAAAAAAGGTTCGGTCTTTATTTACCAGAGAACATTTCTGTGGAACCTTTGTTCAAAAAATAAGACGAATAATTAAACAAGAATTTTGACGGAGTTTCCAAATCGGATTACCGGTCCAGGTTCTCCCAGGCAAGGTGGGGATGTTGCTGCAGCAATTCCTTCAGTTTCTGATCCCGCTGCGCGAGCATCTTCCTGGACGCTTCACTTTCCGGATGAATGGGGCGGTGTTCCATCATGCCCAGCAAAGACTGGAGGTCCCTGATGATAGCCCGGGAAGGACCGCTGATCAGAGCATTTTGGAATTTTTCCCAGATATACAGGGTGGCCTGCCGGCTGGTATGGAGCATGTCCTCCGCATAGTACCGATAATCGCGCAGTTCATCCATGACGATCTCATAGGAAGGAAAATAAAATACCCGTCCGGGAAATGCACGGACGAGTTCCTCGGAGGCCAGCAGGAGGGTCGATTTGCTGAGCTGGTTCCCGTGTGCCCCGTCTTTCCAGTGGCGGACCGGACTGACCGTCAGAAGGATGATCAGTTCGGGCAATCTTTCCAGCAGCTCACCGATGAGCGGAAGGCAGGCATCGGCAATCTCCCGGGTGGAGAGCCGGGACCTGGTGAAGCGGGAAGCGGGGATCTTATGGCAATTGCAGACCACCTCCCCGGTGGGATCGTAGCGGTAGACCCAGGCTGTCCCCCAGGTGATAATCAGGTAACGAAGCGTGCCCATCATCTGTTTTCCCCTGACAAACTCCCTGTTGATCCGGTCCAGGGCTTGTTGCGGATCAGGAGAAGAAAACTTCGAGTCATGTTCGAAACTGATCCAGAGATCGTTAAACTGCTCAAGGTCATCCTGTGTATAGGCATCCCTGTGCAGAAGCGCTTCCAGTCCTCTTTTCACGGAAAGGGGATTGTAGGTGACCCCGAAAGGATTGACCTGCACCGGGAACAGGTTCCTTTTCAGCAGGCCTCCGATCTGATCCGTGAAACAGGATCCCATCATCAGCAGCGGTGTTCCGTGATCGATCCGGAAAGGATATTTGGGGATGGAGACTTCGGTGACCAGTTTCATGAGCAGAGCAAAGGTACGAAAATGGAGAATCTCTCATGAACTAGTTCACCGGCTTCTTGTTATTCTCATATAGAGGAATTACTTCATTAAAGCTGATCAATATGCGTTTGAAAGACAAAAAAATTGCTGTTTTGATTGCAGATGGTGTGGAAGACCTGGAATTCTATGTGCCGTTCATGCGCCTTCAGGAAGAAGGGGCAGAGGTTGTTGCAGCCGGAGCCGAGGCCAGGACATACCATGGGAAAAACGGTCTGGAGATCACTTCCACAGCAACATTTGATTCACTCCGGAGTGATGAGCTCTCCGGTCTGGTCATCCCGGGAGGATGGGCTCCTGATAAGGTACGGCGATCGGAGCATGTGAAGAGGCTGGTAAAAGAAATGGACACGGCGGGAAAGACCATAGGGATCATCTGTCATGGTGGTCTGGTGGCTATTTCCGCAGAAATCGTACAGGGACGCCGGGCCACGGGTTCACTGGGCATTAAGGATGATATAGTCAATGCCGGCGGCACCTGGGTCGACAAGCCTGCCTTCAGAGAGGATCACCTGGTCTGGGGCAGGGTCGTCGCTGATCTTCCGGACTTCTGCCGTGAACTGGTCGAGGCGCTGGCTGCAGCCTGACACTCCATCGGACATGAAGAAACTCATTGCGATTGCAAGTGACCATGCGGGATTTGAGTACAAGGAGGCCCTCAGGGCTCATCTCCAATCCAGAGGATTTCTGATTGAGGATTTCGGCACGTATTCCACAGATCCTGTTGATTACCCTGACTATATCCGGCCTGCTGCAGAAGCTGTTGCAGGCGGCCACTATTATGCAGGGATTGTGCTCGGAGGAAGCGGGAACGGGGAATCCATGGTGGCAAACAAAGTTCCGGGCATACGATGTGCAGTTTGCTGGAACGAAACCTCAGCCCGTCTGGCCAGGGAGAATTTCAACTGCAACATGATATCCATCGGACAGCGCACCATGTCCCGGGAAAAAGCCATCACAACCGTCGATGCCTGGATCGATGCTGATTTTAAGGGAGGCCTTTACCAGAAGCAGATCGATAAGATCGAAATGTAGCGGATCCCGGTGGATCGACCATCTCATGCGATAATGTTGTTTCAATTTTCACGATATCCGGGCAGACCTCAAAAAATCCACCGGATAGTTGCCCAGGGTTTTCTTTATTTCCTCGGAAACCAGGTTTTTGCCCAGGGCCGTGCGATCACGTTGGCCTATGATAAGAAGAGTGGGCATTTGCAACAATTCAAATTCATAAACCACAGGTTGTGTAAAGATCATATCAAAGGTAAGGGCTGCGTTCCAGGCAATGATGGGATAATCTTCGTGCAATGTCCAGCCTGCCAGCATGTTAACCCAGGGGTCGTATGCTTCCTTCCACTGTCCGTCATAATAACTCTCCAGTTGATATTGTTTGATCGATTGATAATTCTTCTTCAATTCATTTTTATACCACCAGTCCACAGGCCTGTAGGGTACTTTCCTTTTCCAGTCTTCCAGGCCTATGGGATTAACCAGAACCAGTTTTTCAGTAAACTCAGGATACATTAAGGCAAAACGGGTAGCCAACATCCCACCCATGGAATGACCCAGCACAATGGCCGATTTAACCCCTGTATGATCGAGTAATGCTTTTGTGTTTTCAGCCAGGATATGAAAAGTATATTGATAATGCTCAGGTTTGGTCGATTTTCCGAATCCTATCTGGTCGGGAATGATTACCCTGAATCCATTGTCCTTCAATCTTTCGGCGGTTTCTCCCCAATATGCCCCATTAAAGTTTTTTCCGTGCATCAAAACCACGGTTTTATTATTTGGGTCATCAGGCGTGATATCCATATAAACCATTTCAAGAACCTGGTTTTGTGATTTGAAATGAAAGGACCTGGTTTCAAAAGGATAATCATATCCTTCTAACCGGATTCCCAGCTTTTCGAGCGGTTGTGCATACAGTGTGATCAATACCGGATGTATAACGATTAGGAACAACACTCTTTTAATGTTCATATTCGTTTGATTTAGGATTCACTAAAAATGAACGTATTTTAAGGAAAAGGTCAACCAGATGACTGATCTGTCTTTTGCAGGACATAGTTAATGTTTGTTACTGACTTTTTTATGATAACAACTGTCCATAACTATTGTTGCTTTAAACCGGTCCGAAATATGTGTCAAAACGTTTTGATGTTTTGCGTAACTTGACTTTTTTCATGTTGATTATATACAACAGTCTTGAAGAGGATTTTAAAGGAGCGGGAAGGCATGGTAACCTGGTATACAGGTTCCTGGAGGAGGGGGAAGGGACAAGCGATTGGAAAACGTCAAGTCAGTTCTGGAGGACGGTCATTCGGAGTGAAGGAAGCACAGCCAAAACCAGGAAAATCCGTAAGTTTGAAGTATGTTTAAAGGAAAGAAAAATCACCTGATACCGGCAGCAGTCATGATCATCACCATTGCCGCTTCCGGTTGCAATCAGAAAATTAACCCTCCAGAAAACGGCAAGCCCCGGGTCATTGTCACTTCAGACGGAGAGATCGACGATGAATGTTCCATGGTGCGGTTTTTACTCTATGCCAGTGAATTCGAAATTGAAGGAATCATCACTTCAAGTTCACAGTATCACTGGCACGGACACAACTGGGCGGGAGATGACTGGATCGATCCCTACCTGGAAGCCTATTCGGAGGTGTATCCCAACCTTATGAGGCATGATGAAGATTATCCCACCCCGGAGTATTTAAGATCCGTTACCTTCCTGGGCAATGTGGAAGCCGAGGGTGAGATGGATTCCATCACCCCCGGATCCCAGCATATCGCGAAGGTGTTGCTGGACCGGTCGGATGACAGGCCCGTCTGGATACAGGCCTGGGGTGGGATCAATACCATTTCCCGTGCCCTGAAGACCATCCAGGAGGACCACCCCGGTGAGATGGAGTATGTGGCCGGGAAGATCCGGTTCTTCTTTATCTGGGAGCAGGATTCCACCTTCCAGGCTTACATCCGGCCGAACTGGGGAAAATATGATATCCTGACGATCGTGTCGGACCAGTTCGAGGCCATTGCCTATCGCTGGAAAAGGATACAGCCAGAAGAGATACAATCCTATTTCACCGGGGAATGGATGAATGAAAACATCCTGCATGATCATGGGCCTTTATGTTCGCTTTATAAGGCACATTCGGGGGACAGGGAAGGATTTGACGTAGGGGATTTCCGGTCCGAGGGAGATTCCCCGGCTTTTATGCATACCATTGAGACCGGTCTGCGGAATATGGAATCACCGGACTATGGCGGATGGGGCGGTCGTTATGTGCGGGTACGTGAGAACACCTGGCTGGATCCTGTACCCGTGAAGGGGTACACTTATCCTGTAGGGCGCTGGTATGGAGGGTCGGCCTGGGGTAGGCAAAGGGCCCGGGAAGGAGCCACTTCTTCCACGAACAGCCTTTTCAGGAAATATTTCAAGCCTATCTGGCGCTGGGCGGATGCATTTCAGAATGATTTTGCGGCACGGGCCGACTGGTGTGTAAAATCGTACGAGGCGGCCAATCACCCGCCTGTGGTTGTATTGAAAAATCCGATCAACCTTGAGGCAACCCCCGGTAGTAACATCAAACTCAGCGCTGAAGGTACTTCCGATCCTGACGGGGATCAGCTGACCTACCACTGGTGGCGGTATGATAAAGCTGATAGTTACAATGGAACAATTAATATCGAAAATTCCAGATCAGTAGAAGCTTCCATTCAGATACCGGTAGAAGCCGGTCAGGATGATACCATTCACATCATTTGCGAAGTGAGGGACAATGGAACCCCGCAATTGACCCGCTACCAGCGTGTGATTATTACTGTCAGACCTGGAGGGTAAAAAAGTCCGTCATGAAATATCTATTTGCTTCCCTGATGATCACATGCTGCCTGATCACCGGAACAATCCGGGCACAGGATGTGACCATTGTATATGATCAGGAAATGCCACAGGCTGCGTATGCCGCACGAAAATTGGGTGAAGCCCTGACAGAACAAGGGTATAAGTTGATCACAGAGCGGAAGGACTACGACTATCTGGTCAGCCTGGCGGTACACCCCAACCGTCTGGGGAAGGAGGCCTTTTCCATCATTCCTGAAGGAAAGTTCATCACGGTCATGGGTGGCGATCACCGCGGAATGATATACGGTGCTCTTGAACTGGCCGGGACACTGCGGAATGGAACATCCCTGAAGGAGGTGGAGACGGTGAAGCAGAGCCCGCATCTCGAATTCCGCGGCATCAAATTCAACCTTCCGTGGGAGACCTACCGGCCCAGCTCCGCGCTGGACCAGCATTATGAGACAGCCCGTGATCTGGATTTCTGGGAGGGTTTTCTGGACATGATGGTGGAAAACCGATTCAATGTTGTGAGTCTCTGGAATATGCATCCGTATACATTCATGGTGCAGCCGAAAAACTTCCCAGAGGCGAGTCCCTGGTCGGAGGAAGAATTAGCCCGTTGGCAGCATCTCTACCGGGAGATTTTCCGCATGGCCAAGGAAAGGGCCCTGGACACATACATTGTCCACTGGAACATATTTGTCAGCCGCGCCTTTGCAGAAGCCCACGACGTGGCGAAAATGAATTTTTACCCTCATTACTATGTTCCCGGAGATACCTCGGAGATCGTACGACGTTACCTGCGCGAAAGCGTGAAACAGGTGCTTGAGGAGTATCCGGACCTGGACGGCATTGGCATCTCCCACGGGGAAGGCATGGCCGGAATGACCCCACTGGAGCGACAGCAATGGGTGGATGATGTGCTCATTGCGGGAATGCTTGAGGCTGACCGGCCTGTGAAGCTGATTCACCGTGTACCGTTTTCCTCGGGTACATCCTCCGGTCCGGGTGTCAGCAAAGACGTGGAAGAAGTGACCCGTGAGGCGATGGAACGCCTGGAAGACCGTTTCAAAGGTCCGATCTGGGTGGAGATCAAATTCAACTGGTCACACGGGCATTCCACACCCGAGCTGGTGAAGGTGCACGGTGGAAAACTGGGTGATACCTACTTTGAGCCGGAACCTTCGAACTATAAGATCACATGGCAGGTCCGCAACGAGGATTTTTTTGCCCTCCGCTGGGGAGTACCCGGTTTCATCCGTCAGCATATCCGTCTCAATGGCAGTGAGGACTATGTCGGTGGATATTTTGTAGGATCGGAAACCTATATCCCGGCGCTGGATTATTTCACGGCGCTGGACGAACCGGTGGACTGGACATGGGCTTTTGAGCGCCAGTGGCTGTTCTACAAACTGTGGGGACGGTTGCTCTACGATCCCCAAACGCCCGATACAGTGTTCCAGGCAGAATTCAACCGGCGATACGGACCGGAAGCTGACAACCTGCTACATGCCTATTCGCTGGCCTCGTCCACACAGCTTCGCCTGGCTTCACTCTATGACTCGAAGTGGGATTTTACCCTTTACAGCGAAGGATTTCTGGCCCTGCAGGGTGAGTATACGAGGTTCATTTCGGTCGACCGGCTCATCCATCAGCCGACAATGGCTGACGAGTATGTAAATGTGGGAGAATATGTTGAAACCATAATGAACGGGGGGGCCTTCGGGGCCGGCAGCATTACACCGCCGGTTTTGGCGGAGATGCTCGAGCGCGACAACCGGGAGGCGCTGCGTCTGGTGGAACATATCAACACGGAAAACAATGCATCACTGATGTACGAAGTGGCGGACGTGAAAACGTGGGCAAATCTCGGACTTTACCTGGCGGAAAAACTGAAAGGTGCCATGGCCCTGCACACTTATCGACTCTCCGGTGGTGAGGAAAACAGGGCAGAGGCCATTCACCACCTGCAAGAGGCACTTGGTTACTGGGATGAGGTGATCAGGATCACCCGTCCCATTTACCGCGACATGCCACTGACCCATTACAACAACAACGCATTTGAGGCCAATGATGACAATCTGTTTCACTGGGCGCTTATTCGAGATGAAGTTGCCAGGGATGTGGAAATTGCCCGGAACAGCGAAATATTGAAGTAAATTAAAAGGATTGTAATGATGATCAGGCACATCTTATTATTAATTTCTTTGTTTTTATTATGTACTGATAGCCTGAAGGCACAGGTGCCAGCTGAGCCATCCGGCCGGAGATTAAGAACAATTGTGGATGATAAATTTCCGGATCAGAGTATTATAATCGGTGGTACAACGGGCTCGTGGGCCTTTGGAACCAACACAGGTTTGATCATGGACCGGGAATTCAACTATGTCACACCTGAAAATGATTTTAAACAATGGAATATTCATCCTGATCCCGATACCTGGAACTGGGTACAACCGGATGCCTGGTTGGATCATATTCATGGGAACAATCAAATACTACGGATGCATTGTCCCATTGGTCCCCAATGTTCCGGCTGGGCACAAACGGATTCCAGAACCGCGCAGGAGCTTGAACAGGTAATGAGGGAGTTTATGCAGGCAGTTTGTGAACGTTATGACGGTGAGGAAGGGATTGTCTCCATGGATGTGGTGAATGAAACCGTTCAGGGAGGTAGCTGGAAAAAGAATGAGGCCGGTACCGGGGGTTGGGAGATACCCTGGTATATCATCGGACTCGACACAGATACAAACAGGACGCCGCTCTACATCCGTTATGCATTCGAAATTGCCAGTGAGTATGCACCCAATCTAAAATTGATATACAATCATCATGAAGATCCAAATTCTGTCTCTTCCTGGAACCTGATTAAAAACACCATTGGTTATTTGCGTAACCTTGGCCTTCGGGTTGACGGCATCGGCTGGCAGGCACATGTGGACAACGGATGGTCGACCACAGCAAGTTTAAACCGGCTCAGGGATCTGATTGACTGGGCCCATGAGAATGGGCTTGAATTCCACGTGACTGAAGCCAGCGTGTGGATTAACGGAGAGCATACCGAACAGGCTTTTCAAACACAGGCAACAACGTATCGCAAAATTGTGGAGGTATTGCTGGAAAAGCGGGTGAACGGAAAAGTTGGCTGGAATACATGGCATATTGACGATGGCCATGGATGGAACATAGATCGGGCGCCGTCACTCTTTGATGAGGCGTATGAAGCCAAACCAGCCTATTATGCAATCCAGGAAGCGCTGGAGAACGTTCCGACAGGAACGAATGGCTCAACGGAAAATCATCCGGGTGCTTTTCAACTATATGATAATTACCCCGATCCTTTTCATTCAACAACATCAATTACCTACACCCTGCCAGAAAGCGCACACGTTGAAATAGATGTATATAGCACAACAGGTCAAAGAATTGCCAACCTTGTCAATGAGGGAAAAGCAGCCGGAAATCATCAGATATCCTGGAATGCAAAAAATTCTGCAGGCCGATCGATCCCTTCAGGAATTTACTTATACCGCATGAAAGCAGACGAATACACCAAAACACACAGGATGCTTTTACTGGAATTTTGATGCACAATGCATTTTCAACCAACCACAAGAAAAGACTTTGAGCAATATAACATGAATGGAAAAGAAAGAATACTGACGGCTCTTGAGCTAAGAGAGCCGGATTGCGTCCCGTTGTATATTCACGGTATCAATGAGGCACCCATTATCGGTATTGGGAAACACCTGACTGATCAGCTTCCTGAACCCCGGGATTTCAGACTTATGAGCGAAAGGGATCAACTCAAGCTTATGGATACGCTTTTTATGATCCATGAGCACTTTGACATCGACGGCATCACAACCTTTGAGATCGGGCACGAAGAGAAAATAGATGATCTCCATGTGAAGGATAGATTCGGGGTGGTATATCAATTGTCAGAATACGGTATTCCGGTACCTGTTGGCCATCCTGTAAAAACCATTGCTGACTTAAAGAATTTTACTCCCCCGGTTCCCGGGAAAGAAGAATTGGGCCTTTTAAACCTGGCAGTTGAAAGGTTCAAAGGGCAAAAAGCGACTTTTTGGCTCATGCGCGGTGTATTCGTCCGTTCCTGGCGTTTGATCGGCATGACCAATTACATGATGAATGTATACGCTGATCCTGAATTTCTCCATTTGCTTGCGAAGATCATGATGGAATTCAGTCTTGCCCAGCTGGAGCTGCTGGTTGAAGCCGGTCTTGATGTCCTGGTCATTGAAGATGATATTGCCATGAACAACGGTCCCATGTTATCCCTGGAACATTTCAAAACATTTGTCAATCATTATAACCGGCAGATCGTCGAACGCGCACATCAAAAAGGGCTTAAAGTGGTCAGGCACTCTGACGGTAACCTCTGGCCCCTTTTGGATGTTCTTCTTGAAACCGGGTACGATGGGATCAATCCGCTGGAACCTCAGGCTGGTATGGCAATGAAAGAAGTAAAAGTCTACTGCGGCGATAAAATATGTTTATTGGGGAATATAGATAGTGTGGATCTACTGCCCAGGGGGAATGAAGAGCAGGTTGAGCAGGCCGTCATCCAAACGATTAAGGATGGAGCTGCAGGCGGCGGGTTAATCATTTGCTCATCAAATTCGTTGCATCCAGGGGTCAAGCCCGAGAATTGCATGGCGATGTTTAGGGCCGTTCGCAAACACGGACAGTATTAAAAAGCACTACTTTAAATATTGCTATTTCGTATTGACAAATACATATATTTTATGCATATTGATACTTCCATTTGGATAGATCATTTCCGTAATTCCAATGAGGAACTGAAGAAGTTGCTCATTGCCGGCCAGGTTTGCATTCATCCTTTCGTTATTGGCGAATTGTCCTGTGGCAATATTTTAAACCGGAAGGAAATTCTGACACTGCTCCGGGCACTCCCAAGGATTGATATGGTGCTGGATGAGGAAGTATTTATACTGATTGAAGATAAAAAGCTATATAGGAAGGGGCTGGGGTTTATAGATATTCACCTTCTTGCCTCAACCATCATTCATCATGTTACGATTTGGACAAGAGATAAACACTTACATAGAATAGCAACGGAATTCAGTATTAACGGCAATAGATTTTAAACTATGCAAAAAACCATCCACATATCCACCCCCGCCCAAAACGGTCTCTATGACATCACCCGGCAGGTGGAAAAGATCGTCACAGAAAGCGGTATCCGCTCCGGCATGGTCAATGTCTATGCCCAGGGAGCCACTGCGGCCATCATGATCCAGGAAAACTGGGACGAATCTGTTCAGACTGATGTTATTAATCTTCTCAGAAAGTTGATCCCTTCTGGCGTATGGGAGCATGATGCCCAGGATAATAATGGTGATGCCCATTTGAAGGCCGGGATTGTAGGGCCGCAGGAAACCATTCCAATTGTTAATGGAAAAATGGGACTTTCCACATGGCAGAATATTTTCCTATGTGAGTTTGATGGACCGCGCAGTCAAAGAACAATCCTTGTCACCATAATAAAAACTAAATCTCCGGCCTAGCATTGCACAACATCAGTAACATCGTGGTGACTGTGCTATCCAGCGAGCCCTGATCACCACCAGGCAGTATCATTCAGCCCGCTATGTGTCGTTGTAAATGCTGCCACCTTCCCGTTATTTTGGGAAACCTGTATCTCTATTCCAGGACAATTGCATATGCCTGTCATGTTTACTATCTGCTACTTTTCTTATGAGTGCCACATCAGGCTTGAAAACACCCATTTCGAAAATATTAACGGTGCCTGGGCAGATTATGGAGGGGTTGCAAATGGTGAAATTTGCTGGGAAAACCAGATCTTTGTCAAGTTTTAACAAGGGTATGACGCTGCCACCAAATTGAACATTTTGATACCACCCTTCTGTGTTGTTGATTTGGTGAGCGATCCCGGTAGGGTGTTTTGCTCTTACTCTCTTCGTTTCTATCACCTCACCCGTGAGAGGCATCAGCTAAAATCGTAACTCGCAGCAATGTGGTTTTGTTTTCGGTATGCAATCCGGTTAGTAAGATATTTTATGGTTTTAATTGATTTGATCTTGTGGATTTAACAATTCTATTCATCCTCCATGCGCACATAAATATACTTGTTATAACCTGATCCACCCTTGCTTCCGGCATCGTAAATGATTCCATAAACAGGAGTACGCTGCTGATTGTAGAGGATATTGCCTCTCACCCATGAACCGTCAATACCGGGCACAATTATTCTGGCTTTTGGGGGTTGGTAGAAATCGTTTATTATTGTAAGGTAAATGTCCCTGTCTTCTTCTGAGATAAAAGATATAATGATCTTGTCTTCCCATGCTACGATATCAGCACCTGTTTGATCTGAATCAACTGCATTGGTTAACACATGCCTGTCTGACACTCTTGTAGGTTCTGACCATGGATTGTTGGAATATTTGGAGCTTAGATAAAGAAACCCATCGGATTGTCGAAAAACGGCAACGGTGGCCTTTTTTCCGGGTAAGTACACCAGGGGGAGAATCGCTATGTTCTCACTTTCGGTTGTGCCCAGGTTTTGGGCAATCTGTTGTGGTGGTGTGAGTGAATTATCCGTTAACAACTGCCGGTGCCATCCTTTGCCGTCCATACTCTTGTATGCAATATCCACGGTACCATCGGGCAGGGAAACGAGGGATGGATTTGTTAAGCCCACCGGACTGTCATGATAAATATATTCTACTTTAGTCCATTTACCGTTGGGTTCAAGGATACTGTATTGCAATTGATCTCCTGCAGCAAATACAGCTACCAGGCTACCATCGGGACGAAGGGTAATATCTGCTGTTTGTGTGGAAGGTTCATCATGGGAAGTGATGAGGCGACTATCCACAATCCAACGGTCTTTGTTTTCTGCATGGTCGTTAGTGGCAAAGGCATGATGGTAAACGCTTTCTGATATTTGATGGATGATATGGATGATCCCATCTTCGGACATAACTGACCCCACACCTTCGAGGTCGCTGACCTGTGGGCGATTCTCTGCATCCACCTCAAACCATGACTGACCGCCATCGGTGGATTTTAATATCATAAAGATGTTGTCGGTTTCGGTAGGTTCCATGATAAAGTACAGTTCGCCATTGCTGTTTTCATAAGGTCCGATGCGGGCAGGTGTTTCCACGAAAGTACCCCCCAGATGTCCTTTGGGAACATTTACCGAAAATGCAGGCATGGGTCCTGCAAGTGGACGTCCCAGATGATCAACCACGCGCAGGGAGAAATGGTCGCCGTCTCTCACCAGTTGAGGACCGTCTGCCCATCTGCGTATCACCATTGCAAATTCCCAATCTGCTGATGCTCCTGTTTCCGGTTCGGGAAACCAACCGGGAGTGGTGGGGGCAAGGTTGATACCTGCGCCTGGATTTGCCGGCTTTTTGGAAATTGAGAGTAGGTTATCTGCTTCTTCACCAAAGAAAAATGCTTCGCAACTTACTATGCTCACAGGCGGTGAAGCAGCTGATTCATAAGGAAATTCCTGTGCTTCAATATAGGTCCATGGTTCATTGTTCCAGCGGTATTGCAGGCTGTATTGCCGGCGATAAAAAGAGGTGTTACTCTCTATTTCGAATCGGATACGAAATGGTGTATCAACGGTTTGAGAAGTTGCTTTGTTGACAGCATCTGCCCATCCAAGGTCTTCGTCGAGATCCATGGAAAAATCAGCACGCACTCGAAAAGCTGTAACACAGTCGGTGGAATATGCTGAGTCTGTTTTGCTTGATTGAGCAGTTGCCTGCCATGGCAGAAACACATTTGCTATAAATAAAAGACTGCCTAAAACTATTAATAATCGGTTCATTGTTTATTCTTTTTATTTTCTAAAGATTTTTAAATATTATAATCTTAGCATTGCCTAAAATTACTAATTCATCGATTTTAATTTTGCCCGGTTTTTACCGTTAAATGTATCAGTTCAATATAATCAATATGTGCTGTTCTTAAATAATGAATTGCATCTTTTTCGTCATTTAAAGAGAGAATTTGCACTTCCCCCTACCCTTTGTAATGTATGAGCCAAAGCTTGATAATATCAACAACTCCCGGGTAGATTTCGTTTAGCTTTTCAAGTATATTGACATCGAATTCAACCTCCTCTGTTTTTACAGCCAATAGCTTCGAGTCCGATTCATTATCATCAAGCATGTGGATTATGCCAACAATCCTGACTTTAACGATTTTTTCGCGGTCGATTGATGAACCCAGGACAAAAACATCAAACGGATCGCCATCGCCACCTGATACTTCGGGCAGTAAGGTTTGTGGCACAAAGCCATAATTGGTCGGGTAGGGAAGGTAATTAATTACTCTGAACGAATCGGGGCTAACCTGCTCCCATTCAATCGGGCCTGTTATATTTTGTCAACTTCCCATTTTTGGTTGCTGCCTGCGGCTATTTCAATAACAACATGTACCAGTGAATCGGATGTGAATTGAGCAATGTCGTGCAGGAAGTTGGTTGCATTGCTCAACTTATTTTCAACCCTGCCCGAATTGTCACAGGCATTTAACAAAATAAACAGTACACAAACTGTGAACAATGACTTTATTTTACTATCAAACTTTAAAAACAACAATACTGAACAGAAGTTCCTGTTCAGCATTAATGTCAGTTACAACTTATATATTCTAATTGCAATCGTACCTTAAATTAAGTGTTTCTGCGATATCCTCCCACGAAATTGCCGTCAGGCTTCCATCGTTATGCACCGGATAAAAAGCCCCATACTTAAAGTTGCCAAATGCTTTTTGGGTAATGGCAATGCCATCGGTATTGCGAGTGATCTCGCCACCAAAACCACCGATATATTCCAGGGTTTTACGGTCCAATACCTGGAAGGTATTGTTAATCTTGCCCTGATCAACCATAAGGTAATAACCGGAGCTATCGGCTTCACACTCCCAAACCACAATACCTTCGGGTTCGTAGAAGAAATAGTTGTGCGGAATTACTTGTCCTGTATAACTACCTTCAACATCATATATTTTAACATTACGATGCTCCTCGTGCTCATCGGCAATAAGCAACCTGTTAAAAGCCCTGTCGATAAGCAATGATTCTACTTTATACAGCACACCTTCACCTGAGGTTTCACCGAAAGCTTTGATATGTTCAGCGGTTACCTGGTTGTTTTCAACCGTAAAAACAAAATGATGCACTCTTTGTCCCAGGCTATCAGCCGGCGGAGTTTCTTCATCAGGTGATTCGTAATTATCAGTAACGTAGAGGTGATATTTGTCCTCAAACTGGTCAATGGTAATGCCGTATGGCAGACGTAAAAACGATTCGCCAAATATGCCAATTGGTTTGAAACCGGGTAAATTGAAAACCTGAATCCTATGATTATCCCTTTCTATAATGACGGCATAATCATCGATAACTGCAATACCATTAGGCCTGCTAAGGTCACCCAAAGCACTGCCTGTTTGGCCAAACTGGTTGATTTTTTCACCAGTTGCGGCATCGTAAACTATAATTACGTTTCCTTCTTTTGCAGTGGCCAGCAGCCAGTTTTGCCCGTCATCTCCATGCCATAAGGCCGGGCTGTCCACATTGTCGCTTTCATCGCGCTGGGTTGTGAATGCCTCTTTGATTGCAACAACATCAGGAAGAACCGACATGGATTTTACGCTTTCCTGTTGCGGTTCGACTTTTGTTTGTTTGTTTTGGCACGCTGAAAATATCAGCGCTGCCAAAACAGTTAAAACTACGATTCTATGTTTCATTCTTTAACGCTTTAAATATCTATAAATCCATTTTTACGCCAAATTGAAAACGAACGTTGTAATATTCAGCTTGGTATAATCTGTCACTTACACCACCCTGGTAGTAATACAATGGCGTATTCAGCAAATTGTTTGCCTCGGCATACACCCTGAAGTTTGGGGTTATGGCATAGTTGGCGTTAACATCTAAATGGATGGACTGACCTAGGTGCTCATCGTAAAATGCTTCCTCGCCAAATTCTACAACAAAATCTGAAGCGTAATTTAAGGAAGTCCTGAAGCTAAATCGCTTGCTATCGTATGATAAAGATGCATTCATTGTATGTTCTGCTGAACCGGGAAGGGAAATATCCTCATCTTCACGGCCTTCAATACGGAAATCGCTTACGCTGCTAGTGGTGTAGGTGTAGTTGGCGTACACACCAAATCCTTTCCAAAAACCGGGCAAGAAGTCGAGCTGACGCTGGATTGCTGCTTCAAAACCAAAAATTTCTGCATTACCGGCATTGAGAGGTTGTTCCCAGGTGTCATATACTGTGCCCTCGAACTCATAATCTTCACGTGTTTGTTGCGTGATAAAATCTTCAATATCCTTATAAAATACCCCTGCAGAAACAATACCAATGGTTCTGAAGTATTTTTCAAACATCAGGTCGAAATTCATGGAAGTAGTTGGTGTCAAATCGGGATTTCCTATTTTAATTTCATTTTCACTCATTTCAATTGCCCTGTAAGGCACAAGATAAAAATAGTTAGGCCTTGCCAGGGTATTGGTCCACGCGGCCCTTAAAACAGTGCTTTTATCAAAGTTATATTTCAGATGAAGACCGGGCAGAACATTTAAATACGATTCAGAGACTACATCAGACAGAGTAGCTACGTTTTCATCGGCATCGTACTGATAACCCTGATATTCCAGTGCAGTATTTTCAAGCCGCACCCCTGCAATCATGAATAGCTTATCGCCTATG
>JBNJEV010000047.1:0-21014 GCA_051746185.1 Bacteroidota bacterium
CACGGCCGACATCCAGGGATAATAATAATCAATGCTCTGCAGGGCGCCTTCGGACAGGCTGTTATTCAGCTGCAACAGCTTGATCACGGGCGCTTCCCCATCCACCTCATAACGGACAAGAAAGAACATGAGTGACTGGTCTGCATGATTCCCGGGGTAGGACCTGATCACAAAAGGTTCGCCCGTTCCCAGCGGCCAGTTATTCATAATGGTCCAGTTATAAAATTGCCCATCCTTTCTCAGTTCCACTGACCCGGTTCCTAGTCCCCCGATAGCTATCCCGCTCCTGACCCGGTCGCTTCTGGTATAGGTTTCAACCGTTCCGTAATCACTGTCAATCTGGGAGAAAAGGGGAAGTAACGGCAAAAGCCAGAACAGCATGCATCCTGCAAAACCCGCGAGCCTCTTCATGTTCATTGCATTTGTGCTATATGGCATGTAAAAAGACCTCAAAAAGTGATGAACATAAAGAGAATAATAAATAACACCAGCAAAACCAGGAGCAATACTTCAATGCCCTGCAGATGGGGTTTCCTCCTTAAATCCGACATACCCTTGCCAATAGTAAGATAAATTTACATCCTCCACGGCCGGCAGGGGTATATCCTGTTGATAAATAGGTACAACAGATTATCAGGCTGACCGCTTGATGATTGACCTGGCTATTTCATATATTCCTTGGGGGCCATGGAGAACATTTCACTGAAACAGGTGGAGAAGTATTTGGGGTTGTTGAATCCCACCGCATAGGCTACTTCCGAAATATTGTAATGCCCCTGCTCAAGCAGCCTGGCAGCCACTTTCAGGCGGATAGACCGGACAAAAATATTGACGGTCATCCCGGTCAGGGTTTTGAGTTTCTTGTACAGGTTACCCTTGCTCATACCCAGTTCACAGGCGATCATATCCCCCGAAAGCTCCGTATCATCGATATTGTCTTCCACCAGTTTTACAAATTTCTCAAGGAAACCCTGGTCAATCTGGTTTATTTTAATGTTCTCGGGGATGTAGTTACTGGCCCTGAAAAATTTCTCGGCCAGCTGTTTCCTGTGATTCAGTATGTTCCGGATCTTCAGCTTCAGCACCTCTGCATTGAAAGGTTTGGTGATGTAATCGTCAGCCCCCAGCTCAAATCCGGAGATCTGGGTCTCCGAAGCCGTTTTGGCAGTAAGCAAAACCACCGGGATATGGCTGGTAAGTTCATCGCTTTTAAGGCGTTTACAGAATTCAAGTCCGTCCATTCCCGGCATCATGATGTCACTGAGGACCAGGTCCGGCAGATTTTGCTTCGAAATATCAAGACCCTCTTCACCATTCTGGGCAAGAAGGACATTGTAGCTTTTACTCAACTCATTGTATAGATATTTCTGCATATCCAGGTTATCTTCCACCACCAGGATCCTGAAAAGATCTAAACCCACCAGGGGTTCGTCACGACCATCATTCAGGTAATAATCATAAGTTTCAATCATGGAATTGATATATTCCATGGAATATTCACCTTCGGATTCTTCCAGGATCTCTTCTGGCTGATATGTAGCGGGAGAAAGGGGAAGATAGACCCTGAAGGTTGTGCCGCTCTTCCCGTCACTCTCCACCTCAATCGTCCCGTAATGCTTTTCAACCAGATCCCTGGAAAGCGAAAGTCCTATCCCGGAACTGATCTTGCCGGAGCGGTGCTTGCTGGTGATCTGGAAAAACCGTTCGAAAATATGGGGAAGGTGTTCCCGGGGGATTCCCGGACCGCTGTCGGTCACAGTGATCCTGACCATTTCTTTTCCTTCTTTGACGTCCCTGTTTACGGCATACAGGACCCTCCCCCGGACAGGGGTATGCTTGAACGCATTGGAAAGAAGGTTGTACAATATCTTTTCGACTTTATCGGCATCAAAATAGATCATCAGTTCCGGAAGTTCCGGTCTGAACTGAAAATCCACCTGCTTTTTTTCCGCATAGGGAAGGAACAATTCGTAAATGCTTTTAAGATAACCGATCAGATCATCCCGGGCCACGGTCAGTTTCAGGTTCCCGGTCTCCACCCTCCTGATCTCCAGGAGCTGATTGATCAGCTTGAACAGCAGGCGTTCATTTCTGTAAATGAGTTCCAGCTCTCTTTTGATCTTTGGAGTGTCGCTGTAATGGTCGTACTGCAGCAGTTTTTCGGTGGGCCCCATGATCAGGGTCAGGGGTGTCCTGAATTCATGGGAGATATTGGTGAAAAACTTGAGTTTCATCTGGTCTGACTCATGAAGCCGTTCGGCCATGAGCTGGATTTCGTTTTTCTGGTCTTCCAAAAGCCTGTTGGCTTCTTTCAGGTCATGTGTCCGTTCTTCCACCTCCTTTTCAAGCATCAGCTTCTGGTTCTTCAGCAATTGTGTCCGCACCCGGAGGATGGTCAGGAAGATCAACAGGATAAAAGCGACGATCACCAGCTTGAACCAGAAGGTCTTCCAGAAAGGAGGCATCATATGTATGGTGATGCTGGCAGGTGTCCGGGACCAGACCCCGTCACTGTTGGTCCCCAGGATCTTCAAAGTGTAGATGCCGCTTGGGATATTCGTATAGCTGATGATCCGCTGTCCGGCATCCACCATATTCCAGCTCTCCTCGAATCCTTCCAGCATATACCTGTATTTCAACTTTTTGGGCGCGGCAAAATCGAGTGAGGCAAACCCAAAGGAGAGAAAGCGGTCTTTGTGGGTGAGACGGATCTCATCGGTGTAGGATATGGACTTTCCCAGTACCACTCTTCCGTGGATCGTGTCACCGGGAAGAACAGGATTTCCCGAGAGCTTGAAGCTAGTCACCACCACCGGTGCATCATAATACGGATTATCCTGGATCTCCCCCGGGCGGAAATAATTGATCCCGTTGGTCCCCCCGAAATACATCACTCCTTCCCGGTTCTTGAAAAATGCTCCTTCGTTGAATTCATTGCCCACCAGGCCGTCCTCCGAGGTATAGATGTTTATCTCCTCGGTGACCGGGTCAAATTGTACAAGACCCCGGTTGGTGCTGAGCCACAGGTTCCCCACCTTGTCCTCCAGGATCCCGTGGATGGTATTGCTGGGCATCCCGTGTTCCATAGTGAAGGAGGTAAAGGTCTGATCTTCTTTGTCGAATTTATTCAATCCTCCGTTATTGGTCCCGATCCAGAGAATATTTTCACCATAGATCTCGGGTTCAAGGATGCATTTCACCCTGTTGTTGGAGATGGAAGCAGAGTCGGACAGATCATGCACGAAATGGCTGAACCGGCCCGAACGCGGGTCAAATCTGTTCAATCCGCCCTTCAGGGTCCCCAGCCAGAGTATCGAATCGGAATCCTCGTAAATGTACTGAATATGTTCATCATTTGTTCCGGAGCAATTGCCCGTGCCGACCACGGGAAAATACTCAAAAGAATGCCCGTCCTCTTTCAGCCGGCATAATCCTTCCTCGGTGCCACCGAAGTAAACTTTCCCGCTCCTGGTGATGCAGATGGAACGCAGTGACCAGGCACGGAAAGACTCAGGATCATTTTCGTTCTGGTGAAAATTGAGGAACAGTTCCCGTTCAGGATCATAAAGGCTTACCTTGTAATCGAAGGGGCCCATCCAGAGTTTTCCGTCAGGTGTTTCCTTGATGACCCCGATCAAATTTGCAGGCAACTGCCTGGAATACTCATAGGTGATATCCTTCTTAAGATTGTATTCGTTGCCAAAACCCTTCCATGAACCGTCATTCAGGTTGATCATGTTCAGCTCGGTTTTGGTGCCGATATACAGTTCCCGGTTTCCGGTTTCATAAATGGAATAAACCTCGTCATCACTGATATACAGTCCACGCTCCGGATAATTGTCAATGGATTTGAATTGCTTGGCATTCAGATCCACCCGGTACATGCCGTCCTTCTCCGAACCGATCCATAAAAGCCCTGTTTTGTTCTGGTGTAGGAACTGGACTTTCTTTCCTTTAAAAGCATATGGACTTTTTAAATCCATACGGAATGTTTCCACAGTCCGCAAGTCAGGATGCAGCCTGAAAAGGCTATTTTTTACCTTGGCATCGGATCCTGCCCAGATATATCCATGCAAATCTTCAAGTATATGGGATATCCGTATATTCCTTGTTTCGGGGATCAATTCCTCCCTGTACCTGCCATTTACCTTTATTATCCTGTACAATCCATGAATCGACCCCACCAGCATCTCGCCTGCAGTTGTCCTGTATATGATGTAGATGGTAGGTTCATAATTCGGGTTCAGGGGTTCATCAATCAACCGGGTAACCCTCATGCTGTCGGAAAAGGCATTTTCGATGATATTCAGGCCTCCGAAAACAGTCCCGGCCCAGACATTGAGATCAGGATCCACATAAATACAGGAGATGATGCTGTCATTCAGAATCCCTCCGGAAGAGGAACAATCCAGCCTGTCGATCTTTCCCGTGGACCTGTCTAGACGGTTGATCCCATGATATGTTCCGATCCATATATGATCCTCCTGATCCCCCGTGATACTGATGATCCTGTCATCACTCAGGCTGGAGGGATCCCCGGGATTGTGACGAACTATCTCAAAGATGTCATTATCACGGTTGTAACGGTTAAGTCCATTATCCGTTCCTATCCAGAGCGTCCCGTCAGGATCCTCAAAAAATACTGAATACCGGAGGACATGGCCGGAGGGATAGGTGTTGCTGGAAATACTTCCGGGATCCAGGGAATCGGGCTTGTAGGTATAGAACTTTTCCCTGAACGGGTCAAAACGCTCGAGTCCGATACCCTGGTACCAGATCCACAGCTGGTTGTGGGAGTCCATATACAAATTACTTACCCAGCTGTCGGAAGGATGCCTGTTTCCCGAACCTTTGAAATATGTTTTGAACTCATACCCGTCATACCGGTTCAGCCCGTCCTGTGTCCCGAACCATAAAAATCCCAGACTGTCTTCAGCCACCGAGGTAACCAGGCTGTGGGAAAGGCCATCCCTGATCCCGATGTTATGAAACCTGATCTCGGGATTCTGACCGTAAACAAACTGCAGACAGGTACAGATCAGACACAACCAGATGAGAACCGGCTTTTTCATGAATAATAACCCTATCTTTTCAGTCAAATTTATGAATTTCTGAAGAAGAGCGGGCGGTCAGGTTATTTTTTCATGAATTTCCTGTTCAGGACTCCATCCGGGCTGATGATGCTCAGATTGTAGATCCCGGAGGGGATCGCGGAAAGATCGATCTCCATAGAAGATCCTGTCAGATTCCGGGTCATGCACTTTCGCCCCGTGATGTCGGTCAGGATCAGCAACCCTCCGCTGCCGGGCAGGTTCTCCAGGTAAAGGTGCTCTCCGGCAGGATTGGGAAAAAGTGTCAGGCCTCCTTCTGCCGCATCTTCAAGTCCGGTACCGCAGTCGGTCCCCTGGTTGGAAATATGGATGGTGACCTGGTCACAGATCTCCGGGTTATCCCAGGCCATGGCCTTCAGGGTAACGGTACCATTTCCATCACAGGTCCCTGATCCCTGAACCTCGAATCCATAGGATTTCAATCCGTATTCCACCCGGACACCGGCTGTATCCATCTCCCATCTTACAGCGTCGGAAAATGCACTGTCCGGTTCCACCTCCGCCAGGAAGATCTTCTTTTCCCCGCCGGTGATATCATATACATCCGTGTTGTATGCATAGATGGTGACCGAGGTTGCCTGTGTGTATTCATAATATCCCGGGGGCACGGGATCCGCCTGCAGGTCTTCCCCTCCGAAGGCAATGATCACCATGCTGTAGGCGGGAACTTCCACAAGCATCCCGTCAGAAACAGTGATGTCCGAGGAGTCGATCACCGCCTCCCTGGCACTGAAGCCTTCCCCGGTGATAACATATTTTCTGGCTTCCCCGGAATTTTCCAGCTGGAAGTCACCCGGAAGGTCCAACTGCACCGTGAAATCGTGCTCGAAATCGCGGCTGAAAAGAAGCAGGGCGTACCGGCCATCCTCCGTATAGGCATGGCATCCTACCGGATCAAAGGGTTTTTCCGCACCGGCTGCAGAACGGATGGTGGCCATGGTCTCCAAACCGGTTTTCAAAATATGTCCCTTGCAGTACCGGTTGAAATAGGCCGCTGTATGGAACAGGGGGGTCTTTTTATAGTCCTGGGCCGGGATCACCATCTTCCACTGTCCCCCGGTCAGATGGAACAGCGTGGGAATAACGCTCCCGGTCTCCATGGCAGCTGCATAGTATCCGGTCTGGACAATGGCCTGGCCCAACCGTCCGAAATAGGTACTGGTGGTCATATTGGCCTCGTACATGAATGTGGGCTTGATCTCCAGGGAGGCCCCCACGGTCTCCCGCATGGTCTCCACCAGTCCTTCCAGGTTGCGGTGCACCGCGACATGACCGTTCTTATAATAATCCAGCTCGCTTTCACCCGGATCGATCTCCGGGGAATAATTCAGATTCCCGCCAAGATAACCGCTGACTGCCAGCCAGTCCACCTGCCCTGTGTCCCCCCGCATCAGTCTCTCATTCAGATTGTAACTGTCATCCGGATGGGGATTTCTCCCGCTGTAAACCATGGAGATCTTTTCAGGGTCATAATCATCGGATGATCTCATCAAAACAGCCATTTCCCGGCACCACTGCCCGTATTCCTCATAATCCGACCCGATCTGCGCATTGTGTGCACCTCCCCCCCACACCTCGTTGCCGAACTCGAATACCAGTCCCCTGCTTCCCTCCAGCAACGATCCGGTGTATCCCTCGGCGGCCCTGATGGCCCCGAATTCCGAATCTGCCGGTCCAGCCACATATTCCAGGAAATGGAGGAAGGTCCCGGGATCGGTCATCCAGTCCGTGCTGTTCTCCACCCCGCAGGTAATGATGGCACGGGCATCCACCTGGTTGCAGAAATGAATGAACCTGCCGAAGGTCATTTCCTTCCCCGCCCCGATATAATCGCTGAAATTCAAAGGATTGGCTGTCAATGCACCCCACCGGATCCCGGCCGGTCCCAGTTCCCTGATCAGCGCCGCCTGTTCGGGATCATCGATGAATTCACCGGAGATGTAATCCGGATTGACCCCCAGGCCGTTATTCCTTCCCTTCACCTCCATGATCACCCTGAAGGTGGCCTTTTTGTCTGTCAGGGAGGTGTCGTACGGATCGAAGGCTGTGGTGGTCACCACCAGCGGGTCGCTTCGGGAAGATACATTGTAGCCGGCATCCACCGCTTCGATGGTCACCGTATAGTCTGTTTCAGGGACCAGTCCGGTGATCACCGCTTCCTCCGAAAAGATGAGCTCGTCCGGGTTGTAAGGAACATCATCCAGGTAAAGCCTGTATCCCCTGATCTCGGTCTCCCCGTCAAAGGCCTCGTTCCAGGAAAGCTGGAAAGAGAGATCGGATATGACCGTGGCCTGGAGCCCGCCGGGGGCGGCAGGCGGAACTGCATCTTCCGTATAGGTGGTGGTCATCACCGTATTGCTGATCATGGATTCGTTCCCGGCCGCATCCAGTGCGGTGACCACCGCGGCATACCTGGTTCCGGTCACCAGCCCGGATACCTGGTATCCGGTCTCTTTGATCAGGCTGTCATTCACCTGCCGCCCATTCAGGTAGAGGTTATACCCTGCCACCCTGCGATCATCGGTTGCAGGCTCCCACCTGAACCGTATGTCATTCAAACCTGTATTGACCAGTTCAAGGTTTTCCGGAGGGGTGGGTTTCACATCATCGTATACATAGGCCAGGTACTGTCCGGGGATATATTCCCTGGTAATTCCCGGACCCTCCCATTGCATCCCCCCGATCAGGGTATGAATGTTCCAGTGGGTCCCGTAGATGGCATATACCCTCCCAGCCTCCAGGGAAACCTGCACCGATCTCCATTCCTTGTTGGCCACGGAGGTCCCGATCCCTTCCGAAGAATGCAGGATCACAGATACATTGTCAAAATGTTCATCGCTGCTCAATCCAATGCTGCACCGGTCCCCGGCGATCATGTAAAAATAATAATCACCCGTTACGGGCGGGATCACATACCCTTTGAAAAGGGCGGTGAAGAAGTCAACTCCCGTGCAGGGAGGCGACTCCTGGCAGTCGGAATAGACGCTCAGGTCCAGGGAAGGAAGATCGATCTGGTCGTAAGGGGCCTCACCGTTTTCGGCGATCATGCTGAAGGCAGGATTTGCCTGCAGGGGAACCACCTCCTGCCAGAATATAATATCATGGATCTCAAAATTGATCCCCGGATGATGGTAGCGGCTTACGGTGACATCGAAAGATGTTTCATCCGTTCCATCCGGATCGGTGGCTTCCACCTGGATGGTCGAGGATCCGGTCATCCCCTGTTCTGTCACATAAAGCACAGCAAAAGTATTTCCCGTAACATAAGAGATAGAATCCACCCGGAGAATGTCAGGTTCGGAGGAGGTTGCCTGAAAGGTCATATCCTGGTTTGCCCCTTCGTCATTGTCATTCACATCTGGTATCAACAGGAAATTCTGCCCGGAATTGACAAAAAGGGTATCATCCGCAGGATCACCGATTGTCGGCGGATTCTGTGCATGAAGGCACCATCCGGTGGTCATGGTAAGGATCAACAGAAAATTTCTTTTCATCACATATTATTTGAGGATCACGATCTTCTTTGAAATGTTTGTTTCACCATCCCCGAACAGGAGAATATAGATACCGTTCCGGTTCACACGGGCCTGACCGCTCCTGCAGGGCAGGGTGACATGATGCCGGCCCGGCCCGCTGTCCAGCCGGTCCCACCGGCCTGCCAGGGTCCCGTTCACCGAATAGAGCCGGGCGGTGACTGTTCCGGGCCTCTTCAGGTGGTATACTAAATGAATGGCATCCTCCCCGGGATGATACCAGGCTTTCAAAGTCCGGTCCGGGAACACCTTTTCAGGAACATCCAGGTAGATGTCACTGAATTCCGAACCTGTCAGCCTGCAGATCCCCCTGTGGGTTGCAAACCACACAGATCCGTCAGCATCCAGGGCCATGTCATAGACCGTATCGCTTACCAGGCCGTCGGTCGTGGTATAGGAGGTCCATTCCCCACTGTGAAGGTACGATACGCCCCCGCGGGTGCCGAACCACATTCCTCCCTGCCCGTCCTCCAGGATCGATATCACGTAATTGTCCACCAGACCGTCTTCGGTGGTATAGAGGAACCAGTTCTCCTTGGCCTGGTGACCCACATGTTCCTGTACACCCTGATCGGTGCCGAACCACTGGTGTCCGCGCGAATCCACCAGGATGCTTTTGATGTTGCCCGAAAGGGGACTGATGCCGTATTCGCTGGTCCACCTGGAAGCACCGGTGATCCCGTCCACCCCCGAAACGAACCTGCCGATCCCCCCGTCCGCTCCCACGTACAGGGTATCGTTGAACAGGCACAGCACATTGACCGGGGCATCCACCATGCTCTGCACATACATGTCGTAGGTGAGATATTCCATCGTTCCGTCACGGAACCAGGTGATCCCCGATTCCGAACCGAAATACTTATGGTGGTATGAATCCACCGCAACATCCGATACTGCCGTGTCCAGCACTCCGTCCTCCACGGTATAGCTGGTGGAACCGGTGATCCCGTCAATGTCGAAGGCGGTCACCGAAACCCCTTTCCCGGTGGCCACCCAGAGCTCGGGCCCGTAAGCTGATTCCTCAAAGGTCAGTGCATTGACCCGGTTGCCGGCCAGGTGATCGTTCTCGGTATAGTAGCTCCAGGTCAAATTGTCATACCGGTAAAGCCCCCTGCTGGTCCCGAACCACTTGACCCCGTAACTGTCCACATAGACAGCCTTTACCCGGAAGGGTCCCCGGGAAAGGGGCCCCATCCTTTCCGGATCATAGTTACGGGCAGGGAAGGACAGTGCCATCAGCACAAAGACCAGGATCAGGACCCGTATTGCTCTCATGAAGTTGTTCCCATTATTGCTTCTGGACCATGGCAGATTTGCTGAATGTATCACCACGGAGCTGAATGATATAGACACCTTCCGGCTGTCCGGCCAGATCGATGGTGATGGCATTCCCCTGACCATACATCCTGTCCGGTTCGAGCGAGAGGACACGCTGTCCGGTCATGTTATATACATGAACAGTCAAACCGCCTGGATTTGCCGGTATGCTTCCCGGATCAATGTACAGAATACCCGTCACGGGATTGGGATAACATGTTAAGGAGCCATTGTCCCGGGACAGAGCCCTGTTCCTGAACACATGGGTGGGGGCCGTACCTTTCTTTACCAGCCGGATGGTCCCGTAGTCGTCCGCTGTCATCCAGTGGTCGTTGTATGCTTCCCGGGGGACCCAGACCGAGCCGAAGAAGTTATCCCTTTCCCCGTCCTGCTGGTCATTGTCACAATAGGCCATGCTCATTCCCATCTCCTTTCCCTCGGTCAGATCCGCCCTGGAGGCCTCCGGATCGGCATGGTCATAGGTGTCATCATAGACTTTGAGGGAGAACTCATACCGGTAAATATTCCCCGTCTTTTTCATGGCCAGTTCCGGGAAATGGTCCGCATAGTTGATGGTGATGCGGTCATCCCAGCCTGTCCCGTCAATATCGCATGCCACAAAATCCGTAGTCACCTCACCCTCTGCGGGTGCATCCACGGCAAGATGGTAGGAGAAAGCATTCTCACTGTTCTCTCCCAGGTCGGGATTGTCGTCGAAGACGTGGAGTCCGCCCGAATGATCCTCATCCAGGAAGACCTCCACGATATCGAAATTGGGATACCCGTTGTCGGGGAAAGTATACCCGTCCACAAAAACGTCGTCGGTGATCTCCACGAAATAATAGAGCAGGTTCTCCTGCTCCGACCAGCTCACCCTGAACCTGCCGAAAAAATCGGACGAATCGATGCTTTCCCCCCAGGGGATCCAGGTCTGGTCGATATGGTACCAGATCGCTTCCTGCCAGCAATCCTCGGAAGCCTCCCCGTCGATCACCGGTGCCACCAGTGTCTCCAAGGCCATGACTGCCCGCTCAACCAGTGAATCATTGATGGATACCAGCTCAATTCCTCTGTCGTACCCGAAATTCCTGGAATACTTCTTTTCCTCCGCATTGTTCCAGTACTCGTGAACTCCCAGGCTGCCGATGGGGGTTCCGTCACCTTCGGGATCATAGGTGATCCCCTCCGGCCAGAAACTGGAATCGGCTGCCTGGTAAAGGTGGTCATCCACCGCTCCCATCCATGGCCTTGCTTTGGCAGGGCCATTGGGATCATCAAACTCGGTCCGCAGGAAATCGAAACAGACAGATTCCAGGGCTACCTGGTCCTGGGAGACAAAAAGGGAATTGGGCCAGTCTCCGTTGAAAGGAGCTGATTCCCATTTTACCGGCGTTTCCACCGCCTCGGTGCCGCCCCACAATCCGTCCACCAGGAAGAGGACCGTATTGCCGCCCAGCTTTTCATGGCCCATCACATCGGTCAGCACCCGGTACATCCCGTACTCGGTCCGGATGGGCTGATCATTTTCCGGCGCCACCAGTCCCGGATGCAGGTGCGCCGCACCATCACGGGTAATAGAGCCGAAATGGTTCTTGGTGGTCAAAGTGATCCCCGCCCGGGCATGCGCCTTCAGGGCCGCCACATTGATAAGGTATTCGGCATTCTCCATTTCTGCATAGAGCCAGTCGAAGCCGGCCTCGGGCATGTGTTCCCCCTTGTCGGACCACTCGATGACCGGTTCGGCAGAAGGGGTCAGGGTGGTCCTTCCGATATCCTCATGGTTCGGGTCCTTGTCCACATATTTCACACCGGGAAAAGCGGCCACCATCTGGTCATAATTGAACTTGTAGATATGTGCGATGGGATCACCCACATAGATATCTTCCTGGGCCACACCCGCTTCATTCACCAGCTGGTCCAGCAGGCTGATCACCACGCCCGGGGATGTCTCGGCCATGCCGTAATATTTTTCGGTCCAGTTGGCCACCATAAAGGAGAGGTCATCATCCGGTCCCCGGTTGGTCAGCCAGCCGCCTCCCCCCTGGTTCATCTTGATGAAGATCTTTTCCCCGGGCTGGTAGGAGACCTCTCCCCTGCCCTTTTTCCTGTTGAAATAGGTGAACAGGCTGTCCCATGCCGATGCGACCGTATAGGTGCCGGTCAGTTCCGTCACCACATCTCCCAGCATTCCGTCGATCACCTCCTGGTTGTTGTTTTTGGCCAGAAAGTAGCCATCTTCTCCCCGCACCGGATCATCCATGGTATTGGTGCAGTTCTCATCGGTGGCACCGGGATCCCAGGCCCAGACCACACGTCCGGGAAAGATCCCCGTTGCCTCCCCTACAGGCTGGTTGCCAACAAAATCTTCGGGGGAAGTTCCCTCCACAGCGCTGGCGTTGAAAGTGAACAGGTTGGATGAAACGGCAAAGACCACCAGTGCACCTGCGAATGCGGCCCCCGCGAGCAGGTAACGTGACCGGTAAAAGAACCTGCGGGCACGTTTGAAAAGCAGTACGGATCCGGTCAGGGAGAGCAGGTACAGAACAAAACTGGACATGAAAGGTGCTGCGATCCTCATGCAGGGATACCCGGCACGTGAAGGTTTCGGGATCACCCTCACCAGGAACCAGAGGGTGGAGGCAAGACCAATGATCACAAACTTCAGAAATCTCTCAGGTATATTTTTTTTCTTTCTCATGGTGAATCTGTCGGCAATATTTTACAGTGTAAAGGTACTCATTCTCCTGTGAAGCAAAACGTCCCCTAAAATTGACGATTTGATCCTTAAAGGTGGTTCAACAGAAATCAAAATGAGTTCCCTATTTTCTCTGCCCGCTGTCCCGGAACCCCTGAACAGCCGGCCGGGTAGGTCTCCACAGAAAGATCCAGGTCGAATCCGGCCAGCCGTCCCTCCGGGGAAACCCTGTAGGGGACCCCCTCCGGCAGAAACAAATGCATGACCAGCCTCTCCCCTTCGATTTCCCAGTCCACACCTACCCAGCCGGCCGGATGGGGGACGGTCCCCCGCGCCCAGGACAGGGTGGCTGACTGCGGATGGATCTCGATCAGCGAGCGGTCGAAATCATGGCTGAAGCCGAGCCGGACCCCCAGCACCCCGGTGGAAAGAAAATAGGTGGGATGTCCGCTCCAGGCATGACTTGCGGTTCCCTGTCCCCCTCCATCCTCTCCTTTTATGTCGAAATTCTCCCAGGAGGTATCATCACCCTGGTGGATCATCCGGGACCAGTACCGGAGCATGAAGCGTTCGGCCAGGGCCGCGTTTTTGGTCCTGTAAAGTGCGGCAAACAGATAGAAGCTGCCGTAGGGGGTGATCTTCCGGTTGCGGGTCTCCTCCCCGATGTCACGGAGCTGCTCATCCAGAAAACCGATCAGCGAATCCTCCCTTGTTTCCGGGGGGATCCCGAACAGAAGAGGATACACACTGGAGATGGGATAATGATGATCGATGGCGGCCCCCTCTTTTTTCAGTCCGTCACGGTATGCTCCCTTCTTTTTATCCCAGAAGATTGTGTTCACCGCATTTTCCAGCCGCTCCGCCTCCTCTGTGAACAGTTCCACATCCTCCTGCAGTCCGAGCAGACCGGCCAGTTCGGCCATGCACCGGAAACTTTCGGCGACCAGGGCCTGGAACGCGGCCAGATCGGCTGTCTTATCGATCTTGGTCCACTCCAGAAAGACCCTGTCCGTGGAATAGATTCCCCTCTCATTTTTCCTTCCCAGAATATGCCCCATCAGGGAACGGTAATTGGGATAGAGGGAACGGACAAATGCAAGATCGCCCGTGATCCGGTAGTACCAGAGCAGTTCAAGAAGGGTGAGCAGTACAAAATCATTCAGGCCTTCCTGCTTCCCCCCGTACATGTTCCCGCGGTACATGTCCTGGAACAGCAGCAGGGACTGTTTCATCAGGCGGCTGTCGCCCGAAGTGGCAAGGGTGATGGCATACTCGGGCAATGCATCACCTGCGTAGAGTCCTCTTTCCCTGAAGGGGGTGTCCGTATAGGAATCTTCCGAACAGACCCTCAGGGTCCTCCAGCCCAGCTCCCAGATCCTGTCCAGCATGGGATTGGAACAGGAAAAACTGCCCTTTTTCTCATAAGGGTAGATTTGCCGGATGATCCCTGCCTTCTTCAGCCTGAAGGGGGAAGGACCGGGATCCACATGTACCTGGATATACCTGGCCCCGTAAGGTTTAAAGGTTTCATAACGGTCAGGGCCCTCCCTGGTAATGAACCGCACCGCAGCATTCACCTGGAGACGTTTGTAGAGAAAAGGCAAACCCAGGCGGTTCAAATCTTCCGACCATCCCAGATCGACCACCGCTCCCTCTGCCGTTTCTGCTTCAAAGAAAAACCTTCCCAGCTGTTTGCCCCCCAGGTCAAAAACAAGCGTGGTGGGACGGGATATCACAAAATCCGTCACCTGGTGATCATTGGGCTTCATGTTGTTCTCCAGGTCCAGTTTTCTCCACACCAGATCACGTGCCGGATTGGGACCCCTTCGGTCCAGTTCACGGGCAGTCCAGTGAAAGTGCCTCTCGGAGATGATCCGCCTGTCATTGACGGGGGATACCTTCCCGGGATCAAAGATCTCTGCATCTTCGGGAAACGGACCCGAAGTGAGCATCACCGGACCACCTTCCATCTTTTTTTCCGGTGAGAACCGCAGTCCGGCTTCCACAGGGAAAGCCATGTAGAAATCCCAGCCTCCCCAGATGGCCACATAACTGATAAACAGGAAATTCCATCCTTTCCTGAACCGGAAGATACGATTCTGCCTGACCGGATTCCCGGGTTCTCTTCCGGAGACTTCCAGGGGACCTTCCCCGTTCAGGTAATATTCCCCCCACCACAATCCCATTTCAATGTCCTGTTCCCGGGGAGAATAAATATAGGTGCAGGCATACACCTGCCGGCCCTGACCGTAAAGCCTGTTGGTCCGGTCAGGGGTCTTGATGAAAAATGAATATACCTGCTCTTCTCCGGAGGGTTCATAGATCCCCAGCAGTTCCACCGGGAGCAGTTCATCCTGGG
Source organism: Bacteroidota bacterium (assembly GCA_051746185.1). Lineage (GTDB taxonomy): Bacteria > Bacteroidota > Bacteroidia > Bacteroidales. The sequence continues at coordinate 15,016 of JBNJEV010000047.1, forward strand.
TAAGCGGGGGGATGACCCGGGGGGTGAGACTGCCCCAGTGGTCCTGCCGCTCAATTTCCACCGGTCTTTCCCAGTCCGAGTCATCAAATCCTGCCCTGTTCCAGTCGCGGGGCTCCTGCCGGGCATCAAAGATCTCCATGGGACCGCAGGCAAAGGAAAAGCGCAATGCATCGTGCCTGAAGGCACCGGGAACGGACATCTTCCATTCCCCGGGTGTTTCCAGGTTCACCCTGTGCGCTCCGGCTGACACCTGTCCCCGGGCGATACATCCCCCGATGCTCAGGGGTACCTGGAAAGTCTCCGTTCCGTTGGTAAGCACTTTTATCCCGATGACATTCCTGCCCCTGCGAAGATAATCGGTCAGGTCGTAGCTGTCATACCGGGGGTTCCGGGGATAGAACCTGGAAGGTCCGAAATTGACATGTGTACCGTTCACATACAGGTGGTACCGGGAATCCGCAAAAAGATGGATCACAGCCGAATCGACCGGTTCCCCAAGCCCGAAGGTCCGCCGGAAAAGCACGCTCTGCTGCCGTCCGCTCCCGGCGGGGTCTTTCCATACAAAGCGGGCAGACCAGGGTGGATCTTCAGGGCCGGCCGGTGCCATCTGGCCCCGTATATCCTCTGCCATCAAAATGGCCAGAAAACAGGCGACCAGTATAAAAAAACCAGGTTTACCTTGATTGGATCGTGCTACGGTATTGCTCATCTTCGAAAATCCTTTGCAGTTCACTGCCCGGTTCAGCTCCAGCATCAAGCGGCTCGCAGAACCAGATCAACCTTCCCGTGGTATCCAGCCCGGAAGGAACATATCCGGCATCGGGATGGGTCTCCATGAACCAGTCCAGCATGACCCCCTGCAGGCTGTCCACCATATGCCGGTACTCATTCCTGTAGGCAAGGTTGGTGGTCTCACCCGGGTCTTCCTGCAGGTTATAGAGCCGGTGTACCACGCCTGAAGGGCCCTTCCCCGTGGCATATCCCAGTCCCAGGTCCCGTTTCCCGGTGGTAAAAACATACTTCCAGTTCTTGGTGGCCGCCATGGCCTTGTTGTCCTCCAGGTATTCGGCAAAAGCAACCCGGCCCGTATTTTTTGCAGATCCGCTTATCAGGGGAACCATGCTTTCTCCCTGAAGGGCTTCATGGGAAGGGACGCCCAGCATCTCGAACAGGGTGGGTGCCAGGTCCACCAGTTCCACCACCTCATGGACGGTTTCCCGGGGTCTGACCCCGGGTCCTTTCATCACCAGGGGGGACCGGATGGACTCTTCCCACATGGTATGTTTTTCAAACCGGCCGTGCTCATTGAGCAGGTATCCCTGGTCCGAAAGGTAGACCACCAGGGTATTTTCATCCAGTCCCAGTTCCTTCAGTCCGTCCAGGATCAGTCCCACATTCTTGTCCATGTATTCCACCGATGTATAATAGGAGGCAATGATGCCCTTCCTCTCTTCCTCCGTAAGGGTCCTGAAGATCTCCGGGATCCATCTTTCATCTTCCTCCCCGGCACGCGGCAGGGACACACTGTCTGGATCATAGCTGCCTGCATATTCCACCGGAAAACTGAAGGGGGCATGGGGCTCGTGGAAGGCCACCCAGACAAAGAATCGCTCCTCCGCATGGGTACGGATGAAATCCACTGCGCTTTCCGCCAAGAAAGTACCTTCACTGTCCCCGTCATAATAAGGCACCGGCAGCATCTGAGCATTTTTCTGCCAGGCAATGTTGTTCTGACGGGGCACATTCTCCCGGGTGGGGATTTCCGGGGGGACCTCCCGGGGCGGATGTTTTTCCAGATCATTTCGCCAGTCTGCCGCGGTAATGATGGTATCGAACCCGTAATCGGGCCAGCGATCCCAGTAATCATAATAGATCCAGTCATTGAAATGGGTCTTCCCGATGATGGCCGTGGAAAAACCATGTTGCTGCAGGTGTTCGGCCATGGTCAGGTTCCGGTCATCATTGAACGGGGTGAACAGCAGGTTGACTCCCGTGGCATGCGGATATTTTCCTGTAAGGACCGATTGCCTGGATGCCGAACAGATGGGAGCGTTGGCATAGGCGGTGGTGAAAAGGACCCCCTCCCCGGCGATCCTGTCAATATGGGGGGTCTTCACATACTCATTCCCGTAACAGCCTGTGACTCTGAAACTGTGGTCGTCCGACATGATCACCACCACGTTCCCGGACAGGGCAGGTTCCCTCTGATCCGGTCTGCATGAAACGGCTCCCGTCAGAAGCAGGATGACCGTCATCCATGTGATGATCTGTTGTGTGATTCTGTCCATAGTTCATCAGATTTTCACCTCAACCCGGTTCACGGTGGCATGGATCCCTTCAATCACCAGGTACCGGGATTGCTCTACGGACCCGGTTGTGAACGCCACGGGCTGACCGTTGACCTTCACCCGGGAAGGAGCGGCATCCGGTGGCAGCAGCAGGCGGATACCGGTTTTTTCCATGCTCCCGGTAAAATCGATCTTCACTGTGTCCCCGGCATGCAGATAACGGTAAGTGACATATCCATCCGAAGCGGGATACCTGATGGTGACCGAAGCCTCTTTTTCCCCGGCAGCCTGCCACCTTGGGGATAGCAGCACATGATCGAACGCCACCCCCTTGTCCTTCACCCCGCAGAGTCCCTCCACCAGGGCATACACCACGGCCGCCGCACCCCAGTTATCCGGGATCCCCGCGGAAATAAAATCGGGCCTGAAGTAGACCGGGTGGTCGGAAAGGGTAACCCCCAGGACCATCCATTTGGTCTGATCGCCGGCACTGCGGAAGGTGATCGATGTGATCTCTTTTTCCGGATGGGGATTGTTCAGCCCGTACAGGCAGACCCCGATATTCCTGGAGTACCTGTTCTCCCCCCTCCATGCGATCTTCATATGCGGGATCTGTTTCCTGTCCTCAGGTGCCGTGGGATACCACCAGTTGGATATTTTTCCCGGACCCATATGGTCCACATGACCTGTTCCATCTGCATAATCCAGGCTGATGCTTCCTGCATAATAGTTTTTACCGGTGGTATGCAGAAGATAGACCGAAGCTGCTTTCCGGCCCACTTTCAGCATTGCCTGATCTGCGTAGTTCCGGGCACCGGAAAGTCCCAGGCATGCCCTGCGGCCGTTCTGTGCGGGATCGGCAACGATAAAAGGTACCTGGTGGAACTCCTGTTTCCCCGGGGGGAACTGGTGAAGGTCATTTTCACCCTCCCCGGTCCACCCGGCCACTCCCTCCACCGTGTTGCCCCGGAAATCCGTATTGGCCAGCTCTTTCAGGGACAATGGGGTGAAACGGCGTTCAGGGGGCGGTGGCATGGCCCCCCGGTAGGTACAATGCAGGAATCCCCCGGTCTCCTCTGACAGCTTAAGCAACCTGTCCAGGATGTCAACCCCGTAGGACTCGAATCCATGTTCAAATGCCCCGTGTGCCAGTTCCCCGGCCACAATGGAAGTCACTCCCCCGTTCATATACGACCACAGGGAGTTATGTCCCCCGTATCCCTTACCAAAAGGGGGATATATGGTATACCACTCTCCCGGTGAGGTGGAAGGCATCCGTTCCCGGATACCCTGGTAAGTCTTTATGATGGAAACAGCCTGTTCATGGCCGATCATCCTGTTGACCGAGTAGGCGTTGGAGAGAGAGACCTGTTCGGATTCATCCACCCCCAGGTCCCTTTCAACGCTCCGGTCCTCCGGAACATGGTGCGTGTAGAAATCCCCGTTCCAGGAAAGCGCATCCAGCCGCTCCCTGATCCCCTTTCCGGTCTCCCGCACCCCGGCAGCTTCCTCCGTCCGGCCTGCATGCTCCAGCATCTCCGCTAGATACATACAGGAGGCGAACATACCGGTATTATCGCCGAACATCACCCCGAAACGGGTATAGGGCAGTTTGATCACCATGGGATCACCGTATAAACCCGGTCCGGCCGATATCCTTGCATCCTCATCATTCTGAAAATCCCAGGTGTCGATGGTATAACCGCGCTTCAGCAGCCGGTATTTCTCCGACCACCGGTAGGGATCGGTGGTGCTGTACTGCAGGGCCTTCAGGGCAGGATCAAGCATCCGTTCCATCCAGGTATCGTCCCCGCATGCTTTCCAGGTATAATAAATACCTTCGATGAACAGGTATTCCACGTCATTCTCGACGGGGATCCTTCTGAATTCCTGCCTTCCTTCATCCACCACCCTGACGAAACCGCCATAATCGAACCGCTGCTCCCAGTAATCCCCTTCCGGGGGACGCTTGTTGTAGTTGTCCCAGATCATTCCGTCCTCCCGCTGGCTGTCCGCGTACAGCCCTATTCCCGTTTTCAGCTCGTGGTAGAAATATTTCATCCCTTTCATGGTGTGCACATGATCCCTTAACCAGCGCACGAAATGATGATAATACTTCCCGTTGAACCTGACCACGCTGGCCTCCCGCTCCCACTCATTGGTCATGGTGAAATAGAGGTTATCCAGCAGTGTCCTGTATTTGCCGCCTGAATCCCTGATAGAGGTCGTGCAGCTGACCCGGAACGAGGCAAAATCAACCGGCTCTCCGTTTTCATCCAGCAGGATGACCAGCTGGTTCCCCAGTCCGCCGCCGGTTCGGATCTCCAGTTGCTTCTCAACGGAACTTCTGAAATATTCCCTGTTCCTGCCGTCGAACACCACCAGGGTCCCGGGAATGGATGTTTCCAGATGAATTTCCTTCAGGGGACCGAAAGGGGCCTGCTCCGGATCGGGGGTCATACTGATCAAAACCCCGTTCCCTGCAGGGGCTGATCCACGCAGCCAGTCGACCGCCGCAGAACCCGTAAGGGTACCGGCGGCACCCATCCCTCCCAGGACGATGAACTTTTTGAGAAAATCCCTCCTGGCCTCACTGATCTTTTGATGTTCGTCAGTCATGGTTTGATGTTTAAATCCGGTCTATTCTTTATAGAGATACCTGATCCATTCGATCACCCGGTCAGGCCAGGTGGAGAGATGACCCCTGCCGATGGCCAGGGAATACCCGTGCCCTCCATAGGGATAAATGTGCAGGGAGGCCGGAATCTCCTTTTCCTGGAGTGCCCGGTAATAGGCAAGACTGTTCTCCACCGGAACGCCTCTGTCGTCCCCCGAATGCACCAGGATGGCCGGCGGAGTGTCGGCTGTTACCTGAAGTTCATTGGAATAGGCAGAAACCAGTTCCTCATCAGGATCTTCGCCCAGCAATGCGCGTTTTGAACCGGTATGGGTGAATTCCCCGGTGAAGGAGATGACCGGGTAGATCAGAAGGGAAAAATCGGGCCTGCAGCTCATCCTTTCCACAGGATCGGTGGCCGTTGTATCTCCCCTGTCATAATGGGTGGACAGGGTGGATGCCAGGTGTCCGCCCGCGGAGAATCCCATGATCCCGATCCGTGAGGGATCAATATTCCATTCTGCGGCATGATGACGCACCAGCCTCATCGCCCTCCGGGCATCCAAAAGCGGAGATTGGTGTGGGACCAGGTTGCTTTCCGAACCGGGCAGCCGGTATTTCAGTACAAATGCGGCTATGCCGTGGGAATTCAGCCACCGGGCAACATCAGTGCCTTCCCAGTCATAGGCAAGGATATAGTATCCCCCGCCCGGACAGATCACCACCCCCTCTCCGGTCCTGTTTTTTGCAGAAGGCAGGAAGACCGCCAGGTCCGGGAACCGTACATTCCTGATCCGCACGATATCGGTGGTATCCCATATGGTCTGTTCCCCGGTTTCCCGGTAATTGGGCGGCTCCCCTTCCCACAGGTTGAGGATCATGTTCTGGGCCGGTCCGGGTTGAAAGACAGAGACCAAAAGGGCAAAGATCAGGGTGCGTTTGAGTGTCATCATCATGGTTCGTTTTTTAATGAACAGGTTCAATCAATACCACCACCCGGTCCAGCGGAAAGGGTGAGACCAGGAACGTTTCCGTATTCAGAAATTCCCGGCTTCCGATCCTCACCCCGGAATGGATATTCAGCCAGGTGACCC
>JBNJEV010000048.1:0-20722 GCA_051746185.1 Bacteroidota bacterium
TGGTCTGACGGAGGTGCAGCGGTGTATTTTCCCTTTCGCTGATGGAGTGGGTCCTCATGGGATATGACATCATGTCAAACTGTTTACCATGTTTGATCAGTTCATCCACCAGCCATTCAAAACTCTGATAATGCACATTGTCATCGGCCGTTCCATGGATCAGCAACAGATCTCCCTCCAGCCGGGCTGCATGGGTAATGGGAGAACCCTGCTCATACCCTTCCGGATTATTGCCGGGCAGATCCATATACCGTTCCTGGTACGCCGTGTCATACAATTTCTGGTGGGAAACAAATGCCACGGCGATCCCTGTGGTATATAACCCGGGATAGCGGAACATGCAGTTCAGTGTCATGGAACCACCACCGCTCCATCCCCAGATACCCACCCGGTCCGGGTCCAGATAGGGGTAGGTTTTCAGGATCTTCCCGGCTGCGGCAGCCTGGTCCTCTGTGGCCAGGATCCCGATCTGCCTGTAAATGCTCTTTCGCCATGCCCTGCCCCTGGGTACTGCTGTTCCCCGGTTATCCACACTGATCACCACATATCCCTCCCCGGCCAGGTACTGATGCCAAAGGTCACCCCCCGACCAGCGATCCTGTACCGTGGAACTTGCAGGTTCCCCGTACACATGGAAGATCACCGGGTATTTCCCCGATGGATCGAATCCAGGAGGTTTGATCATCCATGCATCCAGCAGGGTGTCCCCCACATCCACCCGGAAGAACTCTTTGTGGTTCAGACCCAGGGAATCATACCGCTCCCTGAGTATCCTGTTATCCTCCAGGGTCCGCAGGTCTGCATGATCCTGTATCCGGATCAGTGAAATCACGGGGGGTGTGGAAGCATTTTCAAAGGTATGAAGTGCATATGCTGCATTGCCGGATATCTGATAATGGTGATGGCCCGGCTTCCCCGGAGGGGTGACCCTTTCCGCCCGTCCTTTTCCGTCCAGCCTGCTCCTGTAAAGGCAGCGCCGTACGGGATCATCGGGCGAGGCAATAAAATAGGCGTAACCGGAGGCGGGATCGATGCATTCCAGACTGATCACATCATAATTGGCATCGGTAATCGGGGATATTTCCTGACCGTCACTGGATACCCTGAAGAGCTGCCTCCATCCGTTCCTTTCGCTGATCCATGTAAAATACCGGTTCCCCTCCAGCCAGTGAAGCTGGTCGTGGACATCCAGGAATGCGTCATCCTTTTCCGTAAAAATGTGCTTCAGGTTCATATTTTCGATGTTCCCGATCCAGAGGCGGTTGGTATTCTGCCGTCTGTTCAGCTGCTGGATCAGCACTTCACTGGAACCGGGGACCATCTCCATTCTGACCAGGTAGTGGTTTCTGGGATCGCCCGGAATATCGAACCAGCGGGTCACTCCCCCACCGGACGGGACCACCCCGATCTTCACCGCCGAATTGGTCGTCCCAACTTTGGGATAGGGGAACGGGATGGGTTGTGAATAGATCGAATCTAGATTGTTGATCATATAAAATGTCCCCGTCCCCCGCGTATCCGAATGCCAGTAGATGATATGTGATCCATCTTCGGTCCACCTGAAACCGTCCCGGCAGTTGAACTCCTCTTCATACAGCCAGTCAAAGGTCCCGTTGATGAACCGGCTTCCCCCATCGGTGGTTAACTGTACAATTTCACCATCTGAGATCGTTTCTACATACAGGTTGTTTTCACTTACATAACCTACCCTTGTGCCGCCGGGAGAGAACTTGGCAAACATCAGTGTGGCAGGTTCCAGCGATCCTCCCAGTCTTTTCAGGGAACCTGTTTGTGTATCCAGCACCCAGTAATCCCCCCTGGTCTCATACCGCCATACCCTCCGGGTGTTGGTGAAAAGGAGCAGCTGTGACTGATCCGGGCTCCAACGGTAGTCCTTGATAATAATCGGTCCTGAAGCGTTAGCAGGAACCAGCTGTTCAGCAGCAACCAGCACCTCCCTTTCTCCCGTGACCGCATCGTAGCGGATGATTTCCGGGCAATCTCCCGATGCATTCCGCTCCAGGGTCGTATAATGTCGGTTGTCACTCATCCACCTCACCGACCGGTATCCCTTTGTCGGATACCGGTTGTTCTGATAGATGTCTTCAAGGGTCAGTCTGGTGTCCGGCTGCTGGCCGGAAAGATCCACCGGGAAAAGAAAAATCAGGAATACAGATAACCGAAAAAGATTCTTTTTCATTCCATCAAATGATCACTCCCGTAAAGATAGATCAATTCATAAGAATATGCATGGCAACAGTGAAGAGAAGAAAAAGTTTCATAACTTGGAGATCATTGTTTCTGAAGATCATGTATACTTTTGAAAGATACAATTTCAGGATCATTACCCTGATGATGGCTCTTATCACCGTCATCTTCCTGGTCTATTCCGAATTCCTGGGCGCTTCAGTTTCTCTGATCATGGGGATCATGCTGATCTTTTCCTACGACGGGATCATCATTGATCCCGCAAAAATGCAATATCTGAAATATGACCGGTTCATGTGGATCAAACTGGGCAGATGGATGCCCCTTCCCCCACCTTCCTATGTAACCATTGTCCGCATCAATATCAGCAGCAACCGGAACCTGCCCACCCCCGTTGTACCCCCTGACACAAAATCCGCAAAATCCTACAAGGTCAACCTGGTAGTGAAAGACGATCAGCGCTATGTGCCGGTCTGCAGGGGTTCCCGGAGGGAAATGGTCGCAGAGGCCATGAAACTCGGGCAGCTTTTCGGGATCCGCGTACTGGATTTCTCCACCCACGAAAAGAAGTGGATCCTTTAGTGTCCTCAGATCCCTCACCATTCAGGTCCCTCACCATTCAGGTCCCTCACCATTCGAAGGGACCACAGCGGAGCAACAACACATGTGATACGTACCGCTGGTTGCTTATTTTTTACCGGTGTCCCATTTCGGGAAAAGCAGACTTAATAAAGTTATTAATTCTTAACCAACTTATTAAGTCGCTGATCTCTGGATATTCTTATTCCTTTTTTCCATAAGGCTTGTATTCAATCACATACAAGGCACCCAAAAAAGAGAATGAGTTTTGAAAAACTAACAGAATTAAGAAGAATTAAGAAGATTATTAAGTGACAAAGTACCGAAATGACTGTACCGGGTTTTTTTCGGTTTTTTCATTTGATGCATCACATTCAGGATTTCAGTGACGGGATCATCACCGGCCGGGGAATCCGGCGCAGGCAGCTACAGGCACATTGTTTCCCTCAAATCCCTTCATAACGATTCTCTGATGGGATCGCAATTCGTGGCTACATAACTCCCTGCGGTCCGTGATCTCAGATCCCTTCCTTGCGACCGCATCAGGAAAGGCCTTCTGTAAAGTCTCACCCGTGTGAACGGATTAAAGCAAAAGGACACAATTCTCTCCGAGTGGAGGGATTGCAGTGAAGGGACACAACATCGCCTGGATGGAGGGCTTGCGGAGGAGGGACACGCCATCACCCGAGTGGAGGGATTGCGGAGGAGGGACACGCCATCACCCGAGTGGAGGGATTGCGGAAGAGGGACACTATATCCCGGACCGAAGGGAGGGATATGGTCCCGACCCGCAATCCCGTAACACAGGGATATGGTCCCGAACCGCAATCCCGTAAAACAGCGACATGATCCCGACCCGCAATCCCGGAACGATGCTACATGGTCCCGACCTGAAATGCCGGATACCGGAATGAAATCCCGGAGAAGGGAAGGTCCCCGCCGACCGCAAATAAAATCCCGGTGCCAGGCGGATTGGGAAAGGGTCCCGCCGACCGGGATGAAATCCAATCGGGATGGGGGAAGATTTCCGTCGACCGGACCGAAATCCGGGGATGGGGAAAAACCTCGTGACCCGAACGAAATCCGGGGCGGAGGTAGCGCTCTTGTGTCAGGATAAAAACCCGGGATGAGGAAAGCGTCACCGCTTGCCGAAATGAAATCCGGGAGGCTGAAAATCCCGGTGTCCGGCGAGATGGGGACAGGGGTCCCGCCGACCGGGATGAGGAAAGCGTCACCGCTTACCGGACCGAAATCCGGGGTTAAAGGAAAAGTTCTTGTGTCCGGGTACGTTCTAGCTTAGAGCCAGACACCCAGTGAGATCAGCCACTGGCGGGGACGGGCATCCAGGGCAAAGTCACTGTCTCCGATGGTGAGGGTCTCGCCCAGCTTGCTCAGTGAACCTTCATACCTGGCATCAATGGATACTTTCTTCATAATGTCCACGCCGACTCCTGCCTGAAAGCCCCAGGTCATCGACTTGGTAAATATTTCATATCCCGGTTCCAGTTCTGTAAGCTCGTTGGTTTCACTGATCACATAGGATCCCACGGGTCCGGCATTGATCCGGGCTGGCCCCAGCTTCACCCCGACCAGAACCGGTAGATCCATTCTATTGAATCTTACATTCAGCAATTCATTGGCACCGACTGCCACAACCTGTTCGACGGTCCCTCCGCCTGCATTGAAATAAAGTTCCGGCTTAATAACGACCATGGCTATTTTGACCTGGGTCTGGACCCCCAGATGATATCCCAGAACCGCATCCCCGGTAATCAGATCATATACATCACCTCCGTCACGGATGCCTGTAATATCTTCGAACTGCAGTGAGGAGAACCCAACACCTGCTTTGACCCCGTAACTGAACTTCTGCGCTTCGGCTACCTGAACAAAGAAGAGAGCCGCAAAAAAGATTGGAAACAATTTTTTCATGACCTAAGGTTTTAGATTGAAAATATTATTGTTACTGTTTAACGCGGAAATAGTGTATATAGTTGCATTTTGAACTGTAAAAACCCGCTTCCCCCACGTTTTAATCCTGACAGAACCTCCCAATGTGCGTCCTGGCGTTTTCCATGATCCGGAGTCTCAGTTCATCGGCCGGGATCCCTTTGAGGGAAGCAGCATGTTGATAGATCTCCCGGATGTCCAGGTCACCCTCATCGGTCTCCAGCAACAGTTTTTCCAGCGGGACCGCTTTCAGGGCTTCAATGACATTCGGATTTTCCCCGGCAATGGCCTCTCCGAAGGAGATCAGAAATCCTTCCCTGAAAAGTTCCTCCACGGTCCGCTGATCCCCGTTGTATCCGTGGATGATCATGGGTACGGCAGGTTTATGGTTTTTCCCGAATTCCATCAGTTCCCCGAAAGCACCCACCACATGGAGGATAACCGGCAAATCGGTATATTCCGCAATTTCAACCTGTGCTTGAAAAATCCTCATCTGCTCGTCAAACGAAGCCCGAATGGATCTGTCCAGTCCGATTTCACCGATAGCCAGCACCCTGGGATTTTCGGTGGCCAACCGGACCTTGTTCAATGTATCCTGTTCATCCGCTTTGCCCACGCTGTAAGGATGGAATCCCACCGAGTAGCAGCCTGTTTCCATGTCTTCCGGTGGATAATCCTCCGCCCTCAGGCTCATCATTACCCACTCCTGGATGTTGTTGGCATGCCTGTGCCCGTGTATGTTGATATATACCTTGTTGACATCCTTCATGCTCGGTGGGATTTCAGATCCTGAATTCCTTTTTCCATTCTGCTGATCACTTCCTCCTTTCCGAGAAATGCGGCCAGATCAAATAATCCGGGACCTATGGCAGCACCCACCAGCAGGAGTCTCCATGCATTCATGACGGCACCCATTCCCCACTCGTTCTCCTGGATGAACTGCCTGACCTCCCTTTCAATATGCTCCCGGGTGAAAGGCTCACATTTCCTGAGCACATCCATCAGCCTGTGCATCTTTTCAGGAGTATCATTTTTCCATCTCTTTTTTACAACCGCCGGATCATATTCATCGGGAGGGGTAAAAAAGAACCAGGCCTGCTCCCAGAATTCCTGTGTGAAGCTGATCCTGGGCCTGATCAGTGATACCAGGACCTTCAGTTTGTCTGCGTCCAGACTGATCTGTTTTTCTTCCAGGATCTTTCTGAATTCCGCAGCAAGCTCCTCATCGGGCAATCGCTGCAGATGCTGTTGATTGAACCATCTCGCTTTTTCCGGGTCGAACTTCGAGCCTGATTTTCCGATCTTGCCGATGCCGAATTGCCGGATCAGTTCCTCCCTGGAAAAAAGCTCCTGATCGTTACCAGGATTCCAGCCCAGCAGCGCCAGCATGTTGATGACGGCTTCCGGCAGATATCCTTCTTCCCGGTATCCCGGAGATACTTCGCCTGTCTCCGGGTCCTTCCACTGAAGCGGAAATACAGGAAACCCTCCCCTTTCTCCGTCCCTTTTGCTCAGTTTTCCCTTTCCGCCGGGCTTCAGGATGAGCGGAAGATGGGCGAAGCGGGGCATGAGTTTTTCCCAGCCCATGGCCCGGTAGATGGAAACATGCAGGGGCAGGGAAGGAAGCCATTCTTCTCCACGGATCACGTGTGAGATGGCCATCAGGACATCATCCACCAGATGGGCCAGATGATAGGTGGGCATTCCATCCGATTTATAAAGGATCTTATCATCCAGGGTGGAGCTGTTAACCACCACCTCCCCGCGGATCATGTCATCCATGCAGATATCCATATCCGGCTGGAATTTGAACCTGATCACATAGGGAACCCCTTCGGATAACAGGTCATCCACCGTCCGGCTGTCGAGATTGAGTGAATTTTTAAGGGAACTCCTGATGCCTGCGTCATAGAGGAAGGTCTTACCCTCCGACTCGTATTCTTTCCTGAGCTTCTCCAGTTCCTCCGGTGTATCGAAGGCGTAATAAGCGTGCCCCTTTTCAACAAGCTCAAAGGCATAGCGGCTGTAGATGTCTTTTCGTTCCGATTGCCTGTAGGGTCCGAAACCTCCTCCCTGAAGGGGACCTTCGTCGGGCTCCAGGCGACACCACTGCAGTGCCTCATTGATGTATTCTTCGGTTCCCGGGACATACCTTGTCCGGTCGGTATCTTCTATTCGCAGAAGAAATGCACCGCCATGTTTTCTGGCAAACAGGTAATTGAACAACGCCGTTCTCAAGCCACCAATATGCAGTGGTCCCGTCGGGCTCGGGGCAAATCTGACACGGATATCCTGACTCATATGACTCTTTTCAGTTGGTAAGACCTAAATATAGTTATTTATGAAAACAAACCCCGGTGGCAGTTGGTTCTCCCTGAGGCATTATTTATCAGGAGGCATTATTCTAAAGAATGCTTTTCCCGGAAATCCGGATAGACTTCTTCTCTGATCCAGAGCAGGTCCGGCTCCAGTTCCAGTATTTTCCTGTACACCCGGTCGGCCTTCCCCACCGCCCCTGTCTCCTCATACGCTGTTGCCAGAGCGGCCAGGGCATTCAGGTAGATCCAGTTGTTTTCCGTTCGCCCGGGAGAAGACTCAAATAACCTTACAGCCTTTTCATAAAGGACCACAGCTTCTTTGTTGGATCCCCCGAAAATGGCGGGCTTATAGAATTCTATGTTGGCTTTTTCCAGCCAGGCCCGGGGCTCCTGTGGCCCGAGTTCCAGGGCTTTTTCGTTGGCATCCGCGGACTTTCTCCCGTAGACCGGGGCCTTCCACGGTTCCAGGCCGACCCTGAAGCCATAGAGCGCCCCGAGCAGACTGTATGTCACAGGGTTACCGGGATCGCTTCTCAGTAACCGATCCACATGTCTTTCGGCCTTTTCCAGGATGTGCCTGGCTTCTTTTTTTCTTCCCTCCGAAATACAGTAGGCAATATAGCCATATTCCGCATCTGCCAATTCAAAGAGCAGTGCCTGGTTTCCTGTTGAAAGATAGGTCCGCTCTATTTCATTCATCACCTCCTTCCACCGGTCCATCCTGCCGGCCACATAGGCCCGGTAGATCCGGCTTTCATATCCCTGTCCCCTTATCACCGCCGGCATTACCAGCAGAAGGACGAACATCATCTTTTTCACGGTCTGTTTCATATTCCCCTGAATTGAATGACCCTCCCTTTCCAGATGTTTTTTCCCCTGGATCTTAGAAGAAAGGACTGGATGACAATCCACACAAAAGTGATCTGTATGACCGGCGAGAGGAGCGTGGTCACAATCACCGGCTGCAGACTGAGCAGGGCCACAAGAGCCCGTAAAAAAATGGTCAGCCCGAGATAGATCCACCCGTACAGCGGCCCCATCCCGAACCAGACAAAAAGAATGCCGAACGTGGTAAGCAGGGTAAAGAGAATGAGTGCCAGGCCGCTTCCCCCGAAAAAAGCGAATACACTTCTGGTGAAACCAAAGATCCCCTCTCTCAGGTTCCTGTACATCCGGCATGAGATCTCTCCGTGGCTCAGTACGGTATGGACCGTGTAGCCCATCCGCTTCATTTTCCTGAAGATGTGGATATCTTCAACGTTGATGTCCCTGACCAGGCTGTGAAAACGATGCTGCCGGTATTCCCTTCCCCTGAAAAGCATGAACTGTCCGTTGGCCGCCGCCAGGGATGGATAGTGGCTCAACCTGGTCAGACGAAGGGGCAGCAGGCTGACCAGGATCCAGTTCATGACGGGTACGGTGATCTTTTCCCCGAATGACTCCATCAGCTGCCTGGGAAAAATGGAGAGAAGTGCAAGATCATACCTTAGCGCATGTGCAACTGCCCTGGACAACAGATCCCGGTCCACCCGAACATCCGCGTCCATGAACAGCAGGTATTTTCCTTTAGCTTTCAGGGACAACTGATGGCATGCATGGTTCTTTCCGTTCCAGCCCCCGGGAAGGGCCTCCCCTTTCATATAATGGATACTGGAGTGCTGCTCCGCATAGGCCTCGATCACCTCCTGGGTACGGTCGGTGGAATCGTCATTGTAGATCCATATTTCAAGCGGGCTGCAGGATTGTTCGAGCAAACCTTCCAGCAAACCCGGCAGGTTGCCGGCTTCATTGCGGGCAGGGATCAGTACCGATACCGAAGGATGACCTTCCAAAGGCCTGTCTTTCAGATACTGCCGGGTGAAAAGGTTCACCAGTACGACAGCCAGCCTTACTGTCAGGAAAACAAATGCCGGGAATGCCAGCCAGATCATGCCAGTGCTTTTTGATGTTCAATGCTTTCCCGGATACGTTCGTTGAAATCACGGTTCATCTCCTCCATGCTTTTTCCCCTGTAAGGGTAGTCATAAAGATACATATGCAACTGTGGTTTCCGGGACGCAAAAAAATCGAACAGGGCCACATAGAAAACGACCTGGATGGGACGCTCCAGGTAACGGAACAGCCGGTACCAGCCGGTCTCAAAACGTACCGGCAGATCCAGGATACTGTGTATTTTTCCCTGAGGATAAAGAATGACAAGGTTCCGCGGGTTGTCAAGGATCTCTGCGGTATACCGGATGGATTCCAGGGCACTCCGGTCTCCTTTCTTAATGGAATAGGCTCCGGTCTTATTCAGGAACATCCTTTTTTCAAGCTGCTCCTCCAGCATCATGATATGCAGCTTTCTGTGAAACAATTCCAGGTTGATGTACTGTGCCAGGAATCCGTCCCACCAGCTGATATGGTTCCCGATCATCAGAACGGGCAGCTTTTTGTCCTCCAGGGAATGGTGAAGGGTGACCCGGCTGAAATCCTTTCTGGGCATCCACCTGGAATAGAGTTTGAAGAACGGATAATAAAACCAGTGGTGGCGCGCCTTGATGATCATTACCGGGACAGCTTTTGCTCTTTCACCTGATACAATTTCCACCAGGGTTTTCCCGGAAACGAATGATGCTCATAATGGTAACCAAAGAAATAACACGAGAGCATGGCCCACAGGTGGTTCTTCTTCTGTGTCCGTGCCCGGTGTTTCCCCATGGCTTCAGTATGCGGTCTTTTATGCGGCACATAGGTGCCGAAATAGAATAGCTGAAAGGTGGCCAGGAAAGCCGGGATGATCCAGAAGACGATCAGGTCGGGAACAGGGATCCCGGCCAGCTTTTCAAGGACATTGAACAGGACCGCCATGATCAGGATCTGCCAGACGGTGACGTACCTTTTCATAAAGGTGAACCACCAGGCGAAAAAATTCTGTGATTTCACATAGAAATCGGGGTCTTTTTCCGATGCCGGGTACCTGTGATGGTCCCAGTGGTTCTTGATCAGCCTCCGGTAAGAAAGTCCCGCAAACAGGAAGACCGAGAGGTACCCGATTGCATTGTTGATCCATTTGACGCGGCTGACCGACCGGTGCATGGCATCATGACCGGTGATGAATAAACCCGTGTACAGATAAGCCTGGATCAGCATGTGAAGGTACATCCATGGATTGGTCCATGATGCCTCCACAAAGAAAAGGATATAATAGAGGTGTGCGCCCCATAATCCGATGACCAGTAATGCTATGATAATTCCCATATTCTGCTTATATAAAACCAGAGGTCCAGTGCGATAAAAAATACCAGCTGAATAAAGAACAGCGGCAATGCCAGTTTGTTTTTGCGTGCAGGCAGATCCAGGTGATCGGCCAGGGAATTGAGCAGGAATGCAATGATGAACCAGGCCAGGTAATTCTGCAGGGGAACGGCTCCTCCCGGCCAGCTCCACATGCCCAGGTAGATGGCGGACGGTTCCAGTGCAAAATCATAAACCACCATCAGGGCTGCGGCTACAATGGCACGGAAATACGGGGTATCAATATATTTTCTTACGATATACAGGCTGCAATAGACCAGCATCAGCCAGTTCACCCCGATCATCAGGGGTGTATGGAATAACCTGGGGCCCAGTGTATCCCCGTACGAATACTCCCCGAAAAGGAGTCCCGTTTCCACCCCCGCCACTTCAACCAGGAATCCCAGGACCAGGATCAGCATGGAGACAAGCCAGAACCGTGTGCTGAAACTGTCATGATACAGATAGAGCAGGAAAATGCTCAGCAACAGCGAAAATGGTGTCAGATCCTTGAAGAGCTCATGGGTGACCGGTATGATCATTCCTGCCAGGCCCACAAGATAGTAGATGATGACAATGGGAACCGGATTCTTTGACCTGATAGTTTTCAGTACGTTTTGCATATGTTACCCTTTTATATGTTGATCAACAATTTTTGCGGATGCAAGGCAAAGGGGAATTCCCCCGCCCGGATGCACACTTCCGCCCACAAAATACAAACCCCTGTATCTTCTCAAAAAATTGGGGTGCCGGCTGAAGGCAGCTGTACGGTTGTTGGAACTGTTGCCATACAGCGCGCCCCGGTGAGAAAAAGTATCTTTCTCAATGGTCCGCGGATCTGTGACAGATTCATGCAGGATCAGCGGTTCGATATCCATCCCCAGGATCCTGCGGATCTTTTCCAGGATATTCTTCCTGCTCTTTCCGATCAACCCGTCCCAGTCCTGTCCCAGGTTTTCCGGGACATTGATCATGACAAACCAGTTTTCCTTCCCTTCCAGGGCATCCCCCTCAACCATCTTTGAGCTGATGAAAAGATAGACGGTAGGGTCCTCGTAGATCTCCTTTTTCTCCCTGAGATAATCGAATTCACTGCGGTAATCGGCCGAGAAAAAAATGTTGTGAAGCTCCAGCTGTGGAAATGTTCCATCGATCGCCCAGTAGAAGATGAGCGCAGAAGTGCTTCTCTCTTTTTTAAAATGCCTGATGGGAAAGGGGATCTCCTTCAGCAGGTCCCTGTAGAGATAAAAAATATCAATGTCGCTGACCACAATGTCGGATGGATAGATCCCGTCCTCCACGATCACCCCTTTGATCTCCCGCCTGTCCATCACCACTTTTTCCACGGGCTGATTAAAATGGAAGATCACTCCCAGCTGGTCGGCAAGCTTTTTCAGTCCGAGTGCAAGTGAGTACATCCCCTTCTCGGGAAAAAATGCTCCCGTGTTGTGTTCCAGGTGGGAGATGATGTTCAGGGTTCCCGGCGCCAGGTAAGGGTTTGATCCGTTATAGGTGGCATACCTGTCGAACAGCTGTACCAGGTGATGGGACCGGAAACGCCTGGCGTTGGCATCGTGCATGGTGACCATCGAATCAAGTTTCCAGGCCTGCAGGAACGCTTTCATGAATTTCGGGGACAGAAAGGTGCCCATCCGGAAGAACCGGTTGAAGATAAAAAGATCACTGGTCAGCTCGTACATCAACCTGCTGTGCTCCAGATGACTGCGCACATGGGCGGATGGTTCCTCGAAGACACTGGCTGCTTCTTCTATAAAACGTTCCGCATCACCAAAGGCCTCCATTACCTTCCCGTCCTCATAAAAGTATTTGGTGATCACGTCCAGCTTTTGATAGCGGACGGATGTTTTCATCTCCTCCCCGGCAAGTACATAAAGTTCTTCCATCAGGTCCGGAAGGGTGAACAGGGAAGGACCGGTATCCCATCTGAACCCTTCCCGGCTGATACTGTTCAGTTTGCCTCCCGGACCATCCGATTGCTCAAAGACCGTCACGCGAAAACCTCTGCTTGCCAGCCGGATGGCAATGGCCAGTCCCGCAATACCAGCACCCACGATATTGACTGTCTTTTTCATCCGGCTTTTCTATTCCTGTTAAACAAAACTTCCACTGGTTTGTTTAAAGTTTTGGTATTTTGAATGAACAAATATTCAACAAATCGTGATGACAGGTCCATCAATTTTCAGTAATTTACGGATAAAAAGATGAACAAAAAAGTTCTGATCGTCGGTACCGGCCTGGCAGGGATCACCACCGCCCTCCGGCTGTCCAAAATGGGATACCAGGTAGAGATGGTGGAGAAATACCACCAGGCCGGGGGAAGGCTCAACCAGTTGAAGAAGGATGGTTTCACCTGGGACGTGGGACCATCCTTCTTCAGCATGAGCTATGAGTTCGATGAATTTTTCAGTTTTATGGAGATGGACCCTCCCTTTGAATTTGTGGAGCTGGATCCACTTTACACGGTCCGTTTCAGCGGAAGCGGAGGAAAATATACCATTTACAGGGACCTGGACAAACTGGCCGAAGAATTCAGGGAGATCGAACCGGATTTCAGGGCCAACATAGAACGGCTACTGAGATCAGCGGGAAAATTCTTCCACGATACCGACCAGAGGGTGATCAAAAAGAATTACAACAGCATCCTTCAATGGCTGTTTACCCTGGCCAGCGTACCCATGGGTCATGTCCCGAAACTGTTCCGCTCGGTCTGGCAGGAACTGGATCGCCATTTTACCAGCGACGAGGTAAAACAGATCTTCTCGCTGGTTGCATTTTTCCTGGGTGCCACGCCCTATGACACCCCGGCTATCTACACCCTGCTCACCTATACGGAACTGGTCCACGACGGCTACCACAATGTACGGGGGGGGATGTACAAAATCGTGGAAGGATTGCTGGATGAGATGGAAAAAAGAGGCATTCAGGTTCATTACAACACGGAGATCGTGGGCTTTAGAGAAAAAAACGGCAGGCTGGCATCCCTTACCGACCGGCAGGGAAAAAACTGGGAAGCAGATCTTTTTGTGATCAACAGCGATGCAGCCGGCTTCCGCCACCAGGTATTCAAAAGAGAACGGTTTTCCGAAGAAAGGCTCGACAGGATGAAATGGACGCTTGCTCCCTTCACCATGTACCTGGGAGTGAAAGGGAAGATCGCCGGGCTGGAGCATCACAATTATTTTCTGGGAGATAATTTTGAAGAATATGCCAACAAGATCTTCAAGAACTCCATTTCCCTGGACAAGCCCTATTATTACGTGAATGTGAATTCAAAATTCAACCCGGAGATGGCCCCGGAGGGTCATGAGAACATTTTCATTCTCTGTCCGGTCCCCGATCTGCGTTTCAAACCCGACTGGAGCGACCGGGACAAGCTGGCAGAAGATATCATTTCGGACCTTTCCGAAAGGTCGGGCTTCGATATCAAAGGCAACCTGGTGACCAGAACCGTCTTTGATCCGGCGGACTGGGAACGCATGTTCAATCTTTACAAAGGGAGCGGACTGGGACTGGCCCACGATCTGAACCAGATCGGATACTTCAGGCCCAGGAACAATGACGAAAAATTCGGCAATGTCTATTATACAGGGGCCTCCACTATTCCGGGTACCGGTCTGCCCATGACCGTTATCAGTTCGAAACTTGTTACCGACAGAATCGCAGGCTAGCATGAACAGCATGGACCTATATGAAATCACTTCGCTGAAGATCAGCAGGCTCACCACAAAAAATTACAGCACTTCGTTTTCCATGGGTGTCAGGCTGCTTCAGAAGCACTACCGGCTTCCCATTTATTCCATTTATGGCTTTGTTCGCGTGGCGGATGAGATCGTGGACACCTTTCATGACCATGACAAGAGAAAACTGCTGGAAGAATTCAAAAGGGATACCTTTCAAGCCATAGAACACAGGATCAGCACCAACCCGATCCTGCACAGTTTTCAGTGGGTGGTGAACAACTACAACATCGATCACGCCCTGATCCATGCCTTTTTGGACAGCATGGAGATGGACCTGACGGAAAAAGATCATGATGAGGAGAGCTTTAAAAAATATGTCTACGGATCTGCCGAAGTGGTGGGACTGATGTGTCTGAGGGTTTTTTACCACGACGATGATGAGGGTTACCAGGCCCAGATCTATCCGGCCCGCAAGCTCGGGGAAGCCTTCCAGAAGATCAATTTTCTGAGGGATATCCGTTCCGATTATACCGATCGGGACCGGTTCTATTTTCCGGGCGTCGACCTGCAGAATTTTACCGATGTGTCCAAAAAAGCCATCGAAGAAGATATCCGGCATGATTTTGAAGAGGCCTACAGGGGCATCAGGAAGCTGAACAGGGCTTCCAGGCTGGGTGTCCTTGTCTCCTATACCTACTACCTGAAATTGTTCCGCAAGATCAGGCGGACCAGTGCTGACAGGGTGTTCAGCAAAAGATACCGGATCTCCAATCTGAGAAAATTCATCCTGCTGGGTTCCCTGTGGACCAGGTATCAACTCGGACTGGCATGAGGGTAGACAGCTCCTGGACATATTACATACTTTTGGGATTATCCATTCTTTATCCGCTTGCCCAGAGTTTCGAGAAAAAGGTGTTCATGTACCGTAAATTCAAATTCATCCTGCCGGGTATCCTGATCACCGGCCTGGTCTACATTCTCTGGGATATCTGGTTCACCGGGGCAGGGATCTGGGGATTCAACCACAACTATACAAGGGATGATTACCTGCTGGGGCTGCCCCTGGAGGAATGGCTGTTCTTCCTGGTGGTCCCCTATTGCTGTATCTTCCTGTATGAGGTACTCAGGTACTTCGTCAAACGTTTCCATTATCCGGAATTTTCCCGGATCGTGATCTATATCCTGCTGGTGGTGATGATCTGCTCACTTCCATTTGTGCATAACCGCACCTACACCTTCACTACCTTTTCCTTCACCTCCCTCATGCTGATCCTGCAACTGTACCAGAGAACATACCGGACGTGGTTTTCCGGGTTCCTGCTTACCTATCTGATCTCCCTGGTCCCGTTCATGGTGGTCAACGGATTTCTCACCTCCATCCCTGTGGTATGGTACAACAATGCCGAGAACCTGGGGATCAGGATCTATACCGTGCCTCTGGAGGATTTCATCTACCTCATGGGACTGCTTCTGCCTGCCATCAATATATACCAGGTACTTCTTCACAGGTTTGCTTCTCCAACGCTGCGGTCCAGGATGGAACTGGAAAAGGTCACGGGTTTCTGAGAGGAAGCCGTTGTTATGTTCAACATCATTTTTTTTGGGAAACAGAAACTCCTAATTTCGCATTGAAACCTAGCCCACCCTCATATGGAGAATATCCTGGTGATCGGAGCCGCCGGACAGATCGGAACAGAACTGGTCGTTGAGCTCAGAAAAATTTACGGCAGTTCCCGTGTATATGCCACCGACATCAAACAGGCCCCGCCCGATATTCTGGAAGGGGGCCCGTTCCAGATCCTGGATGTGATGGATGACAAGCAACTGATCCATTTCATCATCCGGCACAAGATCAGCCAGATCTACCACCTGGCAGCGGTTCTGTCCGGCAACGCCGAAAAGCTTCCCATCCAGGCATGGAAGATCAATATGGACAGTCTGATGAACATCCTCGAGGTGGCCAAAATGGTCCATGAAGTCAAGAAAGTGTTCTGGCCCAGCTCCATCGCTGTTTTCGGTCCCACCACTCCCCGTCAGCAGACCCCACAGCTCACGGTCATGGAACCCGTGACAGTTTACGGGGTCAGTAAGCTGGCCGGGGAACGCTGGTGCGATTACTATTTCAACAAGTTCGGTGTGGATGTAAGGAGCCTTCGCTATCCGGGTCTGATCAGCTACAAGACCGAACCGGGAGGCGGTACCACCGATTATGCAGTGGAGATCTACTATGAGGCCATTCAGAACGGCAAATACGAGTGTTTTCTCAACCAGGCAACAGCCCTCCCACTGCTTTTTATGCCGGATGCCATCAACGCCACCATCAGGCTGATGGAGGCGGAACGTTCAAGGCTGACCATCCACAGCAGCTATAACGTGGGAGGGATCAGTGCCACGCCCGCTGATCTGTGGCAGGAGATCCGGAAACATATCCCCGGATTCTCCATCAGCTACAATCCCGATTTCAGGCAGGCCATCGCCGATACCTGGCCCCACAGTGTGGATGATTCCATTGCACGGGCTGACTGGGGATTCGAGCAGACCTATGACCTGGAGAAAATGACCGGGATCATGTTGAAAGAGATCCGGAACAAACTTAAAAAATAACATATGTACGGAAGAATCAAGGAACACCTGCAAAAAGAACTGGACCAGATCCGGGAGGCAGGACTGTTTAAATCTGAAAGGATCATCACATCGCCCCAGGATGCCGAAATAAAGCTGGCAAGCGGCAAGGAGGTTCTGAACTTCTGCGCCAATAATTACCTGGGATTATCCAATCACCCCGGCCTCAGAAGGGCTGCAGCGGAAGCCCTTGAAAGTCATGGTTTCGGATTGTCCTCGGTCAGGTTCATCTGCGGGACCCAGGACCTGCATAAGACCCTGGAAAAGAAAATCGCATCGTTCTTCGGGACCGAAGATACCATCCTTTATGCAGCCTGTTTCGATGCCAACGGGGGATTGTTCGAACCGTTGCTCACCGCCGGGGATGCCATCATCTCCGATGCCCTGAACCATGCCTCCATCATCGACGGGGTGAGGCTCTGCAAAGCCCAGCGCTACCGGTACAGGCACAATGACATGGAGGATTTGGAACAGCAGCTGATCAGGGCACAGGAACAGCGCTTCCGGGTGATCGTTACCGACGGGGTCTTTTCCATGGACGGTGATGCGGCCAAAATGGACCGGATCTGCGAACTTGCCGATCAGTATGATGCCCTTACCATTGTGGATGAAGCCCATTCTGCGGGGGTGATCGGAAAGACCGGCCGGGGGATCACCGAGCTGTACGATCTCAGGGGAAAAGTGGACATCATTACCGGGACCCTGGGTAAAGCCTTCGGAGGTGCCATTGGTGGCTTTACCACGGGTCACGGGGAGGTCATTGAAATGCTCAGGCAACGTTCACGGCCCTACCTGTTTTCCAACTCCCTTCCCCCTGCGGTGGTGGCCGCCGGGATCCGCATGTTCGACATGATGGATGAGACCACCGAGTTGCAGGAGCAGCTGCACAGCAACACAGACTATTTCATGGAAAAAATGTTGGCGGCCGGCTTTGATATCAAACCGACCCAGTCGGCCATCTGTGCCGTCATGCTGTATGATGCCAAACTTTCCCAGGAATTTGCAGCAAGACTCCTGGAAGAAGGGATTTATGTGATCGGATTTTATTATCCTGTGGTACCCGATGGTGAGGCCAGGATACGTGTTCAGCTCTCCGCTGCCCACAACAGGGAACATTTGGACCGTGCCATCGGGGCATTCATCAAGGTGGGCAGGGAACTGGATGTAATCCGCAAGGGCTGATCCCGTTTATGCAAAACGGTTCCTGCGGAATCCTGCATCTGAAAGGACCAGGATGAGAACAGCCGCCAGTGCGGCCAGCAGTCCCGTGGAAAAATTGATCTCAGAGAGGAACTGGAGATCGAAGCTGAGATCCGGCAGGCTGAATGGCGTCGAAGTTCCGCTGGGATCGGCATAAAAAACGGACACCAGGACAATGGCCACCACAACCAGCAGGATCACGATCCTTCCGGCCCTGCCGATAAGGGGTTTAAAGCGTGTTTTTTCAGGTTCTTCCCTGATCTGGTCCATCACCTCCCGGGTAAACCGTTCCGGAGCGGGAACGACCCCCGATTCCCTGAATAATTCCCGCAATTTTGGATCCCGTTCCATATTATAAGATTGAAGTGGTTTCTTTTTTCAGTGCCTGACGGATCACTTGGTACATTTTTTTCCGGGACCTGTGCAGCTTGATTCTGATGTTGCTGCTGGTCAGGCCGGTAACGCCGGCGATCTCCTCCAGGCTTAATTCTTCATAATAAAAGAGCGTAACGACAACCGCATCTGTTTCGGGCAGCGATTCAATGGCCGCCTGCAGATACCTGCTTCTCTCCTCGGCTGCTAATTTGTTCAGACCACTGATATCATCTTCATCCACAGTTTGTTCAGGGAGTTCATCCACAAGGTCGATGACCTTCACTTTTTTCCGGATGACACTGATACAGTGATTGTATGTGATCCGGTAAAGCCAGGTGGAAAACTTTGATTTTCCCTGAAAACTGTGGATCGACCGGTAGACCTTCACAAACACATCCTGTGCGGCTTCCTTCGCATCTTCCTCCGAAACAAGCATGCGGAGACAGATGGTATATACCATATCCTTGAAGGTATCGACAACCCAGGTATATGCCTGTTTATCACCTGCCCTGATCCGGTCGATCTGGTATTTTTCCTGGTGGATATCCATTCATCCTATATGACGCCTGATTCCGAAAAACGTTACATCTTTTAACAGGTTAATTTTCTGTGACACGCCTGTTCCTGTGACACGCCTGTTCCTGTGACACGCCTGTTCCTGTGACACGCCTGTTCCTGTGACACGCCGGTTCCTGTGACACGACGGTTCCTGTGACACGACGGAATGGTTCGTCCAAAATTACGAATATCCTGTAACATGGCCTGAACGGATCGCGTCAAAGAAGCAAACAGAATAAGTTGTCTTATAAATTTTTCATGTCATGGTAGAAACATTAGTACCTATCGCATTTTTTCTGGTTGCTTTCGGAATTGTTTATGTAATCGTTGCGGCCAGGAACCGGGAACGGATGTCCCTGATCGAAAAAGGAGCCGATCCCAAGGATCTGATCTCCGACAAACCGAATAAGTATGGCGTATTGAAATGGGCCCTGCTTCTGGTGGGAGTGGGCCTGGGCCTGTTCATCGGGTCATTGTTAGAGTCCTATACCAGGCTACCTGATGAAGCCGGTTATTTTGCATCGGCTTTGTTTTTCGGGGGCCTGGGCTTGTTTGCGGCTTTCCTGATCGCAAATAAGGCTGAGTAACCCGCCATATGATATTGTGCCAGGTGATGCTCAATTCTGAGGGATGCTTTCGCGGCAACTCCGCGGAAACTTCAGCCCGAAGGGCTTGTGGGTCGGGACCATATCGCGGTGTTATGGGATTGCGGGTCGGGACCATGTAACTCCCTACGTTCCGGGATTGCAGGTCGGGACCATGTCGCTGTGTTACGGGATTGCGGGTCGGGACCATATCCCTCCCTTCGGTCCGGGATATAGTGTCCCTCCCTCGCAATCCCTCCACCCGGGGGAAATTGTGTCCCTCTCCCGCAATCCCTCCACTCGGGTGATGGCGTGTCCCTCCTCCGCAAGCCCTCCATCCAGGCGATGTTGTGTCCCTTCACTGCAATCCCTCCACTCGGAGAGAATTGTGTCCTTTTGCTTTAATCCGTTCACACGGGTGAGACTTTACAGAAGGCCTTTCCTGATGCGGTCGCAAGGAAGGGATCTGAGATCACGGACCGCAGGGAGTTATGTAGCCACGAATTGCGATCCCATCAGAGAATCGTTATGAAGGGATTTGAGGGAAACAATGTGCCTGTAGCTGCCTGCGCCGGATTCCCCGGCCGGTGATGATCCCGTCACTGAAATCCTGAATGTGATGCATCAACATAGATTTTCACGGAATTAAAAGTACGTAATGTTTTAGACATTACAAGGTGTCTGATCTTTCATAAGCTAATACTGGTGCGGGTTTCCTGACCATTGTAGTATTACAGCATTCTTACACATACGTTTTTATAATACATTCATGTGTTTTCATATATGCTTGGATTATTATTCTTTCAAGTATAGATGGTCCTGTATATCCTTTAAATAAAGCCTTTTGAAATCTTGTTAATAAGTTGCTATGATTTTAACGAGAATTATTGTATATTTATCACGGTAACTAAAATGCGTACCCGTGACGCCCGAAGACTTCTTCTTACGACCCAGAACCCTGGCCCAAAAACAGTACGAAGCCCTGCGCATGTATTATATTGAGAAAAAGCCCGCCAAAGAAGTTGCCAGGAAGTTCGGTTATACCTACCGGGGATTCACCACCCTGGTAAGTGATTTCAGGAGCAAACTGAAAAAGGAGAATGCCCACGGTTATTACTTTGTGGAACGCGGGAAAGGAAGAAAGAGAAGTGAAATGACCGATGAGGCCAGTCGTATTATCATCGAGCTCAGAAAGAAATATTATTCAGTAGAGGATATCAAGGTCACCCTGGACAGCAAGGGATACAAACTGTGCGAGAAGACCATCTACAACATCCTGGCCTCGGAAGGTTTCTCCCGCCTGCCCAGGAGGATGAAAGCAGTAAAACAGCAGCTTGAGACACCCTGTATA
>JBNJEV010000049.1:0-19790 GCA_051746185.1 Bacteroidota bacterium
CATCCGCTCCACATGATTTTTCAGCAGTGCCGATTGCACGGGGGCAATAAAGTTGGGCTTCAGCAATGTGGGCATTGCCTCCCCCCTGAAGGTGCATCCGCGTTCCATAAGGAATTCCTGCAGGAGTCTGAAATGATCTCCCACAACCACTCCGTTACTGAGAAAGTACTCCCGGTATTCCCTGTTCAAAACCTGAATCGGATCTTCCATTGAGACAAGAATCAATCAATTTTATATATTTATCGATTAAAATTACCCTTTTTATCTAAATATTAAACAACTACCACCATGCTCCTACATCAGCAATTTGTCAGAAATTCAAAAAAGTATGCCAAGAAACTTGCCATTATCGACAGGACCACCCAAAGCAGGATCACTTATTCGAGAGCATTGATCGGATCCCTGATCCTTTCCAGGAAATTCAGAAAGTATGAAAAGGGCTACATCGGGATCATGATCCCCACATCGGCCGGTTGTGCGCTGGCCACGGTCGGATTGCTGATGAGCGGCAGGATCCCGGTCATGATCAACTATTCAACAGGCGCCGAGCGAAATGCGAAGTATGCTCAGGGTAAGTGTGGTTTTAAAACCATTATTGCTTCCAGGGCTCTGCTGGAAAAGATCAATTGCCCCGTACTGGAGGGGATGATCCTGATCGAAGATATCATGAAAGAGGTAACCACCGGGGACAAGCTCCTGGCTGCAGTGAAGTCAAAACTGCCCACCTCTTTGATCCTGAGCACCATTCACGGAGGCTCGAAAGATGACACGGCGGCCATCCTATTTACCAGCGGCAGTGAAAAAGATCCCAAGGCCGTACAGCTGACGCACCGGAACCTGGGATCGAATATCCTGAATTTCGGGACACATATTCAACTCCGGGAAACTGATATCCTGCTGGCCAATTTGGTCTTTTTTCACATTTTCGGGCTGACCTGCAACCTTTGGACTGCCCTTGTATACGGAATGACCATGGTTACCTACGCAAATCCAACTGAATTTCAGACCATCTCAAGGATCGCCAGGGAAGAGCGTCCCACGATCATGGTAGGCACGCCCAGTTTTTACTGGGGGTACCTTCAAAAATCGGAGCCGGGTGATTTCAGCAGTCTCCGGATCATGGTGGCAGGTGCGGACAAATGTCCGGATGTGCTGAGAGAAGGCTATCTGAAAAAACACAATGCCACCCTGCTGGAAGGGTATGGAGCGACTGAGACATCACCGGTGGTTTCTACAAACACACTGGAATTCAACAAACCCGGAAGTATCGGAAAGGTGATCCCCAATGTGCAGGTAAAAATTGAGCACCTGGAAACCGGCGAAGAGTGTAAACCCGGTGAGGTGGGAAAGATCCTGGTCAAAGGAGACCTGGTGATGAAAGGCTACCTGGGCGATCCCGAACTTACAGCGCAGAGTATTGTGGACGGATGGTACAATACCGGTGACATGGGTTATATGGATGAGGACGGCTATCTTTTTCATTCCGGAAGATACAAGCGGTTCGTCAAGATCGGCGGGGAAATGGTGTCCCTGGTAAGGGTGGAAAATGTCATGGAACAGTTCCTCCCTGAAAATGCGCAGTGCTGCGTGGTGGAGATCCCCGATGATGTGAAGGGATCCACCATCGTCGCGGCGGTGAACATGGAGATCAACAAAGTCGCTATCCTCAGGAAGATGGCCGGGCATCTGCCCAACATCTCTTTGCCCAGGCAGTTTTTTGTGATCGGGGAAATGCCCATGATGGGGACGGGGAAGATCGACTTCCGCACTGTGACCGCGATGGTAAAGGAAATGTCAGAGAACCGCAATGCCGGCTGATCCATCATACCGGATCTTCCTCATATCCGTTTTCTGGGCAGTGGCAGGTTTTGCATCCTATTATCTCCTGGCAAAAAATGAATTACTTTCCAGGAGATTACGGAACATCGTTTCCCGCTGGAATTTTCATATCATCCAGGTAGTGTTGCAACGCACCTGGGGTGTGGTCTTTCTGGGCATCTTTTCAGGATTGATTATCAAGGTTATATTGAATGATTCCCTGATTGCGTACGGACTCGGCTTCAGCTTCAGCAGGCCTCCGCCCTGGTGGGCCTACCTTATCCTTCCCCTGATCATGGCAGGAAGCCATTTGCAGGCATCCCGTTCAGCGAACCTGTCCCTCTATCCGCAGTTCCGGATCATGAGATGGACCTCCCGGATCTTTTTACTGAACGCGATCACATGGATCCTGTTCCTGATCGCCTATGAATTCCTTTTCAGGGGCTTTCTGTTATTCGGATCCATGTACGTACTCGAACCCCGCCAGGCCGTTTTGCTGAACTGCCTTCTGTATGCACTGGCCCATCTCTACAAAGGTCCGACCGAAACTATAGGGGCCATTCCCTTCGGGGTCCTGTTGTGCTACCTCACCCTAATCACCGGGAACATTTGGTCTGCCGTGGTTATCCATTCCTTCATGGCACTGACCAATGAATGGATGTCGATCCGGGCACATCCGGGAATGAGTCTGGTAAAACGGAAAAACCACAAGAACAATAAGACCCGGGACCGGGAAGGACAAGTCCTTGAAGCCCAGAATATATGAACATTTTCGTATCAGGAGCCACAGGATATATCGGGATCCGGCTGGTGAAAAAACTTGCCGGTGAAGGAAGGATCGTTCATGCACTTTACAGGAGTGAGCAAAAGGCCGGGCTGATCAGGGACATCAGCGGGGTAAAGCTGTTTAAAGGGGACATCCTTGATAAACCTTCCCTGAAAAAGGCCATGGAGGGTTGCAGGACCGCATATCATACCGCCGCTTTTGCGGGTGTATGGTCAAAAGATCCCGGCAAAATATTTCAGCTGAATGTGGACGGGGCGCTGAATGTGGTAAAAACAGCCAGGGATTGTGGCCTGCAGCGGGTAGTGGTCACCTCCACCGCCGGGATCCTGGGCCCCTCCGACAAAGAGCCTGTCCATGAATCCTCTCCCCCTCCTGAAAACTTTTTCACACCCTACGAGAAATCCAAATACCGCATGGAGCAGGAGCTTCTAGCCATTGGTCCCGGTTTTCCGGAGATTGTCATTGTGAATCCCACCCGTGTATTCGGACCCGGGCTGATGAGTGAGTCCAACAGCCTCACCAAAATGATCGCCAGTTACATGGAGGGCCGTTGGAGGTTCATGCCCGGGGATGGAAACAGCTACGGAAATTATGTATTCGTGGAGGATGTGGCGGCCGGACACATGCTGGCCATGGAAAAAGGGAAAGCCGGGGAAAGGTATGTGCTGGGAGGTGAAAATCTTTCCTACAGGCAACTTTTCAGCTATATCAGGGAAGTCTCCGGGATCAACAGGAAATTGTGGAAGGTGCCCTACCCTGTTATGCTCGGGACTGCCGGGCTGATGAAGCTTTTCTCCCGCCTCACCGGCCGGCCTCCGATGATCGTTCCCGGGCTGATCCGCAAATATAATCACAACTGGATCGTTTCCTCCGGAAAGGCGGTCAGGGAACTGGGATATGAACCCCTGGATGTGAAAAGCGGGATCCGCCGGACGGTCGATTGGCTGAATTCCCGGCAATAACGTCTTCTGGCTGAATTGACGGCAATGACGGTCGATTGGTTGAACTGACGGCAATGACGGTCGATTGGTTGAATTCCCGGGAATAACGGTTTTTTGGCTGAATTCCCGGGAATAAGGACACCGGTTACACGGAAAATCCCTAATTTGGAAAATCATTCCATCAGAAAAGTTCGTTATGATCACTTTGCGCAACATTTTTCAAAACAGTCTTCCGCTGCTCCCTCTTGTTTTCTTTGTTACCTGCAGCGGTGGAGGAAACCCCGGAAATAAGGGCAATCAGACAACCAGCGGCCAAAAAACCTACCCGCAGACCGGTTCGGTGGAACGCCTGGATCCTGGTCTGGACAGCATTCTTTCTCCGGAGGCCCGGCCGGAGATCATTGCAGAAGGATTTGAATGGTCCGAGGGACCTCTCTGGCTGCCCGGGCAGAACATGGTGATCTTTTCCGATATTCCCAACAATTCCATCTTCAGCTGGTCGGAAAAGGACAGTCTTCAATTGTACCTCAAACCCTCCGGTTATACCGATACCGTTCCCCGGGGTGGAGAGACCGGCTCCAACGGTCTGCTGCTGGATCCGGCAGGCCGGCTGGTGCTCTGCCAGCATGGCGACCGCCGCATGGCACGCATGAATGCTCCGCTGGATGATCCCGCTCCCGAATTTGTAACCCTGGTGGACAGCTGGCAGGGCAAACGGCTGAATTCTCCCAATGATGCCATATACAACAGCGAAGGGGACCTTTTCTTTACGGATCCTGCCTACGGTCTGGAGCAACGATATCGCGATCCCCTCAGGGAACTGGATTTCACAGGGGTGTTCCGGTACGATTCGGACGGTAAACTGACCCTGCTCACAGACAAGCTTTCCGCACCCAACGGGATCGGACTCTCACCGGACGAATCCCTGCTGTATGTGGCCAATTCAGGAGGAGGAGACAAATCCTTCTGGATGGTATATGAATTTGCAGAAGATAGTTCACTGACCAATGGAAGGGTCTTTCTGGATGCCAGCGAGGCCGCAAAAACCGACCGGGGAGCCCCTGACGGACTGGAAATAAGGGATGACGGGATCATTTTTGCCACCGGTCCCGGCGGAGTATGGATCATTTCCCCCGAAGGAAAACACCTTGGAACCATCCGTACCGGTCAGGCCACATCCAACTGCACCCTGGACGGAGAAGGTAAATACCTGTACATGACCGCGGACATGTACCTGATGCGGATTGCCCTTAAACCATAGGAAGGGACCATGGTTCCCTGTAGGATGGTGAGAGGTGGCTGTCGGCTTCAGCATCATCGATGAAACTGTTCCGGCCTGCATCCCAGTAAAGTCTTCTTCCTGTCTTATAAGCAATATTCCCCAGGTGGCAGGTTTTGGCCACGCCGGCTGCAACCTCAACGGGACAATTCAGCTCCACACCACTTTTAACGGCCGCAATGAAATTGGCCATGTGGTTCTCCAGTCCCTTTCCCTCTCCCTCGATCAGATCGACCCTTTCCAGGGTGGGATTACCTCCCTTGGGCTCGGGGATCACCTCCCATCCGTTGCGGTCCACTACCAGCGTTCCGTTGTTCCCCACAAAACCAACCCCGTGTGAACGCCCGTAGTATCCCCCGTCAATCCCTATCCCGTGATCCCAGAGCAGGGTGAAACCGTCAAATTCATAAATGGCCTGCTGGGTATCGGGTGTCTCACAGGCATCATCAGGATAGGCAAACTTTCCACCCATGGACATGACCGATTTCGGCGCAGTCTGCTGCATCCCGTAAAGGGCATAATCAATAATGTGCACGCCCCAGTCGGTCATCATCCCCCCGGCGTAATCCCAGAACCACCGGAAGGTGAAATGGAAGCGGTTCCTGTTGAAAGGACGCTTGGGAGCCGGGCCCAGCCAGAAATCGTAATCCACTCCTTCAGGAACGGGAGTATCCGGCACCACGGGGACCGATTTCATCCATCCCTGGTATGACCAGGCCCTTACCGACCGGATATTCCCGAGTCTGCCTGAATGGACATAGGCAATGGCATCCTGCCAGTGGGGGTCGCTCCGCTGCCACTGACCGATCTGTACCACATTCTGATACCGTTCTACTGCACGCTCCATGATATCGCATTCCTGAATGGAATTGGCCAGGGGTTTTTCGCAGTATATATCAAATCCCTGCTGAGAAGCATACACAAAAGGAAGGGTGTGCCAGTGATCGGGCGTTCCAATGATGATTACGTCCAATCCCTTGTGTTCCAACAATTTTCTGAAGTCCCTGTACCCGGCGGGCGCATTCCCCTGGATCTGTTTCACATCCGCGATACGTTTCTGAAGTACATTGTCATCCACATCACACAGGGCCGCACATTCCGTATTGGGTTGTTGTAGGAATGACCTCAGATCGGCAAATCCCATCCCGTTTACCCCGATCACTCCGCAGACTAATTTCTCGTTGGCACCTAAGATTCCCGCATGCATGGTGGGAAAAGCGGAGGCCAGCCCAATGGCGGCTGTCGCGGTGGCTGATCTTTTTATGAATTCTCTTCTGTTTGTTGTCATGATCCGGTTATTTATGGTCGCCGTGTAAGATAGTTGTCAATTCTACTAATTTATAAATATTTTCTTTCGTAACTTGTGAGATGCACCAAACATCCTGACAATATATCCGAATCTAAATCTAACCGAAATGGACCAGAAGATCAAAATGGACCAGAACATCAAAGAACTTTATTCTCTTTACAGGGAAGGTAAACTTGACCGGCGCAGGTTCCTGAAAAAACTTACCGTGATGGCCGGAAGCGTTGTCGCTGCAGTATCCATGCTCTCCCTGCTCGAAAAGGAGAACCTGTATGCCGGGATCCCGTCATCTGTGCAGCCGGACCTGCATACCGAATTCATCACCTATCCGGGGGAAACCGGCGAGATCCGCGCCCATCTGGCCAGACCCATGGTTGATGAAAAGCTTCCCGGTGTGATCGTGATCCATGAGAACAGGGGCCTTGTCCCCCATATCCAGGATGTGAACCGGCGAATGGCCCGGGAAGGTTTCGTGGCCCTGGCTCCCGATGCCCTCTCACCCCTGGGAGGAACCCCGGAAGATACGGATAAGGGCCGTTCCATGATGCAGGAACTGGACCGTGAGGATACCGTAAAGAATTTCGTGGCCGCGGTCAAATATCTGGATACCCATCCGCTTACCAACGGGAAAGTTGGATGCACCGGTTTCTGCTGGGGTGGCGGGATGACCAACCAGGTGGCCGTGCATGCACCTGAGCTGGATGCGGCTGTTCCCTATTACGGGAGCCAGCCCGATCCGGAAGAAGTTCCTGAGATCCGGGCTTCGCTTATGCTGCATTACGCCGGAGAAGATGAGCGGATCAACAGCGGGATCCCGGAATTCGAGGAGGCCCTGAAGAAAGCCGGAATCGACTATCAGCTGTTCATGTACGAAGGGGCCCAGCATGCCTTCAACAACGACTCCAATCCTGGGCGGTATCACAAAGAAGCAGCCGAACTTGCCTGGAAGCGGACCATCTCCTTCTTCAAGGAAGAGTTTAAGACTTAGAATCCAGACCGGCAAATTATCCTGGATCTGCGCGAAACCGTGGATCTGCGCGAAACCCTGGATCTGCGCGAAACCGTGGATCTGCGCGAAACCCTGGATCTGCGCGAAACCGTTTTGCTAAACCGGACTTACCCCGAAATTTTAGCCAAAAGCGCTCTCGAGGGCTCATGGAGCGGATAAATGGACATATTTTATCCGTTTATTATACTTTTAAGGTGCTTTTCTGATAAAAAATATCTACCGGTATATATTTTTTATCCAAAATGGCATTGATTTAGTTAATAAACGGATAAAATATATCGTTTTTGAAAAACTCAGCAAGATCAAACGGAAATTCCGAAGTCCAACTTCGTTAAAACATTGCAGGCTGAGGACTACCGGTCCAAACAACAATTTTTATACTTTTTCCCGCTTCCGCACGGACAGGGATCATTACGTCCGACTTTCTGTGAGGCAGCCCGCAACTGCCCGGTATTTTGCAGAGAAGATTGCGCAGGACGATGCAATGTTGTTTTCTCCCTCTGCTGCATCTTCCAAACCCTTGCCACTTCTTCCACGAAAGGACGGCAATGGTTGAAGAACTTTCTGTACCCGGCACAGAGATAATTCAACCCTCCTTCCCCATCCGGCGTAAGGATAAACCGGTTCTTGGGACACTCCCCGTTGCACATATCCAGCACCTCGCATTCCAAACAATAACGGGGCAGGGTATTCCGCTTTGCAGCACCAAATGATTGCTGCTGCGGACTATCCAGTAGTTCCGCCAGGGTATGGTTCATGATATTCCCCAGCCTGTGCGCTTCGTCCACGAAGTGATCACATGAGTAGAAATCCCCATTGTACTCCACCACCGGCACACCTCCGCATTGCCTCTTAAAAATACAAAGGGTATGATCCTGACCGAATGCGGTCCTGGTGGCTTCCTCAAAGATCTGCACTTTCACCCTGCCGATATCCTCTTTCTTCCACCGGTCAAATACGGAGATCAGGAAATTCCCGAATGCTTCAGGAGGAACCGATAGCTCGCTGGCGCCGGAATCTGCATCCGGCTCTCTTTCCACCAGGGGAAGGAAGGTAATGTAATTGGCCTGTAACTGTTTGAAGAATGTGTATATCTCCAGTGGATAGCGAACATTGCCGGCGTTGACCACACAGAGGATCTCCGGGATGACACCGTGCTCCTTCAGGAGTCTGTAACCGTGCAGGGTACGCTCAAAAGTGGAGCTTCCGTTTTTACTGTGCCGGTACAGATCGTGGAGCTCTTTTGGCCCATCCATGCTGATCCCCACCACAAAATGCTCCTGGGCCAAAAAACTGCACCAATCATCGTCCAGCAATGTCCCGTTAGTTTGTATCCCGTTCACAATTCTACTTCCGGAAGGACAGAATCTGTTCTGCAATTCGACGATCCTTTTGAAATAATCCAATCCGGCCATTGTGGGCTCGCCCCCGTGCCAGGAGAAACCAATGACCGGTTCTGAGGATGCTTCAATATGTTTCCGGATATACTCCTCCAGAAGTTCAACGGGCATCTGGAACCGGGTCTCAGCCGGATATAGTTTTTCTTTCTCCAGGTAATAGCAATACCTGCATGCCATATTGCACGCTGCACCCACCGGCTTTACAAAAACCTGGAATTCACGGGATAATTGTTCCATTCCGTAATAAGAAATCACTCGGTCTTCACGATCTTCCGGAATTCCTTCATTTGACCGGATTCAATTCGGCGGAGGAGATAGATCCCACGGTTCAAATGTTGAATATCGATCTGGTAGATCCGGGAACCCGGGGGTATTTTTTCATGAAGTACAACCCTGCCACTCATATCCAGCAGTTCAAATCTGCCGGCACGCTCAACGGTATGTCCAAGATCTATGAAAACAATGTTTTTGGCCGGATTCGGATAGACATTCATTCCACCAAAAACTGTCCGTATCACTTGTGTACCGGATGACTGATCAGAATACGCGACATCTGCCTGGAGGATCCTTCCTGTGCTCCTTTCCTGAATGAATGCCACAACACCCAGATCATCAGTATCTTCCACGTAATCCGGATAGGTCCACGTATTGGAACGGGTGTCCTTTGTTCCTTCATACCAGCTGTTGCCCAGCAGCTTCCCGGCAGGGGTGGGCAGCATATCCAGTACCACATTCCTGAATTCCGTGTCCCCGTTCTCTCCCGTATAGGCAGTCACCGACGACTCGAATACGACCACATACAGCTGAATATTTTCATCTATGCTATCTGTCCTGCAGGTCACTGTGGTCGTCTCCAGCAGTCCGCCATCCAGCCAGTCCACTTCCAGATTCACATCGAACAGCGGAATCTCCAATGAAAGCCGTTTCAAGGCATCCTGATCAGGTTCCTGCTCCTCCCCGCTGAAGTCATACCGGGTTGCCGGTGTTACCCCTCCATCCATCACCGCATAGGGAACCTGCCCCACACCCAGGGTGCCCGACCGTGTGGAGGCCGGATCCGGGTTGTTCTCATTCATGGGATCCGTCCCGGGATAATCTGTATGGTACTGAAGGTCTATGACCTCATCACGGTTCCCCGCCCCGAATGCATCCACCAGATCATCTGCACCCTTTGAGGCTATATCCGAGGAATTGGTGAAGTGTTCCAGGACCGAAAGCTTCGTTCTTTCAGCTATGGTCACATTGTCAAACGCGAACCCCTGGTTGCCAATCGCCTGCTCCCCATTGGTTGCGACCGCCAGCCTGAATACAACCCGCGGATTGCCCGCAACCTGGTCCAGATCGTGAGTGGCCCTCAGCCAGTCCGTATCCGGCTTGAAAACATCCAGTCCCCATCCGATGCTGCTCCCTCCAGGCTGGTGATAGATATCATAAACATTGTACCATGTTATCCCCGGTGTGGTTGCGCCGATGGTCTTCCATCCTTCATCGACCACATCCCGGTACTGCAACACCGAACCGTTCAGAGTGGGCGCAAAACTCCGCATGATATCCAGCTGGATCAAAGGCCGCTCGATGTCACTGAAATCAAAACACGGACTCTGGATCCATGAGTGCTCAAGGTAACCCGGACTCCCCTCCGGCAGATCAGTGTACCAGGCCTTATCTCCCGTGGTGGGCTCAAATCCGTCAAAGTCCGGCACATCCCACACCCAGCTGTTACGCTCATCCGCCGATTCCATCGTCCATTTGCCCTCCGACATATTGAACGCTTCCAGGTACCCCTCCTCATCCAGCACAATGGTGGGCCTCAGGGTGATCGCCCTGGTGGCCGTATCCCCGCAGCCTCCCTCATTCAGCGTGTACAGGTCCACCTCGAAGTTCCCATCAGAGGCAAACGGAAATCTGACCGTATCCGACAATGAGCCGGTCCCGATCTCGCCCAGGATCCCTCCCCCAGGTGTCCTGAAGGTATAGACCAGTGTGTCGATCTGTTCAAATCCCGAAATTGATTTTGAGACAAATTCAATCGCATTGCCGCTTGTGAAGCAATCGCTTACCCAGGTGAAATCCGATACCGGCTCTCCTCCGAAAGTGGTATCCACCTCCAGGGTCGATACACATCCCTCGGTGGTGGTGGCAGTCAGCCGGATGGTCCGCTCCCCGGGCATCTGATAAAAATGGACCGGATCGATCAGATCGCTGTAATTATTCTCTCCGCTGTTGATATCCCCGAAATCCCAGCTCCAGCTCTCCACCATTAATTTTCCCCCCGTCAGGTTATTGAAGGCCACATTGCCTCCTCCCACGGGCAAACAGCGCGTGCTGAGAGCGAATCTTAACTCCGGGGCAAATTTCACCTGAACCTCCCTGGTGGTACTGTTGGAACAGCCGTTTTCGGTGTTCACCGTGCAGGTAATCACATTGCCCCCCAGGTTGGCATCCGAGGGGTCAAAGATAAATCCGTCGGCACTGTTGCCCGATACGCCCGGTCCGCTGAACACCGCCTGCGGACTGTCGGAGATCAGCTGAACGGGCTCATCATTCTGGCAGAAGGTGGTCTTGCTGAATGAGACAAATTCAGGTTCGTCAACCGATTCCACTGTTAAGCCCGCCCTCAGGTACAGGGTTACCTGATCAAAATATTCATATTCAATGGTGTAGCTTCCTGCACTCAGCAGGGAAGGATCCACCACTGCCGTATTGTCCCCATTGTCGGTCAGTCCACCGACCTCCTGCGACGACTCGTTGAGCAATTCAAAGGAGCCTGTCACCCCTGCCACATTCGATGCACTCACCTCAAAGGGATCACTGTAATCACACACAATGCCGCTGGGAATGTATATATCTCCCTCCGCACCCAGAACAAAAACCAGCGCCTCTGCAACGCTCGTACACCCGAACTCATTGGTATAGGTATAGTACAGCGTATGCGGAGAGTCAACCGTGTCGGCAAGACCGGGATCAAAATAACCCGTCGAACTGATCACCCCTGTGCCTGAAAAGGTGCCTCCCATTACATTGGCCTCCAGCGGGAAGGGTTCCGCCTCTACGCTATATCCCGTGGCAAGGTTAACGAACTCCACATCGGTCTTCTCATGTACCGTGACCTGGACACTTCCACTGCCTGTATTCACTACCCCGTTCCTGTCAGTGACAACCGGTATACTGTAGGTAGTTGTCTGTTCCGGTGTTACCTCAAACTCGAAGGTAGTGTCGGTAATATCGGAATACGTTACCGTGCCAGTCCCGTCATACAGCTCCAGACTCCAGGGTGAGCGGCCTGAAAGAAATACTTCCATCCCGGCAACCTCATCCTCACAGATCTCCGGAGTACCCGCAAGCACGGCAGTGGGAAGTTCCGTATATACCTCCATGCTGTTGGATTCAATGTTTGTATATGCCGGAGAAATATTCCCCGCAGGATCCCTGAGTACCAAATTAACATCCAGTGTGCCCGGTGCCACATTATCGTCCCCCTGGGCTACAGTGTAGGAAAGCAGGTATAAATTCTCCGACTGTCCGGAGAATGTGACCGTCGAGGAGCTCAAAGGAACCCCGTTCACCGTAGTTCCGTCATCTGCCACATATCCGGTCCCGTCTGCCGTCACTGTCACCTGGACCTCCCCTCCCACGCCCACTTCTTCATTGGGGACCTCCATCCTGGTAACTACCGGTGCGTGCGCATCAATGGTCAGGTTGTTCACATTGCCGATCACCGTATAAGGCTCATTAGAATTGCCCGAGGGTTTGACAAGAATGATACTTGCGGTCAGTTCGCCGGGCCCCACATCCTGGTCCCCCTCCTGAACCCTGTAGCTGAGCCTGTAATTTCCTCCATCGAGATCCGTAAATTCCATATTTGGCTCGTCCACTGAAATGCCATTGATCACCGAGGCTGGGTCGATCGTATAATCTGGCCCGTCCGCATCAATATTCAACTCAACCACGTCATCGATCTTCTTTTGACCGGTTTCAACACTCATGGATTCAATGACAGGCCGCTCTGCATCCAGAAGATCGTTGGGCTGGACAATCGGCAAATTATAAGGATCGCTCTGCTCTTTCCCATCCGTGACCACCAGGTTGGTCACCGGGATATCCTGATCTGCCGGGTAACTGTTCCCTCCTTCGTAAATATCGAAACTGGTATAATAGGTAGTGGAATTCTCGCGCGTGAGATCCTCCAGCGTATAACCACCTATCGTACCCGAGATCAGATCATACTCACTGCCGCCATCCTCCGCTACCGTAATGGTGACCGTAACCCTTTGCCCGATTCCCATGATATTGTTGGGAATGGTTACATCCAGCACCTCCGGATCCTTGATTTCCACGGTCACGGTAAATGAACATTCGGCCTCATTTCCTGATTGATCCTCCACATGATAAGTCACCGTGGTCACTCCCAGATTGAAGGTATACAATCCCACTGTGTTGAACCCGGTCTCCGGTGATGATGCAACAGTCGCCCCAGTCATGGACCATGTCAACAGTTCAATCCCGCAATTATCGGTCGCCACAGGATCCGGGGTATCCACCTCACCGGTTGTCTGGTCTCTTTCCACCTCCAACACAATGTCATCCGGACACAGGTCAAATACCGGATCCTCCAGATCTTCAACGGTAATAGTTACACTATTGGATGTGACTGATCCACATTCGGTAGTGGAAACCCGCTGGTAGTCCGTGGTCTCGGTCATTCCTGCAGGAGGATCATAGCTGATACCTTCAGCACCTGTTATATCGGAGAAATCCCCCGTTGTTCTGGATTGCCACTGGTAAATCCAGTTGCCGCTCCCGCCCGAGGGTGAATCAACATTCTGGATCAACTCAGCATCACCTTCCGGACAGATGGTCTGGTCATACCCTATAGTCCCGCCATCCAGGACAACATTGACATTTACAGTCGTAAAGGCATATTCTGAAGTTCCCGCATCATTGAAAGCATGGATCCTGTAACCGTAAGTCGTTTCGTTTTCGGTATCTGTATCTATATACGATTGGGTATCCGGAGGCAAGGTTTCCAATAACTCATATGTTCCTGTAGATCCAATCCTCTTCCATAGCTCAAATCCATCCTCATTGTGTGCAGTATCCTGCCAGGTCAGATCAACCGTACACGTATTGTTTGCAATCCCTTCAAAATCAAAGGGTGCAGCTGGTTTTGCCAGCAATGTGGTTTGGCTACCCGACGTATAATCAGAAAAGCCTGCCGCATTTACAGCCTTTACCTGATAGTAATAGGTGGTGTTATCCTCCAGTCCGCTATCATCGTAATAATTATTAGTCGGTTCTGCTATTACACCCCATGAGTCTGATGCGGACTCCCTGCGCTCAAGTACAAAGTTATCCTCATTGTCCGAGTTGTCCTCCCATCGCACCCGCATGGATGTCTCCTTGACATCGGTAAAAGTCATGTTGCTCGGTGCATCAGGAACGGAAGGATCCGTTATGGCACTTGCCTCATTGCTGTAATCAGAATCACCGCCCGGATTGGTCGCATAAATCCTGTAATAATATCTCGTGTCTTCGGTAAGTGTTCCGTCCCTGTAAGAGGTGCTGTTAGCAGAAATGGTATCGATTACTGTGAATCCTGACCCGGAAGTAAATGATCTCTCAATTATATAATTGTTTTCATTGTTTGTATCGGTCCATGACAGATCAATGGTGTTTTCATCAATTGCTGTTGCTGACAACCCGGTTGGTGCCGCAGGCGGAGCGGGCAAAGTAGTGGTACTCTCCACTGAAGTATACAGGGAAGCACCCGTTGAGTTGACCGCACGGATACGATAAAAATATTCAATATCACTATCCAAACCCATGTCCGTATATGTAGTAGTGCCTGCCGGAACAGTGTGGATATTGGAAAAATCTTCGTCTGAAGAAGTAAGGGATCGTTCTATTTCAAAACCAGATTCATTGCTGGAGTTATCGACCCATGAAAGATCAATGGAGGTGGAAGTCGCTCCGCTCAGGGCAAACTCGGCTGGCACTTCTGGTATTGCGTCCATATATGCATCAAACCACTTTTGTGCCATGACCTCTTCACCTGCTTCATTCGGATGAACCCCGTCATACGTATGGGTCCAAATGTTCCATCCTGAATTTTGATCAACAATTATAACTCTGGAGCCAGCCTGATATTTGCTCGATGCGACGTTTAATAATTCCGCATTGATTGCATCAATGGTATCATTATCGTCAGGATCCGGCAGAGGAATAAGCTGGGCCAGAAATATCGTGATGCTGGCATTGTCAGTCCGCAGAATATCAATGATTTCTTCAATATCAGCAATCGTGGATGCTACGCTATAGCCCTGGTATGCATCATTTGAACCAATATGAATAAGCGCAACATCAGGATCGTATCCTGTCAGCCATCCAGGCAATTCTCCGACAATTTCATCAGCCCTGTATCCCCAATGACCTTCATGATCATGATCGAAGCTTCCATCAGGAAATGGGTTACCATCTTTATCAGTGGAAGTGGATCCTACAAAATCAACATCATAACCATCATTGATAAGCTTATTCCAGAGATTTCTTCTGTAACTGTTCGCTCCTTCACTGGATGCATCCGCCTGTGTTATTGAATTACCCAGGGGTAGAATTTTATATGTCTGAGCCTTCAGGTTTTCCTGTAATGAAACAGTTAAAAGTGAAGTTAAAAGGATAATTATTGTGGTGTAAATTGATTTTCTCATCGTGTTGCTTTTTTCCTTCTTAATCTGAAAATATTATACGTCTATATAGTGCTGAAAGATATGCAAAACAAGGATTATTTTTCAATCCTGAAACCAGTATTTGATTAATCAGAGATTTAAATAAATTAACTTGTTTATACCCATTTAAAACGATGATATCCTTCAGTATTACGATCATAAAATATTGATTTCCTATGTTTTATAAATATAGATCTAAGATCCGTTCGGATGATAGCACCAAGTTCATTCTGCGCGGAACACACATTTATCCCTGGATCCAGTCCGTTCGCATAAGAATTGAATCATTTCAAATAAAAATGGATACTTGTTAAGGGAAAATCAACATAGATGCATCCATCGTACATGGGCCACATTTTCATCTGATAAGAACAAACTTCTCTGAAACA
Organism: Bacteroidota bacterium; assembly: GCA_051746185.1. Taxonomy (GTDB): domain Bacteria; phylum Bacteroidota; class Bacteroidia; order Bacteroidales. Next base: position 15,655 of record JBNJEV010000049.1, read on the forward strand.
GAAGTATCGCCACGGATCAGACTCAGGGAATAGTAACCATTTCTTACAGAGGAAGGCAACTGAATTTCAAATACGGTCTGAAGTAATCCATCTGACAGATCTATCTCACTGTAAAAAAGAACGCGGCCTGAGAAATCCGAAAGCCTCAAGTAAGTATCAGCATGTTCTTCCCCTTTTTTTACGGTAACAATGATATTCCCGTTACTGGGATTTGGATAGAATGAAAAAAGGCTGTCTGAATCAGAGATCTCCTCAGGATCCGCTATTTTTGTAGTAGCACTCACTTCATTGCTGTAGCCGGAGCTTTTCATTGGATTAGAAGCAAAGATCCGATAGAAATATTCTGTATTCTCAATAAGACCTTCATCTGTATATGAAACTTCATTGGTTGAAGTGAAGACGATCTCGGAATATGCTGTTCCCGGACTATCTGCTCGCTCAATCCTGTAGCCGGTTTCGCTCTCGGAATTATCCACCCAGGAAAGCAAAATTGAATTCGCATCTAAGGCATTTGCCGAGAGTGCTGTCGGGGCGGCGAGCTCAGTAATGGCAGCGGCCGGATCACTGTAATCTGAGTTACAAAGGGAATTAAAAGCACATATTCGATAGAAATACTCCCTTCCATCAGTAAGACCCTGATCATTGTAAAATGTGCCATCAGACAATGTGGTACCAATGTCCACATACCCTGTATCCGCATTCAATGATCGCTCAATCCTGTATCCGGTTTCCCTGTAAGAATTATCATTCCATGCAAGTTGAATCGAACTATCACTTATCACACTGGCATTTAACCCTGTCGGAGCAAACAGGGCCGTAATTGCGCTGGTTTCATTGCTGTAATCGGATTGAATACTTTCAATGGTAGCACATACTCTGTAAAAGTATTCTGTACCTTCAACAACCGAATTATCCATGAAAAAAATCGCATCGGCAGAGGCCAGCCCGATCACCGCAAAGCCCGCCCCTGAGGTAAAAGAACGTTCAATCCTGAAACCATTCTCGCTCTCCGAGTTATCCTTCCATGTCAGAAGAATCGAACTTTCACTTATTGCTCCAGCCGTCAATGTTGTTGGGGCATTTAATTCTAATATGGTAGTGGCTACATTACTGTAATCGGAATCACCCATGTTACTTACGGCACAGACCCTGTAAAAATAGCTGATCCCATCATCAACTTCATAATCCATGTAGGTTGTCGTGTTGGCTGCGGTAATCTGGATTTCCACATAGTCGGATCCCGGACTAAGTGATCTTTCAATCTTATATCCGGTTTCACTTTCCGAATTATCTTTCCAGTGAAGCTGAATCGCATTCTCTTCTGAAAAAATTGCCGACAATTCCGTCGGAGCAGCAAGTGTGGTGGTTGCGCTGGTCTCATTGCTATAGCCAGAATTATTATCTCCATCCGTCGCACGAATCCTGTAAAAATACTCTGTTCCATCTGTCAATGCATCATCTGTATAGGAGGTCGCATCGGGAGAAGTGATATGGATCTCCGAAAAACCGGTCCCCGAATTACCGGAACGTTCAATCCTGAAGCCGGTTTCGCTTTCTGAATTATCCATCCAGGTGAGATGGGTCGAATGCTCATTTATTGCACTGGCTGACAATTCAGAAGGTGCAGCCAGCTGGTTGAGCAATGTATACGTGTTTTCAATAGAACTGTACAATGAAGGCCCTGAAGCATTGATGGCTCTCACACGATAATAATACCGGGTATCTATATCCAGACCAGAGTCAGTATAGGAAGTTACGCCTGCTGCTGTGGTATGAATCAACACGAAGTCTCCTCCGGAAGATGTGGGTGAACGTTCAATTTGGAATCCTGTTTCATTGTTTGAGTTATCAATCCAGGAGAGATCGACCGAATTGACAGTTTCTCCACTCAATGTTAAGCCGGTGGGTGCTTTCGGGATCGAACTCAGATATGCATTCAGATCTGTATACCATTTTTGTCCCATCTTATCATATGCCGTTTGGGTGGGGTGGATCCCGTCAGCTTTCATTTCTGTAGTATAATTGATACCCGCACCGGTTTCCATATTGACCATGATCACATGAGGGTCCCCCCTGCCCGCCACCATGGATTCAACGTTATCATTGAACTCGGTCGTTGCTGTACTTTTTAAAGGATCATCGGTCCGGCTGATGATCCTGGCAACAAATACGGTCACATGTGTACCGCTGGATGCTTCCCAGGCATCTATTTCATTCAGGATATATTGTACGTCGCCGGCACCTGTCCCCTCGCCGTGGGTGATGTCATTGGTCCCTATATGAAGCAAAATAATATCTGCCGGATAAACATCCAGATATGGTTCACCATTGGGCGTGATTTGAATACTGTTTCTTTCATCGTATCCTTCCTGCAGGAGACGGACAACGTACTGAGCCCTTGTACCCGGTATACCACCATGATCAGCATCTGAAAGCAGATCATAACCACTATTCCTATGCCCTACAAAATCAAAATTGTATCCTCCGCCGGCCAGCTGATCGGACAGTTCTTTCCTGTATGCGATCCGCTCGCTCTCAGTCGGTCCCGAAGCATCATAGCCTTCCGTGATGGAATTTCCCAGGGGAAGTATCCGGTAGGTCTGTGCTTCCACATGACCCTGCAAGGATATGAAAGCGGCTCCAAGCAGGATGGCGATTATCTGGCCGAATAGCTTTTTCATCCGGATGTGTTTACCATCTGAATAACTTTATCAGGTAATCATCTAATATATACAAAGTTAAATTGCAATTTCAATCCGGGAAGCAGAATTTTGATAAAATATAGACTGTTGTATACCAAAGTGTTCCCTTTGCATATATACTCAGATCCGAAACAAAAATGCACTCATCCCACTGAATGATTCATTCGTGGCACAAACAGACTATTTCGTATGATATGGTGGCAATCAGAAAAGAGCCAGGGAAGTAATTTCTCACCTCATCAGGATAAACTTTTCCGCAACGGAGCACGGACCTGCAATCAGGATCAGTGAATAAAAACCGTTCTGAAGTGAAGCTGGCAATTGCAGCTCGAAGATCTTTTCCAGCAGACCTTCCGAGAGATCAATTGCTTTATTGAAATGCACTTGTCCTGAAAAATCTGCAAGCCGGATAAATCCTTCCTTCACATTCTCATCACGGTTCTTAATTGTCACAAAAACACTTCCATTACTGGGATTGGGATAAATGGAAAGAAGACTATCAGTATTGGCAACGTTCTGATATATAAAATTCCTGGACTGACCATACACCAAGCCCTGATCCGTAGAAATGAAAGGTTTTAATTGATAATCAACATTTGATTCCAGAGTATCCAGTTCGGTGATGAACCGGATCTGACCGAATCCTGATTCATAATTACTGTTTATTTCTTCACTGCTCAAGGCCCTGTTATATAACGCAACAAGGTATAAGATGCCTTGCCATGGCCGCTCACCGGTGATCTCATTGGCAAGTGCAAACTGGTAATCCTCGTCCCAGGACGAAAAATCTCCTTCCCGTTTACCTGAAGCAAGCACCATTCCATTGACATATATCTTCTCATTACCCTGACTATTACGAGTGTATACCACATGATGAAGGCTTGAACTGAGGAAATTTTGTTTAGTATTAAGCTGGGGGGTACCGTTTATATCCGTCTTGGAGGTAGTGAGTCTCGATACGTAATTGTAATAGGCTTTATTTCCTTCATGTGCCAGAGTGGCTGCACGTTCGGAATTATCTGAAGACAAAGTAATGATCCTTGCTGGCCCGGATTGCTCGATTTCTTCCTGTTTGATCCAGGCCTCGAGGGTGATCTCGTTGGTAGCGGCCAGTTCCTGAATCAATCCGTCTGCCTGTCCCTCATGTGATATGATGGTATTTTCGTTAATTCGCAATCCCTGACCTACAAGCCATTCCGTTGCCAGGCCTTCTCTACTGATGTGGAGGTCCATGATGGGATCAGTTCCGGAAAGATCCCTCACCATATCCCCCTCTCCTTCAGCAAAATTGTAGAGCAACTTTAAACCGTTGGTGACCCTGTTGTTATCCACCAACTGCGTACTCTTCAATCCGCTGATGACCAATGACTCTTTATCTGATCTTCCCGGCTCTGAGATTTCAAGTCCGAAATTCTTGAGCTCCGCAAATCCAAG
>JBNJEV010000050.1:0-19284 GCA_051746185.1 Bacteroidota bacterium
GATTTCACGTCCCGCGATTTTGGAGGTCATCCGGTTGTATCCTCCCGCCAGGTAAGTTCCGGGGTAATTATACCGGTTCCCGGGAACCTCCTCTGCGGCGCCCCTGGTGGCAAAAACGCCGTTACCCAGTGTGCAGAGAGCTTCTCTGAGGGATTGCTCCTTCGGGTTCCAGTCGGTGTAGCGCAAAGTCCAGTTGTTCATTTCTTTCATATCGCATCGCTTTAATATTCTCTATCAGGTGTTTATATTTTCCAGATCTGTTTGAAGGTCTGATTGGTCAGCAGGGGAAGCAGCGTGGCCGCGATGATCAATCCCCAGGCTTTCAGGGGAAGATCGATAAAGGAGAGGGCATTGCTGAAAAGGGGCACAAAGTAACCCGTCAGCAGGACCACGATACAGAATCCCAGCGCCATCCAGATATATTTATTCCGTGTCACCTGGTTGAAAAGTATGTGTTCATCCGCTTCCCGCATATCCAGCACATGCAGGAGCTGACCGAACGCCAGGCTGAAAAATGCAATGTTGTTGCAGGCCTCGGGTGAAAGTCCCATGCCATAGTAGGCAAAGAGATAGGCGCCTATGACATATACGCTGATCACCAGTCCGTATACACCCATAATCATCCAGTTCCTTCTGGTGAGAATGGGTTCTTCCGGATCTTTGGGGTCTTTCTCCATGATATTGTGGCTTCCCTTGCCCACCCCGAGAGCCAGCGCGGGGAAGACATCCGACAGCAGGTTCAGGAACAGCAGCTGAAGGGGAAGCAGGGGAAGATGGAACATGGAGAAGCTGATCGCGGCAATGATGACGATCTCCGAGAAATGATAGGACAGCTGGTACATGATGAATTTCTTGATGTTCTCGAAGATGATCCGTCCCTGCTCCACTGCCTTGACAATGGATGGGAAGGCATCATCCTTCAGGATCATGTCCGATACATCACGGGCCACCTGGGTCCCTCTTTTTCCCATGGCGATCCCGATATCCGCTTTTTTCAGGGCGGGGGCATCGTTGACCCCGTCGCCGGTCATTCCCACAATCTCTCCCTGCTGCTGGAAATGCTCCACGATGTCCAGTTTCTGGGAAGGGTCCACCCGGGCAAAAACCCCTGTTTCTGAGATGTTGTCCGCACCTTCCAGATCCTTCCCGTGAACTACCGCTGCCTCTCCGTTCCGCACCAGGTTCACTTTCCTGGCAATGTTCAGAGCCGTTTCCGGGTGGTCGCCCGTCACCATCACGATCTTGATGCCCGAACGACGGCACAGCTCCAGTGAACCGGCAATGTCTTCCCGCACCGGATCGATGAATCCTGCGATCCCTACAAAGACCATCTCTTCCAGGAACGATTCCTTTTCCTTCAGCTCCATTCGGGCATCCGGTGATTCTTTGCGATAGGCGAACCCGATCACCTTCAATCCTTCGGAGGATAGTTCCCTGTCCTTTTGGATCCATTTTTCCCTGAACGCATCGTCCGCCTTCTTTTTCTGATCCCCGACCATGTAATGGGTGCATATGTTCAAAATGGCTTTGGTGGCTCCCTTGGCCGCGATAAAACAGGAATCCTCCATGGCATGGATGGTCCCCATCATCATGGAATCCGAATCAAAAGGATCCTCGTTGATCCGTTCCAGACCCCGGAGTTCCCCGAACCATTTTTCGTCCTTTTCGCGTCCGTAAGACAGCAGTGCCGCATCCAGCGGGTCTCCCTGGAATCCCCCGTTATCCTCACCGGCATCATTGCAAAGAACGGCGATCCGGTAGAAAAGGCGGTAGACTTCGTCCTCCTTATCTTCCCTGGTTTCTCCGCTGACAAGGTCCAGTTCCTCAAGGGTCAGCTGGTTCTTTGTGATGGTCCCAGTCTTGTCGGTCAGGATCATGGTGGTCTCCCCGAGGGTTTCCACCGAAGAAAGGTTCCTGACCACCACATTCTTTTCGGCCAGCCGCAGCATTCCCCTGGCCAGCGAGATGGTCGCCACAATGGGCAAGCCTTCGGGAATGGCCGCCACTGTCCAGGCGATGGCTGTCTGCAGCATCAGGTAGATCTCTTTTCCCGAGATCCATCCGAAGATGAAAAACACGACCGCCAGTCCGCCGATGATCCAGATCAGTCTCCGGGAAAGTTTTCCCAGCTTTCTGTTCAGAGGGATCTCATCCTTCCCTGCCTCACCCACCATCCTGGAGATGTTCCCGATCTCTGTTTCCATTCCGGTGGCGGTGACCACGGCCCGGGTTCTCCCGGTGGCAAGGGCGGTTCCCTTGAACACCATGTTGGTGCGGTCCGCCACCTGGGCCGATTCATCGATGGGACCGGTCTGCTTGTCCACAGGTACGGATTCCCCCGTGAGCGGGGATTCATCCACCGACAGCTCGGATTCAGATACGATCCGGGCGTCGGCAGGGACCAGGTCGCCCGCTTCCAGGTGGATGAGATCCCCGGGGACCAGCTCTTCTGCACTGATCTCTTCCATCTCCCCGTTCCTGATGACACGGGTGATCAGGGGATCCATTTTTTTCAGGGCATCCAGGGATGACTGTGCCCTGTATTCCATCCAGAAGCCGATGACTGTATTGAGAATGATCACAATGATGATGGCAATGGCCTCGGGGATATCCCCGAAAATGAAAGAAACAATCATGGCGGCCAGAAGCAGGTAGATCACCGGATTGTTCACCTGGGAGATGAAAATGGCGAACAGGCTTTTTTTCTCTTCTTCCTTCAGTTTGTTTTTGCCGTATTTCTCCCTGCGGTGCTGAATATCTTCGCCGCCCAGTCCCTGGTCTGAAGTCTCAAGGGCTTCATAGATCTCTTCCACGGATTGTGAGTGGGCAGGCTTCTGAAGTTTTATCATCAATAATCTCTTCTTCGGGATTTGGCGTATTTACCCGATGGGATCGAAACCTGTGCCAAAAACCGATCCCTGTCATTTTAAATCATCGAACGTATCTTATGTGAGGCCGTTCAACTGCAGGTGGTCCGGGTGATCCGTGATCACCAGGGAACCGGGGGATGTGGTTTTTTGAGGAAATATCCCTCATTCTGAGGAATTCATTCCACAGCTGAAAACCCTGAATGGTTGTGAAGTTATTCCCCAACGCATGGAATAATTACACAATGGCAGCCGGCGGGATCCCGGTTATAGGTGCTCATAATCAACAGATAATGAAAATAATAGTGTACATGTGAAGCTCCGGGTCCCGGTTTTGGCATGTATTTTTCACTTTCATGAAGCAGTTTGGTATTCACTTAAAATATAAAATGATGAAAATGATCAAGAAACAAGGTACGATTCTGAACACCATGTTCACGGTTCTTTTTATGATCCTGCTGATCCTCGGTACCGGAGCCTGCAACCGGGGCGGTGAGCAGGAAGCCGCCTCCGGAGAAGATGTGAAAGAGGAAGTGGGAGAAGCAGTGGAAGAAACCAGGGAATACGTTGCTGCACAGAAAGAGGAACTGGCAGAGGATTACCAGGAACGGATGGACAAGGTAAAATCCGAAATCGAAAGCCTGAAACAGGAAATGGATTCTGCCACGGGTGAGGCCAAAGCGGAATACCGGGAAAGGATCAATGCCCTGGAATCCAGGTATGATGACCTTCAGAACAAAGTCGATGAATTCAGGGACGCTTCCGGGGAATCCTGGGAAGAGCTCAAGGAAGGAGTCGACAATGCATTCTCCGAAGTGGAAGATGCCGTGGAGGAGGCAAAAAGTGAATTGCAGGAATAGTGAATTATAAATCTTAAAACCAGGAAATCATGAAAATGGTAAAGGTAATTGAAGTGATCGCTTCTTCGGAAAACAGTTTCCAGGAAGCCACCGAGAACGCAGTAAAAGAAGCATCAAAAACGGTAAAGAACATCCAGTCGATCTACATCAAGCATATGAATGCCAATGTGGAAAACAACCGGATTGTCTCTTACGCGGTGAATGCGAAGATCTCATTCCTTGTGGAACAGAAATAATAAAGAAAGGAGCCGAAACAGTTATGAAACGAAGTCTGAAAAACCTCACCGGGTACTCGGTGGAAATGCTGGACGGTACGAAGGGGAAGGTCAGGGATTTCCTCTTTGACGAGGAGAGCTGGGTCATCCGCTACCTGGAAGTGGGTTTCGGGAAACTCTTCAAGGACAAGAGGGTCCTTGTACCGAAGACATTCCTGAAGGAACCCGAATGGAACAAAGAGCACTTTCCGGTGAACCTGAAAAAGGAGGATTTGGAATCCTGTCCCGATCTGGATGACAAGGCGCCCGTATCCAGGGAGTATGAAAAAAAGCTGAGCGAACATTATGAGATCGATTATTACTGGCCTACCATGTATGCCCCGCCGGTGGGAGCTACGGCCTATTACCCGCCGCGTCCCCTTCATTCCCCGGCAAAGGTGGTGGAAGAAGATGAAGTGGACACCAGCCTGCGCAGTTTTGTTGAGGTGAAGGGGTACCACATCAGGGCAAAGGACGGTAAGCTGGGACATGTGGATGACATCATCGCCGACGACGAGGACTGGCAGATCGTTTATCTGATCATCGATACCAGCAACTGGAAACCCTGGAGCAAATCGGTGATCCTCTCCCTGGACTGGCTGGAGAATATCAGCTATACGAACAGGGAAGTGGGCATCAACCTGAAATCGGATCATATCAAGAATGCACCCGAGTTTGACCCGTCCCATCCCGTGGATATGGATTATGAAAAGGTGCTGTACGAGTACTACAACAAGATCCTTGAAAAAGAATCTTAAAACATCATGTTATGAAAAAGATCATCATCATCATGGGGATACTGTTCCTGGGTGTTCCCCTGGCTATTACACAGGAAGAGATAGATGACGCAGACATTGCGGATGCCATCGAAAATGAGTTCAGGTTCGATCATGCCGTGAACGTGAACAATGTGGATGTAAAGGTACTTGACGGGATCGCCGAGCTGACCGGGATTGTCAATAACCTGATGGCCAAGGAAAGGGCTACGAAAATTGCACAGATGGTCAAAGGCGTCCGGTCTGTATCCAACCGGATCACAGTGGACCCGCCTGTGGTGCTCAGTGACCCCGGGATCCGGGAACGTGTGGAACAGGCCCTGCTGACAGATCCCGCCGCCGATTCCTACGAGGTGGATGTTGCCGTGGAGGACAAGGTGGTGACTTTGACGGGTACCGTTGATTCCTACCAGGAAAAACAGCTCTGTGCCAATGTTGCCAAATCGGTCAAGGGGGTAGTCGACCTGAAGGACGACATCCAGGTCAATTATAAATCCACCCGGTCGGACTGGGAGATCCAGAATGAGATCGAACAGGCCCTGAAATGGAATGTCCTGATCGATGACGGGCTGATCGAAGTGGACGTGAACCAGGGAGACGTAGAGCTTTCCGGTGTGGTGGGAAGCGCAGCGGAAAAAAGCAATGCCTACTTTGCCAGCTGGGTTGCCGGGGTCAGGTCGGTGGACAACTCCGGACTGGAAGTGGAATGGTGGGCCGAGGATGAAGAGCTGCGGAAGAACAAATATGTGGACAAGCCGGATGAAGAAATTGAGGAGGCCATCAATGATGCAGCCCTGTATGATCCCAGGTTGTTCTCCTTTGAGATCACCCCGGAAGTGGAAAACGGATGGGTGACCCTCAGGGGTACGGTCGATAATATGAAATCCAAGATGGCAGCTGAAAAGCTTGCCGAGAATACCACGGGTGTCACCGGTGTGACCAACAGGATCAAGGTGAGAATGGAAAGAGCCCCTTCCGATGAAGAGATACAATCAGACATAGAGAACTCCCTTGCCAACAACGCCATCACGGAAGCATGGCAGATCCAGGTGTCGGTCAACAACGGCATCGCCACCCTTTCCGGAGTGGTGGACAGCTACCTGGAAAAGAAAGAGGCCGAATGGGTGGCCAGCGGGGTCCAGGGTGTGAATGATGTGAACAACATCCTGACGGTCAATTTTCCTTACAGCCATTACTGGTGGGGCCATTACCCTTATTACAGCCTCTATATTTCCCCGCCCGAATCAACAGACCTGGTTCCGGATGATGAGCTGATCAAGACCAAAGTGGCCAATGAACTATGGTGGAGCCCTTACGTGGACCGCGACCAGATCGAGATCACGGTGAACAACGGCGAGGTGACCCTGGAAGGTACCGTGGACAGCTGGAAAGAATACCGTAAGGCAGCCGAGAACGCCTGGGAGGGCGGTGCATGGTCGGTTTCCAATGAATTGATCGTACGTTAATATATTACACTCCGAAATCATGGTCTTAGCATCCATTCTTTTATCGGCTTTGTTTGCCCTGGTCTTTTCAGCACTGCTGATCTACGGGTTCGGCAGGAGGGTCCCCGGTCCGCTGAACGGAATGTTGTTCCTTTTTTTGATCATATTCATGTTCACCTGGTCGGTAGGCTCCTGGGTGGTCCCGGTCGGGCCGGTACACTGGGGTATCTCGTGGCTGGGTTATTTGCTGATCGCCGTTCTGATCATGCTCCTTCTGGGAGCGCTTCTGCCTCCCAGAAGGCCCAGAACCAGGGTCATACCCAAATCCGAGGTGGATGAAGCGGTAAGGAACAGACAGGTATCTACGGCCGTTGAGGTAACTTTCGGGATCTTTTTCTGGATCATGATCATTGCATTGTTTATCCTGGCCATGATCAGGATCATTGATTAAAACCAGAACGAAAATATGGCAAAAAAGGAAAGAGACAGCCTGCTGACCGAAGAAACATTCAGGGAGCTGGCCGGTGTGCACGATGCCCATTGCATATCCATTTATATACCCACGGCACGGGCCGGGATGGAAGTGGACAAAAAACATGGTCAGACCAGGCTCAAGAATAATCTGAAGGATGTGCGATCCAGGCTGGAAGAGGAGGGTTTGAACCAGAATGAAATTGACGAGACCCTCAGCGGTCCGGATGCTTTGCTGGAGGATGTCCAGTTCTGGAGGAATTTGTCGGACGGACTGGCCCTTTTTGTTCACGGATCCGTAATGCAGCATTTTGCCCTGCCTCTTTCGTTCGATGAATACAACCGTGTGGCCGATCATTTCTATCTCCTGCCGCTGATCCCGATGTTCAATGACAACGGGAAATTCTACCTGTTGCTGCTGAGCCGCCAGAGGGTGAACCTTTTCGAATGCACCAGGCACTTTATTGCCGAGGTGTATATTGAAGATCTGGCCCCGGAAAAACTGGAAGATGTGGTGGGATACGACTATGAGGAGAAATCCCTGCAGCACAGGACCCATCACGGAGGAGATGCCGGTGCCATGTTCCATGGACAGGGTGCGGGAAAAGACGATAAGAAAATAGAAACTGAAAAGTTCTTCAGGGCAGTGGATGCGGGACTGATGAAACTGCTGCATGACCAGGATGCACCCCTGGTTCTGGCCTGTGTCGAGCGCCATTATTCCCTGTACAGGGAGATCACTCAGTATCAGTTCCTGTTTGATGATCATATCAGCGGGAACCCGGACGAAGCCGATCCATTGCTGTTGCATGAGGAAGCATGGCCCCTTGTGGAGGACCATTTCCGTCAGCACAGGGAAACCAAAAAGGAACAGGTGCAGGATCTGTCGGCAACAGGAAGAACGGCCTGGGAGATCGGAGAAATCGTTCCGGCCGCCATCGAGGGAAGGGTGGATACACTTTTCATTCAGGAGGGAAAGGACCAGGAGGGAGTATATGACCGGACCCGCAGGATGGTGATCACCGACGAGGAACAGGAAGCCCGGGTATACAGGGCTTCCCTTTACAATATGGCGGCAGTCAGTACCCTTGAAAATGGAGGAGATGTATTCCTGGCTGCTCCCGGGGATATGCCCTTGAAGGACACCGAGATCCTTGCACTGATGAGATATTAAACAATCAAAATATCCGAAAGATGGTAAAACATAAGGAATACAAAAAGAAAGTAGAAGAACAAATTGAAAAGATCTCTTCCCAGATACAGGAACTCAGGTACCAGGTGGTGGAAGCACCCCTGAAGGATGAATTCGAACGCCTGATCAGGGAACTTGAAGAGATCAGGGACCGGATCAGGACCGAGTACGAAGAAATGGAAGAATCCGGTGAAGAGCGCTGGGATCAGGTGGACAAAAACATATACCAGGACCTTGAGGCTTTCAGAAGTTCCTTTAAGAAAGCCGGGGCCATGTTCAAGCCCAGGAGAGAAAGTCCGCGCGAGAGGACCAACTCCGTTGTGAAACCTAAAAAAGGAGGTACAGGTTAATCTTTTTTATCCACCGGCATCTGGGCTTCCAGCCATTCTTTTTTTCCTCCGGCATAATAGGATACGTTTTTGTAGCCCATCTCTTCCAGCTTTTCAGCAGCCATTTTGCTGACAGGGCATTCATAATCAATTCCGTAGGTAATGACAGGCGTTTCAGGATCCACCCGGTCCTTTATCTCATCTTCAAGTCTTTCCATCGGGATGTTGATCGCACCCTTCAGGTGAACTTTTTCGTAAGATTCCGGATCCAGCACGTCAATTAACACAACATCCTGTTCTCCAAGTCTTTTAAGCACACTCGACATTTTGGTTTTCCGTACCATCTGCTGAAGCATATCTGGTGATCTTTGATTCAATTTCAGTACCATCGGATAAAGGTTTCATATGCGGATGGCCAGGTTGTATTATAAAAACCTGAAAATCAAATATATGATTTTAATAAAAAACGTAAGAGAAGGAGATCCCCGCATCGTCTGAATGTGGAAAAGATGGGCATTGTGTAGCGGATAGTCAACACCCCTCCCGGGACTGGGTCACCGGGATTGCAAACTGGAAATTTAGAAGGCTGATATTCTGCAGATTGACTCACCGGCAGGAATGGCCGGACAGGAATGCATGGTGGCATGATTTTTCGGTACCTAATATAAATTGTTTAAAATTCACTGGAATGAATGCGCTAATTACAGGCACAAGTTCAGGTATCGGGAATGCCCTGGCCCGTGAAAACCTTGAAAAAGGGGCGAGGGTATACGGGATCAGCCGGAGACTCAATGATAATTTGCGAAAATATGCCGAGTACCTCCACCTCTCTCATGATCTTTCCGATCATACCACACTGGAGGAGAAGTTGCGAAGGCTGCTGAATGGGGAAAGGGTGCTGGACCAGGTCATCCTGAACGCGGGAATGCTGCCGGAGATCAAAGATATGAGGGATACTTCACTGGAGGAGATCCGTAGTGTAATGAATGTGAATGTTTGGGCGAACAAGGTTTTGCTGGACAGCCTTTTCAAGCTGGTTCCCGATATTCACCAGGTGGTCGCAATTTCATCGGGGGCCTCCCACAGCGGTGCCAGGGGATGGAATGCCTATGCCCTTTCCAAAGCCACATTGAATATGCTGATCACACTTTATGCGAAGGAGATCCCGGAAACCCATTTTTCAGCGATCACCCCGGGCGTGGTGGATACCGGAATGCAGGATTATATCTTCAGTCTCCCTGAAGACGGCCGCTTCCCTGTGGTGAACAGGCTGAAAGAGATGAGAAGGAACAAAAAGATGAGGGATCCCCGGGAGGCGGCGGTTCATCTGATCGAAGCTATGGGCTTTGCCATGCAGCAGGAGAACGGATCATATATCGATATCAGGAAGCTTTAGTATGCTGATCTGTACGACATTCAGCTTCCTGCAATAACGGTAAGACATCCCGGAAGGATCCTGGCCGATATGTTTTCCTGAGGGCCCAGGGGTTCGCCGTCCACCTGCATCTCCTGCGGCGGGGTCACATTGATCTCTGCCTCCCTGCATTGGAAGATCCTGCTGAATTGTCTCTTGCCTACCTTTCTGATGAAAACAGAAATTAGCATGTAGAAGAGGAACCAGAAGGGATAAGCCCGGATGACCACCACTTCGAAGACTCCGTCATCGGGCCTTCCTTCAGGGGAGATGCTGGCGCCGGTTCCGTAATAAGAGCCATTGGCCAGCACGACCATGATCGCATGGGCGTGAACGGTTTGATCTTCTGTTGTGAGGGTAACCCTGAATTTGCTCCGCATTCCAAATTCCCGGAAATATTGCCTGGCATACCCGTAAAATCCCCTTATGTTTTCATCTTCGTATCGCCTGATCACCCTGGCATTCATTCCCAGGTCGCTCATGTGCAGGGAAATATGTTCCCTGTTGACCTGGATCATGTCGACCTTCCTGCTTTTCCCGGTGACAATATTGCGCAACGCTTCCATGGGATCGTTCGGAATGTTCAGCTGATAAGCCATTCCATTGGAAGAACCCAGGGGGATGATACCGAGTTTTATCTCTCTGTCTATCAGACTTCTTGCAATCAGGTTAATGGTGCCGTCCCCACCGGCGGCCACCGCAATGTTCGGGCTGTAATCATCCAGCAGACGTGTCACATCCTCCTGGTCAAGATCCCGGGAGATCTTATGGATCCTGTAGTCAAACCCTTCTCTTCCGGCCTGCTCACCGATGACAGCTTCAAAATCCTCCGGGATCCCTGATCCCGCACCCGGATTCAGGAAGAAAAATATTTTTTCCATTTTTTTGTTTATTTGATACCGCTTACCTGTGCATGACTGTTTGGTCTGTATTTTGAACTGTTAAACAAAAATAATACTATCATGCGATTTCTATTCAGGAAAGCCCGTAATCCGTTGAAAAGATTGAAAGTTGCTCTGAAAAGGAAGCTGGGCTGGCTGGGTGTTCCCATCATTTTGCCGTATACGGCTTACGGCAACAGAGAAAAGATACTGATCACCGGGGCCGTGATCGAGGACAAGGGACTGGCTGAGCCTGAGGAGGACCAGTCATTGTGGAAAAATATCCTCACCATGGTCAAAAGATACGCAGGGGACGAGATCGCCGGGGTGCGTGTAAAGATCGAATATATGGGACACGGGGAGCAGGTCCGCACCAACGAACTGGGACTGTTTCATACCATTCTTCCGGCCGGGGTCCCTTCCTCATACCAGGACAGCTGGCAGCCGGTCAAATTCACCCTCCTGGATGGGCCGGAAGACCGGCAGGAACCTGTGGTTGCGGAAAGTGAGGTACAGATCGCCAACCTGGATTCCGATTACATGGTGATCTCGGACATCGACGACACCATCCTGATCTCCCATTCCACCCGGATGCTGAAAAAACTCAGGCTGATGCTCTTCAAAAATGCCATGACCCGGTCTCCCTTCGAAGGGGTGGCTGCTTTCTACAGGGCTCTTCATGAGGCAGGGGAGAAGGGGAAAAGATCGATTTTTTATGTATCCAGCAGCGAGTGGAACCTGTATGACCTTCTGATAAATTTCATGCAGTTCAAGGAGATCCCCAGGGGAACCCTGCTTTTGAGTGACGCCAGGTTGCAGCTTTTCAGGTTATTCCGTTCGGGAAACAAGCACCACCATAAATATAACCAGATCAAAAACCTGTTCGAACTTTATTATGACCAGGATTTCATACTGATCGGGGACAGCGGCCAAAGGGATCCCGAGATCTATATGAGCATTGCGGAAATGTTTCCTTCAAGGGTTAAGGCGATCTATATCCGCCGTATCGGAAAGAAGAAGAAAAAAAAGCGCCTGGAGCGTATGATCGCCGGGTGCCGGGAACTGGGCGTGGAGATGATCCCGGTCCGTACCACCACCGAAGCTGCCTGGCATGCAGTAAAACAGAAATTTATCAGGGCGGATCAGATCCCGGATATCGAGAGTGAGAAAGAACAGGAAGAACAAAAATCTATTCCTGTGATCCCGGGGGAAAAGGAGGGCTGAAGTATCAGTGGACCATGTAATGCAGGAACTTCTTTACTTCTTCCACATTGCCCAGTTGATAGTGAGCCGCTGAAGGCATGCTGTGGGTACCGACCAAAATGCCGATTCCCCTGTCCGAGATAGTCCTGAAGGCATCTTCATCCGTGACATCATCGCCTATGTATACGGGGATGAATTTATCATGATCCGAAAGATCCAGATTGTCCAGGATCCATTCCACCGCTTTTCCTTTATGCCATTCCAACGCGGGTTTGATCTCCAGGATCTTTTTTCCCCTTCCGGTTTTAAACTCACGTTCATTCCCGATCAGACCGTTCACTTCCTTTCTGATGCGCTCCAGCGATTTGGGAGGTGCATTTCTGTAATGCAGTGCGATCGCAAAATGTTTCCTTTCCACTTCTACTCCCCGGATCTCTTTTTCCAGGGTTTTTTTCAGATGTTTTTCAAACTCATCCAGCCTGGAAAGCAATGTTTTCGCTTTTTCATGTTCCATGTACAGTCCGTCGGGCCCCGAGATGCGAAAACCATGGCTGCCGGCGTAGATGATCCCGTCCAGCCGAATGAACTGCATGATATCGCTCATGTCCCGTCCGCTTACCACGGCTACCGTATAGAGTCGCGACAGTCCCCTGAGCAGATCCCGCATGTCATCCTGCAGCAGGGCGCCGGAAGGATCTTTCACAATTGGGGTGAGGGTTCCGTCATAATCGAGGAAGAAGACGGGTTCCCTGTCCAGGAAAGGGGTTTCAAATTTGTTCAGATCCGTGAAAACATTGGGCAGGCTCTGGCTGAAGCTGCAAGTATCATTGCTTCCCATATAGACGCCAATATCATCCAGCCGCTCCATCACTACGTTTGCTCCTTTTTCATACAGCCGCTTTTTTTCCGGGATGCCGTCGGGGATCCCTATGACCATGGCCATTCCCATTTTGCCGGCCCTTGAGATATAGTCCGGGTCCTCGGCCACCAGACCGGTCTGTCCGGCCGGCACATCCAGCTTTTTCAGGACCGAATCCAGGGTCTTTTTTGGGGTGGAATCCCTTTCTGCCGTATATTCAAACTCCACCACTCCGTCCAGTTTTCCGGACATTTTCTCTGAAGATTCTTCATGCGGATGAACGACCACGATCCTGGTGTAACTGTCTTTCCACCCCGAAAGATGCTTCGGTGAAAGTTCTCCTTTTCCCTGTACAATAATCATCGCACCGATGTCATAGATCTTCAGCATGCTGGTTTCCAAAACAATTTTTTCTACATTGTGACAAAAGTATGCCAACCGGGAAGAAAAAGGGCTTCAGAGAATCTTCCCGGAGAGGTAATTCACTGATCAAATATCATTTATATATAAAAAAAGAAACCCATACTGTTTTTCATTCGGGCATTCCATGTGGCAAATCCGCCACACTTTTGTTCTCTAAAATACCCATTCTGTTTAAACAAGGATCAGTCAATTGGGTTATTAAGATATATCCATAGACCATGGAAAGAAGAGTAAAAGACCTGAAACAAGCCCTGAACAAGCCCTGAACAAGCCAAAACAGATCGATGAGATCCTAAATGAACAGATTGAAACGGGTATGCGTGAGCATGAGCGCTCGAACCTGGATTTGTTCCTCTCATCCATCTCGGCCGGACTGGAGATCGGGTTTACCATTTTTTTGATGGCAACCCTGTACAGCCTGTTTTCAGGGATCGTTCATCCTTCCGTACTTCATGTACTGCTGGCTTTTGCCTATCCGCTGGGATTTATTTTCGTGATCATCGGAAAATCCCAGCTTTTCACCGAGCATACCACGCTGGCGGTGATCCCGGTACTGAACAGGAATGCCTCCCTGAAAAGCCTCCTCATTCTGTGGGGGGTGGTATTTGCGGGGAACATCCTGGGTGGCTTTCTTTTCGGATACATCCTCATCCTGGTCACCAGCCGGCTTGGGATCATCGACATGGTGGCCTACGAACAACTGGCCAGGGGACTGATCGATCATACCTGGGCGGTCATTGGCGGAAGCGGCATTTTGGCCGGCTGGCTGATGGGGCTCTTGTCCTGGCTGATCACCTCTGCCCGGGAAACGATCAGCAGGATCGTGATCGTGACGCTGATCACCACCGTGATCGGGATCGGCGGACTGCACCATTCCATCGTGGGTTCCATCGAGGTGTTCACTGCCTGGCTGACCAGCGAGAATGTGACCATCATGGATTATCTGCACGTACAGACCTGGTCCACCCTGGGCAACATCATCGGAGGAGTGGTGTTTGTCGCCTTCATGAAGTTCAGCCACGTGGATGCCAAACGAAAGATCTCCGGGAAAGGAGAATGACCGGTTATTCAGTTTTTCTCCCGCAGGTAGTTGATCAGTCCGCCGCTCAGCAGGATATTTCCCTGCCTAGGCGTGACATTGCAGCGAAGCCTGAATTCCTTGCCGGAATTTTTATTGATTGCCGTGACCGGCATCCTTTCGCTGATGGCGTCGGTAATTCCTTTCAGGCTGATGAGATGGTCCTCACGGATGGTGTCATAATCCGCCGGATCTTCGAAAACAAATGGGATGATCCCGTAATTGACCAGGTTCTGGAAACCGATGCGGGCGTAGCTTCTGGCCAGCACTGCCTTTTGTCCCAGATACCTGGGAGCGATGGCGGCATGTTCCCTGCTGGATCCCTGGGCATAATTCTCGCCTGCAACCACCACATGGCCTCCGTAAGAATCTTTGGCCCCGGCAGCCTGCCGGTGATAATCATCGCTGATCACCTGGTAAGCGTACCTGCTGATGGCTTCAATGTTGCTTCTCAGAGGCAGCACTTCGGCGCCCGCTTTCAGGATCTCGTCCGTGGAAATGTTGTCGCCCATCTTCAGGATCACCGGCACATCGAAAGCATCATCGATCCTGTCGAAATCGGGCAATGATTTGATATTGGGTCCTTTCTTCAACTCGATTCCGGCGTCATCTTCCGGCGGGGGGATCAGCATGATGGTGTTGACAGAGGACCGGCCGGGTTCCCTGAAGAGCGGATATTCGGCAGACTTCCCGTACGCTGCAGGATCGGTGATTCTTCCATGAAGTGCAGATACTGCAGCAGTTTCCGGGCTGCACAGGTACACCTGGTCATCCGCTGTGCCCGATCTGCCCGGAAAATTCCTGGGTACGGTCCTCAGGCTGATGGTATGGGAAGAGGGTGCCTGGCCCATCCCTATGCAGCCCATGCATCCGGTCTGATGGAACCTGGCACCGGCCCGCATCAGATCATTGATGGCCCCCATTTTTCCCAGGTCTTCTATTTTCTGTCTCGAAGATGGATTCACATCCATGGACACTTCCGGGGGAATGGTCTTGCCCTCTACGATTTTGCTTACCATCCAGAAATCCCTCAATCCCGGATTGGCGGAAGAACCAATGACCACCTGGGAGATGGGTCTGCCCGCGACCTCGCTCACCGGCTTCACATTACCCGGACTGGATGGGGTGGCGATCAGGGGCACCAGCTCATCCAGGGCGATGTGCTCATATTTGTCGTACTCCGCCCCCTGATCGGGGAGGATCTCCTGCCAGTCTTCCTCCCTGTCTTCCTGGACCAGGCATCTTCTTGTATTCTCATCGGAGGGGAATACGGTGGTGGTGGCTCCCAGTTCGGCACCCATATTGGCGATCACGTGCCGGTCCCACGCGGAAAGGTGCTTCAGGCCTTCTCCGAAATATTCAATGATGTACCCCACTCCACCCTTCACATCATATCTTCGTAACATCTCAAGAATGATATCCTTTGCACTGACCCAGTCCTTCAGTTTTCCGGTCAGTTCCACACCCAGGATCTCCGGCATGATCAGGTGGTAGGGCTGTCCTGTGGCTACCGAGGCAACGTCCAGGCCTCCGGCCCCGATGGCCAGCATTCCCATGCTCCCGGCCGAACAGGTATGGCTGTCCGAGCCGATCATGGACTTACCCGGTTTCCCGAAGCGTTCCATATGGACCACGTGACTGATGCCATTCCCTGGCCGGCTGTACCAGTAACCGAATTTTGCGGCGGCGGACTGCAGGAACAGGTGGTCATCGGCATTTTTGTAATCTGTCTGGAGCAGGTTATGGTCCACATACTGTACGGCCGTTTCCACGGCTGCTTTTTTGGTGCCGATGTTTTCGAGTTCCAGCATGATCATGGTCCCTGTGGCATCCTGCTGCAGGATATGATCCATTCGGACAGTGATCTCCTCACCGGGTGTCATGCTTCCTTCCAACAGGTGTTCCCGTATCAGTTTTCTGGTAACATTCATTTCACTCATCTTTTATTCGGGTTAGATAATGAGTACAGTTACTTTCCCGATTCATGCATTTCCTGAGTGATCTCTTTGCTGATCGGGTCGCTTGTTTTCGTGGATGGCCTGAGGATCAAACGGATGCCCCGGTCATAGGTAAAATAGTTCCAGATCCAGTTGGTCAGTACAACCGCTTTGTTCCTGAAACCCACCAGATACATCAGGTGAACCACCATCCAGAAGAACCAGCCGATCAGACCGCTGAGGTGGAGGTTCCCTGACAGGTCCGCCACCGCCCTGTTCCGGCCGATGGTGGCCATGACCCCTTTGTTTTTGTAAACAAACGGCCGGACCTCTTTACCCTGATTCATTCTTTTCAGATTCTTTGCCAGGTGCTTCCCCTGCTGTATAGCCACCGGGGCCAGTCCGGGGAGCCCTTTGGGATATCCGGGATTTTCCATGTATGCCACATCACCGATGGCAAAGACATTTTCATATACATCCCCTGATTCAGGATCACTGACCACCTGGTTGATCTCATTCACAGGTATCCGTCCTTTTACCAGTTTTTTCCCATCGAATCCCCCGATGACATTTCCTTTCACCCCTGCGGCCCATATGAGTGTATTGCTCATAATTTCCTCCCCGTTATTGAGTTTTACCGTGTGACCGTCATACGATTCGGTAAAGGTCTTCAGGATCACCCTGACCCCCATCTTTTCCAGGTATTTTTGTGCTTTCCGGCTCGAGTGCGGGGACATGAAGGGCAGTACCCTGTCCAGTCCCTCCACCAGGTAGATTTGCATTCCCTCCACCCCCATGTGAGGGTAGTCTTTGGGCAACACGTGTGTCCGGAGCTCGGCCATGGCCCCGCATAATTCCACCCCGGTGGGCCCGGCCCCGACCACTACAAAATTCAGGTATTTATCCCTGGACCTGTTTTTCTTCAGAACTTCCAGTTTTTCGAACTGTTGAAAGATAGTGCTTCTCAGATCCAGGGCATGGGTGACCTGTTTCAGGGGAAATGAGTTGGCCGAAATGCTTTCATTGTTAAAAAAATTGATCCTGGAACCGGAGGCGACCACCAGGTAATCATAGGATAGCGATCCTGCAGAGGTTTCAACGGTCTGTTCCTCCGGGTCAACGCGGTGGACCGTGAGCATCCTGAAGTAAAAATCATCCTTCTTCCGGATCAGTTTTCGCAGGGGGCCCGCTACAGAGTCGGGTTCCAGTCCGGCAGTGGCCACCTGGTAGAGAAGGGGCTGGAAGGTGTGGTAGTTGTACCGGTCGAAAAGCACGATCTGGAATGTTTTGTGATTCAAACGCTTCAGCAGGTTGATCCCGCCGAAACCCCCGCCGATGATCACCACCCTGGGTTTCCCGGTATCAGGGATGTTCAGTGAATATGCCGTTTTCCTGTCAGTCATTGCCATCGGTTTTTACATCCTCGATCCGTACGGGCTGGGCCAGGGCGATCTGAAACCCGGCCAGCACGCAATGATCCATCCCTGCAGGGCAACATCCCCCGGCAGCCTTCCTTCCTCGATCATCTGCTTCAGCGATTCGATCATAGGCTCTATTTTCGCTGATAATAGCGCCATGAACGGTTGGCGGGCGAAACGAGGTTCCTTAATCTCTCTTTAGAATCATGAATTTGTTTGAGAATAATGATCTGGTCCATGTAATTTTCGATCATCTGTTCGAGGAGTTCAATTTCGGGGTCTTCTCTATTTCCGGGGATCCTGTTTCTTTCTGTTTTCATAGCTGCCGGGGGATTATTAAATGAAACAAATCTTTCTGCAGGTAAATCACCCTGTAGGGCAGGTGCATACTGTTGCTATTCATCTAATTATCGTGCCAGAAATGGGGCCTGACTTTATGTGTTGAATTTCATGGAATTAATATTTCGAATGGTTAAAAATATCCGGCAGGATTGTGGAATTCTGACCCTATCTGTAGATTATTTACGCAATTGTAAAGGAATTTCAGTAATTTGATTCCGCAACCCTGAGCATTCCGGCATATGATGAGACTGGCGCTTATCATCACCTCTCTGGCCTTCTGGCACACATGGCTGCCGGCACAGGAGGACATTTACATCAATGAATTTCTCGCATCGAATGTCTCCGTCGATGCCGATATTGTTGACTTTGATGATTATTCTGACTGGCTGGAGCTTTATAATGATGGGATTACCGGAGTCGATCTCGGCGGGTATTATCTTACGGACGACCCTGACCGGCCTGACAGGTGGAGGATCCCGGAAGGCACATTGATCCCTGCAAAAGGGTTTCTCCGGTTATGGGCTGACGGGTATGATGATGCTCCCGGGAACACGTACTGGCGGCCCTGGCCCAATTATTTGGATATGAGCCGGCCAAGGATCTATTTTACGACGGATTATTACCACCTCAATTTCAGCCTGAGCAGGGCCGGTGAATTTATCGGCCTGTATGATCCTGACGGAATGGTCGTGGATTCGATCACCTTCGGACTGCAGCTCCGGGATGTCTCCATGGGCCGGCAGCCCGACGGGGGGTCTGACTGGTTCTTTTTCGGAGAGCCCACACCGGGGTCGTCCAACATCACGGTGGGAGTAACGGATTTCACGATATCTGATAGTCCCGGGATCACTCCGGAAAGCGGATTTTACTCCGGCACGCAAACGGCAGATATATCTTCCAATCTTCCTGAAGAATGGATCAAATACACCCGGGACGGGACCAGGCCGGGAAGCACTTCCCTTTCCGGTAGCCTGCCCCTGGATATATCTGGAACGACAGTGCTGCGGGCAAGGATCATGGAACCGGGCAAACTTCCCGGGAATATCATAAGCAGGACCTATTTCATCGATGAGGATATCTCGTTGCCTGTCATTTCTGTGATCACCCCTCCGGAAGCGCTCTGGGACAGCAGGAAGGGCATCTATGAGAACAGGATGAAGAGCAGGGAGATCCCTGTTCGTTTACAGTATTTCCCGGGAAAAGGGGAACCCTCGATAGACATCCGTGCGGGATTGCGGCTGACGGGTCAGCTGTCCCTGTACTGCCCGCAGGTATCCTTTACCATCACTGCGAGAAGCAGATACGGAACAGATGAGATCGGATACCGGATCTTTCCGCAAAGGGAGATCAACGCCTTCAAATCGATTTATCTCCGGAATGCGGGAGTGCCGGATCACTGGATCACACATTTCAGGGATGCCATGGCACATACCCTCGTATTGAACAAAATGGATATCGATTGCCAGGCTTTCCAGCCTGCTGTCCTGTTCCTGAACGGAAAGTACTGGGGCATATACAATATCAGGGAGAAGATC
>JBNJEV010000051.1:0-19028 GCA_051746185.1 Bacteroidota bacterium
ATCGGGCCATACCACAAAATGCCATGCCCCCGCGTTGAACGAATAGAGCAGCTTATCGATCCCGTTCATGGATATCTGGGCTCCCAGAAAGTTGTTGAAGGCATCCATGTTATAACCAGGGCCGAATTCCGGTCGCAGCAGGGTTTCATGATTGCCGATCCCGTAGAGCAACGGGGTTTTAAGCCTGGAAAGGAACGCATTCATCTGTGCCAGGTCCTTTTCATATCCCCAGTCGTCACACACATCCCCGATCACCATGGTAAAGAGGGGATCAAGATCGAGCCGGTTCACCAGGTCCACGCTTTCCCGGATAAAAGCATTGTGGATCTTCATCCGGGTTTTCAGCCCGTCCGCATCGTCCGGCAATCCTCCCTGGGGATCGGCCATGGCCACGAAACTGAAATCGCCATCCGGATCACGGGCACCAAAATCACCCGGAGTGATCTCGCCGATCTCCCGGTCAAGCAGAAAGTTTGCCCTGATGGCCGCACCGTTCACGCTTCCGGTAATTTCCTTATGTTGAAGAAGTTCACCCAGTGTAAACTGCCACTTTTTATTACCCGCAATGATCAGCCGGGTATCTTCAGCAGCATCCTTCAGCCAGAGGACCTTTACCTTTCCGAGGAAATATTCTCTGGCCCTGACGGTCTCTGCATTCCGGACTCCGGGCTGCCAGTCATGCATTGCCATCTCTTTCCCGGGCGGACCTTCAGTTTCCAGCCGGACCACCGCCAGGCCTTCCGCGGACAGGATATCCTGCATGGTGCGTATACCGCCGTAGCTGTAACCTGCAATACCCGGAGATGCGGGGATTTCATCTCTGCCGTAGCTTTGGATGGCGGCCAGTCCTGCGGAGCTGATCCCCAGCCCTTTGATGAATCGTCTTCGTTTCATAAGAATAAATATTGCGACCGGCAGGCGGAATGAATATACCGGACCCATTCCTTAAAATAACCTGCGCGAAATCGATCAGGAATTCCTAATTTAGTCAAAATAAATCACACCGGCGCCATGTCCAGAAGTCTCAATTTACCATTGATCGCGTTATTTCTTGTCCTGCTCTCCATCGGGTCCGGTCCATCCTGTACCCCGGCAGAAAAGGAATCCGAAAAGCCCAACATTATCTTTATCATGGCCGATGACCTGGGGATCGGGGACCTGGGCTGTTACGGACAGCAGATCATCCGGACCCCCCATATCGATGAACTTGCCTCCCGGGGTATGCTTTTCACCCGGCATTATGCGGGCAATACGGTATGTGCCCCTTCCCGCTGTGCTTTGATGACAGGCTATCATATGGGGCATGCCGGGGTGCGTGGCAACCGGCAGGCCAATCCTTCCGGACAGTGGCCCATATCAGACACTACCCTCACCGTGGCCGAACTGTTGCAAAGTGCAGGATATAACACGGCCATGATCGGGAAATGGGGACTGGGCGTGGAGAACACTTCGGGAGATCCGCTGAACCAGGGATTCGATTTCTATTATGGTTACCTGGACCAGGTGCTGGCCCATAATTATTATCCCGAATACCTGCTGAGGAACGGAAAGAAGGAGTACCTCGACAACGAGGTGCACTATCTCGATTCATCCCTCTGGCACAGGGGACTGGGTAGTTATTCCACGGTGAAGAACGAATATTCCCATGACCTGTTTACCCGGGAGGCGCTGAGTTATATCAGGGAGCAGCGGGATTCACTCTTCTTCCTGTATCTTCCCTATACCATCCCCCACAACAACGGGGAGGCCCCGGAAGGAGAGCAGCAGGAGGTCCCTGGCTTTGGCGTCTATGAAGACCGCGACTGGCCCCGGGACCGGAAAGGGTATGCGGCCATGATCTCCCGGATGGACAGGGATGTGGGACAGATCATGCAGCTGCTGGATGAGCTGGGGCTTGCCGGACGCACGGTGCTCTTTTTCACCAGCGATAACGGACCCATGCCAGACAGGGAATTTACCACGTATTTCGATTCCAATGGTCCGTTCAGGGGAGGGAAACGGGATCTTTATGAAGGGGGGATCCGGGTGCCCATGATCGTTTCCTGGAAAGGGAAGATCAGGCCGGGAACCCGGAATGACCATCTCAGTGCATTCTGGGATTTTTTGCCCACCGCCTGTGATCTTGCCGGGATCGCTGTCCCCGCCGGCGTGGATGGCATATCGTTCCTTCCCGCCCTTACCGGGAAAGAGCAGCCCCGTCATGAATCCCTTTATTGGGAATTTACGGAAAGGGGTGGCAAGCAGGCCATCAGGAAAGGCAACTGGAAGCTGGTGCGGAACCAGATAGTCAGCGATCCGCCCGGTACCATTGAGCTGTATGACCTGGAGGAAGACCCCGGGGAAACCCGCGATGTGTCGGACGGTCATCCCGAAGTGGTCAGGGATCTGCTGGACGAAATGGAGGCCGGCAGGACGAAATCGGAAGTATTCCCGCTGGTCAGTCAATAATCAGTACGGTGCCGAGGGTAAATGACAGGATTCATATATCTTTAGGAGATTAACGTGGAGAATCAAAGAAAAATCAATCAAACCTATATCCCATGAGAACTAAATACTTCCTTATTGTATTCATGCTTGTGCTGGTACCGCGACTGCATGCAGAGGCCGGTTTGCAGGTTACCTCCCTGAAGACGGATTATAAAACCGATCCCATTGGAACGGATAATATTTCTCCCCGGCTGAGCTGGATCATCCAATCTGACCGGATGAATACCATGCAGGAGAGCTATGAGATCAGGGCTGCCCTGGATGCCAGGGACCTGGCACGGGGAAGGGACCTGATCTGGGAAACCGGCCGGGTGAGCTCATCCCGGAGCATCCATGTACCTTATGAGGGCTCCCCTCTTCAATCCTTTCAGCGTGTATACTGGCAGGTGCGGGTCCGGGACAACCATGGCCGGCGGTCGGGATGGAGCGGGATCGGTTTCTGGGAGATGGGGATCCTGAATCCCGAAGGGTGGAAGGCCGAATGGATCTCCCCGCTGCTGGTGGAAGATACCACCCGCTCCAACCCTTCTCCCTACCTGAGGAAAGATTTCAGCCTCAATGGTAAGATCTCCCGGGCAAGGCTGTATATCACCTGTCACGGATTGTACCGCGCGGAGATCAACGGGAAGCGGGTCGGTGACCAGGAATTCACGCCGGGCTGGACCAGCTATGACCACAGGCTCCAGTACCAGACCTATGATGTGACGGAGCTTTTGCAGGAGCGCGGGAATGCCATGGGGATCATTCTCGGGGATGGCTGGTTCCGGGGAAACCTGGGATGGGTGGACAACAGGAACATCTGGGGCACGCGGCTTTCTGCCATCGCACAGCTTCAGGTGTGGTACGAAGATGGTTCCATGGAGATCATCTCGACCGATCCCACCTGGAAAGCCGGCACAGGTCCCATCCTGGAATCGGACATCTATAACGGGGAGACCTATGATGCCACCCTGGAACTGGTCGGATGGAGCATTCCGGGATATGATGACGGGGACTGGGCAGGAGTGGAGATCATGGAGATCTCCAAGGGAAAACTGATCGCTCCGGAAGGTCCCCCGGTAAGGATCATTGACAGGCTCACTCCGGTTTCCATTGAGGAGGACGGGGAGGGACGGTGGCTGGTGGATATGGGACAGAACATGGTGGGCTGGGTCCGGATCACCGCCAGCGGGGAGAAAGGGGATACGATCACCCTCAGGCACGCAGAGGTGCTGGACAAAAAGGGAAACATGTACTATGAAAATCTCCGTTCGGCCGAGGCGACCAACAGGTATATCCTGAATGGAACCGGCACAGAAGTACTTGAACCCCATTTCACATTCCAGGGATTCCGTTATGTAATGGTGTCGGGCTATCCGGGAACTCTGGAGAAAGATGATATCCGGGGAATGGTGATCCATTCCGACATGGGATCGGCCGGCAGTTTTACCTGTTCGGATACGCTGATCAACCAGCTGCAGCATAATATTGTATGGGGACTGAAAGGGAATTTCCTGGATGTGCCAACGGACTGTCCCCAGCGGGATGAAAGACTGGGCTGGACCGGTGATGCCCAGGTATTTGCCCCCACCGCCTGTTTCAACATGCATGCGGCCACTTTCTACAAGAAATGGCTGAAGGACCTGGCGGCTGACCAGACAGAGGAAGGGATGATCCACCACGTGATCCCGGACATCCTGGGTGGGGGAGGTGCCACCGGATGGGCGGATGCCGGGGTGGTGATCCCCTGGGTGGTCTTCAGGAATTATGCGGATACGGCAGTTCTTAGGGACCAGTATGAGAGCATGACAGAGTGGATCGGGTACATGGAGGAGCATGCCGGGGAGGACCTGATCTGGGACGGCGACTTCCATTTCGGGGACTGGCTCGCTTACGATGCCAGCAGTCCGGGCTACATGGGTGCATACACCACCACCGATCTGATCGCCACAGCCTATTATTCATATTCATCCAGGATTGTATCAAAGATTGCAGGAATTCTCGGCAGGGATACTGATGCAACATACTACAGGGATCTTTCGGAAAGGGTGGAAAGCGCTTTCAGGGACGAGTTCGTGACCCCCAATGCACGGCTTGTATCCCATACCCAGACCGCCTATACGCTGGCACTCGCTTTTGATCTGCTGGACGGCGGGACCGAACAGTTGGCAGCACACCATCTGGAGAACAATGTACGGGAGTTCGGACATATCACCACCGGTTTCCTGGGAACCCCGCTGATCTCGCTGACCCTTACCGGGCACGGGATGATCGACCTGGCCTACATGTTGCTCAACCGCAAGGAGTACCCCTCCTGGCTCTACCCGGTCACCATGGGGGCCACCACCATCTGGGAGCGGTGGGACGGCATGAAACCCGATTCCACCTTTCAGGATCCCGGAATGAACTCCTTCAACCATTATGCCTATGGGGCCATCGGCAAATGGCTCTACCAGGTGGTGGGAGGGATCGGCATTGATCCTGAACATCCGGGATACAAACATGTGATCATTCATCCCAGGCCCGGAGGGGGACTCACCCATGCGGAGGCCAGCCACGAAAGCATGTACGGCACTATTTCCTCCGGATGGAAGCTGGAGGAAGACCGGTTGCACATGGATGTGGTGATCCCTGCCAACACTACGGCATCCATCCACATCACAGGGAAGCCCGGGGATATTACCCTGAACGGAAACGGTCTGGATCAGTCGGGGATCTATTACCGGGTGTTGGAAGGGAAGGTGGTTGCTGAGGCCGGTTCGGGACGCTACCGGATCAATACCACCCTGGAGCAAAAAGAGGATGAAAAAACAGGGCCATAGATAAGCCTGGCCATTAGGCCTGGTCCCGGAGTAAACGGGATCCGGGGTAAAATAAACAATATGAACACAGCCAGACAGGGATTCATACTCCATCTGCTGATCTTAACCCTGTTATCAGGATGCAGCGGGCAGCGGGTGCCTGTACCCGTTCTGGAGGGGGAATCCTGGCGCATCTGCCATGCTCCCGACCCGGATTCCCTGAATGGTCCGGATCCTTCCCGCCAGCATGTGGTGGACCATGGATTTGTCAAAGACAGGGAGGGGACCTGGCACCTGTGGGCCTGCATCCGGGGGACCGCTGCAGGCCGGATCCTGTATGGCTGGCGCGGGGAATCCCTGGCCGGTTCTCCTTTCATCGAATCCGGGATCGCTGCTCGCGCCGACAGCAGCTGGGGAGAACAGGTGGTTCCTGAAGAGAAGATCCAGGCTCCATTTTTCATGGAGACCGATTCCGGTTATTTCTGCTTTTATAACTCCAACGGCCTGAGACTGATGTTCTCGGGGGATGGAGCGAATTACAGGAGGATCCCGTTTAAGGAGGGATCGAACCTGCTTCTGCCAAACAGCGGGCGGGATGTGATGATCCTGGAAGACGGGGGCGTTTTCTATGCCTATTCCACCATTTCCACGGTGTCGGGTGACGGATGGAAAAGCGGATTCATTGTGGTCCGCACCTCTTCCGATCTGAAAACCTGGTCCGATTACACCGTGGTCTCCTGCGGGGGGATTGCCGGGAATGGGCCGGTCAGTGCGGAAAGTCCCTTCGTGATCAAAAGAAAAGGCATCTATTACCTGTTCCGCTCATCCTCCATCACGGGGAAGTGTTATGTATATGCTTCCGACGATCCCTATCATTTCGGGGTCAACGACGATTCAAAGCTTCTCACCATTCTTCCCGTCAAAGCACCGGAGCTCCTCTACCACAATGGCAGCTGGTATATCAGCGATCTGGCTGACTTCAAAGGGATCAGATTACACAGCCTGACCTGGGAAAAAAAATAATAAACCTATTTAAGAAAATACCGGACCCGCCTGCCCCGGAATATGAATATGTTTGTTATTGATAACTATTCATTATTCTAACTTAAAATCATTATTATGAAAAGAATTGCTACGCTATTTGCATTAACTCTTTTCTCAGTGGGAGTTTTTGGACAGGCGTTTTCGGGCATTGGCTGGGTCAACTGGCTTGAGGAACCCGATTATGCGGATGTGACCGGATACGCCGCCAATCCCTATGACAACCCCGTGGTGGAAGTGATCCAGGCCCCGGCAGGACTCACTCCGGATCTGATCGCGGATGCTGCGTCCTTTGACATGGCATGGTCCATGCTGGGTGACTCCATGGCGGTGGCCAATCCCACCAATGTTACGGGGGGAGACCTGTTTGACCTGGGTGAGGCAGCTCCCAGTTTCGGAGCAGCATGGAAAGCGGTCCATGACGGATCGGCCCTTTACATTTTCCTGAAGTACTGGGATACGAACACACAGGCCGACGCGGCTACCAGGACCTTTGAGATCATGGCACAGCCCACTTCACCGGTGCGGCACGAACCCACCTTCGAGGCAGCGGCCGACAGCGCCGAGGCGGTCAGGGTGGCCTATGAGAACATGGCCTATGCCCGGATCACGGAACTGGGAGGAGGAAAGGCTATGTTCGCTGATGGCAGTGTGGGTGCATACGAAGGCACCGTTGGCCTTGATAAGTCCTTTCATGAAGCAAGGCAATACTGGCAGGCATCGTGGGGCAGCAACGAGCACGGACTGCTGGCCCTGGCCTCGGCCACCCATTTCTGGGACGATACCGAAGGGGTCATCCGGGCCGTGATGGTGATGTCATTTGACGGCGCATTGGGGTATCCCGCGGACCCCACCGATCTTGCCGGTGACTATGTTGCGGTGGAGCCGGGCGATACCATTGCCTTTGATGTGAAATCCAATGCAGCCGTCGGGGATGAAAAGGTTGAATACTTCTGGGCCGCTGACATGAACAACGGCTATGCCTCCAATTACTACAGCGGTCACCTGATCCTGAAAGAGGCTGCACAGCCTCCCGAAGGGGTCGCATTCTCCGGGATCGGCTGGGTCAACTGGCTTGCCGAACCCGATTATGCGGATGTGACCGGATATGCCGACAATCCTTACGATCATCCTGAAGTGACCATCAAGCAGGCTCCCGAGGCATGGACCCCGGTAGCCGATGTGGCCGGTTTTGACGCTACCTGGGGAATCCTGGGTGATTCCATGGCCGTGGCCAATCCCACCAACGTCACCGGAGGTGATCTGTTCGACCTGGGTGAAGCGGCTCCCAGTTTCGGGGCAGCCTGGAAAGGGGTCCATGACGGATCGGCATTCTATGTATTCCTGAAGTACTGGGATACGAACACCCAGGCCGATGATGCGACCAGGACCTTCGAGGTCATGGCACAGCCCACTTCACCCGTGCGGCATGAGCCCACCTTTGAGGCTGCGGCCGACAGCGCCGAGGCGGTCAGGGTGGCCTATGAGAACATGGCCTATGCCCGGATCACGGAACTGGGAGGAGGAAAGGCTATGTTCGCTGATGGCAGTGTGGGTGCATACGAAGGCACCGTTGGCCTTGATAAGTCCTTTCATGAAGCAAGGGAGTACTGGCAGGCATCGTGGGGCAGCAACGAGCACGGATTGCTGGCACTGGCCTCGGCCACCCATTTCTGGGACGATACTGAAGGGGTCATCCGTGCCGTGATGGTGATGTCATTTGACGGAGCACTGGGATATCCTGTTGACCCTGAAGACCTGGCCGGTGATTACAATGCCATCCAGGTGGGAGAGACCTTCTCGTTTGATGTGAAATCCAATGCAGCTGTGGCAGACGAGAAAGTTGAATATTTCTGGGCCGCTGACATGAACAACGGCTATGCATCTAATTACTACAGCGGTCACCTTACCCTGTCTGACGAGGTGATTCAGATCAGTGGTATTGAAGACCGTACCCTCAGGAACATCAGGGTATTTATGCACCACGATTTCCTCAATATCAGGGGGGTCGAAACCACTGATGTGAAGGTCTACAGCATCACCGGGGCAGTTGTGAAATCTGCTGAGAATGTAAGCCGGCAGATGGATATGAGCGATGTTTCCGATGGTGTATACATTGTGAAGCTTAAAGGGATATCTTCAGGATTTAAAGTAGTCAAGTAGTAGTCTTTTAAAATCATTTGAAAAAAGGGATGCCTGGTGTGTCCCTTTTTTTGAATGATCCGGATATCCCGCAAACAAAGGATGACAATCAATAATCTCATTCATATGGAAAACTTAAAAACAAAGCTAACCCGGTTCATGATCTTCTGTACCGGTCTGATGATCTTTTCGATACAGGGAATGATGGCCCAGCAGACCGTTTCCGGAACGGTCACGGATGCGGAAACAGGAGAAGGCATTCCAGGTGTCAACGTGGTGATAAAAGGTACCACAACCGGAGCCATCACCGATCTGGAGGGCAATTATACCATTGATGTGAGTGGCCCGGAAGCGGTGCTTGTCTTTTCTTATGTGGGATATCTTAACCAGGAGATCCCCGTGGGAGAACAGACCCGCATCGATGTTGTCTTAAAAGAGGATGTACAGGCACTGGAAGAGGTGGTGGTGATCGGCTACGGAACGGTGAAAAAGGAAGACCTGACCGGTTCCGTATCGGTGGTCACCAGCGAAGATCTTACCAGGTCACCCTCTTCGGACCTGAGCCGTGCCATCCAGGGAAGGGCCTCGGGGGTGATGGTCACCCAGAGCGGGAATCCTTCCTCAGGACCGACCATCCGGATCAGGGGGATCGGTTCCATCAACCAGAATCCCGATCCGCTCTATGTGGTCGACGGGGTGATCACCGGTAGTCTGGGCGGACTCAACCCCAATGACATCGAATCTTTCCAGGTGCTCAAGGATGCATCCGCATCGGCCATTTACGGAGCGGACGGGGCCAACGGGGTGGTGATCGTCACCACCAAAAGGGGACAGGCAGGAGCACCCCGGGTCACCTTCTCCGCTTTTGGCAGCATGAATCTGGTACCGAAAAAATTCGATGTGATGAATGCGGACCAGTATGCTGATTTCTATAACGAGGTCTATGAGGACAACGGGATGGAGCCCAATTTGGCCTATACCGACCGTTTCAGGCAGCTTTATTACGGAGAGGGCTGGCAGGAGGGCACCGACTGGCAGGACGAGATCACCCGCCGGGCCTATACCCAGGATTATTACCTGGGGGTATCCGGGGGTGCCGAGAACAGCAACTATGCGATCTCGGCCAATGTATCGGACGAAGAGGGGATCCTGCGAAGTACAGAATCAAAGAGATACCGGTTCAGGGCCAACTCCGATTTCAGGCTGGGAGAGTATGTAAAAGTGGGCGAGTCCATCCTGCTTACCAGGCATAATAATATCAGAGCAGGGTCCCATCAGAGTAACGCCTGGTCGACCCCCCTGATCACCTCCCCGCTGATGCGTGTCTTTAACGAGGACAACAAGGGTGGATACGAGGGCCCCCAGATCCCCTTTGAATTCATCGACGGGGGAGATACCCTCCAGGCCCTGAATACGGGTGGCAATGACAAGCCCAATCCCCGGGCGCCAATGGATATTGCTGACCTGCAGACCACGGTCACCCGGATCCTGGGGAACTTCTACCTGGAGATCACACCCTTCGAATGGCTGATGCTGAAGACTACTCCTTCGGCTGAAGTGAGCAACAATCATACACGGGACTGGTTCCCTTCATTTGAGTCGGGGGTCAGGGAAAAACCGTCGGATGACCTGACCGAGAATTTTGCCGACAACCTGACCCTCTCCATCGAGAACCAGCTGACCATCACCAAATCCTTCGGCAACCACAATTTCGTTCTTACCGGGGTCCATCATGCCAGGTCCTACAATGGTTTCAGTTCCAATGTGAGGGTCAGTGGATTCGAATACGAGAGTCTCAATACGCTGCACAACAGCAAATATAAGATAGAGGGATATGAGCCCACCATTGCCGGTTATTATACCCCGGTCCGCTGGGCTTCCTACCTGGGCAGGCTTATTTATAACTACAACGGGAAGTATCTGTTTACCGCCAGTGTCCGCCGGGACGGGAACTCCCGTTTCGGTCCGGGCAACCGCTGGGGGACTTTCCCGTCAGCTTCCCTGGCCTGGAAACTGAACGAGGACCTGCTTCCCAACGTGGAGGCCATTGACATGCTGAAACTGAGGGCAGGGTACGGGATGACCGGTTTTTCAGAGATCGGCAATTTCAGGTACGAGGCCCTGATGAGCGAATTCAAGGATTTCTCCCCGGTGTTCGGTACGGACCAGCAGGTAGCACAGGCCCTGAACGAACTCTATGAATTCGGCAATCCGCTGATCCAGTGGGAAGCATCGGCCATGACCAACATCGGGGTGGACCTCAGCCTGTTCAGGAACCGGATAACCGCTACCGCAGAGTATTACATCAAGAATACCGATAACCTGATCGTCAGGCGCTCGGTATCAAATGTGTTCGGCAAGATCGGGAACCCATTTGTAAACCTGGGGGAGATCCAGAACAGGGGAATAGAGATAAATGCTTCCTACCGGAAAATGGAGGGCAGGTTCAATTATGAGATCAACGGGATGCTGACCACCATCAGGAACAAGGTCATTGATATCCCCGAGACCTATATTGACGGCAATAACATCGCAAGAGTGGGCAATACCGTGGGATCACTTCGTGGCTGGATTGCCGAGAGGATCGTTACCCCGGATGACTTTGATACCGATGGCAATTACCTCCATGCGGTGCCCAGCTCTGGGGACCCGGTACCCGGGGATCTGAAGTTCACCGACCTGAACCTGGACGGGGTGATCAACGACCAGGACCGGACCATTATCGGGAAGCCGATCCCCGATTTCATCTATTCGCTCAATGTGAACCTCTATTACGGGGACTTTGATCTGAATATGTACTGGTACGGATCCCAGAACGTGGATGTGTTCAACGCCCAGCTCTCAGGCATTGAATGTTTTGTCAGCCAGGATATCAACCACAACAAAACGGTGGCTTACTCGCAGAATTATTACCGGGAGGACAGGCCTTCCAACGAATACCTGCGGGCTGACCTGTACAACGTGAACGAGAATAACCGCATGTCCACCTGGTGGCTGGAAGATGCTTCCTTTCTGAGGCTGAAGGATATCCAGCTGGGCTATTCCCTTCCAGGAAGTGTTGCCCGGAGCATGGGAATGTCCAAAGCGCGCATCTATGTGAGCGGGGTCAATCTGTTAACGGTCACCGACTACAAAGGGCGCGATCCGGAAGCCCCCACATCGGGCCGTCCCATGGGAATTGGAACCGACGGAGGTTCATACCCCCTGCCGCGGATCATGACAGCCGGAATCCAGGTGAACTTCTAATGGTGTGTACTTAAATAAAATCAGAATGTTATGAGAAAGATAATCATACAGATACTGGTCCTGGCAACACTGATATTCAGTGCAGGATGCAGTGAGGATTTCCTGGAAGTTGAGAACAAGAATAACCTGACCGAAGGGAGCTTCTACCAGACCGGGAATGATTTCCAGATGGCCCTGAACTCTTGTTATTCACCTCTGGCCGGACGGGGCATGTACGGTCTGAGGTTCCAGTTAATCCTGGGTACCTGGGAGGACAGGATCCTGTTCGAGACCGAGGGAAGGGACCGGCTGGCAGTGATGAGTTCCAGCGAAGGAAATAACAGCCATCTTTACCTGGATTGCTATTTCGGACTGTTCCGGACCACAAAGGTCTTAACGAAGCTGCTGGAGGCCGGTGAGATCGAGGACTTCAGCGAAGAGGACAGGATCCAGATCGAGGCCGAGGCAAGGGCCCTGCGGGCCATGTACTATTTCTACATGGTGGTGCTTTATAACCGCCCGGTATTTTATGACGAGGACAATTTCCCGGTGGATTACAATGAGAATTTCACCAACGGGGATCCCATCCAGTTCTGGGACAGGATCGAGGAGGATCTGGCATTCGCCATCCCCAATCTTCCCGCAAAGTCAGAGTATCCGGATGAGGACCTGGGAAGGGTCACCACCGGGGCTGCAAGTGCCCTGCTGGGCAAGGCAATGCTGTTCAAGTACTACCACTACCATGTGCGGAACGGCACCCAGAACAGCGGGGAGGCCACGGCTGATTTGACCACTGCGAAAAATGCCTTCCTGGATGTGATGAATTCCGGGGAGTATGAGCTGGTGCTGCCGAAAGCGCCCAAGACACGGAAGGACTATCTCTATGCATTGCTTTCCAATACGGCATATCTGGACCTCCGGTCGGAGAACAACAGCTATCCCTCGGAAAACAATATCGAATCCGTCTGGGAGGTGCAGTTCTCGGATGTACGGTGGAACAATGGATGGCTGCCCGGATGGCAGTGGAGCGGTTCCCTGAACAGCCAGTATTACTCGGTCCACAGCAGCAGCTACAAGAATCACGAGGTACATCCCGACTGGTTC
This sequence comes from Bacteroidota bacterium, assembly GCA_051746185.1. Taxonomy (GTDB): domain Bacteria; phylum Bacteroidota; class Bacteroidia; order Bacteroidales. Next base: position 12,780 of record JBNJEV010000051.1, read on the forward strand.
TATGCCTGCGAGGAGACGGGCGCACCGGCCGGTTTTGACCGGGATCCCCGGGCCTATGCCACCTGTTACCTGGATGGGGATACCATGCACATCGATCCCGAGAGCGGTTATTTAAAAGGCTTCAATTCATTCCTTAATACCAAGCGGATCGCATCTTCCCGCGATCTTGACCATCCCGGTCAGCCTACCGTGGCCTTCGGACTGAAGAAGTACTACTTCCCGGTCTACTCCCAGGGTGCCCATGCCCCCAACAATGATCCGGTGAACCGGAACGTGATCCGCTTTGCGGATGTGCTGCTGATGTATGCGGAGGTGATGTACCTGCTCGGGGATGACGGGACAGGCCTGGATGCACTGAACCAGGTGCGTGCCAGGGTGGACATGCCTCCCATCCCGGCACTGACCCCGGAGGCGATCATCCACGAACGGGATATCGAGCTTGCCCTGGAGACCCACCGCTGGCTGGATTTGGTGCGCTGGAGCTTTGATCCGGCATGGGGGATCGACTGGGATGAGATCCTCGGTCCCGGCATCTTCCAGGTGGGCAAGCACGAATACCTGCCCATACCCATCGACGAGATCGACGTGAACAATGGCCTGTTGAAACAGAATCCGGGCTGGTAACCTTAAAATCTGAAGACTATGAAACCAATGAAAAGCATACGATTCCTTTTAACAGCGGTTGCTTTATTCCTGGTCATGACAGGCTGCAACAAGGAGGAACCCATGCCGGTATCTGCCGAGTTCACCACGGATATTCAGAACAACACCCTGGGTACCGGTGAGCGTTTCACTGTGTACACGGATCAGGTGGAAGGGGAATTCCTGGCCTATTTCAAGGGGGACAAGGAGAGCAACACCTGGGATACCGGTTACGGTACAACGTTCAGCATGGGAACCGATTCACTCATTATTTCGCCCTATGGGGTGGAAGGTACCTATACCTTTACGGTGGTGGCCACCAGTTACGGGAACTGGGGAGAGACTGTGAACCGGGATGTGGAATCCATGGAGATCACCGTGGTGGCAGAGGAGTAATCCGCATTCAGGAAAAATGATTCCAGGCGGGCCGCCACCCGGCGGTGACCGAATTCGTTCCAGTGGTTGTCATTGGAAATGAAATATTTTTTGATGACCGTCTCCGGATCTTCCTCAGTATCGATAAAGAGGGGATACAGATTGATAAAGGAGATCCCGTTGGATACGGAAAAGGATTCCCACCGCTTCACATATTCATCGGTCAGTTCTCCTTTTCTGATCTGGTAATGCCAGGGGTGGACCGAAAGGGTGAGCCTGATGCCGTGGCGGTCACACAAATCCTTGAGTTTCAGCATATATTCCTGACCCATGGCAATACCCCTCAGGGCCAGCTCCCGGAAGGTGCTGTCCTCCATCCAGCTGCCCATCCCGTGGAAACGTGGATCGGAAAGCAGGATCTGGTCGTCGAAATGGCTGAAAAAACCCGAGTACAATTCCCAGATGTTGGCATTGGGGGCGTCCCGGGCATCCTGGTAAAATGATTCAATATTCCCGAAGAAACGGTCCTGTTGTTTTTCTTTACGGATGGCATCCGTCAGGTAATAGATGGAGGATATTTTCCTGAGCCTGTTGCCCGTGCGGTACAAAAGATCTCCCGGTGCTGATTTTTCACGGGGCCTGTAGTGTTCATAGACCAGCTCATTCTGGATATCGGAGATGTCGATCAGTACCAGGATCTCGTCCACTTCCAGTCCTTTTTTTCCGATCAGGTATTCGGCTTTCAGAAATTCGATCTTCTGGCTGTAGCTGACCGCAGAGGCATTGATCACCTCGATCCCGTGGGGTTTGAGGTTTCGGGCCAGGCGGCCTGAAAAGGTTTTGGGGTAGGGTACTCCCACGCCTTCCGAATGGGAATCTCCCAGTACCATGATCCTGTGGTTTTCGGTCCGCTTCTTCAGCCGGTAGGCGGATGAATCGACCATTCCCATGGAATTGGTGTGCACCGGGTAGATCAAAGAGCCCCAGGCCGCCTGCGCATCCTGGTTGGGCAGCAGTCCGTGATGGTAATAATAATGCCTGGTGCGGAACGAGGCAAAGTCGCCCGGGATCAGGAAGATCCCGGCCAGCAGGTCAAGCCCGATAAATATGGCAATGGAGATCAGTATGCGTACGATGGTCTTTTTCATCCCTCTTACTCGTTTGAGTCCTTTACCACATATTGATAAAATCCCCGGGGGTATACCGGTGGTCCCTGGAATGGTAACGGGGCATCCCGGATTTCAGGTTCATCATATCCTTTCGGAACAGGCGGGAGAGGAGACTGACCGGAAGCAGGATGAAAAAGAAGATCACACCCAGTAACACTTTTCCTACCACAAATCCCAGCTTCTCACCGATAAAGAACCAGGCACTGTGGATCATCCGGTTCAGCCGCAGTGAGATGATGCCCGGGACCCCCATTCCCAGGGCCGCATAGAGCATCCACCCGCGGTCGAAGACCAGGTAGAGCAGGGAAAAGCCCAGCACGATCACCAGCAGCGTTTCCCGGTACCTGGCCTGTTCTCTGTACTGCATTGGTTCACTTTAAAAGATGGTATAGATGAAAGGTGCCAGGGCGGTTCCGCCTCCCAGCACCAGCAACGCACCGATCAGCAGGATAAAGATGATGACCGGCAGCAGCCACCAGGCCCTGCGTTCCCTGATAAATCTCCAGATATCCTTTAACATATTTACATGTTGTTTGTCCCGGTCTGTAAAATTATCATTTCAATCCGTTCCGGCCTCTTTTCTCCACTCTTTTTCATCCCACACCGGCTGGTCTTCTTTCCGGAACAGGAAACCCTCCATGACCAGGCAGTCCATCTCTGTCCGCATAAAGCACCGGTAGGCATCTTCCGGGGTGCAGACCACGGGCTCGCCCCGTACATTGAAGCTGGTATTGATGATGACCCCGATCCCGGTAAGCTGCTTGAAATCGTTGATCAGCTGCCAGTACCCGGGATTGGTCTCCCTGTGCACGGTCTGCAGCCTGGAGGAAAAATCGATGTGGGTGATGGCCGGCAGGTCGCTCCGGGGCACATACAATCTTTCCATACAGGGCAGCTCATTGTAATTTTCCGGAATTTCCGTACGGCGTTTGCTGTGGACCGGGGCCACCATCAGCATATAGGGAGAAGCGTCACTGAATTCAAAGTATTCCTGCACATCCTCCATGAGCACCGACGGGGCAAAGGGCCGGAATCCTTCCCTGTATTTCACTTTCAGGTTCAGTTTTTTCTGCATCGCCGGGTTGCGGGCATCGGCCAGGATGCTGCGGTTGCCCAGTGCCCGGGGACCGAACTCCATGCGTCCCTGGAACCAGCCCACCACGTGACCTTCACTGATCAGCCGGGCGGTCTTTCTGCTCAGGACATCAAAATCAGGGATCTCCTCTGCCGCGGCCCGGAATTTCCTGATGATCTTCCGGATCTCTTTGCGGCCGAAGGCAGGTCCCAGATAAGCACCGTTCATGGAGTCCGGACGGGAGACCACCCTTTTGTTCCCGTTGAAGATATAATGGGTGGCCAGGGCTGCTCCCACCGCTCCCCCGGCATCTCCCGCAGCCGGCTGGACGAAAATGTTCTCAAACAGTCCGGAAGTCTTCAGCTTCCCGTTTGCCACACAATTCAGGGCCACCCCGCCTGCCAGGCACAGGTTCCGGGCCTGTTCCTCAGATTCGGCAAACTGCCGTGCATGTGTCACCAGGTTCACCATGATCTCTTCGGTCACCCGCTGAATAGCCATGGCCAGGTTGCAGTGGACCTGTCTGATCTGGTCACCTTCCTTTCTCCGGGATATACCGAACAGTTTTTTCCATTTCCGGTGGTGGATCATCCGCAGTCCTGTGGCATACCTGAAGTATTTCTGGTTCAGCCAGATGGAACCGTCCTCTCCCGGTGTGACCAGCTTTTCCCTGATGATCCGGACAAACTGTTCCACCTGCTCAGACCCCGGGTTCCCGTAAGGGGCCAGTCCCATAAGTTTGTATTCACCCGAATTGACCCGGAATCCCAGGAAATAGGTGAATGCAGAATAGAGAAGCCCCACCGAATGGGGAAACCTGAGCTCCTTGATAATTTTGATTTCGTTTCCCCTCCCCAGGCAGATGGAAGCGGTGGCCCATTCACCCACCCCATCCACGGTCACAATGACCGATTCCTCGTAAGGAGAGGGATAGAAAGCACTGGCCGCGTGGGACAGATGGTGTTCGGGGAACAGGAGATGCTGCTTCTGTTCATCAAATTCGCCTGTTTCCAGGAGCCCCTTTCTGATATTCCTTTTCAGGAACAGTTTTTCATTCACCCATACCGGGATGGCGGTGACAAAGGACACAAGTCCGCGGGGAGCGAAATTGTAATAGGTTTCCAGAAGCCTTTCAAACTTCAGGAAAGGTTTGTCATAGAAGACCACCTGATCCACCATGGAGAGCTCCAGTCCCGCTTCCTCCAGGACATAGCGGATGGCATGAACAGGGAAACGGGCGTCATGCTTTTTCCGTGAGAACCGCTCTTCCTGGGCGGCGGCAATGAGTTTCCCGTTGATCAGGATCGCCGCTGCAGCGTCATGGTAATATGCAGAAATACCCAGAATGTTCATGGCGCTTCTTTCAAAACCTGCTGTTTGAGGGCGGGATCAATGCGGATGCCCCTTCGCTCCTGTTCCAGCAGATATTGCTGAGCCGCCTCTTGATTCCCTTCCTGGACCCAGACCAGTGCCTTGGCCAGGATCAGGTTCACATGGTCCGGAACATTTTCCAGGCCGAGGTCCAGTGTCTCCTGGGCCCTGTCAAAGAATCCCATGGCAGCAAGGCCCCGGGATTTTTGCAGGTATCCCCGGAATGATCCCGGATCTGATCCGATGAGATTTTCCCCTTCCAGCACCGTTTTGATCCCGGTGGCATAGAGGCTGTAGGAGGACTCGTTTGACAATTCCGTGGCCTGCTGCATGAAATGGTATGCCGAATCGTACTGTTCTTTCCTGAGCTTGACCAGTCCGGTGAGATAACAGGCTTCATGAGGAACAGGTTCCTTTTTCAAAAGCGACCGCAGGAGTGATTCGGATTCATCCAGCTGGTTGATATCCATCAGTTGCCCGGCACGTTCCAGTTTTTCAGTTTCCGTAAGGTCAAGACCCTGTGATGCTTTTAAATTGATGATCAGCTCCCGGATCTTCGGGTTGTCCGGATCCTCTGAAAGGGCCGCATTGAAATCGGCCATGGCCAGGTCATACTGCATTTCATGCTGGTAGCACAATCCCCGCAGGGCGAGCAGGTCATTGGAGGTTATGCCGTTCCGTTTCAGGTTCTCGATGCAGTAGCGGGCCTCGGTGGGATATCCGTAAGAGATCATTTCATTGATCAGGGAAATGGCATATCCGGTCTCCACATCCCCGGCGGTGGAGAGATATACTGCATACTGGTAGACAAGGGTGTATTTGTCGGCGTTGTTCTCTTTCTGCTTTTCGAATTTACGGGCCATTTCCTCCTGCCCGGTACGGCATCCTGCAAGAGACAGAACAAGGAATATGATCGCTGACAGGCTTCGGACCATCATGGCTTTTTTCAATTTGCCTTCTATTGCAAAAGAAACGATTTTTTCAATGATTCATGCACGGGTGGCTCTCGTTTCTGCTGCAAAATTCATATTTTGCATATTTCCCTGAATAATCAGACCAATTTATATCATCATGAAGAATCTGCATCTTTTTTTCATTCTGCTCATCTTAGCCCTGTTGCTTGCATGCAGCCAGCGATCCGGGAAGGACCGGCTGCCGGAAACACCGAACATTTTATTCATTGCGGTGGATGACCTTCGACCCGAGCTGGGCTGCTACGGGGTCGACCTGATCCATTCCCCCAACATTGACAGGCTGGCTGCCGGAGGCACCATGTTTGAGCGGGCCTACTGCAATATCCCGGTCTGCGGGGCTTCCAGGGCCAGCCTGATGACCGGGCTTCGCCCAGCCCGCAACAGGTTTCTTTATTATTACACCCGTGCGGATGAGGATGCTCCCGGGATCACCACCCTGCCACAGCATTTCCGGGAGAACGGGTATTACACCGTCAGCAACAGCAAGGTATTCCACCATGCAGACGATGCCATGCAGAGCTGGGATGAGGTATGGACACCGCGTTCCTCCAGTCATTCCTGGAGGGACTATGCCCTCCGGGAAAATATCCTCAGGGATACATCGGACCGGTTCAGGGGACCGCCGTTTGAAATGGCGGTCCTG
>JBNJEV010000052.1:0-18895 GCA_051746185.1 Bacteroidota bacterium
ATCCCCAGTGCCGCACCCATCCAGGGTCCAATGTAAGGAATGATATTGAGAACAGCGGCCAGAAGTCCGATGACCAACCCGTGCCTGAAGCCTATCCCCACAATGGTCATCCCCAGGGTCACCATGATCATGATGCCGGTCATCTGCAGCAGGATGCCGATGAAGTACCTGCGCAGCAGGTGCTTAACGGATGTAATGGCATGTCGGAAAGGGGTTTCCTTATCTTCCGGAAGAAGGGTGATCAGGTAGCCCATTAACAGGCGCTCCTCCCTGAGAAGGAAAAAGGTAATGAAAGAGATGGCAAAAATGGCCCAGGCCAGGTTTCCCAGGATTGAGGCGATGGTCCCCAGCAGGTCGGTGATAAAACTGATATTGAGTGCATCGCTCAGCCGGTTTTGCAATATCTGCCTGAGGGATTGTTGTTCTTCGTTGCCGATGTTCAATCTGCTGTACCACTGTTCCACACGCTGGATGGGGCCTTCCAGTTTCTTGATGATCACACTTGTGTCCACGCTGGAGAGTTCCTGTGCTTCATTGAGGATCAAGGGGATAAAAAGCCTGAAAAAACCGAAAATGACCGCCCAGATCAAGATCAGGGCCAACAATGCCCGGATGGATACGGGAATATGCCACTTCCAGATCCTGATCCGGCCCAGCAAGCGCACCAGCGGCCGGGCAATCAGAGACAGGACGGATGCGATCAGAAGATAGGCGACAATATTGAAGAACCGCCACACCATAAAAACGAACAAAGCTACGCCGGCAATGATAAGCAGGGTTCGTGGCTTCAACCAGGGTTTCATAGCATGCAATTAGGGTCGGTTCAAATTACAGCCCATGTAAACCTACATATAGTTTTTTATGAAAACAATACATAGGCTACACTTTTGTTTTCTGGACCGAATCGCTACTTTTACCTGTCGGGGAAAAGAAAAGAGCATGAAGCAATATCTTGAACTGCTGGATCATGTGCTGGAACAGGGAACCCGGAAAGAGGACCGTACCGGGACTGGCACACTGAGCATATTCGGGCACCAGATGCGGTTTGACCTGTCCGAAGGATTCCCCCTTCTGACCACGAAAAAGCTACACGTCAAATCGATCCTGTATGAACTGTTATGGTTTTTGAAAGGGGAGACCAATATCCGGTACCTGAACGAACACGGGGTTCGGATCTGGAATGAATGGGCCGATGAACGGGGCGAACTGGGACCCATCTACGGATACCAGTGGCGAAGCTGGCCGGCAAAGGACGGCTCCGCCATTGACCAGGTATCCATGGTGGTGGATTCCATCAAAAACGATCCCGACTCCAGGAGACATGTGGTAAGTGCCTGGAACGTGGGGGAACTGGAAAAAATGGCCCTGCCCCCGTGCCACATCCTGTTCCAGTTCTATGTGGCCGGAGGAAAACTTTCCTGCCAGCTCTATCAGCGGAGCGCCGATATTTTTCTGGGGGTTCCCTTTAACATCGCATCATACTCCTTTCTGCTGATGATGATGGCTCAGGTGACCGGTCTTCGGCCCGGCGAATTCATCCACACCCTGGGAGATGCGCACATCTACCTGAACCACCTGGAGCAGGTGAAGCTACAGCTTACCCGGGAACCCCGACCGCTGCCCCGGGTAAAGCTCAATCCTGACATACGGACCATCTTCGGGTTCCGTTACGAGGATTTCACAGTGGAGGACTACCACCCCCACCCGCACATCAAAGGTGACATTGCCGTCTGATCAGCGCAGATGAAAAAAGGGATCAGGAGAAATATTTCCATCATTGTGGCCGTTGCCGAAAACAATGCCATCGGAAAGGACAACCGCCTGCTCTGGCACCTGCCGGATGATCTGAGAAGGTTCAAGAAACTGACCACAGGCCATACGCTGATCATGGGAAGGAACACATTCCTCTCCCTTCCCGGCGGACCCCTGCCCAACCGCCGTCATATCGTGATCACCGACCGGAAGGGGGAAACATTCGCGGGTTGCGAGTCTGCTTATTCCATTGAAGAAGCCCTGGAGTTGGCTGGCGAACAGGAGGAGTGTTTTGTGATCGGGGGAGGAATGATCTATGCACAGTTTTTGCCCATCGCCGGGAAACTATACCTGACCCGGGTCCATCGATCCTTTGAGGGAGATACCTATTTCCCGGAGATCGACTTCACCCAGTGGAAAATGGTGGCCTCAGAGAAAGTGGAGGCCGGGGAAAAAAATGAGTACACCCATACCTATACCGAATATGTAAGAATTTGAACTTCCCTGTTGGAGCGCAGTCCGGAAATCACTAATTTTCCGTTCAAATTAAAAACTAACATTATGAAGAAGCATCTCTTATCATCAGTCATCATGCTGGTTTTACCCTTGTTCCTGTATGCCCAGGCGGACAGGATCACGGGGATATGGCTCACCGAAGAAGGTACTTCCCAGGTTGAAATTTACAAAGGTTCTGACGGGAAGTATCATGGAAAGATCGTTTGGCTGGAAGAGCCCTATGAAAACGGCAAACCGAAAGTCGATGATGAAAATCCCGATCCAAAACTGGCCAAAAGGCCGGTTATGGGACTGCCCCTGCTGAAAAATTTCAAGTACAGTTCAAAAAAGAAACAATGGGTCGACGGCGTTATCTATGATCCGGACAACGGAAAGACCTACGATTGTTATGCCTGGTTCGAGAACGGCAACTACAACAAGCTTTACCTGAAAGGCTATGTGATGGGGATCCGGATGCTGGGAAGGTCCACCGTATGGAAAAGGGAAAAAAAGAGAAGCTGACACCCTTCAACAAGTTGACCTGGTCTAAAAATGCCCGGATACGGACACCCGCGTCTCACAAGCGTTCACTTTTAACAACCGGGAAAAAAACCGTTTATTGTTATCCTTCTGATTGGTGCGCAATTACCTTTTTTGGCATGCATTATGCAGTTTCAACCATGAAAACAAATCTTACGTCCTTTTACATTTCACACAAACGGGTGATACAGTAAAATTTCTTTTTTAGGTTTAAGTGGTTAGTTGAAAGGGGCCTTCGGGCCCCTTTTCGTTTCATCACATACTGGATCTCATCCTGCCCTGGAAAGTCTCCCGTCAGTACGCTGCGGCCCGCTCATTGCCCCATCAGGTAGCGGACGGCCACGTACTCGCTCAGTGCGATCCCCCTGGAAGCATCGGAAAGCTTGTAATAATTCTTTACCAGGGGTTCATTCAGGACCGTTCTCCCTCCATATTCGATGCGCCATATGTCCCCGGTAAATTCCAGGTGGTCCTCGATCTGGCTCCAGGTCACCGGATCCCCGACGGCCTCTTTCAGCATTTCCCTGTATTCCATAGATCCCAGGAGAAATTCCCTTCCGTTCCCCTGCTCCATGATCACATCCCGGCCGGCCCGCCGGTTATCAAGGGCCTCCGCGTTTTCGATGGATGCTCCCGGCTCTCCCACGAATGCATACATCCCTTCCTGCATGGCGGCGATCCTTACCTGTAGCGACCGGGCCTGCTCATGGATTCCGGAGACGGACCGGAGCAGACCTGCAGGGAGACTGTCCTCCGCCATTTTCAGCAGTCCGGTAGTCCGCTGCTGCACCAGTTCTATGTGGATATCATTCTGCATGGCCTCCTTCCTGTATATCTCCAGTGTATATCTGGACATGTTCACATTCACCAACACGATCACAATGGCAATCCCCACCAGCAGCATCACAACATAGGGCAGGGTGACCTTTTCTCTGCCCGCCCGCTGGAAGACATTAACCACATAGAGCGGAAGGAACCCGATGATCAGGAATCCGGCGCTGAGCAGGAGCATGGATCCGGCCCCGGGCCAGTGCTGGATCTTAAACAGGGCCCCGGTCAGCAGCAGGGCCAGGGTGAGATAACCCACGATGGGATAGACCGGGTTCTTCTGCTCGGTCTGTTCCCGGTAGCTGGTCGTAAAATAGAGGGGTAAGAAAACCAGGACAATCATGGCAATGCCCAGGGTAAGCAGGATCCCGGCCCCGGGCCAGTGCAAACGTTTGAAAATTGCACCCAGGATGGTGATCAGTGCCGAGGAAAGTCCGAAAACATAAGTGAATTTTTTCATGCGTTGAAATTTTTTGTCCAACAATAACAGTGTCTGGTGCTGGATTTCATAAAGCCGCCTCTCCCCGATGGTATCGAGGATCCTGCCGTAGGATGACTCAAAGTCATCCCCCGCCTGCATCCCCTCCTCCACCTTGCAGCATACATGATCCAGCACATCATCCAGAAGCCGTTCACAGGTCAGTCCGCGGCTGACCAGATCGCTCCTGATCCGGTCGAGGTTTTCGTCAATCACCGTTTCGATCATCTCAGGCAGGAGCCGGTTTGAGTACATGGGTCAGGGTGTTGACAAAATCCAGGAATTCATCCACCTTCTGCTGTGCCAGCGTCCTGCCGTAACCGGTAAGAGTGTAGTACTTCCGGACCCGCCTGCCGATATACTCGGTCTCGGTGGCAATATGTCCGTCCGCTTCCAGTTTGTGCAAAACCGGATAGAGTGCGCCGAATGTGAGCTTGATCTTACCGGCGGAGAGCTCTTCCACCTTCTTGGTAATCTCGTACCCGTACATCCGTCCGTTGTCGGCCAGCAACTTCAGAACGATCGTCCGCAACGTTCCTTTCAACAGATCATTTGATATCATATTGCAAATATATAACTATTTTATATATATGCAACTTATATATTAAACAATTCCTGTTTCAGGATGTTAGTGTTAATGATCAGAAATAATTGCTTTTTACCTATATTGTTCATATGTTTGAACATATTGTCTCACCTTAAAATGATCATTTATGAAACAGAACTTTACCCTTAAGAATCTTTTCCGTAAAAAGGAAAGCTGGCTGCTGATGGCCCTTGCGGCCCTATTGTTCGTATTCGGGTGCTACGAATTCAAAGTGGTCGACCAGCCCACCGAAGCAACCACAAACAGCACTTTCGATGTAAACTTTGTAATGGTGGAGGATGATGATGAGACCAATGACTGGACCATTGAAGATGGCGACCTGGTGAAAACAGGTCTTTTCGGTGTGCTTCTGCCGGAAGGCTGGACGATCAGTGACAGCGCTCTGATCACCGTGGAGGCCGCCGATTCTCTTCCCGACGGAGAGGGTGGCTGGGTTCTCCCGACGCAGGGGGATCACAGCGGAGAGTACTACCTGGTGTATGATGAAGATCAGACCACCATGCTGAACGATTCGACCGCCGCCCCGCCTGCCGGTTATTACTGGTGGGGAGGTATTTCCGACGAGCCGGTGGACATGGCCTTTTTTGACAGTCTCTATTTCACCCTGAACATCATGACCGATGATCAGACCGGTGAATTCTTCCTGCAGTATGCTGTGGGGGATGTGGATTCGGATAACCGGATGCCATACGATCCCGAGACCCTCACCGATCCGCTTCCCATCACGATCTCTGCAGGTGTGAATGTGGATCAATTCCTTTCCGAGGCCAACCTTTCCCTTTATCCGATCCCCTCCTACGGGTATCTGAATGTGGCACTGGCCGAATACAGCGGTCAGCCGCTGGAGGTGATGATCTATGATCTCAGGGGCAAACACGTAATGTCGAAGCAGATCACCAGTGCAAATACCACCCTGGATGTGGTGGATTTTGCTCCGGGAACCTATGTGCTTCGCCTGGAATCAGGCGCGGAAACCATCACCAGGAAGTTTGTGAAACACTGACCGGACACAGCATTCACCTGCTGCAAGGCCGGTCAAAATGTTGAATAACAGGGGACTGTCTTATAGGTTATATCTTGCCTGTATCTGAGAGATACTTTTTCATCTGAGATCAGATACAACTTACAGGACAGCCCCTTGTTTTTTCCACTTTCATGGAAGCGGGTTATATCATATGGAACATGGATCCTGTGCTGTTCAGGATCGGGTCACTGACCGTCCGGTGGTATTCGGTGTTCCTGCTGGTGGGTTTTTATATCAGTTACCGCCTGGTAGGGTATATCTATGACCGCGAAGGCAGGTCAAAGGACCCGCTCCCATCGTATGCGCTTTTTGTGATCGGGGGACTGATCCTGGGAGGCAGGCTCATGCATTGTCTTGCCTATGAACCCGAGTATTACCTGAAATATCCCTGGGACATCATCAAACCCTGGCGTGGGGTCCTGGGCGAGAATGCCCGGTTCGTGGGGTACAGGGGCATGTCGGGTCATGGCTCGGCCATCGGGATCGTTCTGGGGATCGTGATCAATGCCGTTCGGACCAGAACGCCCATGATGTGGATGATCGACCGTGTGGCGCTGTTCGGACCGCTGATCGGATTCTTTGTCAGGACGGGCAATTTTTTCAATTCCGAGATCCTGGGAACCCCTTCCGATCTGCCCTGGGCTTTTCTGTTCACGCGGGCCAACCATACTCCGCGCCACCCGGTACAGCTCTACGAAGCCATCGCCTATCTGTCCATTTTTATTGTTTCATTTGACTATTACAAGAGAAATGCCGGGAAAGAGAAACCCGGGGCCTTCCTGGGACTGGTCCTGATCCTGGTGTATACGGCCCGGTTCGTCCTGGAATTCTTCAAGGCCAAACAATCCGACGTGGAAACCGGCATGTTCCTGAATATGGGCCACCTGCTGAGCATCCCCTTTATCATTGCCGGCCTGATCCTCTTTTTCAGGCCCGGACGGAACAAAGCAAAGGCCCTCATACTCGCATGTGTTCTGGGACTCCTGTTTGCAGTCCCCGGCCTTTCCACCGAACCCGATACGGCATTTAACAACCGGTTCAGAAGGGATATCGGGGGATGGATCGCCGGTGATGCCACATATTCCATCGCGCTGCCCGACGGCAGAACGCTCTGGTTGTTCGGTGACACCTTCCTGGGGGAAGTGAATCCCGACAATTCCATTAAAAGCGGATCCGAATTCATCCGTAACAGCGCGGTGATCCAGGACGGGGACAGTCTGAACACCCTGCATGGGGGAACTTCTTCCGACCCTTCGGATTTCATCCCCACACAGCATCCTGATTCCACCTGGTACTGGCCGGAGCACGGGCTGGTGGAAGATGACACCCTGCGCATATTTGTGGCCAAATTCAGGGAAGCGGACAACGGAACACCCGGATTCAACTTTGAGCATGCCGGAAATGACATGGCCCTTTTTACCTACCCCGGACTGCAATTTCTCCATGCAACACCCATTCTGGCCAGTGAGGTGAATGGTGTGCTCTACGGGGACCGGATCCTGGTGGACACCACCCATACATACATCTATGGCCGCAGAAGCGATCCCGATTATAACATCCCTTACCCTCATGTTGCCAGGACCCTGAACGGAACGGTCAGGGATCAGAACTGGAAATTCCATGAGGGATCGGGATGGTCGGCAGACCCCGCTTCCACCACCCGTATCCATTCCTTCCAGGTGTCCCAGCAGTACAGCGTTTCCACCTACCGCGGAAAATATATCCTGCTGACCCAGGACATCTGGTTGTCGCCCGAAATATTTTCCTTCACCGCACCCACCCCCGCCGGCCCCTGGTCAAACCAGCGCCTCCTCTATACCACCCCTGAGACCGGTGAGGGAATGTTCACCTACAATGCTTATGTGCATCCCCAGTTTGACAGGAACAGGGAGATGCTGGTATCCTATAATGTGAATGGGGATTTCTGGTCCATTTTCAACAATGTGGAGATCTACAGGCCGCGCTTTATCCGGATCCCTTATATGAACCTGGATTATGCATTCTGGCCCACCGGCAGGCAGCCATCCTCTGAGAAAGATCACTCTCCCGTTATATATCCCAATCCTGCCGGTGATCATTCAGTGATCAGGTTCAGGCTTCCTCAAGGAGGAAGGGTCTCCGTTCAAATCACCGGTATCCGGGGGGAAATCCGGATCGAAGAAGAGGCGGGACCATTCGGAACCGGGATCCATGAGATCCGGCTGGAGCTCAGCGACCTCTCACCGGGTGTCTATTTCTGTACGGTGAACTTACCGGATGAAAGACACACCCTGCCGCTGCTTAAACAATGAAATGTTGAATATATGATAATGAGAATGTTGAATGCCATTTTGAGAAAAGGGACCGGCAAAGGCCTGATCATCGTTTTCATGCTGACAGCTGCCATGATCCCTGATGCTCTGGCCCAGCGAACCATTACCGGAAAGGTCACCAATGAGAACGGGGAAGGGATCCCCGGGGTCAGTGTCATTGAGAAAGGCACCATGAACGGTACCATCACCGGCAGCGGCGGGAATTATTCCCTGCAGGTTAGTGCCGATGCCTCCCGCCTGGTATACTCGTTTGTAGGGATGCAGACCGTGGAAAGGGAGATCGGTGACCTGAGCAACATTGACGTGGTGATGGAACAGGATATCATCGGACTGGAAGAGGTGGTGGCCATCGGTTATGGCACCATCAAAAAAAGCGACCTGACCGGCTCGGTCGGCTCGGTGAAAGTGGAGGAGATCCAGAAAACCCCGGTCACATCCCTGGACCAGTCCCTTCAGGGAAGGGTTGCCGGGGTCCAGGTGGTGCAGGTTTCAGCACAGCCCGGGGGGAACACCCTGTTCAGGGTCCGGGGGAACAGTTCCATTTATGCCGGGAATGAACCTCTCTATGTGGTCGACGGAATGATCATCAATTCCAGTGAAAACATGACCTGGCTGAGTGCCCCGTCCATCAATGCCCTGAGTTCACTGAACCCGAACGATATTGAATCCATTGAGATCCTCAAGGATGCTTCGGCCACCTCCATCTATGGAGCAAGAGGAGCCAACGGGGTCGTGCTGATCACCACGAAAAGAGGAAGAGCAGGAGAGGACCGGGTAAGCTTTCAGTCCTATTACGGCATGCAACAGATCACCAGGCGGATCGACGTGATGAATGCCACCCAGTATGCCACTCTGTTCGATGAAGCCGGTCAGAATGCAGCGGAAGACAGGGGAGCAAATTACACCCCTGAATTTCCCGATCCGGAATCCCTGGGTGAGGGAACAGACTGGCAGGATGAGATTTACCGCACCGCCCCCACCCAGAATTACCAGCTGTCAGCCTCCGGGGGAAATGAAAGGACCCGGTACGCCATTACCGGGAATTATTTCTCGCAGGATGGAATTATCATCGGATCGGATTTTACCCGCTATTCTTTCCGGACCAACCTGGACCACTCCATCGGGGAAAGGCTGAACGTGGGAACAAGCCTTTCGCTGAACCGCACAAAATCGAATGTGATGGGGACCTCCACCCAGGCAGGTTTTTTTCCCGGGGTGGTGAATACCGCGCTGACCATGAGCCCGGTGCTTCCCGTCCGCGATTCGACGGGACAGTACACCCTGAGAGACCCCTATGCGGATGCCTGGCTGGACAATCCGGTGGCCGTTACCCGGGAGGTGACGGCGGTTGACTATGCGTTCAAATTCATCGGAAATGCCTATGCCGCTTACACCATCACGGAGGGCCTTGAACTGAAGGTGACCGTGGGACTGGACCAGCTGTACAATACCCAGGATTACTATAATCCGTCCTACACCTACTCGGGCTCCTTCAACAGCGGACAGGCCAGGTACCTGAACACCAGCACCTATAACTTTCTGAATGAGAACACCCTGAACTACAGCACCACCCTGGGAGAGGTGCATCAGCTCAATGCACTGGCAGGATTTACCTACCAGCGAAGGGATTCCCGGACCTTTATAGAAGTGGTAACGGGTTTCCCCAGCGACCGCCTGGGCCATTATGCCATTTCACAGGCTGAGAACATGCCCAATATCATGACCGGTTTTTCGGAAGGGGCGCTCATTTCCTACCTGGGAAGGATCAACTACAGTTATGACGGAAAATATCTGGTCTCTGCATCCCACAGGATAGACGGCTCGTCCAAATTCGGGCCCAACAGAAAGTTCGGCCATTTTCCCTCCCTGGCCCTGGCCTGGAGGATCAGTTCCGAGCCGTTCATGGAGAACATCGCCCCCATTTATAATATGAAGCTGAGGGCAAGCCTGGGGGTTAGCGGGAACGATGCCATTCCCAACTTCCTTTACATTCCCACCATGAGCTCCACCATCTATTATTTCAACAATACCAATGCCGCTACCGGCTACACCCAGGAAAGGGTGGGGAACGATGATCTCAGGTGGGAGACCACACGCCAGCTGGATGTGGGACTTGACCTGGCTCTGGTGCGGGGACGGATCTCCCTGGTCACGGATTACTACAACAAACTGACCTATGACATGCTGTACTTCGCCGAGGTTCCCTATACCTCGGGGTTCAGCACGGCCATGATCAATGTGGGGACCATGGTCAGTAATGGTCTGGAATTCACCCTGAATACGGTAAATGTGGAAGGAGCGCTCACCTGGAATACCGATTTCAGCATCAGCTTCAATGAGAGCGAGGTGATGGACCTGAACAACAACGATGCCACCTACATCAGCGACGACACGTATAAACTGAAGATCGGCTACTGGTCCATCATTGCCGAAGGGGAAGAACTGGGGAGCTTCTACGGACGGGTCTCCGACGGAATCTGGCAGCTGGATGAGCAGGAAGAAGCCGCACAGTACGGTGCCAGACCGGGCGATTTCAAATACAGGGACCTGAACAATGACGGGAGGATCGACAGTGAGGACCGGACCATCATCGGGTCTGCCCAGCCTGATTTCTTCTGGAGCCTGAACAACACTTTTTCATTCAAAGGACTGGAGCTCAGTGTCTATGTGCAGGGGGTACAGGGAAATGATATTCTGAACTCCAACCGTTTCGAACTGGAATCGGGGAACGGACTTTCCAACGCATCGACCGTGATGCTGGACCGCTGGACGCCGGAAAATCCCAGTGACAAATATCCCAGGGCGAACCGGAATGCAGATTATCTTCATATGTCGGACCGTTACCTGGAGGATGGCTCCTATACAAGACTGCAACTGGTCTCCCTGGCCTACAGCCTGCCTCCGGGTCTGGTCAGACGGACTGGACTGGACAACATCCGGGTCTACGTATCCGGAAAGAACCTTCTCACCTTTACCGGTTACACCGGGTTCGACCCGGAGGTGGGGAGGTTCGGGACCTCGAATATCAGGCAGGGATACGATCTGGGCGGCTATCCCTCGGCAAGAACGTACCTGATCGGCCTGAACCTTGATTTTTAATTTCCTGTAAATACAGCGACTATGAAAAAATATATCATCTATACCGTGGCATTGCTGATGACCTCTACCGGTTGTGAAGAATCACTGGAATTCGAAGTGAAAGACAAACTCACCCTGGATAATTTTTTCCTGGACGAAGATGATGCCCTCACCTCTGTCAATGCTGTCTACGATGCACTGGGGGATGTGGACCTGTACATGTCCAGCCTGTGGCTGGTGCAGGATATCGCCTCGGATGACTGTGATGCCCTCTCCACCTGGAATGATCCCAATGCCCAGCAGTTTGACCAGTATACACTCCAGAGTACCAACAATTACCTGGCGGGGATCTGGAGGTCCTCCTACCGGCTGATCACCAGGGCAAATCTATCCATCACCAACATTCCGGAGGTGGATATGGATGAGACCCTCAGGGACAGGCTGGTGGGGGAAGCAAAATTCCTCCGTGCCCTCACCTATTTCAACCTGGTACGTCTTTTCGGCGATGTCCCCCTGGTGCTCGAACCGGAAACCGATATTGACGAATACCTGGTGCCCAGGGAAAATGCAGAGTTGGTGTACGGCCAGATCATTTCCGACCTGGAGGATGCCGCCGGTGCACTGCCCGGATCCTATGGAGGGAACAACAGGGGCCGGGCCACCAGGGGAGCTGCCATGGGACAGCTGGCCAGGGTGTACCTTACCCTGGGGGAATGGGACCAGGCCGCCGGATATTGCGAGGATATCATGGATCTGGGGATCTACAGCCTGTGGGACGATTACAGGGACAATTTCCGGGAAGCCAACAAGAACGGGAAAGAATCCCTTTTCGAGGTACAGTTCTATTCGGGGGAACAATCGGAAAACACCCGGATCGTGATCAGCGGACTCCCCGCCATCTATGCATTCCCCGCCGGCGTGGGCATCATCATTCCCACCGAGGATCTGCTGAACAGTTTTGAGGAGGGCGACTACCGCTATGAGGTCACCTTCTTCGAGGAATACTCCTATTTCGGAATGAACCGGTTCGAACCCCACATCTGGAAACACTGGGATCAGGATGTATACGAACCGGCGGAAACAGGCGAGTCGGGCGCGAACTTCCCCGTGATGCGGTATGCCGAGGTCCTGCTCATCTATGCCGAAGCACTCAATGAACTCAACAGCGGTCCCACCCCGCAGGCCTATGATGCGGTGAACCTGGTCAGGCAGCGCGCCAGGAACGGGAACGATACCATCCTTCCCGATCTGGAGAATCTCACCTATCAGGAATTCCGGGAAGCTGTCCACAGGGAGAAACGATTAGAAACCGTGAACGAAGGTCACCGGTGGTTCGATCTGAAACGGACCGGCAACCTCATCGAGTATGTGAACCGCGCAAAGGGGAGCAAGGCGAACCCTCAGCCTTATCATACGGTTTTCCCCATCCCTCAGCGGGAAATGGACATCAATCCCAACCTGGTACAGAATGAGGGGTACTAAAGGTCATTCCATATGGTTTTTCGTGGCAATGCTGGGAGCATTTCCCTGCTGCCGGACCGGTCCGGGGAAAAATCACCATCAGGGGGCCGCCAGGCCGAACATCCTGTTCATCATGTCCGACGACCATGCCCGCAGGGCCGTCAGCGCTTATGAGGAGCGGCTGATCAGAACCCCGAACATCGACAAAATCGCCACAGAAGGGATGCTGTTCACCCGGGCCAGTGTCACCAATTCCATATGTGCCCCGTCCAGGGCGGTGATCCTGACGGGCAAACACAGCCATATCAACGGCCAGATCGACAACCGTGTGGCTTTCGATACCGCCCAGGCCACCTTTCCTGAAATACTGCAGGAGAACGGTTACCGGACGGCCCTGTTCGGGAAGTACCACCTGGGCTCTGAACCTGTAGGATTTGACCAAATCCGGATCCTGCCCGGACAGGGTACCTACTACAACCCGGACTGGATCACCGGCAAGGAAGAGTGGACCAGGACGGAGGGGTATACCACCGATCTGATCACGGATATGGCCGTGGACTGGCTGGAGAACCGCAGGGAAAAAGAAAGGCCATTTCTTTTGATGTACCAGCATAAAGCTCCCCACAGGGAATGGCTTCCTCCGGAAAGACATTACCGGGAATATATCCATAAAAATTTCCCGGAGCCCCCTACCCTGTTTGATGATTACCGGGGAAGGAAGGCGGCCCAGACAGCAGAGATGACCATCCGGGAACACCTGAACTGGGCCGGGGATTCCAAGATCTACCCGGAAGTGATGGATGCGCTGGGGATCCGGGAAGCATCCTTCTGGGACAAACAGGCATTTTACCGGGAAGTGGGCCGGCAGAACAAAGAGCAACGGGCCGCCTGGGATGCGGTGTACGGACCGATGAATGACACATTCAGCATGCTGTACCCTGATATGAGCAACAGGGAGATCACCCGCTGGAGATACCAGCGGTACATGCAGGATTACCTGGGCTCGGTGGCCGCCGTGGACGACGGGGTGGGAAGGGTGCTGGAAACCCTCGACAGGCTCGGTCTGACGGAAAATACCCTGGTGGTCTATACCTCCGACCAGGGATTCTTCCTGGGAGAGCACGGATGGTTCGACAAGCGGTTCATCTATAATGAATCGTTCCGGATACCCCTGCTGATCCGGTGGCCGGGGGTGGTCGCCGGGGGCAGTGTCTGCGGAGAGCTGGTCCAGAACCTGGACTTTGCACCCACGTTCCTGGAAGCGGCCGGGATCGAACCGCCTGATGATATGCAGGGGAAGAGCCTGCTCCCGCTTCTGAAAGGCGAGGATGAGATGTGGGACCGGGAGGCGGTGTATTACCATTATTATGAATATCCGGCCATCACCATGGTCAAACGCCATTACGGCATCATGACCCGGGAGTTAAAACTGGTGCATTTCTATTACGACATCGATGCATGGGAGCTGTATGACCGGTTGAAGGACCCCCTGGAGGTGAACAATGTATTCCATGATCCGGCATATACAGATGTGGTGGAGGAAATGAAAGCCCGGTTGCAGAAGATCAGAAAAAAATATGGCGATTCAGAGGAGCTGGACCGGAAATTCATCGGGATGTACCGGCAGTCAAACACAGAAGAATGAAATTAACACCAGCATTCAATAAACAGCCATTTGTCCCGGTCCGGGGAAAGGAAAACGAATGTGTCTCCGGCCGGGAATCCATCGGCAGACAGCTGGATGAAGCCCTGCACAGGAAAGAAGCCCTGCAGCGGAAGGAAGGCCTGCAGCGCAAGGAAGGCCGCAAACAGATCGTGGTGGTGGAAACCTACCAGGGGGTGTACATGGACGATCTGCGTTCCGTTTTGAATGATCTCATACAGCCCGGGATCCTGATCGATACCGCACCCCTTTTCAGGGATGAAGCGGAGATCAGGACCATCACCCGGCCCGATGTGACCGATGACCGTGTATTCGGCTACCTGACCCGCCTGAATATGGAAGAGTTGATGGATCCCGGAAAAGTGGAAGATGCCCAAAGGGAGATCGAAAGATTCCGGGGCTCTCCGGTCCTCATCTTCGGTTACGGGGCTTCACTCGTTGCGGACAACCCGGACCTGCTTATTTATGCGGATATGGCCCGCCGGGAGATCCAGCAGCGGATGCGGAGGAACGAGGTGAACAACCTGGGTATCCGGAACATGGAAGAAGATACCGAATTGCAGTACAAGCGGGGATTTTTCGTGGACTGGCGGATCTGTGACCGGTTGAAGAAAAGGACCATGGACCGCTGGGATTATGTGCTGGATACGAATGATCCCCGGCATCCCAAACTGGCCACGGGCGAGGCTGTCCGGGCAGGGCTCCGCCAGGCGGCACAGCGTCCGTTCAGCGTGGTGCCCTTCTTTGATCCGGGTCCCTGGGGGGGACAATGGATGAAAGAACGGTTCGTCCTGGAGGAAGAGGTGGAGAACTTTGCCTGGTGTTTCAATTGTATCCCCGAAGAGAACAGCCTGCTTCTGGGTTTCGGGGAGATACGGTTCGAGATCCCTTCCATCAACCTGGTCTTCTACCAGCCCGGTGAACTGCTCGGCGACCCCGTGCATGCCCGGTTCGGGGATGAATTTCCCATCCGGTTCGATTTCCTCGACACCATGGCCGGGGGGAACCTGAGCCTGCAGGTACATCCGCTGACGGAATACATCCAGGAAAAATTCGGAATGCACTACACCCAGGATGAGAGTTATTACCTGATGGACGCCGAACCCGACGGATCGGTCTTTTTGGGACTCAAAGAAGGGATCGATCCGGAGGAAATGGCCGGAAAACTTAAAAAAGCCGAACAGGAAGGGATCCCCTTTGATGCGGAAAAATATATTGAGAACTTCCCGGCCAGGAAACATGACCACTTTCTGATCCCGGCGGGGACCGTCCACTGTTCGGGAAAAAACGGGATGGTCCTGGAGATCAGTGCCACCCCGTATATCTTTACCTTCAAAATGTACGACTGGGGCCGGACCAACCTGGACGGGAAGCCCCGTCCCCTTCACGTGGATCACGGGGTGAACAACATCCGGTGGGAACGAACCACCGAATGGACCCGCAGGAACCTGGTGGGCCGGGTGGAAAAGATCGCCGAAGGAGACGGCTGGGTGGAGGAGAAGACCGGCCTGCACGAAAGGGAATTCATCGAAACCCGCAGGCACTGGTTCACCGGCAGGGTCATTCACCACACCGGGGGCGGGGTGAACGTGATGAACCTGGTGGAAGGAGAAGAAGCCATCCTTGAAAGTCCCTCCGGCGACTTTGAACCGTTTATCGTCCATTATGCCGAGACCTTCATCCTTCCCGCATCGGTGGGCGCCTTTACCATCCGTCCCCACGGACCCTCGGAAGGAAGAAAATGTGCCACCGTCAAGGCATTTGTCAGGACCAATCCTTAAAACCATGGGAAAGCAACGATCATACCATCAACAACAAAAACAGTTCAATGAATACGGATCATCTGGATAAAAATACTGTATATACAAGCGATCCCCGTATCATCATGACTCTGGATGCGGGAGGTACCAACCTGGTCTTCTCCGCCATCAGAGGGAACCGGCAGATTGTCGAAGATATCCTTAAACCTTCCCACCCCGACGATCTGGAAAAGATCCTGGACAGCCTGGTGTCAGGTTTCGAAGAGGTTTCGGCCCGTCTGCCGGACAAAGCGGCGGCCATCAGTTTTGCCTTTCCCGGTCCGGCTGACTATCCCCGCGGGATCATCGGTGACCTCCCCAACTTCAAAGCCTTTCAGGGGGGAGTGGCCCTGGGTCCCATGCTTGAGGATCATTTCGGGATCCCCGTATACATCAACAATGACGGGAACCTGTTTGCATACGGGGAAGCGCTGACCGGATTCCTGCCCCGCCTGAACCACCGGCTCCGGGAGGCCGGGAGCCTGAAGCAATACAACAGCCTGATCGGGTTTACGCTGGGGACCGGATTCGGAGCAGGGATCGTCCTGGATCAGCAGATGATCGTGGGGAACAGTTCTTCGGGGGCGGAGATCCATAATACACTGAACCGGTACCATCCACGGTGGAATGCGGAAGAAAGTGTCAGCACCCGTGCCATCCGGCGGGTATACGGAGATCTTTCCTCCACGCCCTTTGACCGCACACCGATGCCCGGTGAGATACACGACATTGCCACGGGGAAAAAAGAGGGGAATGCGGAAGCTGCCAGGGAAGCATTCATCCAATTCGGGAAGGGACTGGGAAACTCCATCGCTAATACCATGGCCCTGATCGACGGGATCGTGGTACTGGGAGGGGGGATCACGGCAGGCTGGGACCTCTTTGCCCCCGCCATGTTCGATGAGATCAACAGCGGGTATGAAGATTTCCGCGGAAACAAACTGCCCCGTCTCTCTTACAGGGTTTACAATCTTGAGGATGAGAGGACATTCAGTGAATTTGTCAGGGGAAGGATCCGGGAGATCACCGTACCCCGGAGCAGCCGGAAGATATCCTATGACGATCTGCCCCGGACAGGGGTGGGAAGATCAGCCCTCGGTGCCAGCAGGGCCATCGCCCTGGGCGCCTATGCATTTGCACTGCAACAACTGGACACATAAAACCATGAAGACAAGCACAACCATCTTTCTGACCACCATGGCGATCCTTTTATCATGTAACCGGTCCGGCAGTGAGGACCGGAGCATCCGGGATCATGTCCCCCCGCTGGAACAGGTAGGCGGGATCTGGGTCTCTGCCGACACGGCCGATATGGAACCCTCGGTTCGGAATTTCCGTGGGCAGGCCCTGCTGAACCGGGACATGACCTCCGTGAGCTGGTTCGTCTCCCCTCCCTACAGCGGCGGATACCATACCGGCACCCTTCGCCTCAACGGTAAAACCCCCCGGGCATCCATGTTCAGATGGCTGCCCCACCAGGCCGTCCGCAGAGGGGGGACGGACGACTGGAAAGTGTTCTCCACGGTCAAGATGGTGCCCGATGAGAACGGAATGCTGTGGGAGGTCAGCGTGATGAATGAAGCGGATTCAACGCGCGTGTTGGACCTTTCCCTGGATTTGATCGGGTTCATCAGTAAATACGGCGGCAACTGGCAGTGGTGGTATCCCTATCCCAAACTGGACGGAAAGACCACCGTACGGGATGACGAGGTGGAAAATGTCCGCAAATATCTGGGGACCGGGATGAACGAATCCAGGGAGCAGGTGGTGGAACTGATCGACGGCAAGCCCACCCCCACCACGAAGACCGCCAGATGGCCTTCCGATCAGGAGATCCTGGAGGCTGAAAAATATTCCGCAACGGTGGAAAACAGCACCCTGATGGTCAGGGATCATGAAACGGAGGCCATCACCGGTTTCCGCATCCTCCGGAAGCCCGGCAGGGTGGATGTGAAAAACAGCGGGGGTACCGCCTCCTGGCAAAAGGAGATGTCACCCGGGGAGACTTTCTCCCTGCGGTATGTGATGACCTGGGGTGATCAACGGGGGACCGTGGAAAGCAACCTTGACCGGTGGAGTGCAGATTTCGATTCGGTGTTCGGTTCGGTGGACCGGACCTGGGAAGAGAGGTGGCAGGCCATGTTCCGGCCGGACAACGGGATCTTTTCCGGATGCTTCCCGGTACTGGAAACCTCCGATGAGAAAGTCAGCAAGGTCTATTACACAGGTCCGCTCACCCTGCTGTATCTGATGAACACCCATCTGCCGGAACATGAGAAGGTCTTTCTGACCGGGGGACCGAGATGGGGGGCTTCCATCACCTTTTTCTGGGATATCACCGAATGGTCCACCCTGTGGGCGGTGGTCGATCCGGACATGATGAAAGAGCACCTTTCGGAATGGATCCTGATCGATCCCTCCGAACACTATGGAAAGGACAACTTCGGGGGCCGGGGCGTGGGCAACGGATACTCGGCCAACTACTGGGCCCTCTTCCAGCTGGTCCGCTCCTATGTGACCGTTTCGCGGGATTTCGGTTTTCTGCAGGACACCATCGCAGGAAAGAGCGTAATGGAGCACCTGCATTCCTACGCCCTGAACTGGAAGAACCTCTCTCCTTACGGGAAAGAGGGGTATGAACAGGAGGCTTACAGGCTGGCCGACTTCGGGGATGACCCCTGGAACCTGCTGGAGTGTGTCCCCACCTACATACACATCGTCCCCTCCTTCAATGCCGGGTATGCATGGATGATGCGCGAGATGGCGGATCTCTATGACCATGCCGGGAAAACCGGACTGGCGGATTCGCTGAGAAGTGAGGCCGGGGGGATGATCGACCGCATCCTCTCCCTGTATGC
>JBNJEV010000053.1:0-18102 GCA_051746185.1 Bacteroidota bacterium
TTCTTTTGCATATCTCCAGTCCACATCACAGAGTGCCACGACGTTCTGGCCCTGGATATTCTGAAGGTTGGTATGGCCCATTCCGCCAACACCCACCCCGGCGATGTTCAGCTTGTCACTGGGCGGGGTGTATCCCAGTCCGCTGACCACGTGGCTGGGTATAATGGTAAAACCTGCGGTTGCAGCGGCAGTGGTTCCCAGGAACCTTCTTCTGGAAATGCCGCTTCCTTTTTCTTTACTCATGATTTTAAGATTTTAGTTAGGTTTTTATGAAAAAAGGCATTTTTATTGAAAAGCATAGATAATCGCCATCCAATTTAACAATAAAAATCAATAGTTGAAATGGAGCGTTCCATAAGATGAAAGATTCCTGCTCATGAACAGGTGTTTATAATCAGGATTGGCTCTAAATAGATCAAGAAAGTATCGAAGAATTATGAACATTTTTTATATTTGAAGTCACTCTTGGTGAGATTTAACAGAACCACTCTTTGTGAAAAAACCACTTTTTGTGAAAAATTAGGAGATCCACTCTTGAGAGAAGCAATCGATTGCAAACAATTCCTGAATGATTTTAGCGGCACCACTGATCCTGACCATCGTGGGTGCCGGAACCAATGATTTAACTGAAAGATATGATAAGAAACAGCATGCTGGCCCTCCCGGCCTTCCTTCTTCTGATCATCATGGCAGGGTGTGAGCCGGAATCTGAGGCGGATAAATATGCAAGACCGGACTGGCTCGTGGGGAAATTGTATACCCAGCTCAAAGAGCAGGAAGACCTTTCCACCTTCGCCCTTTGCCTGGAATACACCGGATATGATACCATCATCGACATATCAGGAAGTTATACCGTGTTTGCCCCTTCCAATGAAGCTTTTTCTGATTATCTTCAGTCCCATCCATACAGTTCTGTTGAGGAAATTCCCCTGCCGCTGCTTTCCGAGATCGTCAGGTATCACATTGTGCAGAATCCATGGACAAAGAACCAGTTGAGGACGCTGGATGTGTATGGATGGATCGACACGCTTGATCTGAAAAACAACAAGCCCAGAGGTTTTAAGCGACAGACCCTCCTTATGGACAGCAACAGAAAACTGGGGGTGGAACAGGAACGGGGCGGATCGCTCAAGATCGTAGATACCACGGAATCCGACTGGAACCGGATCGTTGCCACAGATTCCAGGAAGTATGCACCCATATTTTACAGGGAATATTTCGATATATATGATCTCAGCACGGACGATTATGAGTTTTATTTTGGCCGCTCCATCGAAAGCTCAGAGGACATCTATTTCTCCTCCGGAAAGATCATGGGTGATGAGATTTTTGCAGAGAACGGATTCATCTACAGGATCGACAGGGTGGTGGACCCGCTGCCGAATGCCTTTCAGATCCTCGAATCCGAACCCGGCGGAGAGTCCTATTCCGATTTTCTGGACCTGATCAACCTTTTCCCTTTATTTGAATACAATGAGGAAAAGACATTCGACCAGCCAGGAGCTGAGGAAGGTTTCGTCGTGGATTCCCTTTTTGATCTCACCTATCCGGGCCTCACCTTTGATATTCTGAACGAGCAGACCAGTCCCCCGTCAGGGACCTTCGGTCTTCCCAATAACGTGACCATCCGGTATCACCATGGTCTGATGGCACCCACCAATACCGCTTTCCAGGAATTCTGGGACGAATACTTCGTGGGATCAAACAGGTGGAATACCCTGGAAGCAACCCCTGATAATATTCTCAGGATTTTGGTAAACACGCACATGGCCCCCAATACCATTTACCCCACCGATTTTGAGAGGGGTTTTTATAACGGGGAGATGGACAGGGTTACGATGAATCCCTCCGATATTGTGCATACCAGGTTCGGCAGCAATTCTACCTTCATCGGGCTGAGCGATGCGGTGACGCCCCGTGTTTTTAAGAGCGTGGCGGGCCCTGCGTACCTGCTGAGGGGATATTCGAAGGTCATGTATGCCATTGAGGAGGCGGGACTTCTTTCTGCCCTGAAAAGGGAAGGACAGGATTACAGGTTCTTTATGGAATCCAATACCAATACATCCCAGGATTCATCCCTTTTGTATCGGGACGGGAGGTTCTCCCTGTTTACCACTGCAGGCTCGGTCCGGGAATATCCGATCAATACAAACTCACTGAGAACGTTGGTTATGAACCATATCGGTGTAAGGGGTCCCACAGGCCAGCCGCGCAGGGAATTCATCAGGAACCTGGCGGGAAATTATATTGTCGTGAACAATGAAACGGGTGAAGTGAGAGGGACCGCCGCCACTTCCATCGGGTACCAGGGTCTTGAACTGCAACCGAATTACCCGTTCCAGATCAGCACGGAATCCGATAACGGGGTTACCTACGATATTGAGAACTGGTTCAGCTTTTCGGCCACCAATATCTATCAGAAAATACGGAGCGATTTTCCCCATTTCCATGACCAGATGCTCCGCTCAGGACTGGCCAACGAGCGTGAATCGCGGTACACTTATCTTTCTGAAAATGAAAACTATACTGTATTTATCCCCACCGAGGCGGCCCTGGATGAGTACCAGGTCGACACCCTGGAAGGCGAGTCATTACGGGATTTCCTGAAATTTCATTTCGTTCAGGGAGCCCTGATCTTCACCGACGGGAGCAGTCCCCCGGGCTATTATGAGACGGCGCGGATCGATGAGACATCCACGGCTTTCACGACCGTTTTCTCAAAGATCTATATTGATCCCGGGGTGGATGTGATCAGGATCCCGGATGACCAGGGAGCCGATTATGCAACCGCTGAAGAATCTGAGGTCACCAATATCATGACCGGAAGGGACGCGGGTGAAGGGAACGAAGTCTTCAGAAATCTCATTATCAGCCGGGTGCTACATGAGATAGACAGGGTTTTGCTGTTTGATGAGGTGGACACCGATTAATTCAGTCAAGGCGATATTATTATAATCATATGATGAAAAAGACCAGCACAGCCATTTTACTCGCACTGGCCCTGATGCTATGTTTTGCAGACGGCTACTCCCAGCAGAACAGGATCATCAGGGGAAGGGTGACCGACAGTGAGGAAGGTATTGCCGTGATCGGTGCCAACATCATTGAATACGATGAAGAGGACCGGATCATCAATGGAACCATTTCCGATGTGAACGGGGACTTTGTACTGGAGATGAAGGACCTGTCCCATACCCTGCGGATCAGTGTGATTGGTTACGAAACCATTGAGATCGAGCCCGATCCGAGCCGGGTCATGTCCATTGAGCTGAATCCCACCCAGGTGGAACTGGAAGAGGTGACCATCACGGCGGAAGCCCAATCCAGGTTCAGTCTGACCAACATTGACGAGCGGGACAAGGCTTCCTCATCAGTAAAGATCGATCTGATCGAAATGCAGGATTCGGGGGTCCTGTCAGCTACCGATGCGCTTCAGGGAAAGATCAGCGGACTGGATATCATCAGTGCTTCAGGTGACCCGGGTTCCGGTTCCCAGCTGGTGATCAGGGGCCTGAGCTCTATGGGGAACAGCCAGCCCCTGGTCGTTGTGGACGGGGTACCGCAATTCCGGATCGACCGGGATAATTTTGATATCAGCTCTGCTGATACGGAAGACCTGGGGAACCTGATCAACATTGCCGTACAGGACATCAAGTCCGTCGAGGTACTGAAAGACGCCGCATCCACGGCGGTCTGGGGTTCCCAGGGAGCGGACGGGGTCCTGCTCATTGAAACCCACACCGGAAGGCTGGGGAAGGTCCAGTTCGATTACCAGTACAAGCCCAGCCTCAACATTCAGCCTCCGGCCATTCCCATGCTGGACGGGAATGAGTACATCATGCTCCAGCTGGAAGAGTGGCACAATGCCTACGGGGTATTCGATATTCCCCGCGAGATCGCATATGACAGGGATTTTTCTGATTTCTATAACTATTCGGCAAATACAGACTGGCTGGGGGAGATCACCCAGAATGGCCTTACCAATGACCATTACTTCAAGGTCGCCGGGGGGGGACAGAAAACGAGATATTTCACCTCGGTCAGCTATGTAAACGAGGGGGGTACCACCATCAACACCAATTCCAGGAGGATATCCACCCGGGTGAACCTGGACTACTATCTTTCGCGCAGACTGATCTTCACCATCCAGTTCAATTATTTCAACCGGAACACAAACAATCATGTGAACATTGAAAGAAAAAATGTGCGTCAGATGGCCCTGATCAAGTCACCCAACATGAGCATCTGGGAATACGACCCGTTCGGGATCCCCACCGGGGAGTATTTCACTCCCATCAGCAGTTACCAGGGTTACGGGGGAACCTATTTCAATCCGGTGGCGGTGGCCAACCTGGATAAGAACAATCAAAGGTCCAACAATCTTCAGAATACCTTCCGGCTGCATTACAACATCAACGACTGGATCACCATCAATGAAACGATCTCCTTCCAGTACGAAGGGGCCAAGACACAGACCTATCTACCTTACAACGCTCTGGGAACGGACTGGCTGGCGTGGACGGTCAACAAAGCGGAGGAGAGCAATAACATCAATTCCTCCATCAGGACAGAGACCCAACTGGCTTTTGATTCGCCGTTCACGAATCAGAACCACTCCCTGACCGGGGCCCTTACCTGGATCACCAGTCAGAGCCGCTGGGAATGGATGAACCTTCAGAGCAACAAGATCCCCAGCACCGATATCCAGGATCCGGCCATTGACGGACAGATCAACTGGATCGGGACCGGCTCGGGAGAAACCAGGTCGCTGGGAGCCCTGGCCAACATCAACTATAAGTACAAGGATAAATATCTGATACAGACCGTGGTGAGGGCCGATGCCTCGTCGGCCTTCGGCGCCAACTACAGGTGGGGGCTCTTCCCGGGTATCTCCCTGGGATGGAGGTTTTCCAGCGAACCCTTCATGCAGTTGTACCAGTGGCTGGACGACAGCATGCTCAGGTTCAGCTGGGGGATTTCCGGCAGACAGCCGGGTCAGGCATATGCACGCTTTGCCACCTATGAATCCACTCCGAACGGCCAGTACATGGTTTACCCGGCCATCGTGCCGCAGAGCGTGCAACTGGATAACCTGAAGTGGGAATCACAGTCTTCCTATAACATCGGCCTGGAGCTGAACCTGCTCAATTACAGGATTTATCTTGAAGCTGATGTGTACCAGAAGATTACCTCCGATTTGCTGTTCGATCCTTATTTCATTCCCACCTCATCGGGTTATGACCGTTTCACTTTCCTGAACGGGGGCCAGCTGGAGAACAAAGGCTGGGAACTCATGGCCGATTTCACCATCATCAAAGGCGAGTTCTTCGACTGGTCGGTCAATCTGAATACGTCGCAGAATGTGAACTCTTTCCTGGACCTGCCTGACAATTTCAATACCGAGCGTTCCACCGCTATCGGGAACGGCCAGTATCCGCTCAGGGTGATGGAGGGGGAACCGATTGGTTCGTTCTTCGGGTTCAGGTACCTCGGGGTCTATCCTACTGACGCGGATGCCATGGCCAGGGATGCTAACGGGAACGTGATCCGTGACAAAGAAGGGAATCCACTGCCCATGACCTACCTGGGAACCTATGTCTTCAGGGGTGGGGATGCCAAATATGAGGATATCAACCATGACGGGAAGATCGACCTCAACGATGTGGTCTTTATCGGGGATTCGAATCCCGATTTCATCGGAGGGTTCGGAACTTCCGTGGGGTATAAGAATTTTGACCTTGCATGCAGCTTTCATTACAGGCTGGGTTTTGATATTGTCAACCAGGTGGCCATCGATACCGAGGGAATGAATGACAGGAACAACCAGAGCAAAGCGGTGCTGAGCAGGTGGCGGGTGCAGGGTCAGGACGAGGAAGGCATGATCCCCAGGGCTTACCTGAATCATCCTGCCAACAATCTGGGTTCCGACCGGTATGTGGAGCCGGGCGATTATTTGAGGCTCATCAACCTGAAATTAGGCTACAGGCTCAGACAGGACTGGTGTGACAGGCTGAATCTGAGGTCGGTGAACCTGGCATTCAGCGCACGTAAGATACTGACCGTAACCAATTATTCGGGACAGGATCCGGAAGTAGGACAAGATGCCACGGATCCTTTCTGGATCGGGGTGGACAGGGCCAACACGCCACCGCCGAAAATCCTGACAATGAGTGTGGCCATCGGATTTTAGCATTTGATAAAATCAATGACAATGAAACATAAAGCAAAAATATTCCTGCTGCTGACGATCATGATTCTTTCCGTGGGTTGTGAAGAGTGGCTGGATCTCATACCGCCACAGGGACTGATCCGGGAGGAGTTCTGGCAATCAAAAGAAGATGTCGATGCAGTGGTGATGGGGGCCTATGAAACCTTTGCTTCCCTGGATGACAAGCTCTTCAGGTACGGTGAACTCCGGGCAGACATGGTCACAGGGGACGTGAATCTGGGCGAAGGTGAACGGATGGTGGCCGAGAGCAACATCTATCCCGATAACTGGCTGTGCAACTGGGCGGATTTCTACAAGGTCATCAACTACTGCAACGAGATCATCAAAAATGCCCCCCTGGTCAGGGAAATCGACAATACCTTTACTGATTACCAGTTGCAGGGGTATCTGTCGGAAGCGCATTTTCTTCGGAGCCTTGCCTATTTCTACCTGGTGCGGATCTTCAAGGATGTACCCTATATAACCGAACCCACCGAAGCGGACGATGCCGATGTCTATCCTTCCAAAATGGACGGGGATGAGTTGCTCAGACTGGTTCTGGAGGACCTGGATGCGATCCGTCCCGTCGCCACCACGGACGGATACCAGACCCTGGCTGAGGTCAGGGGCCGGGCCACCAAAGGTTCTATCGATGCCCTGATGGCGGATATTTCCCTGTGGCTGTTCGAGTATGAGGATGTGATCGAATATGTGGAGCGGATCGAGAATAGTGATCTGTATGAACTGATGCCCAGTGCGAGGTGGTTCGAGCTGTTCTATCCGGGCAATACCCTTGAAGGGATCTTCGAATTCCAGTTCAACGACCAGCTGAACCAGCCCAACAGCCTGTACGGGATGACACAGCGGCAAAGTTACAGTTATGATCCCAGTCAGAAGGCCATTGAGATGTTCGGGATCGAATTCTCAAGGGAATTTGTCCGGGGAGAGGATGCATCCATCCGGAAATACGGGGAGGATGATTTCATCATCTGGAAATATGTGGGGAGGTCGCCCGACGGGGAGACGGTCCGGTCGGGTTCTGTACAGAGAAGCTGCAACTGGATCGTATACCGCCTGGCAGATGTACTCCTGATGAAAGCAGAGGCTCTTTCCCAGCTCGGACGGTATTCGGAGGCACTGGAGATTATCAATGATGAGATCCGCAGCCGGGCGGATGTCACCCCGCTGAGCCTGCCGGATTCACCCCAGGCCTATGAAGATGCGATCCTGCAGGAAAGGGCGCTGGAGCTGGCCTTTGAAGGCAAACGATGGTTTGACCTGGTCAGAATGGGAAGAAGGAATAATTTCAGCCGGAAAAACGATCTCATTGAGATCATAGTCTCCAGCGTGCCATCCACACAGAAGAGGATCCTGGCCACCAAACTGACCAACCCGCTGGGATGGTATCTGCCCATCTATGAGACGGAGGTTGAACGGAACCCCAATCTTTTACAGAATCCCTATTATATCTTTTAAAACGATGGAAAAACTGCTGGTTGTCATAGGATTGGTTGTGTTACTTGCCGGTTTCAGGAGCTGTGAGCCTGATCCTGTCGAAGCCGGGTTTGAGGACATGATCGACATGACGATTCTTGATTACATGTTGGAAAAAGAGGACAGGTTCTCCGATTTCCTGAGGGTCCTTCAAGAGGGAGGGATCGACAAGACCGTCGGGGCTTACAATCCCGACAGGACGGGATATACCCTGTTTTTGCCCGACAACGATGCCATGGATCGTTTTATTGAACAGAGTGATCAGTTCACTTCATTAGAGGAACTGCTGGCCGATGAAGAATATGCAGCCGCCCTTTCCCGCTATCATGTGGTGAACGGAGGGATCAATGCTGATGATTTTCCCTTCGGGGCATTGCCAGACAGGACCCTTTCGGATGATATCCTTACGGTCAGTTTTGTAGTGGAGACCGATACTTCCTATTATATGATCAATAACCAGGCTCCGGTCATCGAGCCCAACATTGAAACCTCCAACGGCTGGGTCCATGTGATCAGCGTTGCCCTGAGCCCGATCACCCTCACTACCTATGATTGGCTGGAACAGCATGAGGGATATTCTATTTTCAGGGAAGCGGTGGATGCAACAGGAATGCAGGAAACTTTCAATCTGAACATGAAGGAGGAGGATGCACAGGGGAGGCCCTTCACACTGCTGGTGGAACACGATTCCGTGTACCGGCGGAAGGGAATTGAGACCTTCGATGACCTGGCCGGGTATATCAGTCCCGGTCAGACCGATTATACCAGTATCAATAATCCCCTCTATAATTTCGTCACCTACCATATGCTGAACGAAACCAGGTTCCTGGATGATTTTGCCGAGGTCAGCACCAACTACAGCACCTATTCGGATATTCCGTTAAACATTAACGGGCTTGGTCTCGACCTGCTGATCAATAAAGGGAAACAGGTCTTCGACACCATTGTCCATCAGGGCGATACGACCATCGTGGATTATGTGGGATTCTATTACGATCAGAGCAATATCCTCACCCAGAGTGGCGCCGTTCATTTCATCGATCAGGTCCTGGAACAGGTCAGGCCTTCCAGACAGACCATGACTTTCCAGTTCCATGAAGAAAACCTCTTCAATGAACTGGCTGAGGAACCGGGTGAATATCTGGTGGAGGAGTTTACCGCCCTTGAGAACATCACCTGGTCGGGTACGGACCTGTTTTATGTCAAGGAGGCCAGCGAGGACCATCCGGCCTGGAGTCAGGATTATCTTTTTATGGACGGGGATTTCACGATTACCTACCACATTCCAAAGATTGTCCAGGGAAATTATATGGCCCTTTTCGGTGCAGAGGCTTACAATGCCGATAATGCCCTGATCGAGGTCTTTATAGATGGGAAGAATCTCGGGGGACTGATCGATCTTTCCACCGGTGGAAGTTCCAGCAATCCTTTTGCACAGATCGAGCTGGGGACCATCAATTTCCTGAGGTACGAAGAACATACCGTCGAGGTCAGGTCACTGATCCCGGGCCGGTTCAACTGGGATTATATAAGGTTTGAACCCTATTAAAAAAACGAGCAGAAATGAATATACAATTCAGTGCGATCGCTTTGGTTCCTTTTATACTTCTGCTCAGCTGCGAGCGAAAGGAGTGGGAAGAACATTATCACGATCAGCCCGAAACCGTTGATAAGAATATCTGGGAGGTCATACAGAATGACGGGGAGCTCTCCACCTTTGCCGGATATATTCAGGAGTTTAAATATGACACCCTGTTCAAAGGCAATGATTCCTATACCCTGTTCATCCCGACGAATGATGCGTTCAGCAGCTACCTGGATACCGGCATTGTGACCCGTACCATGCTGGATTACTATATTTCCAGGCATTTTCTTCAGTCCATGAATGTATCCGGCAAGAGAAAGGTTCAGATGCTTGGTGAAAAATTCGCACTTTTTGAAAGATCAGGCAATTCTATCACCCTGGACGGGATCGAACTGACCTATGAGAGTCCGCTCTACAGGAACGGAAAGTATTTCATCCTGGAGGAGGTTGCTCTCCCCAGGCCGAACCTTTATGAGTTTTACGCTGTCAACAACCCCGTATTGAAAGCATATATCGACAGCCAGGACTCCATTATCCTGGACAGGGAAAAAAGCCGGCCGCTGGGATTTGACGAATTCGGCAACACCATCTACGATACGGTGGCTATTGAATACAATGAATTTGAGGAGGAATTTTTTCCTGTCAGCGAGGAGTTCAGGTACAAGACCGCGACCCTTGTTTTCCCCCTGGAGGATGATTACAATGCAGCCCTTGATGAAATGGCACAGACCCTGGGCTCTGTTTACCAGGACCATACCGATATTCCCAGGGAATGGCAGAACGAGATCCTGATCCCGTATCTCCTGGAACACGGCGTATTTGAGAACATGCTGGAAGAACATGAATTTACACTTCCTCCACGGAAGGATACCCTGAAAATGAAAAATATCCTGGGCGACAGTGTGGTGATCAATTACCGTCCTGCTGATAAAACCATCTGCAGCAACGGTTATGCATATAATTATATGGATTTTGAGGTTCCGGATACACTTTTCGGCGGATCCTACAGGTTCGAGGGAGAATGGCTGTTGCTCAGGATCGGTCTCAATAAGTTCGCCTGGGATCCGGAAGAAACCGAAGTTGTCAGCGATGAATCCTATCCGCCCCTGCGGGAACTGGTCCCCACTGCATCCAATGATTCCATCCTCAGGGTACTTTTCGATAAAGGATATTCCGGTACATTCAGTCTCGAGTTCAATGTGGAGAACCTGTTCCCGGGGAGATACCTGATGGTGGTCAGAACCCACATGTACGTGGGAGGGATCTATGACATCTATGTAAATGACGAGCTGGTCATGACCATGGATTACTACGATTATATAAGGAACCGGGAGATCTGGTGGAGCGTGCACGAAGGTGTATACCGGCCGGAAGGAGGATACAACAGGTTTGACTGCTGGATCGAGAACAGACAGGCTTATGGGGAGACCATGATCAGGTTCGAATACAGGGGGCCCGGAGGGGTGACCAACAACGGGCTGGTGATCGATTATATCGAATTCTTTCCTTTTGATGAATAAACTAAAACTGGATTCAATGAAACTGTTATTCAGGATACTGACTTTATGGAAGCGGAGAGGAGTGTTTCTGCTGGCAGCCGGGATGGTTTTCGGATGCTTCGATCTCAGGGCCCAGGATACCACCATGGTTACCGGGGTGATCAAGTCAAGCAGGAATGAACCCATTTCCGGTGTTGCGGTAAGCATCGAAGAATCCAGCCTGATGCCGGTGGTCACCGATGAGGAAGGGAAATTTACCATTCCTTCTGTCACAGGCGAGGAATGGCTGATTGTCTCACCCGCAGCTGATTACAAGATGAGTAGGATCTACCTGAACCACAGGGATGAACTGACGGTGTACCTGACACCGGTGGATCTTTATTCCGGTGATGACCAGATCATGCTCCTTTCCAGGCCTTTTGCCCGGCGGGATATGGTACCTGCATATACCGAACTGAACACGGACGATATCTCCAAAACCGCTTCGCTGACCGTGGACCAGCATATGCAGGGCAGGGTGCCCGGAATGCATGTGGTGAACAGCTCGGGGATGCCCGGCAGCGGCGCAGCCACCATGCTTCGGGGAGTCAGGTCGCTGAATGCTTCCAACCAGCCGGTCTACCTGGTGGATGGTTTCCCCCTTATCTCGCACGGACTTTTCAAGTCCAATCTTGCCGGGTATGAATACAACGCGCTGCTGGGGATCAATCCCTTTGACATCTCCAGGACATTCATATTCAAGGATCCTGCAGTGGGGTCGGTATACGGATCCAGGGGTTCCAACGGGATCATCATGATAGAAACTCTGGATCCGAGTGTGACACAGACATCCATTGAAGTGAACCTGAGAACCGGTTATTCCCTGGCACCTCCGGAATATATTCCCCAGTTGAATGCCGCCCAGCACAAAACCCTGATGAATGAGATCCTGTTCTCTTCGGGCGACAACGAGGAAAATGTGAGGGAAGCCTATCCGACGCTTTTCCTGGAGGAAGAGGATGAAAGGTTTATCGACTATCAGCATGATACCCGCTGGCAGGAATTGATCTTTGACAATGCACTCCTCTATAACATGAACGTGAAGGTCAAGGGCGGAGATGAGATCGCACGGTATGGTCTCTCCTTCGGCTATCTGGACAGTGACGGGATTGTAAAAAATACAGGATACCAGGGATACAACCTTCGGTTTATCAGCCGGCTGAACATTTTTACCTGGCTGAAGATGGATGCAGGAGTATCCCTGAACTACAACAATTCCAATCTGAAGGAATCGGCGATGGTGAAAGAGACCAGCCCGATCCTTACCAGTCTGGCAAAATCGCCCTTGCTGAATCCCTACCAGTATGATGTGGAAGAAAGGGAA
The DNA here is from genome assembly GCA_051746185.1 of Bacteroidota bacterium. Taxonomy (GTDB): domain Bacteria; phylum Bacteroidota; class Bacteroidia; order Bacteroidales. The sequence goes on from JBNJEV010000053.1 coordinate 12,150, forward strand.
ACGGAGATACTGTCCGAGGTCGACGAGATCGGGATCAGTAATCCGCTGGCCACCATCGAGAACTACGAGGCGTACAACAACAATTACAGTTTCGTTGCTTTCATGGGTGTGGAGGGGACCATCAACAGGGATATGTCGGTGATCAGCAAGTTCAGCTTCAATTACGATGTGCTTAAGGAAAGGGTCTTTCAGCCCAACCGCGGGATGGAGCTCTACTACAATAAAGAAGCCATCAATGTTTCGAAAGGCACCAATAACGATCTGACAGCCATCTATAACAATACGTTCTTCAGTTTGGACAAATTATTTGGCACCAATCACCGGCTTACGTCCAATACAGGCTTTCATGTGATGAATAACCGTTTCCAGATGGACTGGGGACTGACCAAAAATGCCCATGAGAATGACGAATACAGGGATCTTCAGGATGGGCAGAATAACCTTAGGGAGATCGGGGGAGAGAACAGGCTCTGGAACTGGGTATCTGTGTATGAGCATCTCACGTATTCATTTATGGACAGGTACATGTTCAATGCCAGTGTGTCTGTGGATGGTTCGTCCCGTGTGGGTGATCAGGCTGCCAGTACTCTGAAAATGGGGAATATCCCGTTCGGATTGTTCTATTCGGGCGGACTTGCATGGAGGGTATCCGGTGAGCCCTTCCTCAGGAACCAGGCATGGCTGGAAGACCTCCGGATCAGGTTCACGGCAGGACGGACCGGAAATGATGACTTCGGGGAATCCACCGCCACCGATTTCTACAGGGCGGTCAGGTTTCGCGAGACCGTGGGGCTATACCCGGCGGTCATTCCCAACGAAAGCCTGACCTATGAGACAGTGAGCATGCTGGATGGAGGCCTGGACCTGGCATTGCTCGGGAACCGGCTCAGCCTCAATGTGGATTACTATGTCTCCACTACCGACAATATGGTCATCTATTCGCCCGTTGAATCCTTTCTGGGATACGAATATGTGGTGGAGAACGGAGGCAGCATGAAAAACAGCGGATGGGAGCTGGGGACTTTCATCAGGCTGATCAACTGCAGGAACTTTCAGTGGGACCTGAATGCAGCCTTTTCCACCCTGCAGAACGAGGTGACCCGTCTCAAGGGAGACAGGCTGGTGTATGATGTACCGGGCGGGCAGAAGGTGAACCGGACCGGTTCTCCGGCCAACAGTTTTTACGGGTTGGTTTACCGGGACGTATTTTCAACCCAGGAAGAGGCTGCAGAGGCGGATCTGGTCAGCGACAGGGGGATATCCTTCGGTGCGGGGGATGCGATCTTCGAGGATCTCTCGGGTCCCGGGGGAACGCCTGACGGGGTGATCGACGAGTACGACAAAACGGAGATAGGATCACCGCTGCCGGATTATTTCGGAGGCGTGATCAATTCATTTTCCTATAAAGGATGGACGCTGAGCGCCTCGGTGAATTTCATGTACGGCCATGAAGTTTTCAATTATGTACGTTACCAGAACGAGAAGATGTCCGGGCTGGAGAATCAGAGTGCTCATGTGCTCAGCAGGTGGCAATATGCCGGTCAGGAGACCGATGTGCCCAGGGCCCTGTGGGAAGATCCGGTGGGTAATTCAGATTTTTCCACCCGATGGATCGAGGACGGGTCATTCGTTCGGGTGAAATTCATCAGGCTCAGTTACAGGATTCCGTCACAGTTCCTGATGTTCAAAAATGCCGAGTTTTATCTGTCGGCCACAAATGTTTTTACCGTCAGCGGATACCTGGGGTATGATCCGGAGTTCTCCTCTTCATATTCACAGGCTTACCAGGGGATCGATTACGGATTGGCCCCGATTCCCAGACAATTTATCCTGGGGATCAATCTTGGTTTGTAATGGAAGTAAAAAGCAAAACGATGAAATCATTTTTGAAATATTCCATTTTGCCGGTGATAGCGGCTTTGGGATTGATGGCGATGCCCTCGTGTGAGAAGTTCCTGCGACCGGAACAGGAACTGGAAATCACGGAGGACAGGCTTTTCGAGGACTGGTATGAATACCGTTCCATTGAAATGGGAATGTATGGGCTGCAACAGGATCTGGCGGAACAACTGCTGATCCTGGGCGAGCTTCGGGGAGATCTTCTGGAGATCACTCCCAGTGCCAGTGCCGATATGGTGGAAATCTATAATTTCAACCCGTCCAGGACCAACAAGTATGCTTCCCCTACAAACCTGTTCAAGCTCATTTCGGCATGCAATAATTTTATACTGGTGCTGGAGCGGGAACATCCCGAGGTGCTGGATCCCGAGAGTCCGGTCAGCAACTACGACAGGCTCTACGGGGAAGCATTGTGCATGCGGGCGTGGGCCTATTTCAATGCGGTGAGGATCTACGGGAAGGTCCCCTACATCCATGAATCCCTGACCACCATGGAAGAGATCCTGGACTATGTGGAATCACCGGGAACTTACATAGACAGCGTCCATATTGTTTTTGACAAGGACGGGTATCATAACGATACAACCTATAATGAACCCATTACCCTTGAAAAGCAATACTGGGACGAGGAGCTGGTGATCGATCATTTTACCAACCAGTTGGAAAGAGAAGTCAAGGCGGTGGGTGTCAACCACTATATCAACAACAACGACCTTACCTGGGAGGTGACCATCTGGAATGATTGGGCCATGTATGCACTGCTGGGACAGATGTACCTGACACAGGGGGATCTGGTGAAGGCGGCGAGGAATTTCCGGAAGATCATGCATAACACCTCCGAGAATTACCGTTACCATCTGGACATGAGTTTCGGTTATACCGCGTGGTATACTATTTTTACCGATATCAGCAATGAGGAGCATATCTATACCATCTGGTTCGACAAGACCTATTTTCAGCAGAACGAGTTCCAGAAATTCTTTGAACCCTGGACGCCCCACCAGTATATGCTGAAACCTACCTACCAGGCCATCCTGAAGTGGGAGTCGGTTTTCAGGAACCAGGTGATCATCAAAAACAACACCCAACCGGAAAGGACCAAAATGGACAATCCCGGTAGTCCATCCGATTATTACCGTGGTATCCGGGTTTCATATAACTATGTCAGGAAAAACGGCGAGCCCATCAGCCCCGAGGAATATGATAATATGGTCCTGTTGAGGAGGGATGGCGATGACCGGAGCTCCAGGGCTATTATGGAGAATATGGATACCATTGTCTGGAAATATTCCCTCGGAAAGAACCGTTTCGACCAGGATGCGAACTACATTATATACCGGGCAGGGGGGATCCATCTTTACATGGCCGAGATCTATACCTACTGGGCCTACGAACAGAACCAGAGAGTCAAGCAGAACATTGATGCAGCCCTGGGGATCCTGAATGACGGAAGCAATTACACCCGGGATGCCGGCAGGGTGGAAGTAGGGGTCCGGGGGAGGGTTGGACTGGGAAGTTCCAATGACGGGATATCGGTCAGAGACATCAATTATCTCCATGACCCGTTCACCAATGAAGTGATCGGATACATTGACCTTAGGGGCAATTTTCAGGCAAAGCAGGAGTACCTGGAGCAGCAGATCATGGATGAACGGGCAAGGGAACTGGCCTTCGAGGGGGAAAGGTTCTATGATCTGATGCGCGTGGCAAAACGAAGGAACGATCCCTCCTTCCTGGCCGAGGCTGTCTCATCGAAGTTCCCCCCGGAAAAGAGGGATCAGATGTATGCCCTTCTCCTGGACGAGAACAACTGGTATATCAATTATTTTGACTGACGGGCCACTGCCGGTTCTCTCAGCGGGAACGGATCATCGTCTTTATGCGGTCGACCCTCGATCCGGATAAGGCCGTGATGATATATATTCCGGGTGCCCAATCTGACGTTCCCATCCTGACGGCCTGGTCGGGGCCGGTCCTGCGGACTGCGACCAGCGATCCGGTCATATTGTAAACCCTGATCAGGGATGTAGAAGTTGCCCCGCAGTGCCGGATCAACAGGGCGTGATCCGGATCGCCGGTGATCCTGATCCGGTCCCCCGGGTCAGTGAGCCACTCCGTCGAATTGGTATTCAGGGTGAAGATCATTTTGTCGATATGGAACAGGGGATCATCGATCACACTGAAGCGCATGATCTGTTGTCCGGAATCCAGTTGCATGGTGGTAGAAACGACTGTTGTGGTCAACCAGCTTCCGGAGCTTTTTGATTCCAGGGTATCCGATTGGGTGCTACCCACACGAATGGCAAATTTCCCGCCGTCCTGCAATGCTGCAAGCTGCACCTCCGCCAGGTATTCTCCATCCATTGCCACGTCCACCGTATACTCCATCCATTCACCGGGCAGGGCATTCCCCACATGATAGCCTTCCCCTTTCCAATCATAGATATCCACACCTTCGTCGGGCCTGTAATCCCCCGCTATGTTCAGTTTGTCCATATCATGGTAGGCAATACCCTCTCCTCCCAGGTCAAAGTGTTCCGCTTCGATGGTCCCGGGAATCTCCAGGGGTTCACCCAGGAACGGCCTCCGTTCAACCGGAACATACAAAGGCATGAAGATCCTGGCAGGCTGGGAATAGAGGCTGCTGTCGCTAAGATACTGTGCGATGATGCGATAGTAGTGATACTGATTGGGGAAGGGAACAGAATGGATAAAGCTACCGGAATCCGGAGGTAGAACGGCAAACCCGGAAAAGTCTGTCAGGGTGGTTTTCCTCTCAATGATGATGCTGTCATAGTCGGGCAACATATTGCTCCACTCAAGCAAAATCATGGTGTCGTGGTGGACTGATATCTGCAGGTTACCGGGCGCGGTGGATGTTGTATGGATCAGGATATCCTTGATCTCATTCCAATCACCGGCCCCTCTTTCCATGATGCGGAAATTCCCTCCATCATCCCATGCGCAGGGAGTGAATCCATGTTTTTGGCTCAGTTCCACATAGAGCCTGTAATGTTTCATCCGCAGGTTGTACTCCGCATCTTTATGGCATCCGAACTCTCCCAGGAATACAGGGATGCCGGTGGAATCTGACCATTCCCTTACAGTCTGGAACTTGTTTTTCAGCGCCACGATCTCCGTGTGGCCGAAAGGTCCTTCCCCTTCAAGTCCGAATGGCCAGGGATCATAGGAATGAAATGATCCGATCAGATAATCATCTTCCGGGACGGCCATATTGATCAACTCTTCTGCACCCCCCCATTCGTTCCCCTGGATGATGACATTCCGGGTGGGATTGGTCCGCCGGATAATAGAAAGCACACGCTGATGCATCTCATCATTCTGGGCTTTGGTAAGGCCATGAGGCTCATTGAGGATCTCGAAGATCAGTTTCTCGGTCTTGTCCCTAAACCGGACGGAGATCTGTGACCAGATGCTGTCAAACCGGGCCCGGTATTCGGGATTGCTGTAGTTCTCCTTGATCCAGTTATCATGATGGGCATTGACCACGATGAACAGGTCCCTTTCAAGTCCCCAGTCCACCACTTCTTCCACCCGGTCCATCCATTCCCGGTCCACCCTGTACGGAGATGTGTAGGAAGTATGCTCATCCCACCTGACCGGGATCCTGACCACATCAAATCCCGCCTGTTTGTAAAGATCAAAGTAGTACTCCCGGGCGGGAGGATTGTTCCATCCTCCCTCATCGGGCGGTTCCAGGGTATTTCCCAGGTTGATCCCCTTTTTCATCCGGGTAACCGCCTCCTGAGGCGTGATCTGTGCCCATGCTGTTCCTGTCAGTAAAAAGGTGGCGAGGAGCCACCAGATCATGCTGCATCTTTTCATGATCCCTAAGATAGCAAATCTTTGTTTCAAGTCAGAGGTCGGGACGATGTAACTCCGTCGTTTCGGGATTGCGGGTCGGGACCATGTCGCTTCGTCGTTCCGGGATTGCAGGTCGGGACGATGTAACTCCGTCGTTTCGGGATTGCGGGTCGGGACGATATCCCTCCCTTCGGTCCGGGATATAGTGTCCCTCTCCCGCAATCCCTTC
>JBNJEV010000054.1:0-18038 GCA_051746185.1 Bacteroidota bacterium
CCGCATGTCATTCAAATTCAACGTGTAGGCATATCCTATGAGCCATTGCGGGTTCACCTGAACATTGAGCAGGGCAATGGCAAAATTGGGATGGTCATACGCCCCCCCGATAAAGAACCTGGAATCCATAAACCCCGCATTCAAACTCGCCTTGAAGGATGTGCTTGCCTGGTTATAGTCAACCAGCACGGAGGGTTTCAGGCGGAAGGCCCTGCTGAAATTGAACTGGTAAGCCCCCGAGAGAATATACCGGTACTCCTCAAATTTCACCGCCCCGATGGACCGGTCCTCCCGTGGGATGGAAAGCAGTTCGGGGACTGAGATCCCCAGGAAAAACTGATCGGTATAATAGAGGATCCCCGTTCCGAAGTTGGGGAACCAGCGCTGGTAGATCCCGTCCGGGAACAGGGGATCACCGGGATCCCTGAGGTCGATGGCCCCTGTATTGCTTTTCGCCCCGTACACCCCTGCCGAAAGTCCGAATGACAGGCGGCCGCTTCCCAGGTAGATCCGGTAGGCATAGGTGGTCATGAGCGACATCAGGTTCTGCTCGGGAGGGGTGGTGTTGTAGGCCACGATACCCCCCAGGGCCACTTTGGAGTTGCCCACCGGCGTATGCACATTCAGCTGCATGTCGGTGGGACCCAGCTCCCCGTAAAGGGCCGTCCGGTAAAAAGAGCTCAGGCTGATGGCATCCCTGAATCCTGCAAAAGCCGGATTGATGGTGGTCCATGTAAGGTGGTAATTGCTCAGCGAGGGGATCAGGGTGTTCTGGGAAAACCCTGCCACCGCAACCATGATCAAACCATATGTGACCCAGAGTCGCTTCATCCGTTATCTTTTTACCACCACATATCCCTTTTTATTATAGGAATCGGTACGGGTGACCTCACCTGTGACCGGATCATGCTGGTCCAGAGTGAATGTGACCACATAATAATAGGTCCCCCCTGGAACCGGGTTCCCGTTATCCGATGTACCGTCCCATACCACCATTTCATCTTCCTTCAGTCCGTTCCTGATCAGTGATTCATCCACTTCCAGCTGATCGATGTTTTCTTCCGTGATGGTTCTGACCGTATTGCCAATCGCATTGAAAAACGTGATGGTGAACTGGTCGGCATATTTAAGCCCCTGCATGATGAAATACTGGTTATCCGCGTCGTCGTTGGGCGAAAACCCGGAATATCTTCTGATCTCGTTGCGGATCACGATGACCCGGTCATCGGATGTGACGCAGGTTCCCTCATCTTCCCCGTTGGTGACCGTCCACCGGAAAGTATTCTCTTCACCCAGCGCCAGCTCGTAGACGTAGGTTTCGGGATCGTGCTCGTCATGAATGATCCCGCTGCCGGAGACCAGCTCCCAGGTGCCGGTTCCTGCCGAGGGAGGATCCGCTTTCAGCTTGATGGAATTAATGAAGAAGATCATGGTATCCTCCCCTGCAAAGGCCGGCTCAGGCTGCTCAAAGAAGCTCACATCGATGAAATCCTCCCCGTAGCAGTCCCCCGCCACACTCCTGTACCGCAGCCTGTATTTTCCGTACCGTTCGGAGATGTCCTGGATGAACACCGCGGTCTGTTCGGAACCGGGATCGGAGAATGTCAGCGGCGGTTTGTCCGTGTTCACCTGACTCCATTGCCCGGTCCCATTGTCCGGATCCGCGCTGAGACTGATGGTATTGTCGCACACCTTGGCACTGTCGGAAGGTGTGATCACCGGCTCGGGTATCCTGAACACCTCGATGGGGACCGCTCCCGAAAGACTGTCCGGCGGTGCCTGACAGAGATATCTTCCCCCGGGGGAGGCATAAGAGATGGAAGCGATCTGATAATTGAACTGGGTACTGTCCGCCTCTGTTTCCAGGGTAAGATCCAGTTTGCCGTCCCCACTGACCACGAAAGGACCGATCGTTCCGGGATTCACCCCGTCGGTCAGGGTCACCTCCCAGGGCAGCACATACGTATTGAGCCGGTCGGCGTTCAGATCGATGAACAATCCCGTATCCTGCTCACAGGCCCTGAAAGAAGCATCGGTAAGTGCACCTCCGGGAAGCTGCATTACGGTGATCTGCATCTCATTGGAGGTATCCGTGCACTCGCCGATGGAAACGATCCGTTCATAGTGATAGGTGCCCAGAGTGTTGTAAGGACCTGTTTCATGATCCTCCTCATCGGAACCGGCCAGGGGATTGCCTGTACCGGTATCCCTCCAGGTATAAACGGGATCCAGCTCCGGCTCGCCTTCCGGGGTGGTTCCCTCCAGCACTTTGGTGGAGGCGAAACAGACCGAATCCAGCGAAAGGATGATATTGTTGGTGATCCCGGTGTGGATGGTGATCCGCTGCACATTGGAAGTGTCCCTGCACTGTTCGTCCGGTCCGCTGAAGACAATACGCCTGTACCAGTAGTCATCTTCCGCATCCAGTGCAGGATTTTCCTCATAATTCAGTGCGGAAGCCCCTGTTATTTCCTGCCACACACCCGGAGACCCCTGGCCCGTGGCCATTTCCCACTGGTACCTGCGGGTGGGATCGACGCCTCCCTGGGTGGCCCCTCCTCCCGGGACGGGCCCTCCGCTCTCATCCTGGGTCAGATCCTCCAGCAGATCTCCCTGGCACTTCACCTCATCATCCGTGTTGATCACATTGTTGGTGATGGAAGGAAGCACATGAATGGCCACCTGACTGCTCGTATCCAGGCACACGTTCCTTGCCACCCCGCCGGAACCCACCACCCTTGTGAAAAAGGTGGTATCACCGTCCATGATCCCCGCACCGTAACCGGTCTTCACATCGTTGGATCCCGGTGCCGGTCCCCACCCGGTGCTTTCCGTCCGTACCAGCCACCGGTAACTGTACTCTCCCTGATACCCCCCTCCCGGATCCGAACCGCTTAGCAACGGTGCCTGGTCGCCCCGGCACACGGTGGCCGTCCCGCTGACCGCATTACCGGTAATCAGAGGAATATTGAGGATCTCCACATAGTTGCTGGTATCCCTGCAGGCATCATCGTTTCCTGAAAGGGCGATCCGGCGGAAGTAGACCGTCTCGGTCAGCGGGGGTGACTGGTAGGTACGGCTGTCTTCCGGCAGCGGAATCTCCGACCAGGTCCCCACGGGGCTGTCGGCCTGCTGCCACAGGTACCGTTTATCTGCAGGGTCTCCCTGTCCCGGTTCGGGACCGGTAATCTCGTCCGGGGCGGTATTGTAGCAGATCGTATCGAACGGGGTGATCTCATTTCCGGTGAGCGGCTCCCAGACCTTGACGGTCATGGCATCTGAGGTATCCTCACACACACCCGAGTAGACGATCCGTTGAAAGCTCGTGGTGACATCCAGCCCGGGTGCCTGGTAGGATGCCTGGGTGATGGTCCCGTCCGCATCGGTAAATTCATCCGCCCCTTCTTCCTCCTTCTGCCATTTATAGCTATAGGTCCCGGCTCCCAGTCCCCCGCCCAAAGTACCCGAAGGTTCAAAGAGCTCCGGCGCATTGCCCGAACAGACCGTATCGGGAGCCACCACGGTATTGCCCGTGATGGCCGGGTGGACATTGACAGCGATCCTGAAACTGATATCGGGGGACAGTCCGCTTCCCGGTGAAGTGACCACCCTCCTGAACCAGGTGGTATCGGAGATGGGACCCGGGAATAGATAGTCCTTCTGGTCGTTGGTCCCCGGTGCGGGCTGCCAGGTATGGGAACTGGTGCTGTCGATCCACTGGTAGGTATAGGACCCGCTTCCTCCTTTAGGAATGGATCCGATCAAATCGGGAGGTACTTCATCGGCACAGACAGTAAATTCGTCGGGGACCGTATTGAAAAGGAAACCCCGCAGGGGTGCCCTGAGGTTGTTCAGCTGCCCCGCCCGGGTTCCTTCCTCCGCACCATAACTGTCAGAGCCGGGAATGTAAAGACCCGACTCTGCCTTCCCGGTAAGTTCCATATCCAGTTCGGCATGAAGAAGACCCGCGAACCAGTAGATCCCTCCGCCTCCACCTCCTCCCGGGCCGGTCGTATCCCCGGGATAATTGGTATCCCCTCCGTTCCCTCCTCCGGCGTGAAGGGAGAGCGTGGAGCTGTAAGCCCCCACATCCAGGACGATGGCACCGCCGCCGCCGCCACCGCCACCCGCTCCGGAGGCCTCATCGTCGACCGATTCGCCATCGGCAATGATGCGGTGACCGTTCCCGACAACGGAATCGGCAATAATGATCACGATCCCGCCACCGTCACCTCCGTCGGTGGTCACACGGCCGGAAATCCTGGTGCCGGTTCCCCCGCCACCACCCAAAAAGATCCGGTTTCCCCTGATGGTATCATCGTTGACGTAGTAAAACCCTGCCCGTTTCAGGTCGAATCCTCCCAGGCCCCGGGTATCGATCCCGGGAGGGTCACAGGATGAGGATTCCCTTCCGCCCCTGCCGCCGAAGCTCCAGTTACTGCCGCCCCCTCCTCCTGAGAGCTTTCCGTTCCCGCCGCCTCCTCCGTTGATGTATTTTCCTTTACCCCGAAGAAGATCGAAGGTGGTCTTTCCGGCCCCTTCCCCTTTCAGTCCCGCCCGGATGACGGGCCCGTCGGTTTTATAGAAGGTACTGTCGAAGGCCTGCGGATCGACGGAAGCACAATCACCCCCATAATCCTCCGTCTCCGATGCACCCAGGAATCCTTTGCCGGACACATTGATATCCGCACTCAGCATCAGGGTGCGCTGTACGAAAAGGGCCACCACCCCACCGGTCCCGGTGACAGGATCCCAGGGCTCTGCGGTCAGCTCGGTCACCACCTCGGCCCGCCTGTAGGAGGGAACCCTGATCAGCTGGGCCACTTCCCCTTCTTCCAGGGGACCGGTTTCAGGAAGACTGGAATTGAGGATCAACAGGTTCCCGGGCTGGATGATCGAATCAATGATCGCAATGGCGTATTTGCCGGCATTGGTGATGGTCTGCAGAGGACCCCCGTCCCCGTTGGGCTCGCCGGAGGTGGTCCTTGTATCGGCTCCCTTCGCGCAATAGACCATCACCGTATCGCCCACACCGAAAAGATCACCGGCACCGGTACCTGTGAGGCTTTCCACCACCAGCGAATCCACATCGTTGTTGTCATACGTGTATATGGTCTCAATGGAAGTATACCTGTTGACCACAGGCTCATCGATCAGGGAAATCTGTCCATTACCCTGTTGCAGGTAAGCGCCCAACAGGATGATGATTAAAAATATGCTCCTTATGCCGGACAAGACAGGGATCGGTTAGGGTCTATCAATACAAAGCCTAAGTTAGCAATAAAAATTTTACTGCAAAGTCTCATCCATCAGGGGAAGTTCCACATAAAACGTGGTGCCTTTTCCCCTCACCGTGTCGTACCATATCCTTCCGCCCAGGGACCTGACAATGTTATTGCTGATGGCCAATCCCATTCCCATCCCGGCCGATTTGGTGGTGAAATTGGGCTGGAAAAGCCTGTCCCGGATCTCCTCAGGGATCCCCTTTCCGTTGTCGCGGACCGTCACAATGGCGGTCTGCTCGCCGGTCACCTCCAACCTTATTTCGATCTTCCCTTCCCTACCTTCGGGAATAGACTGCAGGCCGTTTTTCACCAGGTTGATAAAAACCCTCAGCAACTGCTCCTTGTCCGCATACACAGGCACTTCCCTGTATTCCCCCAGCTCCAGGCTGACCGTGGCCCTTTCGGATGATTCGAAAAGCTGAACCAGGTTGTTGAGCTTTGAGACCAGGTTGATCTTCTCGTTCCTGGCCCTGGGCATTTTGGCAAAGTCTGAAAATTCATTGGCAATGGCCGAAAGTGAATCGATCTGGCCGATCAGCGTGGCGGAGATCTTCCTGATCATTTCCGGATCGTGGTGATTCGCTTCCACGGTCCGCTGCAGATGCTGCACATTCAGCTTCATGGGCGTCAGAGGATTTTTGATCTCATGGGCGATCTGCTTGGCCATTTCACGCCAGGCCGACTCCCGTTCCGACTGGGCCAGCAGCAGTGCGCTTTTTTCCAGCTCCTCTACCATATAGTTGTACTCCTCAACCAGTCCCCTGATCTCGTCGCTACGGTCATACCTGATCTTTTCGTTCTTTTCGCTGAGGCTCACCTGGGCAATCCTGCTCTGTATCATTCGCAGGGGCTGAGTGATCCGGTCAGCCAGCACCACACTCACCAGGAGGATCACCAGTAGCAGGATCAAATAGACATTGATCACAGCCACCACCAGGTTGGTGACATCCTTGGTGAGCAGTTCCGTCTGGGTGAAATAGGGCAGGTTCAGATAGGCCAGGAATTTGTTCTCGCTGTTGAGCAGAGGGACATAGGCCGAGATGTATTTCATCCTGCCGATGTGTTCCGTATGGATGTATTCCGAAGCATCCTCCCAGGCAAGTTTCTCATATACCAGCCGGTTCATCCGCCTGCTCAGCAGATGGCGTTCAAAGATTTCCGTCCTGGATGTGGCCAGCAGGTAGCCCCTTTCATCGTACAGGTTGATGTCGGTATAGAATACATTGGAGAACTTGCGGAGCAGTTCATCCAGGTTGTAATAGGTATCCGAGGACCAGTTGACCAGATCCTCTTCGAATTCCACCTTGTGGATCAGTTCGATATAGATGGAGCGCATGGTATTGCGCAGATTGTCGTTGTGCTTGGCCCGGTACTGCCTTACAATGAAATAGATGGTCCCCGAACAGATCAGCAGGAAGGTGAGAAAAAGGATCGCCGCCATGGAATACTGGATCTTATTCTTGAAATTCCAGTTGAGCGACAGCCTGAAGGATCGCATGGAGGAAAAAAGGTAGAACAGGGCTACCAGCATGAAATTCAGGGCAAATACATAGGAAAAGGAGATCAGGTTATCCAGCGGGGTAACGGAAGGACTTCCCACAATGATGGTATTCTGCTCATCCACATTGTAGATGCTGTGATCGTATCCGTTCAGGGTGATCTGTTCGAACATCTCCAGTCCGCTGGTATAATAATCCGATGACCTGCGATAGGGATACTCCCCGTCCTGGGCAATCAGTTCCCCCTGGTTGTACTTGGCATAGGAGAATTTTGAACTGGTGAATGCCCTGTAACTCTTATCCAGCAACAGTTCGGGATAACCCAGTTCCTCGGAGATGATCTTGGAATCCAGTTCTATAAAAAGGCGTTTTTCTCCCTGATCTGAAACGAATGGAATGGATGCCAGATAGGAAATGCGTCCGTTGAAGTTGTCCAGGAAATAAAAATCACTGTTGTTTACCCGGATCCCTTCGTTGAGGATCATCTCCTCAAAGAAAGTATAACAATGGTGCCACTGGTCATCGGGAGGCTCGAGGTAGACCCGGTCGCCGGGCCGGCAAACGGTGACCTGCAGGTCGTATTTGGACCAGTACCCGGAAAAATAATTACGCTGAAGCCGGTTGAATATCAAATCGATATCAATGAAGGGCCGTTCCAGGAACATGGCAAGGACGGAATCACTCCTGAGGGCGGTGGATAATTCGCTGAACAGCATTTCTGCCACGGGATCGTGCTCCGAAGATAGCTTCACCAGCTCCACCTCCCGTTCCCGTTCCACGCTGATCTGATTGTTCTCCTGAAGCCTGATCACCACGAAAACGGAGATCACCAGGATCAGGAAAACAAAACGGGAAAAGGGAGTCCTGGCCGGTTGCCTGTAACGTATGTAAAAATGAGCTCCCAGCAGCAGCATAATACCTCCCCATGCGATCCAGTTGCCAAGATGTCCGGGCAGCAAAGCTGCCGCAAGCATAGCCATTGATACGGTCAGACTACCCAACACAAGAGACTTCCCCGTATGGTCCCGGGTCAGCACAATGGCTTTGTCCATCATAAGACCCAGTATGATGAACCACATCAGAATAACGAGCAGTCCCAGAAGGGTATGCATGGAGATTGTGGTCACATTATGGGCCTCAAAAGAGATGCTGGAATCAAGGACCAGGATGGAGATCAGGTGTTCGATGAAAAGCAGGAGAACGGCTGCTCCTGCAAAGAGAAGGATGGCGGCTATATTCCTCACAACAGCAGACCGTACCCTTTCCAGATTCCCGTACAGACAGTAAAGGACTGTCAGGGAGAGCACCAGGAGGGTGAGCACCAGCAGATGTCCCAGGGATGGGAAGAGCCTGCTGGCAAACAATTCGGGCTGGAACAGGCGGGTTGAGGTGATCATTTCAGGAAACCCGAAATGCACAACGGATATGGCTCCCGCCACAAGCAGAAGGGTGGTCACCCCCATCCAGATCCACCTGGTCCATGAAACGGATTGCCGGATGATCATGCAGATGCCGATAAAACCCAGCAACCCGAACAGGAAAAGGAAGGTCACAGAGATGGCTTTCAGTCCCCGGTTACCGGGTTCAACTTCACTGAAATCCAGGGAAAAAAGATAGGTGCCCTGCTGGTTCTGAATGATCTCCGAGCCTTCATCTTCCAGGAATTTTATCTCAACGTCCGCCTCCAGCGGAAAATCCTCCTGGTACCGGTTAACCAGGAATTTGTTCTGAAAAGGAAAATGGGTCCTGATCTCGATCAGACCCAGAAGGATGCCTCCCGGTGTTGTCCTGGTCACCGATACATAATCGGCATTATGCATGGGAACAAAAGGCCGCCCGTACCGCTGTCTCCACCGGTCCGAAAGGGGAACCGAATGGTCTGACCAGTAATGGAGCAGTCCGTTCTCGTAATAGAAAATAGAAATGCCCTCGCTGGTGGACAGCTCCTGATAGCGGGGCGAACGGTCATGAAGTACCTCAATGGGAGCGTACTCGGCAAATTGTTCTTCAAGTTCCTCAAATTCATTTTTCAGAAAACTTTCCTTCCTGTGAAGCACCCTCTCAAACCGGGTGGCATCATTCCGGCTGAAATGCTCTTTCCTGCAGCAAACACCCGTAATGATCCCCGCTGCAAGAAACACTCCTGCAAATAAAAACACGGCGTTTCTCGGTCCTCTTTTTTCTTTCTGCGGATATTTTTTCAGGGTCAACTCCTCCATACGGCATGGTTAATGATGATGATAGGGTTCTCCTTTCAGGATGGTGAAAGCCCTGTAAAGCTGTTCCATAAAGATGAGCCTTACCAGCTGGTGCGAGAAGGTGAGCCTGGAAAGGGACATCATGGAATCGGCCCTCCGGTAGAGATCTTCCGAAAAACCATAGGCTCCCCCGATAATGAACAGAAGCCGGTTGATACGTCCCTGCAAACCGTTCAGGTGTTCAGCAAATGAAATGGAGGTATATTCATCACCTCTTTCATCCAGCAGGACCACGTGATCACCTTCCCTGATCCGTTTCAGCAAAAGAACCCCTTCCGCGTCCTGAACTTCCTTCATGGTCATGCTCCTCCGCTTTTTCAAGTCCTGCACGGTTTCGATCCCGAACGGCACATAGTGCACGATGCGTTTCCGGAACATTTCCACTCCTTCCTCGATAAACGTTTCAGAGGTTTTCCCGGTCTGAATGAGATTGATTCGCATGAAAGAAAATACAACAGGTTTTTGTAACTTGCCAATTAATCCTGAGATTGGTCTGATTGTTGTATTGCGATACAAACATAATCCATATTTGGATAAAGGCCACAAATTTGTTGCCAAACTTGGCATATAAAACCCATGGATAAACCAATGTACAGGTTGATAACTATTTCCGTACTGATTGGCCTGCTGCTTCTGCCGGTCTCGGGGCAGACCGTACCGGAGGATCTGGTCAAGGCAATCCGCGAGGGCAATGCCGCAGAGATGTCCGAATTTTTTCACCAGAGCCTGGAGCTGACCATCCTTGAAGAAGATTATGTAGCCAGCAAAAACCAGGCCACCAGAATCATGGAGAATTTCTTCAAAAAGCATCCCCCGGATGAATTCACCATTTCCTTTGAAGGCACCAAGGAAAGATCAAGGTATGCCATCGGATCACTCAGATGCAGGGATGCTGCCTTCCGGGTAAACCTGTTCTTTCTGAACAGGCAGGATGAATCGCTCATCTACTACCTGAGCATAGAAAAAGAATCCTCCTATGAGTTCTATCCATGACCTCGACCAGACCATTGACAGATGGCTGGCAGAAGACATTGGTGAAGGGGATCATACCACCCTGAGCACCATTCCTGAAAATGCCTCCGGAACTGCGGTTCTGCTGGCCAGGGAAGAAGGTGTCATTGCAGGGATCAGGGTGTCTGAGAAGATCTTCGGCAGACTGGATCCGGAAATGAAAATGAAAGCCTTCAAAGAGGACGGAGAGGAAATCTCGGACGGTGACCGGATCCTTCTGGTTACCGGCAGGATCCGGTCCATCCTGCAGTGCGAACGGCTGGCCCTGAATGTGATGCAGCGGATGAGCGGGATCGCCACCACCACCCGTTCCTACGTGAAGCTGCTGGAAGGAACGGAAGCACAGGTCACGGATACCCGGAAAACCTCACCCGGTTTGCGGATGCTGGAAAAGGAGGCCGTCAGGCTGGGCGGGGGAATGAACCACCGGTACGGGCTGTATGACATGATACTGATCAAGGACAACCACATCGATTTTGCAGGTGGACTGCAACAGGCCATTCATGCAGCGGTGGATTACCTGAGGGCACATGATCTGGATCTGCTCATCGAAGTGGAAACCAGTACACTCGATGATGTGCAAATGGTGCTGTCCATCGGGGGTGTGGACCGGATCATGCTGGATAATTTCACCCCTGAACAGACCCGGAGAGCGGTGGATCTCATCGGAGGCCGTTTTGAAACCGAATCCTCCGGCAGGATTACCCGGGATACGATCCGCAGCTACGCCGAATGCGGGGTGGACTATATTTCGGTGGGGGCGCTGACGCATCAGATCCACAGCCTGGATCTGAGCCTGAAGGCAGAGTTCTGAGGTATTTTGTCCAGGGATACCCAAACGCAACTGAAATACTACTACCTGAGGATATTTTCTCGTAACGTGGTTGTTGCTTCGCAAAAATCCCAGGTTACTGCGAAAACATCCTCAGGTAAATAAGGAATAACAACAGGAACGTTGAATATGGACCCGGAGAACACACGGCATGAGTATACCCGGGGAAAGCTGGAAGAAGCACAGCTTCCGGACGATCCCCTGGAACTGTTTTCCCGGTGGCTGGATGAAGCCCGTGCATCCGGTCAGCCCGAACCCGAAGCCATGGCCCTTTCGACTGTGGAAAGGAACGGACAACCTTCCTCCAGGATCGTATTGCTGAAGAAGATCGAGCAGGGGTGGCTGATCTTTTTCACCAATTACCAGAGCAGGAAAGCCATGGCCATGAGGATCCATGCCAGGGTGGCAGCCCTGTTCTACTGGCCCGGACTGGAGCGGCAGGTGAAGATCGCGGGTATTGCAAAGACTCTGGAAGATGAGGATTCGGATCGCTATTTCCGGACCAGGCCCCTGGAGAGCCAGTTGAGTGCATGGGCCTCACCCCAGAGCGAGGAGATCCCTGACAGGAAATGCCTGGAACAGGAGATGGAAAGATACCGGAAAAAATTCGCAAAAATGGAACATGTCCCCAGGCCCGCCCACTGGGGAGGGATCGCCATTTTGCCCAACAGGATCGAGTTCTGGCAAGGAAGACAGGCCCGTCTGAACGACCGGTTCGAATATACACGCACTGAAAAGGGATGGAGATGGGCCAGGCTGGCTCCCTGATCAGGTTTGCCGGGACCTCAGTTTTCCGATCTGGGATTCAAGGACCCTGATCCGGGCCTCGGCATCGGCCAGTTTCTGTTTCTCCCTGGCCACCACATTTTCAGGGGCATTCTGAACAAATCGTTCATTGCCCAGCTTCCGCTCAACACTGTTTTTAAAACCCCTGGAATAGTCCAGCTCCTTTTCCAGCCTTCGGATCTCCTGTGACAGGTCCACCTCGCTTCCCAGCGGAAGGAAGTACTCCACATTATTCACGATGAAAGAGGTGGCATTTCCGGGCTCCCCGGTGATCTTTTGCACTTCAGAAAGCGCGGCCAGTCTCAGGATCACCGGTTCCAGCGCTTCATGGTATTGTCCGCCGGCCGAAGAGCGGACCATCAGCCTGATCTCCTCCCGGGGCGGAATGTTCTTCTCCTTGCGTATGCTGCGGATATGGGTAACGACCTCCCTGGCATCCCCGAACTGTTTGATCAGGGTCCGGTCATATTTCCCCGCTTCAGGCATCCGGGAAACCATCAGGCTTTCTCCTTGTTCACGGGAACCGAGCAATTGCCAGATCTCTTCGGTAATGAAAGGCATAAAGGGATGCAACAGGTGCAACAGCTGATCCAGGAACCCGGTGGTCCGGTCATAGGTGACCCGGTCCACGGGCATTCTGAAGCCCGGTTTTACGGTTTCCAGATACCAGGAAGAAAATTCATCCCAGAAAAGTCTGTAGAGGATCATCAGGGCATCCGAGATCCTGTATTTTTCGAACTGGTCGTTCACCCTGCGGATGGCCCTGTTGATCAGGGAATCGAACCACCGGACGGCCACTTCCGAATGGGCCGGCTGCTCCAGTTCAGGATCCACCTTCCAGCTCATGATCAGCCGGAATGCATTCCAGATCTTGTTGCTGAAATTCCTTCCCTGTTCGGTGAGGCTCTCATCAAAGAGCAGGTCGTTCCCCGCCGGGGAGCAGAAAAGCATTCCTACCCGGACCCCGTCAGCGCTGTATTTTTTCATCAGCCCGATGGGATCGGGTGAATTCCCCAGCGATTTGGACATTTTCCTGCGCTTGTTATCCCGCACGATCCCCGTCAGATAAACCGTGTCAAAGGGCCTTTCATTCCTGTACTCGTATCCCGCCATGATCATCCGGGCCACCCAGAAGAAAAGGATCTCCGGGGCGGTGACCAGGTCGCTGGTGGGATAGTAATAATTGATATCCTCATTGTCCGGGTTGCGGATGCCGTCAAATACTGAAATGGGCCACAACCATGAGGAAAACCAGGTATCCAGCACATCTTCGTCCTGCCGCAGATCCCCAGCCTCCAGGTGACCGTTGCCGGTCTGCTGCCTGGCCAGTTCAAGGGCCTGTCCGGGATTCTCAGCCACCACAAAGTCATGAAATCCCTCCCCGTGGAAATATGCGGGGATCCGGTGTCCCCACCAGAGCTGACGGGAAATGCACCAGTCTTTCACATTTTCCATCCAGTGCCTGTAACTGTTCTTGAATTTGGGAGGCCGGAGCCTGATCCGGTCATTCATCACATTTTCCAGGGCAGGCCGGCTGAGCTCCTTCATTTTCAGGAACCACTGCAGACTGAGCCTGGGTTCGATGACCGCGTCGGTTCGTTCCGAATAGCCTATCTTATTCACATAATCTTCCGCTTTTTCCAGGTTGCCCGCTTTTTCCAGTTCGGGAATGATCAGGTCCCTGGCCCGGAAACGGTCTTCCCCCACCAGGATCTCCGCCGACTGGTTCAGGGTCCCGTCATCATTGAATATGTCGATACTTTCCAGGTTGTGCCTGACACCCAGCTCATAGTCATTGAGGTCATGGGCAGGGGTGATCTTGAGTGCTCCTGTACCGAATTCGGGATCCACATACGCATCGACGATGATGGGGACGGGACGGTTGATCAGAGGGACCAGCACCTTTTTACCGTGGTATTTTCTGAACCTTTCGTCTTCCGGATGGACACATACGGCGGTGTCTCCCAGGATCGTTTCCGGCCGGGTGGTGGCAATGGTGATGGAATCCTCTTCTCCTTCCACCCGATAACGGATGTAATACAGTTTCGACCGGACCTCTTTATAGACCACTTCCTCATCAGAAACAGCCGTTTTGGCCTGGGAATCCCAGTTCACCATCCGGATCCCGCGGTAGATCAGTCCTTTCCGGTAAAGATCCACGAAAACTTTGATAACACTTTCCGAAAGGGCTTCATCCATGGTAAAACAGGTACGGTCCCAGTCACACGATGCACCCAGTTTCTTCAGCTGTTCCAGAATGATCCCCCCGTGCTTCTCCTTCCACTGCCATGCATGATCGAGGAAAGCCTCCCGGGTAAGATCCGATTTATGGATCCCCTTTTCCCGCAGCATCCCCACCACCCTGGCCTCGGTGGCAATGGAAGCATGATCGGTACCGGGAACCCACAGTGCGTTCTTCCCCTGCATGCGTGCCCTGCGCATAAGCACATCCTGCAGCGTGTTGTTGAGCATGTGCCCCATATGGAGCACTCCGGTCACATTGGGAGGCGGGATCACGATGCAATAGGGCTCCCGCTCATCGGGAGTGCTCCGGAAAAAACCATGCTCCATCCAGTAGGCATACCACTTTTCCTCAACAACGGATGGATCATATTTGGAAGGGATGTTCATAGGAACTGCGTTTCGCAGGCAAAAATAGTAAAAAAGCACATTGATCCTTAGACTGTGTTCCAGGCTCTGGTTGGTCAGGCATACCCCTTCGTCGCTGAAAATCCTTGCTGCGCAAGTATTTGTAGGCTTCCTCAGGGGTATGCCTGACCATGATATTCAGTCAATGGGCTAACCCTATTCACCGGTCCGGCGGAACAGTTCACCGAAATTTAACGTTAATTATACATGAAAACGCAAAAAACCAAAAAAGTTTTCATATTTTTGTGCGAATTGATCGCCTATGGATATTAAAGAAAGAATCCTGTTGGAATCAGGGAAGCTGTTCGCGAGATATGGCATCAGAAGCATGACCATGGATGCCCTGGCTGAAGATATGCGTATATCGAAACGGACCATCTATGAACATTTCAGGGACAAGGATACCCTGCTGCTGGAGGTGGTCAGACTCCATAAAAAAAGGGAGGCGGAAGAGGCGCACCGGATCATTGACAGTTGTGAGAGTGCCATTGAAGCCATGTTCCGGATCATGAAAAGGAGCATCCAGCAGATGAGACAGCTGAACCCGCTGTTTTATCACGATTTCCAGAAGTACCATCCCGATGTGCTGGAAAAGCTTTCCGAACACAGTGAGATCAAGGACTACAGCGTGACAATGAACCTGTTGCAGACCGGGGTCCGGCAAAAAGTATTCCGCAGCGATATTCATATCGACATTGTGAACCGGACCCTGCACGAACTTTTTAACCTTTTCAATCCGGATAGCCCGATGATCCAGGCTGATTATGACAGGAAAGAACTGTTCGACAATATGATCATCCCCTACTTTCGCGGGATCTCTACCGAAAAAGGACAGACCCTGCTGGAAAAGCACAAAAAAATACTTGAATAAAAACCATTTGAATAAAAAGAGAAATTGCATATGATACATCACATGAAAAAAACAGTCCTGCTGTGGATCCTGGTCCCGGGCTTTCTTGTGAACCTGCAGGGACAGGAACCCGCCGGAGAACTGGTGCTGTCGCTTGAGGAGGCCGTGGACCATGCTCTGGCCTATAATAAAACGTTGAAGAATACGCGCATGGAGGTGGATCGTTCCCGTCACGCCGTATGGGAGGCGATCGCACAGGGACTTCCCCAGGTGGACGGAAACCTGGATTACACCACCTATTTTAATTATGAGCTCACCTTCCGGTTTGGCATGGAAGAAGATTTTGATTTTACCCAGGAACAGATCCGGCAGGCCATGGACCAGACCCTGGCCCAGTTCCCCGGGGTTACCGAAATGGATCTTTACGAATACCAGGCGGGCAGTTATTTCGAAAGTACACTTTCCGAAATGATGCCCCCGGCCACCATCCTGATGTCTGACCAGTCCACCGCCTCATTGCGGTTGTCGCAGCTGATCTTCAGCGGACAGTACCTGATGGGCGTCCAGACCGCCAGGCTGGCCGGGAAGATCTCCCGGCAGAATCTCCAGGTCAGTGAGCTGGATATCAAGGAATCCGTAACCAATGCATATTACCTTGTCCTGCTCACCAGACAATCCCTCATGATCCTGGATCAGAACCACGAGAACCTCCTGGAGACCCTGGATCAGACCCGGGCCATGTACCGGACCGGGATGGCCGAAAAGACCGATGTGGACCAGATCCGGGTGTCGGCCAGTCAGCTCGAGAATTCAAAAAGGGCACTGGAAAGAAACCTGGAGCTCAATTACAACATGCTTCGTTTCCAGCTGGGAGCAGACAGGGATGTGACCCTGGAGCTGACCGACAACCTGGAATCACTGTTTGAGGAGATTGAACCTTCAAATACCCTGGAGCAATCCCTGTCCATCCAGGACAATCTCTCCTACCAGATCATGAAATCCCAGGAGGAGATCAACCAGAAACGGCTGGCGATGGAAAAGTGGAGCTTTGCTCCTACCCTGGCCGGGTTCTACAACTATAATGAAAAGATCCTGACCACGGGTTTTGACATGACACCCAACCACCTGGCCGGATTCTCCCTTTCGGTACCCATTTTTTCCAGCGGGATGCGAAAGGCACGGGTGGACCAGGCAAAAATTGACTATGACATGGCGCGGAACAACAGGGACATCCTGGAAGACCAGCTGCGATTGCAGGAAAAACAGCTCAGGTACGATCTCCGGAATTCCCTGGAGAATTACCGCACCCAGAAAGAAAATGTGGAGGTTGCCCGGCGTGTGTTCGAAAGCTACAGGGCAAAATATGAACAGGGTATGGCATCAAGCCTTGATCTTACCCAGGCAAACAACAACTACCTGGATGCGGAAAGCAATTACCTCTCCGCACTGATGGATGTGATGAATGCCAAACTCCAGCTTGACAAATTAATGAACGAATTATAACCCATGAAAACAGAATCAGTCATGAAAAGCATCAAAATAACCCTCCTGGCCGGTTTGCTCATTGCCGGTTCCACCGCATGTATGACGGATACCACCATGGAAGCGGCATCAGGGGATGCAGCCGGAGAAAAGCAGGCCCGGCCGGTGAAGATCATGGATCTTTCCTACCGTCCGACCGTGATTGAGCAGGAGGTCACAGCCACGGTCCATCCCTTTGAGGAAACATACCTTTCACCCGCCCTGCAGGTCCGTATCAGGTCGGTCCGTGTGGAGGTGAACGACCACGTGCGGAAAGGGGATCTGCTGGCGGAAATGGACCGCACCCAGCTGGAGCAGACCCGTCTGCAGTACCAGAACCTGAAAACCGATCTGGCACGGATGGATACCCTGCTTGAAACAGGAGCGGTGACCCGGCAATCCTATGACCAGTTGAAATCACAGGTGGACGTGACCCGCGTGTTGCTGGAGAACCTGGAGGAAAATACCCTGCTCAGGGCTCCCTACAGCGGGATCATCACCGGGAAATATTACAATGACGGCGAGCTTTTCTCTCCCACTCCCAATACCCCCGCAGGGAAAGCTGCCCTGGTCTCCATGATCCAGATGGATCCCCTGAAAGTCCTTCTCAACCTGAGCGAGATCTACCTGCCCATGGTGGAAAACGGAATGACGGCCAGGATCAGGACCGAAGTGTACCCGGAAGAGGAATGGACCGGTACGGTCTTCAGGATCCATCCCACCATCAGCCAGGCGACCAGGACCTTCTCCATGGAACTGAAAGTTCCCAACAGGGATGAGAAACTGCGACCGGGCATGTTTGTCAGGGTGTACCTGAGACTGGGTGAAAGAGAGGCCCTGGTGGTCCCCTCCATTGCGGTGCTTCAGCAGGCGGGCACCAGTCAGCGATATATCATGCTGCATAAAGACGGCAAGGCCCGGAGGGTCAATGTGCAGATCGTGAACCGTCACGACGACCAGCTCGAGATCGCATCCCCCGAGATCGAAGGAGGTGAACAGTTGATCTACGCCGGACAGAATAATGTGGAGGACGGCGATCCGGTCAACGTGGTTGAATCAATTTAAAAACAGAATGTTATGAGCATATATGGATCAGCGGTCAGAAATCCGATCACCACGATCATGATCTTTGTGGGATTGATCGTGCTGGGGCTATATTCACTCACCAGGCTGCCCATTGATTTTTATCCCGATATTGATTTCCCTGCCATTTCGGTGCTTACCACCTACAGCGGGGCCAGTGCGGCGGATATTGAGACCAATGTGACCGAGATCATCGAAGACAACCTGAACACGGTCAGCAACCTGAATGAGATCACCTCGGTCTCCCGCGACAATATGTCGGTG
>JBNJEV010000055.1:0-16971 GCA_051746185.1 Bacteroidota bacterium
TTCATCTGTTTTTTTGTGACCACATATACCCTGTCAGGCGATCGGTCCGGTTTCCCGGCTTCAGATTGAGGTACCAGCCCATGGATCTTCATCGCTGAAGCATACCCTATGTAATATTCCTTATTCTGCATAAGGTACTTAGCTACCTGAAGCCCATCAGGAACATAGGTTGCCGGATCCGCATTCAAAGGAATAATATGGTAAATATCCCGGGCTATTTTGCATAGCATACCTTCCTCGACCATGTCGGCAAGTATCCTGGCCAGATAAACAGGGTTTTTTTCCGGAAATTCGGTCGCCACATCCTTAAATGTAAATCCAAACACATTTCGGGTTGAAAATTGCTTGATAATTTCCCAGCTAATCATTGAAACAGATATAAATTATCGGATTACTATACATATTTAGTGCTTTTTGGATAATAAATATTTGTCGATGTTTATTTTTTATCCAAATCGACATCAATATAGTTAATAATTGACTAAAAAATATTTTTTAAGAGAAATTTTTCGACTTTTTCGCTGACATCAGCCCTGTTTATATCATATACCAGTAAAGGACCAATCTTTAATGATGTTCCCTATACACCCCAGTGGTCTGTTGCTACGGAAGGGATCCAGGGTTGAAAGTTCTCGATCGCAGGCAGTATTATGCTCGAGTACTCTAGGGATTATCAGTAAAATTAAGAAACGCAAATGAAATTTATCAAACCGTGTGAGATTTCTGCCAGTATTCTCACATTGCTCGATGAGAGTGATGAAAGGGTCATCATTGTTTCTCCCTATATGAAGATCTCAAAGTGGTACAAGTTCTCGAATAAGATCAATGGGTTGAAAGCCAGGGAGATTACTACTGAGATATATGTCAGGGATGACCCTGAGAATATGGATACCTTTCGTGACCTGGATCGATTGGAACTGGAATACAAAAAGATTCCTCACCTGCACTGTAAACTTTACATGAATGAACGATACGGCATCGTAACTTCCATGAATTTGTTGCTGAGCTCTGAAATCCATTCACTGGAAATTGGATATACCACCGAAACCTGGACCGAATACAATGAATTGTTAAGTTACTATCACAGGTATATCCACACTGGTGAAACGGTTCACTGTGATACAATAGCCGCCCGACCGGTGGCAGACCTGAAAGAGATGATGCACAGCATCAGGGAGGGAATTAACAGAACCGCGAAGAACTCATGGCTCTGGCTTGCGGAAAATGCGTTGCATATCAGCACCGGTCGTAATAACTACCGCATTTCGATCAACGAGGGCTGCCTGAGGATCACCGCTTGTTTGAGAATTGATTTCGCAACAAAGCAGAAAAGCGTTCGGTACTGCTCATTGATCGTGAAAAAAATCAGTGATCTCACCGCCATGAAGGCCGATATGCTTCCTGGCTCTGAGCCTGACATCCTGCAGCTTTCCGGACAGGCACAACACACATTGAAAAGTACGTGCATCAACGCAATTCTGGAATCTGAATCGGTTTTCATCAAGGAATCTGTAAAAATGTTTATCAAGGTCACAGACGATCTGGTATGGGGCAAGATCCCGGGCAAGATCCCGGGCAAGATCCCGGGCAAGATCCCGGGCAAAAAATGAATGTGTATCTTGAGGATGTTAATTCACCAAAACCGTTAGTCTGATGGCACAGATCTTCCAGGAATCACGCCGGTATCTCTTCTTCATGGCAGTCATTCTTCTATCAGCTGTAACCTTGCAGCCGGGATTTTCGCAGCAAAACGAAAAGAATGTTTTTGAGAGCGGAAAGAATGTCTTTAAGAACGGAACGCTTGCATTTACCCGGCGGACCGGACGGAGTGATCAACCCCCTTATATACTCCCACGAGTAATCTCCGTAACATCTCCCGTGGTGAAGATCACCGGGACCAATGCCGCGACGGTGAAAAAATATGAGAAATTCGAAGTGTGGATTGAGCTGGAGAACGTGGAGATCGACAATCCCTATGACCCGGACGATATTGATTTGTACGCCCTGTTTACCGCTCCGTCGGGTCGTGAGATCAGGATCAACGGTTTTTACGATAATCATCGTGATGCTGATCAGTGGAAGGTGCGGTTCTCTCCCCGGGAAACGGGAACCTACATCTACCGGTTGCATGTGGTCGATGCAGAAGGTACAGGGGAATCGGAAACCGCTACTTTCGAGGCCGTAGAATCCGGCCACCACGGCTGGATCAGGCCCTCAACCGTAAATCCGCATTATTTTTCCCATGATGACGGCACCACCTATTACGGGGTGGGAGCCTATTCCCCGTGGAGGAACGACATGGAGCGGTTTGAGACTTTTGCCGGACACGATGCCAGCCTTTTTGCCATCTGGGATATTACCTACGGAGGATTTGTGAACGGCACGGGCCTGATCGAGGAAGAGCTCGGGAAATACAACCAGCTGAAATGCGCAAGGATCGATTCGATGCTTTCCATTCTCGAGGAAAGCGGTATCATGCTGATGTATGCCATCTGGCCGCACGATCTGTTCTCTGAGACCGTCTGGGCGGCCCAGTGGGAAAACAATCCCTACAGCCGGCTGATCGATGTGGATGATGTGTATAGCGATCCGCTGGTCTGGGAATACCAGAAAAAGAAATACAGGTATATGATCGCCCGGTTCGCCCACAGCCGGAGTATGGGGATCTGGGAACTGATCAACGAGATGAACGGCACCGACGGATGGGCACACGGGAGGCACAGGGAATGCTATCAGTGGGTGGAGAAATGCGAACGGTATTTTCAGGAGAACGATCCCTACAACCACCCGGTCACCGCCTCTTTCAGCGGTGGATTCGGGGAATACCGCGAGGAGCTGTACGAGCTGATCGACATTCCGAACATTCACGTCTATCCGGCCCAGGGATGGCCGGCGAAGTACCCTGCAGATACCATGCGCAGTGCCATGCACAATTACGCCTGGGCCAGCAGGCGGTTCTGGGACAATTTCGAAAAGCCCGCCATTTTCGGGGAAGCGGGAGCCAGCCTGGCCTATTTCTCCCCCAGGGATGAAAGATACCACATTGCCTACCACAACCAGATCTGGGCCTCACTGACCAACGGACTGGCGGCCACGCCGGTATGGTGGGACTACCCCGTTCTGACCGCGGAGGACTGGGACCAGATGCAGGTCCTTGCCGGGTTTGTTTCCGGGATCGACCTGGCCAACCGTCCATACCGGCCGCTGACGGCATCGGCAGAAGGAGCGGACCTGTACGTGATGGGGACCACCACCGGTGCTTTCGGATGGGGACGGAGTTATGAAAGGGATGATATAAGCGGTACGGTGCTTGTGGTCGGGGGACTGGAAAATGGTGCCTATACTGTTCGGTGGATCGATCCCTGGACAGGAAGAAAGGCCGGATCTGCCAGGGTGAAGTCAGTGGGCGGAAGGATGGACCTGTATGTCCCCACGTTGGAAGTCACCCGGCCGGACATCGCCTTTCGTGTGATGAAGTGATGATCGATATTTCTGCCGTTTTCGGACAACAAGAACGCTCCGCTATTGTCATCTATGTACACATTTATTTATTAAAACCTTACAATCATGGATGACCATCGGATACCGACAGATCAGCTCAGGAAAGAGATCGATCCCTCACAGTTAAGCATTGAAAATGCCAGGGATGATATCCGGCGCCTCGGAACCATTATCGGCCAGAAAAGAGCCATCAAGGCACTGGAGTTCGGTGTGGGGAACAAGGCTTTCGGATTTAATATCTATGTTTCCGGCGTTCCCGGGACGGGCAGGTCAACGGCTGTCAAAAACTTCATCAACAGGCGGTCCAGGGAACAGGATACGCCGGCGGACTGGTGCTATGTGAACAATTTCAAGGATTCCTATTACCCCCGGGTCCTTAAGCTGCCGGCAGGGCAGGCCATCGCCTTCAGGGACGATATGGAGAATTTTATCGAGGATGTCAAGAAGACCCTGAATAAAGCTTTCGAGGAAGGGGAATACCTGAACCAGAAAGAGAACAAGGTGAAGTCGATCGAGCAGGAGAAGAACAAACTGCTGCAGTCACTGAACAAAAAAGCAGGCGAGGAAGGGTTTATGATCCAGCAGACCCCCCTGGGAATTGCCCCCATTCCGTTGAACGAAGAAGGTGAGCCCATGAGCGCAGAGGAGTTCAACAAGCTGGATGAATCAAAACAGACAGAGATCCTGAACAAACAGGAGGACTTCAAGCAGGAAATCAAGGACACCCTGAGGAAGACCAGGGGGATTGAGAAAGAAACCAACCAGAAGCTGAAGAAGCTGGATCATGAAGTAGCCGAAAATGCCATCGGTCCGCTGGTGGAAGAGATGGCGGAGGATTACAGGGAGGAGGAAGACGTGCAGGCCTATCTGGAGGAGGTGAAAGCAGATATCGTTAAGAATTTTTCCGACTTCATTGAAAAGGACCAGAGTCAGCAGCAGCAGCAGGGATTGGTCTTTTTTCAACAGCAGAAACCCAGCCTGAAACGGTATCAGGTCAATGTATTTATCGACAATTCCGAGGTGGAGGGTGCTCCCCTGATCCAGGAGCTCAATCCCACCTACAGCAACCTGTTCGGGAAAGTGGAGAAGGAATCCCAGATGGGTGCCCTGACCACCGATTTTACCCTGATCAAGAGCGGATCGCTGCACCGGGCCAATGGAGGATACCTGGTGATCCCTGTCCTGGAGTTGTTCAAGAACCCATATTCATGGGATACGATCAAAAAGGCATTGATCAACAGGGAGATCAAGATTGAGGATATCGGTGAAAAACTGGGCTTTATTTCCACGAAAAGCCTTCGCCCGGAACCCATTCCCCTGAATCTTCAGATCATCCTGATCGGAAGGCCGGAATATTATCATCTCCTGTATGCCTATGACAGTGAATTCAGGGACCTGTTCAAGATCAAGGCGGAGTTTGACACCACCCTGGAGATGAACGAGGAAAACATCAATAATTACATGGCATTTGTTGCCAGGATCCAGAAGGATGAAGACCTGAACGCATTTGAGAACGGCGGACTGGCAAAGATTGTTGAGTACGGATGCAGGCTGGCAAACGATAAGACCAGGCTTTCGGCCCAGTTCACAAAGATCTACGATATCCTCATCGAGGCGAACTATTACGGAAAGGCCGAAGGAAGGGATAAGATCAACGCGGAGGATGTTAAAAAAGCCATCGAAGAAAGGGAATACCGGTCCAACCTGATCCAGGAGAAGGTCAAGGAGATGATCGGGGACCGGAGGCTGATCATCGACGTGGAGGGAGAACAGGTCGGACAGCTGAACGGGATCTCCATCCTGGACCTGCAGGATTTCAGTTTCGGCAGGCCCAGCAGGATCACCTCCAGCATCGGAGTGGGATCGGAAGGGATCCTGGACATTGAGCGGGAATCCAAACTGGGCGGAAAGATCCACACCAAGGGCATCATGATCCTTTCCGGCTACCTTGCCGATCATTATGCAAGGAATAAGCCCATCAGCCTCTCCGCACGGCTGGTTTTCGAACAGAGCTATCAGGAGGTGGAGGGCGACAGTGCGTCATCGGCAGAGCTGTATGCATTGCTTTCGAGCCTTTCGGGGCTGCCCATCAAACAGGGGATCGCCGTGACCGGTTCGGTGAACCAGAAAGGCGAGGTGCAGGCTGTCGGGGGGATCAACGACAAGATCGAAGGATACTTTGAGGTGTGCAACATGAAGGGCCTCACCGGGCAGCAGGGAGTGATCATCCCGAAGAGCAACGAGAAGTCCCTCATGCTCAAAGAGGAAGTACTGAAGGCCGTGAAAAATGACCGGTTCCATATCTGGTCCGTCAGCACCATCAATGAAGGGATCTCGATCCTTACCGGAGTCAATGCCGGAGAGCGGAAGGATGACGGAAAATTCGAAAAAGACTCGGTCAATGCCAGGGTGGACGAGAAGCTTGAGGAGCTGGCCGGGCAGATGAAGTCGTTCGTTTCTCCAAGAGGTCAGGAGAGCTGAGCTCTGCCGGCGGACAGACTCGATCAGGTTGAAGGTTCACGGCGGCCTGTCGCGGGAAGTTGAAGATCAGGCTGAAGGTTCCCGGCGGCCTGTCGCGGGGATTTGACGATCAGACCGCCTCGATGGTTGAAGGGGGCTTCGGGGCAATGCTGTAAGTGACGCTCACCACGCCCGGGACCTGGCGGATAATCTCACCGGCAAGGCCGGTCAGTACTTCGTAAGGCAAATGTGTGGGGGTCGCGGTACGTGCGTCCACGCTATCCCAGCATCGGATCTCGATCTGCTGTCCGAATTCCCGTTTGCCATCCACCATGCCCGTAACCCGGTCCTCGTGCAGGATCGCCATATACTGGAAAGCTCCGGTTTCTCTGAGTGCGCTTTCCACCACGGTGGTTGCCCTGCGTACCGTGGAAAGACGTTCGCCAGTCACTTCTCCTATGATGCGCGCTGCAAGGGCAGGTCCGGGAAAAGGAATGCGTTCGAAAAGTTCCCGGGGAAGCCCCAGCGCATGCCCGACTTTCCTTACTCCGTCCTTCCGAAGCTGTATCAGGGGCTCAATGATCCTGTAGCCAAATGCCTTATGCGGATCGATCCCCAGCTGTTCAAATACATTGTGCTGTCTTTTCACTCCCGCCACCGTTTCATCCACATCCGTCAGGATGGTCCCCTGCAGCAAATACCTGGCCCTGCTCTCCCTGACCAGTCTCCCGAATACATGCTTGTAAAAGGTCTGGGTGATGGCCTCCCGTTTTTCCTCGGGATCCCTGATCCCTTTCAGAGCAGAAAGGAATTCCTCGCGGGCATCGATGATTTCCACCGGTACTCCGAGCTTCCGGAAGATATCCTGCACGGTTTCCGGTTCCGTTTCCCGCATCAGACCGTTCTGAATGAAATAGGATTTCAGATTTTCTCCCAGTGCCCTGTGCCCGAGCATGGTCACCACCGAGGAATCGACGCCGCCCGACAGCGCATTGATGGCCACACCGTCTCCGACGGTGGACTTGATCATCTCTGTTTTTTCTGTGATAAACTGTTCCGGGTTCAGTTCGCCCGATGTAATTTCTTTGACCATTGTTTTCTTTCAAACTTACTTAAAAATTTGTTAAAACGGGGCCATCTGGCACTTCAGATTGAACGATGTTGTATTATGCTCGTTTACACTATAAAAAAGGACAAAAGCTATGAGTAAGTATTTTATTTTCATCGGGTTGCTGTTCACCGTTTCCTGGATGGTCTCGTGTGAATGGATCAACCCCGAAAGTGAACCTGAGATCGAGACAGCATCGGTTACGACCTTACCGGTGACCGGCATCACGGAGACTTCTGCTGAGGCCGGCGGAGAGGTTGTTTCTGACGGCGGTTCAGCGGTAACCGAAAGAGGGATATGCTGGAGCACATCCCCTGAACCCACCCTCACAGACAACCATACAGAGAACGGGGCGGGATCGGGAAGTTTCACCGGTCAGCTTACGGGGCTGGATTGCTCTACGACTTATTATGTCAGGGCCTACGCAACCAATTCGGCAGGTACCGCCTACGGAGATGAGGAAACCTTCACCGCAGCCGAATGTACTCCTGTTCCCGGGGAATTCTTAATTGCGGACAGGAGTGGAACCTGGATCATGACACACCAGGGGGATACGACTCCGTTCACTGACGGCAACGTAAGGCATATTGAGGTACTTGACAGCAGGATCTATATTAAAAACTATGACGAAG
This sequence comes from Bacteroidota bacterium, assembly GCA_051746185.1. Taxonomy (GTDB): domain Bacteria; phylum Bacteroidota; class Bacteroidia; order Bacteroidales. The sequence goes on from JBNJEV010000055.1 coordinate 7,702, forward strand.
TCTTTGTTTATCACCGCGACGGAAGCCTGCTGGAAACGGTCACCATCGACAGCCGGATTGGATATCCCTATAGCATGTGTGTGTTGCCCGGTGGTGAGCTTGCATTCCTTGACAACAAGAATGACTCGGTCAGCTTCACCAGTTCCTCAGGTGAACTGCTTGAGAAGATCTCCATTACCGGCCTGCCCGGAGATGATCAGTTGCAGCATGTGAGCGGCGTGGTGGTGGAGAACAGCCTGGTCTTTTCCGAGGACGGGAATCAACAGATTCTCAGGATCGACCTGGATACTTATGAGAAATCTGTGTTTCGGGATTTCTCGCATCTTTCAGGATATCTCGGGGACATTGAATATGCAGACGGGACCTATTACCTGACCCAGTCCACCGAGCTGTATTCCTTCAGGGAGGGCGAGGAGGAGCAACTGATATGCGAAATGCCCGAGGGAAACAATACCGCGGTCGCTGTACTGGGCGATTTTGCCTATGTGACCTCGAATTTCGGGGATAAAGTTTACCGGGTAAATCTGAACAGCGGTGATTATGAGGTTATTGTTAATGGTGCAGACTATCCCCAGGATATTGAGTTGATCAGGTAGCTCACAGGCCTCGGGAAGCAAACCGGTGTACTTTCACCGGATCCTGCGGACCCGGATATTTCTCCAGTAGACCTTGATCCCTCCGCCGGAGTGGATCTGAAGGGCAATGATCCCGGAAGCATCGCCGATCTTCTCATCCACAAGGGTGACCATGTGGTGTCCGTTCAGCCAGGTTCTGACCGTGTCCCCGTTCACACGCAGCCTCATGGCGTTCCAGTCACCGAATTCCAGGTGCCGGTCCTTTTCCGGTTCGGGTTTGAGCAGCCAACCCCTGCCATAGGATTCATAGATCCCTCCGGTATTGTGCCCGGGGGGAGCGACCTCGGCCTGCCAACCGGTGATCCTTGTTCCCTCGATGGATGAGCGGAAAAATACCCCCGAGTTGCCGTCGGCCCCCTGTTTGAATTCAAGGGTTAGCTCAAAATCCCTGTATGTTTCTTCGGTACCCAGGTAGCCGTACTCCTCGTCAGGACCGCTTTCACATACCAGGAGCCCGTCTTCCACATACCATTTCTCGGTTCCGTAAATTTCCCATCCTGTCAGGTCCTTCCCGTTGAATAGAGATTCTGTCTGTGCGAGAACGGGCCCCGGGCTCCACAGGAAAATGATGATGAAAACAACACACTGCTTTTTCATGACTGATAATTATTTTCCTGTCACCTTGATCAATCTGCCCGCCCTTACCTGGTCGGAGAGTTCCAGGTTATTGAGCAGGGCCAGGTCCTGCATCCGGTCCTGTTCCACGCCGAAATTACGGAAGGCTTCGGCAAGTGAGGTGGTGTTCTGCACTTTCCTTACCCGGATCCTCTCCGGTTCCCTGTTCAGTTTGGAAGGATCGGTGAGCCGTGAGAAGCTGGTCATGTTCCGCTTGAAATCTGCGGCGTACGTATTGTAATCGGCCTTGGAGGCGACTCCGTGAAATACAAAGATATCGTTGTTGTACCTGATGAAATAGGAGAGGACGTTGTTGGCTTGTTCCTGACCTGAATATGGGTCCTGGCTTACCTGCTCCGACAGGGCTTCGATGGCCGGCATCCCGTTTACGGAGGTTGGGTGGGAATCAACCATTTCCAGTCCCAGTTCTTTCAGGGTTGATGTTGCGGCCTGCTCCAGGGAGGAGGCATCCGAGGTAGTGAAAACCATCAGGGCCTCTCCGTTCTCCGGGGCCATGATCACCTGTGCCGGCTGGTTCTGCAATTGCCACCCCGCAGGAAAAGTAAAGCTGAAGGCAAGTTCGGGATGGTAAAAGACACTGCCCTCCACATAACCCTGCCTGGGATCCTCCCCGTATACCATTCCGTCGATCATCTGCAGGTATTGATCGGAATTCACCTTCCAGGAATCGTTTTCCAGGCTGTCCTGCCATTCATCGGCCTGCTGTTTGACAACCTCATAGCGGTCGGCCGGACTGGGATGGGTGGACAGGAAAGTGGGGACACCGCCCTGGCTTTCCGCAAGGCTCATTCTTTCCAGCACCCGGAAAAAATCGGCCATTTTCCCTGCGTCATAGCCTATCAGGGAGGAATAGGCCACGCCCAGGGTGTCGGCCTGACGTTCATTGTCGCGGCTAAACTTTAGGAACAGCAGTTGCATTCCCTGCATGGCATATGAAGCGTAGGAGGCGAACTCCTCCGAGGCGATCATCCCGCCGATCAGCAGCAGCTGCCCGAGTTGCTGCTTGCTTTGCTGGCTCACCGAATGACGGGCGGTGATGTGTCCCATCTCATGTCCCAGCACACCCACCAGTTCGGCTTCGTTATTGAACTGGGCGAGGATCCCTCTTGTAAAGTACATGTACCCGCCGGGTACGGCGAATGCATTCACGACCGGAGAGTCCAGGATCCTGACATGGTATTTCAGGCCGGGCCGGTGGGAAACCTTCCCCATCTCGTCGGCCTTTTCCCGGATAAAACCGAGCATGGGTTCGGAGGTGTACTCGCCGAATGTGGCGATCACCTGCGGATCATATTCCGCCCCCATCCGTATCTCCTGTTGCTCGGACATCAGCATGAGCTGTTTTTTACCGGTGACCGGGTTGACCGCACAAGATCTGAGTCCGATGAGAATGGCAAGGACCAGGGTGATTTTTGTTGTCAGGTTCAACGCTTTCGTCATATTCATATTCTTAAGTACCAAAATACAAAGAATAACTTCAATTTCCTATATTTACCGGTAGAACATCTGAATGGTATATTCTGAATGGTATATTATACCCAGATGGTTTCACAAATGCGGGAATGCAATGAAAAAAACAGCGCTGTTCATACCGGCCGCCGTCCTCTTCATTCTCTGCCTGTATTCCTGCCAGGAAGATGACCCGTCATTTCATGATGTGAGCAACGATCCGGGAACGGAATACCCCGGCGGTGACATGGAAACTGTGACCGATTATGATGGCAATCTATACCCGGTGGTGCGGATCGGCCGGCAGGCCTGGATGGCTGAGAACCTCAGGGCTACACACTATGCCGATGGAACACCCATCCCCTTTGTGGAAGGCGGTCAGGGATGGATCGAGGTGAATAATCCGCTGAAAGCCTTTTGCTGGTACAATGATGATTCGAAGACGGGAGAAATTTACGGGGCATTGTACAACTACTCTGCGGCAATGAACGGGGCCGACAGCAGCAGTGCGATCCCCAGCGGCGTGCAGGGAGTCTGCCCGGATGGCTGGCACCTCCCGAGCGACGGGGAGTGGAAGCAACTGGAACTTCACCTGGGGATGAACCAGGATGATGCGGACCATACAGGCTGGAGAGGGACCGATGAAGGGGGGATGCTGAAAGAGACCGGTACCGGTCACTGGCACAGTCCCAATATCGGGGCGACCAATTCCACCGGATTCAGTGCCCTTCCCGGAGGGGAGCGGATCTATGACGGGAGATTTTACAATGGTGGGTTGTATGCCCGCTTCTGGTCGGCCACCATGAAGGACTCCTATATTTGCTACCGCAGCCTGAGCTACGACGGATCATGGGTGGGACGGCACCATTACTGTCATAAGAACATAGGGTATTCAGTACGCTGTGTGAAAAATTGAAACCGATTCAGGATACAGTTACCGATGTCGAAAAAGAATATCATTAAGAGAATCATTTCCAGTCCGCTGGTGCAGACTTTCCTGGTCTATATCAGCGGGGGATGGCTTGTACTGGAGATGACCGATTATTTCATCAATAAGTACGGGCTGAATGAAAGGATCAGTGATGTACTTCCCGTCATCATGCTCATTGGCCTTCCGGTTGCCCTGTTCCTGGCATGGTATCTCAGCAGGGAAAAGGAAGCGCCGGGGGAAAGGGCCGGATCCGGAGCTGCAGGTGACAAATCCGGCGAAAAACCATCCGGATTCTTCAGGGCCATGCGGAAAAAGCCCTGGTTTACCATCCCGGTGATCGTGGTTCTTTTACTGCTCCTGGTGACGGGTGTACGATCGATCCATCGCCAGATGAAGACAAGGTGGGCGACCGAAACCGCCATCCCGGAAATCGAGAATTACAGCTTCAACAGGCAATATCCTGCCGCTTTCCTGGTTCTGAACAAAGCCATGAAATACCTGCCCGAGGATCCGGAGACGAGTAATTTGATCAATCATGTATGTAAGAAGGTCACTTTCCTTACCGATCCTCCGGGGGCAGAGATCTATGTCAGAGAATATGCCGCACATGACCGGGAATGGGAGCGGATGGGTTCCTCCCCCATCGACAGTATCAGGATGCCGGGACATACATTTTACGAATGCAGAATAGAGAAGGACGGGTATGAACCTTTAGTGGCCGTGCTGTCCACGAACCAGGACACCCTTTTCAGGAAACTGTTTGAAAAAGGGACGATCCCCGAAGGGATGGTCCATGTGATCGGTTACAGGTACGGATCCGCCGGGAACTATCTTGACGGGAAGAATGACTTTTTTATGGACCGGTATGAGGTCACCAACAAACAGTACAAGGAATTCGTGGATGCCGGAGGATACAGGAACCCGGAATACTGGAAATTTGAATTCGTAAAAAAGGGTAAGACGCTCACCCGGGAGGAGGCCATGTCTGAACTCACTGATAGAACAGACCGACCGGGACCGGCTGACTGGGAGGCCGGCACTTACCCGGATGGTCAGGATCATTATCCCGTATCTGGTGTCAGCTGGTATGAGGCTGCAGCATATGCGGCATTTGCGGGTAAGGAGCTTCCGACAGTGCGGCACTGGTACAGTGCTGCCGGTCTTTATATCGATCATATTTTAAGCTCGTTCGCACAATACCTTATTCCGCTCAGCAATATGAAAGACGAAGGCCCCGCACCGGCAGGCCATTACGGGGGTATGGGATGCTACGGGAACTTTGATATGGCGGGTAATGTAAGGGAATGGTGCTGGAATGAAACCCAGGATGGCAGGGCGATCATGGGCGGGGGCTGGAATGATGTGTCCTATGTATACAGCGGCCTTGGTCAGGCTCCCCCTTTCGACCGATCCCTGAAAAACGGATTCCGCTGTGTAATCTACTCAGATCCAGCTACTATCCCTGAGGCTGCTTTTCAATCCTTTCATTGGGAAGGCGGACGTGACTTTTACCAGGAAGAACCGGTTTCCGGTGAAGTTTTTGAGGTCTACAGAAAACAGTTTCTTTATGACAGAACGGACCTTCAGGCCACGATCGAAGAAAAGGATGAAACCAGGGATATCTGGATCAGGGAGAAGGTCACCTTCCGGGCCGCCTATGAGAATGAGAGAATGATCGCCTATCTGTACCTGCCCAGAGAAGGTAAACCCCCTTACCAGACACTCATATTTTTTCCAGGCTCATATGCCGTTACTCAGGATTCCCTGTCAGATATGATCGTCCGTTACTTTTGCGATTTCCTGCCCGTGAACAACATTGCGGTGATGTGCCCCATTTACAAGGGAACCTATGAGCGAAATGAAGGGTTGACCCTTGCGATGCACATACCCAACGAAAGCCATACTTTTACGGAATATCTGATCAAGTGGGTGAAGGACCTGAGCCGCTCCATCGATTACCTGGAAACAAGACCGGATATCGATCCGGAAAAGATCGGTTTTTACGGCCACAGCTGGGGCGGCAGGCTGGGGGGCATCATCCCGGCTGTGGAGGATCGGATCAGGCTGTCGGTACTGAATCTGGGCGGGCTCTCTTCAGGGCGCAGGGCCTATCCCGAAGCAGATATACTCAATTATGTGACCAGGATAAAAAGGCCGGTCCTGATGTTGAACGGAAGGTACGATGTGTCATCTTTCCCTTACGAAACAGATGTGCAGCCTATGTATGACCTGCTGGGTACTCCGGAAGAAGATAAGGTCCTGAAGGTGTATGAAACGGACCACTATGTTCCCAAGACGGAGATGATCAAGGAAACGCTGGACTTCATGGAAAAATATTTCGGTCCGTCAATGCAATGATCCTCCTGGTTCCTTCTGGTTTTTAAGCACTTCAGGAAAGGGACATGATTTGACTTTTGTTCCTGTTTAAGTTAACTTGCATATGCGAACAATTTCCTGACACAAAACAACTTCTGATCTCAATGTCCGGCAATACAAACAGATTATCCAGGTTCTGGCATGAACTGAAGAGGCGTAATGTCATCAGGGTGATCGCCATGTATGCGGGGGCTGCATACATCATTATCGAACTGGTGAGCAATGTTTCCGAGCCGCTGCATTTGCCGGAGTGGATCGCCACTCTGGTGATATTACTGCTGGTCATTGGTTTCCCGGTGGTTGCCATTGTATCCTGGATATTTGATATTACACCCGAGGGAGTGATTAAAACCGGTCCGGAAGAGACCCGGGAGGAGGTAACGGAAGGTTCCGGCAGGCGCAAATTGAAGGTCAGTGATGTGATCATTGCCATCCTTGTGGCGGTCATTTGCATCCTTCTTTATCCCAAGATCTTTCAAGGAAACAGCCTGGACAGGCTGAGGGCATCGGATGAACGGATCGCGGTGGCGGTCATGCCGTTCCAGAATATGACCAACGACAGCACATGGAATGTCTGGCAGAACGGCATTCAGTTCAATGTACTCACAATCCTGTCGAATTATTCAGGTGAGCTGGAGGTCAGGCAATCCGAAACAACCAATTACCTGATCCGGGACGAGGGGATCAGGAGTTACGCTTCCATGTCGCCCGATCTGGCAGGCAGGGTATCGAAAAGACTCGATGCGAATGTGTTTGTTTTCGGGAATATCATCAAATCGGGTTCAACCGTCCGCCTGAATGCACAGTTGATAGATGCGGAAACTAAAAATGCATACAGATCTTTTCAAATAGACGGTACTGACCAGGAAATTCTCCAGCTCATTGATTCTCTTTCGGCGATGCTGAAGAATTCCCTGCTTATCTCCAGCCTGGCCCTGGAGCTTCCCTCCGGATTAAGATATCATCCCTCTACCACCTCCCCGGAAGCGTACCGGTATTACCTTTACGGGGACAATGCCCGGAGCATGGGTGATTATGGAACGGCCAGAGAGATGTATTCGAATGCACTGGCCATCGACTCGAATTTCGCCATGGCCACACTGATGCTTTCCGTCACCTGCATCAACCAGGGACTGTACGAGGAGGCCCGGAAATGGAGTGACAGGGCATACGAACAGAGGGACCGGATGTCTCTCAAGGAACAGATCCTGGCAGATAAGAATCATGCTTTTTTCTACGCTACCCCGGTGGAAGAGATCAATTGCCTGAGAAGATACCTGGAAATCGACAATCTGTATCCTGGCACCTATTATGATATCGGTCTTTCATATGCAAAACTGAATCAATATGATAAGGCCATCCCGCCATTCGAAAGGTCGCTGGAGATATATGAGGATCTGGGTGTAAAGCCCTGGTGGGTATATAATTATACACAGCTCGGGGAGGCATATCACAGGACCGCTCAGTATAAAAAGGAAAAAAGGCTTTACAGGAAAGCGGAGAAGGATTTTCCCGATGATCCCACCCTGATCTGGAGGAAAGCCATTCTTCTGCTGACAGTGGGGGATACCGCCGACGCCGGAAAGTGTATCGACCGCTACAAATCCATTTACGGGGAAAATTCATGGTCCGGGGCGGCGCTTGCCCGTAACCTTGGATGGGCCTATTCCCAGGCCGGTATGCCCGGGAAAGCGGAAGAATCATTCCGGAGAGCGATCCACATTGAACCGGAGAGCGGATTCTGGTATTATTACCTGGGCAAACACCTGATCGATCACGACAGGGATATTGACCGGGGCCTGGAACTGATCGAAAAGGCACTGGAACTGAATCCGGATCACGAATGGTATTTTCTGGATAGCAAAGGATGGGGATTATACAAAAAAGGAAAATATCAGGAAGCCCTGGAAATTCTGAACAGGTGCAGGGATCTCCAAATTTATTACAACCACGAACTGACCCTTCATATCAAGGAGGCGGAGAAGGCTCTTTCAAAGCAGGCAAGCGTATCAAATTGAAACATCCATGCGCAGGAAACTGGTGTTGTGCGGTTTTGCCGCTTTCATATTTTTTGTTACACTGGCTGTCTTCATACCAAAAAAAGATGCCATGTTAACGGATGACCAGAACACTCCGGTAAAGATCTTCATGTGCGGCGATGTGATGCTTGGGAGGGGCATCGACCAGATATTGCCCCATCCGGGTGATCCCACCATCCATGAATCTTACATGAAAGATGCCAGGGGGTATGTGCGAATTGCCGAAAGGGCCAACGGGCCTATCCCTGATGATGCAGGCTCTTCATACGTCTGGGGCGATGCCCTGGATGTGCTGGAAGATTTGCGACCGGATGTGCGCATGATCAACCTGGAAACAAGCATCACGAAAAGTAATGATTACTGGAAATCCAAGGGGATCAATTACCGGATGAACCCTGAAAATATTCCCTGCCTGACCGCTGCCGGGATCGATTTCTGTGCCCTGGCAAACAACCATGTGCTCGACTGGGGATACCCGGGGCTGGATGAGACCCTGGAAACGCTGGAAAGGGTGAATGTCCGGTATGCGGGTGCGGGCAATAACCTCCGGGAGGCGGAAAGTCCGGCGATCTTCCCTGTAAAGGACAATGGAAGGGTGATTGTCTTTTCCTGCGGGGTGGTCACCAGCGGGATCCCGCAAAGCTGGGCCGCCACCGGATACAGGTCCGGGGTGTTCCTGTTGAATGATCTGTCAGAAAGGGCCGTGCAGAGGATCAGGGAACGTGTTCAGGAAGTGGAAAAGGAAGGCGATATTGTGATCGTCTCCATTCACTGGGGAGGGAACTGGGGTTACCGGATCCCCTCCGGCCAGAAGGAATTTGCGCGCAGACTCATTGATGAAGCCGGGGTTGATATCATCCACGGGCACTCCTCCCATCATGTGAAAGGTGTTGAAGTATACAGGGACAGGCCGATCCTGTATGGTTGCGGTGATTTCCTGAATGACTATGAAGGCATCGGGGGTCATGAGCAGTACCGGGATGATCTTTCCCTGATGTATTTTGCCAGTATGGATCCTTCGACGGGCAGGCTTACAGGCATGAGGCTTGTGCCCACACGGACCAGGCGTTTTCAGGTGACCAGGGCACCGGGAAAAGACGTTCTGTGGCTGCAGAATGTACTGGACAGGGAAGGAAAGGAACTGGGCACATCGGTGGAGCTGAACGAAGACCTGTCCTTCTCGCTGCAATGGTGAACGCCGGTT
>JBNJEV010000056.1:0-16729 GCA_051746185.1 Bacteroidota bacterium
ACGGCCGGCAGCAATATTGAATATGAATTCCAGCCACTTTCGAAAAAATATTCACTCTATATTTTCCGGGTCCGGGTTCCGCTCTGAGAGCTTCCGCTCTGAGAGCTTCCGCTCTGAGAGCTTCCGCTCCGAGAGGCGTCGCGGCTGAGAAGGAGCGGATGGATCAGAAATGGCTGCGGATCCGTTCAAGGTCCTCCGGGGTATCCACTCCCAGGGAAGAATAGCGGGTGATCCGGGTCTGGATCCTGAATCCGTGCTCCATCCATCGCAATTGTTCAAGGGATTCCATGATTTCGAGCGGAGAAGGGGGCAGAGCTGCGATTTTTTCCAGCACATCGCTCCGGTATCCGTAAATCCCCATGTGCTTGAAATAGGGTTGACCGGGTGGTGTTTTTTTCCGGGGGTCTTTCCTGTGGTAGGGGATGACGGATCTGGAGAAGTAAAGGGCCCTGAAAGATCGATCCACTACCACTTTGACCAGGTTGGGGTCTCCGGGCCGGTCTTCCTGCTGCATGGGCCGGACCAGGGTAGCGATCTGAACGGCCGGATCCTCCATGGAATCCGTGAGCTCTTTCAGCTGCTCCTTTCTGATCAGGGGCTCATCACCCTGAATATTCACCACATGGGAGAACTGACGGTTCACCTGCAATTCATATAATCGCAGTCCTTCCGCACATCTTTCGGTCCCGCTGCGGTGCTCACCGGAGGTCATTACCACGTGGCCGCCAAACTGTTCCACCGCTTCCATGATCCTGTGGTCATCGGTGGCCACCACCAGATGTTCCAGATGGCCGGTTGCACGTTCGTAGACCCACCGGATCATGGGTTTTCCTTTGATCATGGCCAGGGGTTTTCCCGGAAATCGGGAAGAGGCATATCGCGCGGGTATGATTCCGAGAATATCAGCCACCCTCTGCATCCTGTTCCATAGTTTTACTCCGTTCAAAAATAGGAATCTTTGTGATATATCTTTTTGTATCCGTGAGAAATTGTAATTTTGTCATATTTTCAGGATATTTTGTCAGACAGAGAGATGGAGATCCAGCAAATAAAACAGCGGTTCGGGATCATCGGGACCTACAGCGGACTGGAAAGGGCTATTGATATTGCACGTCAGGTGGCTCCAACGGACCTGAGTGTTTTGATCACAGGGGAGAGCGGAACGGGAAAGGAAGTCTTTCCCCAGATCATCCACCAGCTGAGCCCCAGGAAACACGGACCATACATTGCAGTGAACTGTGGAGCCATTCCCGATGGTACCATAGATTCGGAGCTTTTCGGTCATGAAAAGGGAGCCTTCACGGGTGCGCATGATACCCGGAAGGGGTATTTTGAGGTGGTGGACGGAGGAACGATATTCCTTGATGAAGTATCCGAACTGCCTCCGTCCACCCAGGTTCGGTTGCTGAGGGTGCTGGAAACAGGAGAATTTATCAGGGTGGGGTCCTCACGCGTACTGAAAACCGATGTGCGGTTGGTGGCGGCCACCAATATCGATATCACCCAGGCGGTGAACAAGGGAAAGTTCAGGGAGGATCTCTACTACAGGCTGAATACAGTCCCCATTCATGTCCCTTCCCTGAAGGAGCGGGGAAATGATATCCTGCTGCTGTTCCGGAAATTTGCAGCCGATTTTTCCGATAAGTACCACATGCCGTCCATCAGGCTGGAAGAAGAGGCCAGGCAAGTCCTTCTCAACTACGACTGGCCGGGAAACGTCAGGCAGCTGAAAAATGTGACCGAACAACTCTCTATCATCGAGCAGGAACGCGAAATTTCTGCTCCGGTGTTGACACGGTATCTGCCCGACTTTCAGCGATCCCGACTGCCGGCCCTGATCGGAAAGGAAGCGGTGAGCGAGGAAGCCTTCAATACGGAAAGGGAGATTCTTTACAAGATCCTGTTCGAAATGAAGCACGATATGAATGATTTGAAAAAACTTGTGCTTCAGCTGATGGAAAAGAGCGAAGTGGGGGAAGCCCTGGAACCCGAGCACGAAGGCCTTGTCCGGAAACTTTATGCTTCGGTGGATGATGTACCCGACCGGGCAGAAAAACTGATCACCGCAGGCCAAGCGTCCAGGAAGAAACGGGAAGAAGAAGATATACTGGATACGGAGGAGATTGTGGAAGAATCCCTGTCCCTGGAGGATAAGGAAATTGAACTGATCAACAAGGCGCTGGAGAAACATAACGGGAAAAGGAAATATGCGGCACAGGATTTGGGGATTTCTGAAAGAACGCTTTACAGGAAGATCAAGGAATATAACATTGAATAAGAGGTTCAGGATATCGGGAACAGGCACAGCCGGCACCATCGCGGTCATCTTTGCGGTGGCGGGAATGGCGTTACTTCAGCAGTGCAAGATCACCTATTCTTTCAGCGGGGTGAATATTTCCCCGGAAGTCCGGTCATACACGGTAGAATATTTTCCCAACCGGGCACCTATCGTACAGGCACAGTTAAGCCAGCTTTTTACCGATGCCCTTATCGATAAGATACAGTCCAATACAAGCCTGGAACTGGCAGAAAGCGGGGGAGATGTGCAGTTCTCCGGGGAGATCACCAATTATGATACCAGGCCGACGGCCATTACCGGAGAAGAGCAGGCGGCACGCAACCGTCTGACCATCGCCGTGAGGGTCCGGTATGCCAATGTCGTGGAACCGGAACTTGATTACGATACAAGTTTTTCACGTTATGAAGACTATGATGCTTCTCAGAACCTGACGGACGTGGAGAATGAATTAATCGATTTGATCGTTAATGACCTGGTGGAAGATATATTTAACAGGGCTTTCGTTTCCTGGTAAAACCTTGGATGATGAACAGTTCAGATTTCATACGCCTGCTATCAGCCGACCATTACTCCCCTGCCGACCTGAGTGAGGTTCGTGATCTGTGCAGGCATTATCCCATGTTCAACCTGGCGCATATGCTGGAGGTCCGCATCAAAGAGGCCCTGGGCCAGGACAAAGAAAAGGAATTAAAACGGGCTGCGGTTTACTCCGGTGACCGCCGAAGATTTTTTGAGTTTGTCCAGGAGGTGAGCACACCGCCGGAGCCCGAAAAAGAACTTCAGGAAGAATCTTCAGAGATCCGTTTCTCTGATGAACCGCAACAACAGGTGGATGTGATCATTGAGCAGCATGCTCCCTATGCGGGGACGGGGAGCGGCCCGGATCCCGTTCTGCTGGAACTGGATGAGGAAAGGAGTGAAGAGGGAAAAAAAGAGGAGGAAGGAGAAGAGGAGGAGGACAACCAGGAAGAAGAGATATCCTCGGAAACCATTGTGGGTGCTTTTATGAAGGATGAAACCGATATGGAAGAACCGGAGGCGGAACATCCGCAGGAAACCCCCGCCATTGACCTGGTTGAGAAAGAGAAGGATTCGGACAGTGATCGTCTGATCAGGAGTTTTATCAGGGAAGACCCGGGTCCCATCAGGCCCGACAGGGACACAGGACTGAAAGGGGATGTTTCGTTGGCATCCATCAGGGAGCACGACGGTCTGATCACCGATACCCTGGCACGGATCTATGTGAAGCAGGGATTGTATGCAAAAGCCATCTATGCATACGAGAAATTAAGTTTGAAATATCCCGAAAAAAGTGCTTACTTTGCAGCCCAGATTGATAAGATCAAGGATATCAACAATTCATCATAATAAGGAGGATCGAAGATGTTTGTATTATTTACAGTATTGATCGTGGTCACCTGTATTTTTACCATCCTGATCGTGCTGGTACAAAATTCAAAAGGTGGCGGATTGGCTTCCAATTTTTCCTCCTCCAATCAGTACATGGGTGTGAGGAAAACGGCCGATTTTCTGGAAAAAGCAACATGGACCCTGGGAGCTGCACTGATCGTATTGAGCCTGCTGGCAGGGATCACCATTCCCAAGGGGGGTGAGGAGGAGGAATCCCGCCTCCAGGGACAGTTCGATGAAACGATCATGAACCAGCCCTCACAGTCCATCGACCTCCCCGAATCCTTCGGCGATGAACCGGCCGGGGAAGAGGGAGAAAACTAAAGAAAATATTTCTACCTGTGAAAAGTGTCAGGTTGTCATGAACCTGACACTTTTTTTTTGTCTTGATGCAAAAATGTCCACATTCCCTGCAGGAATTGCCTTCTGGCCCCTTTGGCACGCATTATGTTAATGTGAAAGCGATTTTGATAATGTTGAACTTCTAAAACTAAAAAAATGGCAGAACTTAAAGGTAAAATCCTGGCAGGTAAAGTCCTTGTCAAGCCTTCAGAGGCTGAGGAAAAAACCGCCAGCGGAATCATTATTCCCGATACGGCCAAGGAAAAACCACAGCACGGAAAAGTGGTCATGACGGGAAGCGACAAAAAGGACGAACCCATGGAGGTCAAAGTAGGCGATCTTGTCCTGTATGGTAAGTTTGCCGGTCAGGAATTAACCATTGATGGTGAGGACTATCTCCTTATTTCGCAGAGTGATGTATTATACATTTCTAAAAAGTAAATAACCAATTAAAAACATAGAAAATGGCAAAAGAGATCAAATTCGGCATGGAAGCCAGGGATCAGCTGAAAAGCGGTATGGATCAGCTGGCGGATGCTGTCAAAGTAACACTTGGACCCAAGGGTCGTAATGTAATTTTAGAGAAGAAATTCGGCGCACCACAGGCCACGAAGGATGGGGTGACCGTAGCCAAGGAAATTGAACTGGAAGATCGTTTTGAGAACGTGGGTGCCCAGATGGTCAAGGAAGTTGCTTCCAAGACCAATGACGATGCGGGAGACGGGACCACAACAGCGACGGTCCTTGCCCAGTCCATTGTTCAGGTAGGCCTGAAAAACGTCACCTCGGGAGCCAATCCCATGGATCTGAAAAGGGGGATTGACAAGGCGGTGGCCGAAGTGGTAAAAAGCCTGCAATCACAGTCTAAAGAAGTGGGAGACGATAACCGAAAGATCGAACAGGTGGCTTCCATTTCTGCCAACAATGAACCATCCATCGGGGCCCTGATCGCAGAGGCCATGGATAAAGTGAAAAAGGAGGGAGTGATCACCGTTGAAGAGTCAAAATCTTCCGATACTTACGTGGAGGTAGTGGAAGGGATGCAGTTTGACCGCGGCTATATCTCTCCGTATTTCGTTACCGATACCGAAAAGATGGAGGCCGTACTGGATAATCCCTATATCCTGATCCACGACAAGAAAATCTCCACCATGAAGGATCTGCTTCCCATCCTGGAAAACACTGCCCAGAGCGGACGTCCCCTCCTGGTCATTTCGGAGGATGTCGACGGGGAAGCCCTGGCCACACTCGTGGTGAATAAACTCCGCGGATCACTGAAGATCGCGGCTGTGAAAGCTCCCGGATTCGGGGACAGGAGGAAGGAAATGCTGGAGGACATCGCCATTCTGACAGGAGGCACCGTCATTTCCGAAGAAAAAGGTCTGAAACTGGAGGCTACCGAACTGGATATGCTCGGACAGGCCGAGAAGATCACCATCGACAAAGAGAACACAACCATCGTCAACGGAGCCGGAGAAAAATCAATGATCGAGGCCAGGGTCGGGCAGATCAAGAAGCAGATCGAGAACACAACGTCAGATTATGACCGGGAAAAACTGCAGGAAAGGCTGGCCAAGCTTGCCGGCGGTGTGGCGGTGATTTACGTGGGTGCTGCTTCGGAAATGGAAATGAAGACCAGAAAGGACCTGTTCGAGGATGCGCTCAGTGCCACCCGTGCAGCAGTTGAGGAAGGTATCATCCCTGGTGGCGGAGTGGCTTATATCCGGGCCATCAGTGCCATTGAGAAGTTCAAAGGTGCCAATGAGGATGAGAATACCGGCATCATTATTATTCGCAGGGCACTCGAAGAACCCCTGCGCCAGATCGTGGAAAACGCCGGAGTGGAAGGCTCGGTGGTAGTGCAGGCCATCAAGGACGGGAAAAATGATTACGGCTATAATGCCCAGACAAATAAATACGAAAACCTGATGGAAGCCGGAGTGATCGATCCCACCAAAGTGGCCCGTATCGCGCTGGAAAATGCCGCATCCATAGCCGGTATGTTCCTGACCACCGAGTGTATGGTGGTGGATATTCCCGAACCGGAGCCCCCAATGCCTGCCGGAGGCCCCGGAGGCGGAGGTATGGGTATGATGTAAGATCAACCGGATACCATAATTTACAGGAGGCTGTCTTTAAACGGATGGCCTCTTTTTTTAGTCAGTTGCACGGAAGCAGCCTGAGCAGGTTCCAGGGAGAACGGAAGATCATCCTCTCTCTTCATTCCCAGCAGCTTCCATGACCGGCTGCACCCTATTTTTTTTATGAGCTCCACTGACTATCTTTGTGCTCGGCTAAACCGGTATACCTCCATATGGAGCATATTCGTAATTTCTGCATCATCGCCCATATCGATCATGGGAAAAGCACCCTGGCGGACAGGATGCTGATCAGGACCGGTACGCTTACGGATCGGGAATTCAAGGACCAGGTGCTGGACAATATGGATCTGGAGCGGGAGCGCGGGATCACTATCAAGAGCCATGCCATCCAGATGCAGTATGAACTCCGGGGGACACACTACCGGCTGAATCTGATCGATACCCCGGGTCACGTGGATTTTTCCTATGAGGTGAGCCGGTCCATTGCAGCCTGTGAAGGAGCCCTGCTCATTATCGACGCCACCCAGGGCATTCAGGCCCAGACCATTTCAAACCTTTACCAGGCCATTGATCATGACCTGGAGATCGTTCCTGTACTCAATAAAATGGACATGGACAGTGCCATGCCGGACGAGGTGAAGGATCAGATCGTGGATCTGGTCGGATGCACACGGGAGGAGATCATCGAAGCCAGTGGAAAGACCGGCACAGGAGTGGATCAGATCCTGGAGGCCATTGTGGAGCGTATTCCCCCTCCCGCCGGAGATCCGGATGCTCCGCTTCAGGCCCTGATATTTGACTCCGTCTTTAATTCCTACCGGGGGATCTTCGCCTATTTCAGGGTTTTCAACGGGACCATCAGGACCGGGGAACATGTGAAATTCGTGGCCACGGGCAGACAGTACGATGCGGACGAGATCGGAGTGCTGAAGCTGGGCCCTCAACCCAGGGATGAGCTGAGGGCCGGTGATGTAGGGTATATCATCTCGGGGATCAAGAGCTCCCGTGAGGTGAAAGTAGGGGATACCATCACCCATGTGGACCGCCCCTGTGAAAAGGCCATATCCGGATTTGAAGATGTGAAGCCCATGGTATTCGCCGGGATCTATCCGGTGGATGCGGATGACTATGAGGACCTCAGGTCGTCCATTGAAAAGCTGCAACTGAACGATGCCTCCCTCACCTTTATACCCGAATCTTCTGCTGCACTGGGTTTCGGGTTCCGTTGCGGTTTCCTGGGATTGCTGCACATGGAGATCGTTCAGGAGCGGCTCGACCGGGAGTTTGACATGGATGTGATCACCACCGTTCCCAATGTTTCCTTCAGGGTCCATACCACCAAAGGGGAGATCATCGAGGTGCATAATCCTTCGGGAATGCCCGAGACGACGAACATCGTCCATATTGAGGAACCTTATATCCGGGCACAGGTCATTTCCAAGGCGGAATTCGTGGGTCCGATCATGAAGCTTAGTATGGACAACCGGGGAACACTGAAGAACCAGGTCTATTTGACCAGTAACCGGGTGGAGCTCACTTTTGAGATGCCTCTGGCCGAGATCGTATTCGATTTCTATGACAAGCTGAAAAGCATTTCCAAGGGCTATGCATCTTTCGATTACCACCCGCACGGCTACCAGAAGGCCGACCTGGTCAAGCTGGACATATTGCTGAACGGGGAAATGGTGGATGCGCTGTCCACCCTGATCCACAGGGACAATGCCTATGATTTCGGACGCAGGATCTGTGTAAGGCTGAAGGAGCTGATCCCCAGGCAGCAGTATGAAGTGGCCATCCAGGCGGCCATCGGAGCGAAGGTGATTGCCAGGGAAACGGTAAAGGCTGTCAGAAAGGATGTGACCGCCAAATGTTACGGAGGCGATATCACCCGGAAGCGCAAGCTGCTGGAAAAGCAGAAAAAAGGGAAAAAACGCATGCGCCAGGTGGGGAATATCGAAGTGCCCCAGTCCGCATTTCTGGCCGTACTGAAGCTGGATTAGCCTTCCTGCTTTTCGTCGACCACCAGTTTATAGCCTTTCCCGTGCACATTGATGATCTGCACATTGGGGTCCGGCTTCAGGTATTTGCGCAACTTGGTGATATAAACATCCATGCTCCGGGCGTTGAAATAGTTATCGTCAATCCAGATGGCTTTCAGTGCAAAGTTTCTTTCCAGCACCTGGTTCATGTTGTTGCACAGCAGTTTGAGCAGTTCAGATTCTTTGGTTGTCAGCTTCTGTTCGACGCCGGTACCGGAGAGCAACTGTTTTTTAGCATCGAAGGTGAAACGGCCGATCTTCCAGGTATTCTTTTCGCCTCCCCGGGGTCCCTTGGTCCTTCTCAGGATGGCCTCGATCCGGAAAAGCAGTTCTTCCATGCTGAATGGCTTGGTAATATAGTCGTCCGCTCCCAGGGAGAAGCCTTCAAGAACATCTTCCTTCATCGATTTGGCGGTAAGAAAGATGATGGGAATGTCGCTGTTGATCACCCGGATCTCCGAAGCAAGTGTGAACCCGTCCTTCACGGGCATCATAATATCCAGCAGGCAGAGGTCATAATGGAACTGCTCGAAATACCTGAAAGCCCGCTCCCCGTCCTTTACCCAGTCCGTTTCATAATTTTTTGCCTGAAGGTATTCCTGCAGCAGCGACCCGAGATTTTCGTCGTCCTCCGCAAGAAGGATCCTGTATTTGATGTCGCCCATGATGTGGTTTATTCTTTCAAAGGTAGTTGAATAACGAACAGGGATCCCTTATTGGGTTCACTTTTTATCCTGATGGTACCATGGTGTTCTTCCACGATCAGCTTCACATAGCTCAATCCCAGGCCGAATCCTTTCACATTATGCACATTCCCGGTGGGGACCCGGTAAAACTTGTCGAAGATCCGTTTCTGGTTCTCCTTGCTGATACCGATCCCGTTATCCCTGACAGAGACCAGAACGGCCCCCTCCTGGTTCCTGGTGGCAATGGTGATCTCGGGTGAACGGCCGGTATATTTCATGGCGTTTTCCAGCAGGTTGGAGACCACGTTTGTCATATGCACCAAATCACCGGTGATCACGGAGTTTTCGGCTTCGGGGAGAAATTCAAGTTTCCCCTGCCTTTTCTCGATCTGCAGGAGGAAATTCTGGGCTACCGTTTCAATGATCTCGTGCAAATCGAGTTCCTGCTCTTTCAGTTTCAGCTGGCCGTGGTCGAATATGGCCATCTGCAGGACCCTTTCCACCTGGGTGCTCAGCTGCCTGCTTTCGGTCCGGATAATCCGGGAAATGTGGGAAAGGTTCTTCTGTTCGTCCGGGATGGTCCGGTCGCTGAGCATCTGGGAGGCAAGACTGATGGTGGAGATAGGGGTTTTTAGCTCGTGGGTCATGTTGTTCACAAAGTCATTTTTCATCTCCGATAGCTTTTTCTGCTTGAAGATAATATAGAGTGCCAGGGAGAAAAGCATCAGGGTGAAGACGGTAATCAGCAGGGAAGTGCCTCCCAGGATCCCCATGGATTTGACCAGGTTCTTTCTTTCATCCGGAAAATAGACACTGATAAAGGTGGGCCTGTCGAAGATCCGTTTGGGGAACAGAGCGGTCCTGTAATACGGGCAATCTTCGTATTCATTGAAGTTCCCGGACTGGAAAATAGGCGGTTTTCCTTCTTCATAGACTGCATACTCAAAGGGCATGTTCACCCCTTTTTCAGTGAGTTTTATCCTGAGCAGTGTTTCGATCTGGGATTTTGAGATCCGCTCCTCGATATCCTCCTCTTCGGCCAGCATCTTCCGGATGATTTTGTCCACGAATGCCTGCTGTTCCTCCAGGCTCTTGTTCAGTTTTGCGCGGATCTGTTCAGGATTCATCGCCTGGACCATGATGGTGTCATTCTGGATCCTCTCCTCATCCAGGATCACCAGCACCGAATCATTGACCGTTTCCGCCATGGTGTTTGTACTTCCATCCAGCCGGATATCCTCCCGCATCATTCCATTCAGTGAACTCCGGAAATCCATGCGGAAGTTCCATACCGACCTGCTCTGTCGCCTGAAAAGGGGTGACTGGAGCTCCTCCAGGATCTGGAGAACAGCTTCATTCTGTTCGAGTTCATTGGAAATATCTGCAAGAACCTGGTTTACCACCAGTCCCATCTGAGTTTGTTTGGACTCGATGGAATGTTTGATCCAGTAAGCCTGGAGTCCGACCAGTGCCAGCATGGTCAGGCTGAGAAAAACGGTGACGATCCACAGAAGCGTACGGCTCATGGTTCAAAGATAATTCACCTCAGTGGTTCTCTGTGAGCGATTTAACAAACTTTAACATCCTTTAAATGTATGTAACTATATTCCGGTGTAGTTTTGTCATGAGTATTGATTGAAAGACTATAAGCAGTAGCAGGCGATTTGGTTTAGTTTTAGGGTTAATGCTGAAAGCTGTCCGTCCTCCCGGCGGACAGCTTTTTTTTGACTGGTTTTCAGGGAATGGATAACTTTCGGGAAAAATCATCACTTGCCTGCAAAGGATTACCATAAGATCCTCGGGGTGTCAAGGGAAGCATCGGAAAAGGAGATCAAATCCGCTTACCGGAAGCTGGCACTGAAGTACCATCCCGACCGCAACAGGACTTCCGGATCAGGAGAGAAGTTCCAGGAGATCAAGTCTGCCTATGAATTCCTGCTGGCCCATTCCCATCATGGCACCCCTGAAACAGAATCCTTTGAAGAGGCCATGGCCAGGGAAGTAATGCGCAGGGACCGTGAGCGGAGGTACCGGCAGGCGAAGGCCAGGCAAAAAAGAAAAGAGGAGGAGGATAACTATTTCAACAGGCCCGAATGGCACGATCACCTTCTGGTGCTGAGGTACCTGCTGCATGGCTTTGCCCTGTTATTCTCCATAGCGGCGGTCACCATTCCCGTCATTATTGCCATTTTCATCAATCCGGCCAGTCTGGCCGGCACTTTCTTCTTCATCCTTACCGGTGGTTTCCTGATGCTATACATCTATCAGAAAAGAAGAACCTGGTTCAGGCTGGGAAAACTGAATGCCACCTGGAAGGATGTGATCGGATTTTTCAGGATGGAAGGCAGGCATCCGTCGGCCGAAAGTTGCCATTATGCAGGGAGTGAGAAGGCTGATGGGAAATCCTACAGGATCGAGTTGTTAAAAACCATCGATATCAAGGTCAGGTCTTACGGTGCACTGGACCACGATGCAAAATACAAGAACAAAGGCAGGAGAGTGGAGATCCCCAGGAGTGCCAGGGCCCATTTCTTCCACCGGATCTCCACACTGGTCAAGGGATTCGCCATCATCGCTTTTCTCATTTTTTTCCCTGTGGAAAGTTTCCTGTGGCGATTCGTGGCGGGAATGATTGCCGGGGGAATCCTTTCCCTGATCATGCTCTTTACAGCAGGCGTAAGATCAAAGGTTACCTACCTGTTCACCCCCAGTCTGATCATCAAGTCCCTGATCTGGATCTTCGCACTCTGCCAGGTGAGTGAGGTGGGGCCCGGTTTCAACATCCAGCTTACCGGATATGTCTATATTGTGGTGGCGGGGCTCCTGTTCTTGCTGGACATGTTCTTTGACCTGATCATGGGATTGTTCCCCTTTTATTCCAGGCTTTTCCGTCCGGTGATCCCCCAGGAACCCACGCTGACCCAGCTTTACCGGGAAGGTTATCAGAATTACCAGGAACTGCCGATCTATTCCGTGCTGTTCCCCCTCTATAAATGGTTGTTCTGAACCTTTACCAGAGGAGCAGTCTTTCCTGGTTTCTCAGTCTGTGAAGGTCGACCGGAACACACATTCTTACAGAAGGGAGGGAGCCTGCGTGCTGAAGGAAGCTACCGATCTTTTCGGGGCTGATCTCTCCCTGGATATGGATCAGGTAATCGAGGTTTTTCAGTTCATCCAGGAAGAAACCCTGGTCCGACCGGTTTTTGATGATCCGGTAGGTAAGCAGAGCTTCTTCATCCTGATAAGCGAAAAGGGAGAAATACTGGTCCACAGAGAGCCTTTTATGGTGCAGCCTCAGCTCCTCCGTTTTTTTAAAGTCCATGTCCAGGGTCTGGTTGAGGGTCCAGCAGAGCTTATAATCGGGATCATCGGAAACCAGGCCCAGCAGGCAGTAATCCTCCTGGATCGCCATGGACAGTTTATGTTTCTTGATCGCCACAGAATAGATGAATTGCTCACAAATTTACACTTATTTTTCGGGGACCGGAGAGCCGATGGACGAAAGTGTATTTTTTGCGGCGCGCTGTTCAGCTTCTTTCTTGGATCCTCCTTTGCCCGTTCCTCTTCGCTCACCATCCAGCAGGACCGAGGAGATGAACACGGGGGAGGTGGAGGTGGAACTGTGAGCCTCCTTGCTTTCAAAGATCACTTCCACCCTGTTTTTCTGGGCCCATTCGATCATCCGGCTCTTATAGTCAGGATCTCTCTCCACCAGTTGCAGCAGATCGATGTGCTTCTGTATGATCTTACGGATGAAGAATCTTCTGGCAGTGCCGTAACCCCGGTCCAGGTATATGGAACCCATCAGTGCCTCGAGCACATTCCCGTAAAGATGCTTGGATTCATTGCCGGCCGTTTCGGTCCGGAAGATCATTGAGGGGATCTCCATTTTAACGGCCAGCATATCCAGGTTTTTTCGTTTGACGATCCTTGACCGCAGTTTGGTCATGAATCCCTCATCCTTCCCGGGGAATTTTCTGAATAAATAATCGGCCACAATGGCATCCAGCACGGCATCTCCCAGATACTCCAGCCGTTCGTTATCGATGTAGGCGTCCCTCTTTCTGTGCAGGAAAGCCGATTTTGGGGTAAAGGCCAACCTGTAATAAGAAAGATGGAAGGGAATAAACCCCAGAATGCGAACCAGATGAAAGAAAAAATTGGGGTCTCTCAAACGATCAGCCGTTTAATTTCCTGAAGAGGACAGAAGTATTATGTCCGCCGAAGCCAAATGTATTGCTCAATCCCACATTCACCTCACGCTTCCGGGACTCGTTGGGGGTGAGATCCAATTCAGGATCGATCCGGGGATCAAGGGTATCAAGATTGATGGTGGGAGGAATGATCCCGTCACGGATGGCCATGATCACCGCAATGGCCTCGATGGCACCGGCCGCACCCAGCAGGTGCCCGGTCATCGACTTGGTGGAACTGATGTTCAGCTTGTAGGCATGGTCACCGAACACATGAAGGATCGCTTTGATCTCCGAAAGATCACCAAGAGGGGTAGCGGTACCATGGACATTGATATAATCTACTTCCGAGGGTCCGATTCCTGCGTCATTGAGTGCATTCTGCATGACCAGCTTTGCTCCGTCTCCTTCCGGATGGGGGGCGGTCAGATGATAGGCATCGGCCGACAGGCCTATCCCTATAAGTTCGGCATAAATAGTTGCCCCTCTTTTTCTGGCATGCTCATAATCTTCCAGGATAAGGGCTCCTGCTCCTTCCCCCATGACGAAACCATCCCGGTTGGCATCGAACGGACGGGATGCCTGCTGGTAGTTCTCATTGTTGGTGGAGATGGCCTGCATGGCATTGAATCCTCCCACGCCTGCTTCATTGATGGCTGCTTCCGATCCGCCCGTGATGAACAGGTCAGCCATGTTCAGCCTGATCAGATTGAATGCATCGATAATGGCATTGGAAGACGAGGCACAGGCTGATACGGTGGCATAATTAGGGCCGCGGAATCCATATTTCATGGAGAGGTGTCCGGCCGCAATGTCAGAGATCATACGTGGAATAAAGAAAGGGCTGAACCTGGGAATTCTGCCGCCTT
Organism: Bacteroidota bacterium; assembly: GCA_051746185.1. GTDB lineage: Bacteria > Bacteroidota > Bacteroidia > Bacteroidales. Next base: position 13,941 of record JBNJEV010000056.1, read on the forward strand.
CCAGGTAGCCCTCAATTTCTTTCATGAATGTATCGATTCCTCCGATTCCCGAAGCCCAGATAATACCGGTGCGGTCCTTGTCAAGATCAGCATCTGCGAGACCCGCATGCTGATGCGCCTCACCGGCAGCAATCATCGCAAACTGGGCGTACAGATCCAGTTTCCTGGCCTCTTTTCTGTCAAAAAAATTCTGCGGGTCATAATCCTTGACCTCACAGGCAAATTTTGTTTTGAATTTTTCGGTGTTGAAACGGGTGATCATGTTCACGCCACTGACTCCGTTTACCAGGGCATTCCAGTAATCATTCAAGTTAGTTCCCACGGGGGTGAATGCCCCCATACCCGTTACTACGACCCGTCTCATACCAGTATGTGTTTGAACGACAGACTAACGTCTATTTGGCGTTATCTTCAATATACTTGATGGCTTCTCCAACAGTTGCAATGCTTTCAGCCTGATCATCGGGAATACCCATATTGAATTCTTTTTCGAATTCCATGATGAGTTCAACGGTGTCGAGAGAATCGGCTCCCAGGTCATTGGTAAAGCTGGCTTCCGGTGTTACTTCATTTTCATCAACACCCAGTTTGTCAACGATGATTGCTTTTACACGTTCTGCAATGTCCGACATGGCTAAAGATTTAAATGATTAATATTGGTTATTTTTAACGGTGCAAAGAAATGAAAAATTCGACTATTTTCAAGTAAAAATTCTCAAATTGCTTTCAAAATCATCTGAAAAATACAAAATTCCATTCAATTTTTTCATTTCAAAGACCGGTAAAACATAGTCTATGAAACGGATTGCCATATTTGCCTCGGGGTCGGGCACCAATGCGGAGAACCTGATACGTTATTTTCGAACGAGTCCATCGGGCAGGGTTTCCCTGGTGTTATCCAACAAGCCGGATGCCCGTGTAATCGAGCGGGCACGATCTCTCGATGTGCAGACCATGGTATTCAACAGGGAACAACTGTATGAAACCGGCGAGGTTCTTAAGGCGCTGAAAGACAACGGGATTGATTTTATTGTTCTGGCCGGTTTCCTGTGGCTGATCCCGCATTCCGTGCTGGAAGCCTATGATGGCAGGATTGTGAATATACATCCCGCATTGCTGCCCCGCTACGGAGGAAAGGGAATGTATGGACGGCGTGTGCATGAAGCGGTGATTGCCAGCGGCGACCGGGAATCGGGTATTTCCATTCATTATGTGAATCCCCGGTATGATGAAGGGGACATCATCTTCCAGGCCCGTTGTCCGGTGGAACCGGAAGATACCCCTGAGACCCTGGCCGAAAAAATACATGCTCTTGAATACGAGCATTATCCCAGGGTGGTGGAACAATTACTGGAGGGAAGCTAATGCGTCCATGGTGATGTCGCGGACGATCTCAAAGGAGGATCTGAGCTCCTCGGCTACGGGTTCCACGGGAGGGGCTTCCACTTTCAGGGGATTCACCGCGCTTCCGTTCCTGTAGAACCTGAAGTCCAAATGTGCTCCGGTGGAGAGTCCGGTGCTTCCCACATAACCGATCACATCCCCCTGTTTCACATATACCCCCTGCCGGATCCCTTTTGCAAAGCCGAGCAAATGCATGTAGGTGGTTGAATAAACACTGTTGTGCTTGATCTTGATATAGTTGCCTCCTCCTCCTTTCTGGTAGGCAGCCCGGGTGACCACCCCATCCCCGATGGAATGGACCGGGGTACCGGCGGGTGCCACATAATCCACTCCGTGATGGGGCCGGCGGATCTTCAGAATGGGATGAAGCCGTGAATGTGAGAAACCAGAACTGATCCTTGAGAACCGCAGGGGCGCTTTGAGAAATGCCTTTCTCAGGCTGTTCCCCTTTTCATCGAAGAAGCTTCTCTCCCCGTTCTGTACAAAGGGAACGGCCCAGAATTCGGTCTGGTTGTGATAGAACCAGGCCCCCAGGATCCTGGTGATCCCGTTGGATTCAGAATCCACATAGGCTTCTTCATAGAGGATCCTGTAGCGGTCGCCCTGCTGCAGGCCGAAAAAATCAATGGACCAGGCAAAGATCTCACTCAGTTCCACAGCCAGCATGGGGTGGGCATTTGCCTCCTGCATGGACTCCCACAGGGAGGTGGTGATGGTACCCGCTATGTGCTGATGCCTCAGTTCCACGGGCTTTTTCCCGTTGATGGCCGCCGGTGGGTCTGGCGAGAGCCGGATTACAACATAGTTGACAGGGTCCTTCTCGTAGACAAAATAGGCAGGTATGCTGTCCCGGCCTTTGAACAGGGTGTAATTGTTTCCCGGTCTGATCTTTTTTTCATCAATCAGAGAATCGGGCAACATGGAGATCATATGGATGGTCTGGAGGGAGACACCATGGGGATGAAGCAGTGTGGCCAGGGATTCTCCCCACCTCACATTTCCCCTGTGAAGGGAATAGGAAGAAACGGGAATTCCGTACACGGTTGCCACCGGGGGAAGTCTTACCGGTTCATTCTCCACGGTATCCGAAAATTTTTCAGCTCCCTGCAGCTGCAGCTGTTCGGACTGAAACAGGAATACCGCCAGGGCACCTCCCATGCTCAGGATCAGGATGACCACCAGGTCTTTCCAGTTTCTCATTTCAAAGGCTGGTATTTTTTCACCACAATATTAATGATCTCTCAATGTGACTGATCTTTCAATGTGAAAGATCTTTCAATGTGAATGATCTTCACACCACAATATTAATGATCTTTCCCGGTACAAATACGATCTTGCGGGGTGATTTTTCCCCTATCCATTTACGGGCTTTTTCGTGTCCGGTT
>JBNJEV010000057.1:0-16429 GCA_051746185.1 Bacteroidota bacterium
TGAATAAAAATAATCATTCAACGCTACCTTTTCACGAACTTGGCCTTATGGACCACTCCCTGTTCGTCTGTAACATTGAGGAAATAGATGCCGTCGGTCAGAGCTGAAACGTCCAGGATCCGGTCCGGATGATCCAGGCTCATCTGGATCTGTCCCAGCGAATTGAACACATCCACCCTCTCCAGCGGTATCTCAAGGCTCAGGTAGAGCACATCTGATGCAGGATTGGGATAGGTATGAAGGTCATACTTTACCAGGTTCCTGTCAAATCCGCCCGGCTCGGCGATACCGTACACGAAATCATCGAAGTAGGTCCACCCTTCGCTCTCATCATCAAAATCTGTCTTCTCATGGGTGATAATATCCGGGGTTCCGGGCAGGTCATTGTCCAGATGCAGGGTGAGCGTCCCCCCGATATCCTCCGCCGGATTGGTCCAGTTCAGTTTCCACTGGGTCCACTCTGTTGCGGCAGGCAAATCCCACATGGCCGCCATCGGGTTGTATGTGGTGCTCAGGGTATCGATGTCATAGGTGATCTCGATGTCATAGTCCTCGGTGATCACCACATAGGTGGTATCGATCATGGATTCTGCGGCGGGACTTCCCATGGCCACCATGAAATTGTCGACAAATCCCAGATCAGCCGCGTCATAGGTCCCGATCAGATTGAAGCTGATGTTCGCAGGGGAATCGGCGGCAGAATCCGCCAGCCAGGATCCCTGATGGTACTCGAAGCGGAAACGTTTCCAGTAATCGGAATCCAGCATCCAGGTAATGGCATCCGCATCCGCCGTGGCATCAGGCGGAACGATCCCGTCCGGATCACCCACCAGGTCATACTTGGCCTGGCCCAGGTTCAGGATGAACTGAAGCTGGCCGATATACCAGAATTCCCAGATATAGCTGGTGTCATCCACCACGTCCACATAGCCTTCAGCACCTCCCCAGTCGGGATCACCCGGAAGCCATAGTGACTGGGGATCGGACCAGGCTTCATCCGTGCTGGTGGCGGCTGCCCAGTCATCCCAGGGCCAGTTGTCTGATCCCGACCATACCCATGCACCTTCGGTGAGTCTCAGGTCCTCATCATCATCAAAATCCTGTTCAGCCAGGACGGTATCCGCTTCCAGGTTCACGGTATCCACGAACATCATCAGAACCTCATTGTCTCCGGGATCCATCATCGAAACAGTATCCACAAAGGAGGCCAAAGTGTCGATATTCACACTCATGGTATCGATTTCATATACCGGGTTGGCCGAATCAGCCAGCAGCCAGGCACCTCCGGGCAGCGGGAAAGCATCGGGGGTGATTCCGTAGTCATCATAGAATTCCAGTCCCACCTTCGCATCGTTCCCCTTGTACCAGAAGCTGAGCTCCATGTTCTCTCCCTCGGCACCCAGGGCAGGCAGGTAATAGATTACATGCTTGTCATTGACCGTACTGTCGATCACAATGGAATCTGCCTCCACCGGCGCAACCTCATCGATGGTATCGACAGTGACGACGATATAGTCCTGCAGGCGAAGGCTCTGCAGTCCCGCCTCCGTATGGTTCTCGGTCCATGAGAGAAAATCATCCTTCAGGAAGACATCCCAGGGCTGAACATTCAGCAGCCACTCCACATTCAGCTCGGAGGCCTCGAAATCACCATTGATGAAATCAAAGGGTTCTTCGCCTGAATACTGCCCGTCGTACCATTCACCATAATAGAGGTCGTCCAGGTAGGCGGGTGCACCCGCTTCATGGGCCGGTGAACCCCACATGGTGGTGTTTCCCCATCCGGGAATGGTACCCGGCATATCCCAGACAAACTCGAAGTAGGTCCAGTCCTCCGTATAGCCATCATCACCTCCGAAAAGGAACTGCATGGCATCCTGTCCTTCACCTCCCCATACAGAAGAATCGGCACCCACGAATTCAGCCAGGGTCGGATGCAGGTCCTCGAAGGTCATTCCCACATCCCGGTAAATGAAATTCCAGTATCCGTTGAAATAGCCCTTGTACCAGAAACTGGCCTTCATCTTTTTCTCCTCCTGACCCCGGACCGGGTAGGATACCCACACATAGGTTCCCGAGGGAAGATAGAAACTCCAGTTCCCGGAGTGGGAATCGGCATCGGACATGTACCGGTCGGGGAAATTGGCCACCCCGTTTGTACCGTTGCCGTCACAGCAGCTTCCGTACCAGAAGATCGCGTTGAGTTCATGCTCCATGTTGGGATTCTGGATATAGTTGGCCGGTATATCCTGGCCCGACACAGAAGCCTGCCATCCCGCAAAAAGCAGGAAGACAAAGGTTAAACATAGTACCTGTTTTGTTTTCATAAGCATTTAAAATTTAGTTAAGAAAAAACAGTTGTCATTGATATATGATTAGATTCGAACTATCCAATTATTTCAGTTTCAGGGGCAGGTACCAGTTCTCCGGGTTCATCAGCCTTTCACGAACCTGGTCCCGTTTCACAGGATCACCGAATTTTGCCGCCACTTTTTCAGCCAGGTATGCCGGGTCCTCCCTGTGCCTTGCGATACGCATCAAATCGAACCAGCGGTGGCCCTCACAGGCCAGTTCCAGTGCACGCTCTTCCATGATCAGGTCTTCCACCGGCTCCACGAACCTCGGATCATCCACACTCACCCCGGTCACATTGGCCCTGGTCCGGGGTCCCGTACCCCAGGCAGAATTGTACAGGAGTCCGTCATTGAGATGCGCAATGGCATTCTCTGTCCTCCTTAGCCTGGCATAGGCCTCACAGGCCTTCAGGTGAAAATCGGCTGTACGGTAGATCATGATCCCGGCATCGTTGTCAAATGGCTCCCGGAAAAGATTGAATTTGGTGATAACGGCCCTTCCTTCAATGGTATCGTAGGTAACGCCTTTCCCCCTGCAAAGGTCTCCCGGGGTCCCCCTCTCCACGTTCGGGTGGACCTCGTACCGGATCACCTGCTGCGCCTGGTAAAGGTTGCAGAGGTAATCGGAAGGCCGCACCAGGTAATCTCCCCCTTCCCCGTAAAAGAAGAGCCGCTGCAGGCGGTGTTGCTGGTTATACAGTTTTGAGAAAGGGATGACGAAAATGGTGATGGTCTCAAATGCCCCCGAGCTGTAACTGAACTGAAAAAGATTCTTCCAGTTCACATCCTGGAAATTGAAGGAGCTCATGTAGGGCAGCCTGGCAGTACCCGACCAGCCCTCTTCCGCCAGAATGTTGGGAACCCTGTCGTAGACCCTCCTGGCAAACTGGAAATTACTCTGCCAGAGGTAAATATCTCCCTGAAGGGCCCAGTTGGTAAATTTGTTGAACCGGATGGCAAAGAATGGGCTTTCCTCAAGCATGTTCAGTTCAAATGTGTCCAGCTCCACGATCTGTGTCAGAATGGTATCCAGGATGAACTGTTCGGAATGCATGGAATCCAGTTTTTCTTCCAGTTGCCTTCCCTGATCGTAATCGCTCAAAGGTTCCTCGAAGTATGGAGCCTTCCCGTAGATCTGCACCATCTTGAAGTAGGTCCATGCCCTGATCAGTTTGAGTTCGGCGATATAGGTTTTGTACTCCAGATCGGAGAGATTCTCATCATTCTCAAGTGCCGTCCCGATCTTATGCAGCACCTCATTGCAGTTCACAATGATCCTGAAGAATCCGGATGGATCGGCGTATGTATTCAGTTCATCGGCAGTGTGCTCGTTCAGCTGCCGCAGGTCATTACCCGCATTTTTGGTCACTGTCACCAGGTCTCCCTGCAATTCACCCAGGATGATCAGCTGCTGGGAAACATCCTGCAGAAGGGCATACACACCCATTACCGCCGATCGGGCAGAAAATTCATCCACATAGGCATCCTCTTCTGCCAGAAGGCTGTCATTGGGCAGGTACAGCATCTTTTCACAACTGAAGAAAAGTATGATGACAAGCAGGATGCCTCCCGCAATCCTGATTCTCCGCCGGCTTTTCATCTCTGTTCTTTTTTCATCATTACAGTCCAATTTTACATCCGATAATCACCGACCTGGGCTGGGGAATGGTACCGTAATCAATGCCCTGACCGAGCACCCCGTCCATATAACTGAATTCCGGATCGTAACCCTTGTACCTGGTGAAGGTGAACAGGTTCGTTGCGGTCAGGAATATGTTCAGGTCATTGATGAATGCCAGTTTCCTCTGGAAATTGTAAGAGAGGGTTGCCTGTTTCAGGCGCAGGAAGGAACCATCCTCGATCCACCTGCTGGAAAACCGGTTATTCCCCATGGGATCACCGAACGAAGCCCCGGGCATGTCAGTTTCCTGTCCGCCGGTCTGCCACCGGCCGAGTATGGATGTGGCCTGGTTGTCATATCCTTCCATTGATTCCAGCCGCGACCTGATGTAATTGAAGACATCTGCGCCCCTTACCCATGTCACCATGATCCCGAGTGATACCCCCCGGTAGGAAAACCGGTTATGGACACCCGCGACCCAATCCGGATGAGGATCACCGATCACGGTCCTGTCCAGTTCGTCAATGATGCCATTTCCGTCAATGTCCGCAAAATGGATATCCCCTGCATTGAAGCTTCTTCCCGCTTTGTCCGCCAGGTTGGCTCCGTCTGCCTCCTGCTGTGATTGGAATACTCCCAGGGATTCATACCCATAGAAAAGTCCCATCGGCTCTCCGGCCATGGAAATCTTCTCACCCCCCTCGAATGAAGTAATGATCCGGTTGCCCTCCAGGAAAAGCACTTTGTTCCTGTAAGTGGAAAAATGCGCATCGATCTCCCAGAGAAGGGTCCTGTTAATCACCTTACTGTAAAGACTGAACTCAAATCCGCTGTTCCGGCAGGATCCGCTGTTGTTCATATAGGAATCATAACCGTAATAGGCGGGGAGGGAGAAGAAGCTGATCATACCCTCCGTGACTTCCCTGAACCAGTCTGCATGCAGGATCATGCGTTCACGGAACATGGCCAGGTCCATCCCCAGATTGCCCTTCTTCACTTCCTCCCATTTTAGTGCCGGGTTATGGAGCCCGTTCAGGGTAAAACCCGTTATGGAATAATATGGAATGGTTTTGTAATAAAGCCTCGTGTAATAGTTCCTGAAATCGTCACTCCCCGTCCATCCATAGGAGGCCCGGATTTTCCATTCATCCAGTATATTCATCCGCGGGAAGAAGGATTCAGACGAAATTCGCCAGGCAATCCCCGCCGAAGGAAGTACCGCAAAAGGAAAATCTGCCAAAGAAATACCCTCCTCCACCTCAGCCCCGACCCTGGAGGATGCATCCAGGGAGAGATTGGCACGAAGGATATAGCGGTCATTGAACACGTAACGGGTGGAAATGAAATAGTTCAGCCAGCTCCACCTTTCTTCGGATCCGTACACGCTTTTTTCGTCCGCTTTCCCTGAATTGAGGTCCTTGAATTCATCGGTGGCCGAGTTCTGGGCAGTGCCCGCATCCTGCATGAGCCTGTTGATCATGTACCTTGATCCGGCATCCACACTGATATCATGCACATAAGAAAGCCGGTTCTGATAACTGAACCGTGCCTCTCCCATGATCGAGTAATACTGGTCCACTTTCACCTTCATGGACCGCTCGGCCGAACCTTCTTCCTGCGGGGCCATGCCCCAGGAGGGGATAAAGATCTCCTCATTGGACTTGAGCCTGTCCAGTCCGAATTGTGCCCGGGCTGAAAGATGGTCTGTAATCTTCACACTGACATGTGACACACCCAGGAATTTCGAAGTGGCATCCGATGCCTCCACATCATTCACGATCACCGCGGGATTGCTCAGACCGAAATCGGCCACATCATCAAATATGGGGAGGGGCGTGCCGTCCCGGTCCTTCTGGTAAACCGTCAGCAGGGGCGACTTGATCAAACCGGCAAATATGGGATTGGTCTGCGGGACCGCTCCGGTTTCCATCAGATTGTACCTTCCGTTCGTATAGCCCAGGTTGAAACCAATATCCAGTTTGGATGAGACCTGGACTACTGAATTAAACCTGAAGTTGAAGCGGCTGTAGTCACTGTTCCTGAGAATCGCTTCATTGGAAAGATAACCTCCTGACAGTGCGTATCTTGCACGGGCATCACCACCCCTGACCGTGAGGTGGGCATCATAAAGATTCCCGTTACGGAACACCTCGTCCTGCCAGTTGGTATTGGCCGTGTAACGCGTATGATACAGGTAATCCGGGTCGAACTGAAGGAAGGGGTACCTGGAAAAGACCTCGTCACTGCTCATCCCTGCATCGTACATCTGCTGCATGATATAAGAGCTGTAATGCGGAGCATCCATGACCGGAATCTGCGGCGGAGCCGAGGAGAGTCCGCCCGAGACCGATACATCCAGTGTGGTGGTACCACCCCGCGGTGGGATGGTGGAAACCAGCAATACTCCGTCAGATGCCTTCATCCCGTATGGACCCGCAGAGGCGGCATCTTTCAGCAGCACAATACTGGATATATCCCTTTTGTCCAGGTCCGCCAGCGGATTATGGTGAAAACCGTGAATAACCGGGTTCTCAAAACCTTCCGGCCTCTGGATCATGCCGTCGATGACCACCAGGGGCAAAGAGGAGGAAAAAAGAGAAGCATACCCGCGAGTACTGAGATAGGCGCCTTCACCGGGCATCCCCGAACGATCGGTGACGGTCAGCCCGCTGAATTTACCCTGAAGGCCCCCGCAGAAGGAAGCACCGGGTACCTGGTAATGAAGTGTTCTCTGATCTGCTTCTACAGCCCCTGCCACATCCTTCAATGGTACCTCCCGGAAGATCATATTCACAGGGTCACCGACAGACCGGTCATCCTCATCCAGCAACCATATATCAATGTTTTCCCTGCCGTATACAGGGATCGATCTGGATTTGTAACCCGGATAGGAAACTACCAGTTGCTCCCTGCCACTGGGAAGAGATATCTCGAATGAACCTGTGGAATCCGTGCTGACCGGTTCAACGGCTGCACTGGCAGCCCTGATCCCGATATCCTCAAGCGGTAATCCTGTTTCGGCCGAGCAGACCTTACCTGTGACCACATGCTCCCTGTCCTGTCCCCATGAGATATTACCGGCCAGGAACAGCATCATGACCAGGATCAGACCATATTTCTTCTTACTGATCATAGATCTCCTCCGGTATAAGTTTAATATAATCCACATAGATTGAATTGAAACCCGGCAGGGGTTCTTCATCCACAATGGTGATCCTCACTCGTTTGGTCCCGAACTGATCAAATGTATAACTTCCGGCTTCTACGATATTGAACCATCCCTTTGTCCAGTTATTGACGGGCGGACCCACATTGACGAATTCGGCTGTTCCTTCATCCCATACCGAGATCTGGTAGTGGGAGGGCCCCTGTTTGGGACCGGTCCATACGATCCAGTAAGTGGATTTCAGGACCATATCCACCCTGAATTCAAGGTAATCCCCCACGAACTGGCACCCGTAACCAATATAGGAACCATTGGATGCCCTGGTGTCACCGAGCACCTCAATGGGATACACGGTATTGGAGACCGTCCTGCCCTCTTTCCGGTCGCATTCGATCACGATGGGCAGCAAAAAATAGTTCCTGGGAATGGTCATACCGTCAAGCAAATGGACCATCCCGTTGCTTACTTCCACATTCCCCTGGCCCAGGTTCAACTGGGCCTTGGCGACCGTCTTGCCGGTGACCGATATCACCGTATCGGGTAAAAGATCATAGGTGTAAGCATGCTCCACGAAACTACCGCTGAAGGTGATAAAGAGAAGCTGGCTGTAAGTCTTCTCATCCAGGTCCGAAATGTTTCCAAAATAACCGGAGACCGATTCAAGCGCATTTCGCACATCATTGTTGGCCGGCAGGAAGCCCGTATAGGCCTCCGATTCATTATCCAGTCCTGCGATCTGATCCAGGAAATAATTCTCTTCCCTCCAGATGGTATCATAAATGGCATTTCCGTTATCATCCACTCCGATCCGTTCGCTCCTGTCATAATCGATATAGCGTTCGTCCATGGAATTCAGAAAATCCTGGAGAATGCTGTAGGTGGTATCCAGTGACATGATGTATTCGTACAGATTGGGTTGTGGGATCATCAGACGGTCAATTTCATGGATGACCCCGTTCCGGCAAAAGTTGTCCATGTTGGACGGGTTGATCACTGATTCAAAAATGCGGTAACCATTATCACCCTGTTTCCTCATTTTGAGATATTTGCCGATAGTGGTCATCAGGTCCCGGTCCGCAAAATCGTGGGAAAAGATGCTGGTATAGAGAATGTGGAACCCGATGATATCTTTCCACTGTTCATCACTGTATTCGGACAGCCCTTCAAAGGCTGCATTCACAGGAACGAAAAGGGTGAAATACTGGTTCCTGGAAAGCAGATCCTCGAAACCATACTGTATCAGTGCCTCATGGAATCTGCTGAAATTCTCGTCTTGTTCCATCAGTTTGACCACATTATCTTCAACCTGGTCGGGTGCATCCCTGTAATAGCTGTCCCATTCCTCATTATAGGTGCATGAAGGGGTCATCCAGATGGCCATCATCAGGAGCCGGAAAAAAATGCGGGTCAGCCTGTATCTATAAAATCCTTTCATTTCTTTATTCCTCCACCGGCCACAGGGCCAGGTAATCAAAATTCCCGTGGCCCTCCAGCAGGGAAACGAATTTGATGGTATGCCGTTCCGTCGCAGTCAGCGTCACCCTGCCCATATATTGACTGGTGTTGAAATCTCTTTTCCATTCCACACCGGGCCATCTTTTCTGGTGCTGGAAGGAAAAAGTATCGCCCAGCCGGGCATCATCCCAGAATGCCTGCGCCCACCAGGTGTTGATACTGTGGCTCGCCCAGTGAAAGTAAACATCATACTTTCCGCGGGTAATGGGCGGCAATTCGAATTCCACCTCCCATCCCACCCGGTCATTGGTGGTCTGCAGGTTGGTCTCTCCATCCGCCAGAATGGAATTCCGGAACCAGAGGCCCGTATTTTCAGCAGAGATGCCCCTGATATCCTCCAGTTCCTTTTCTGTATATTCCTGTCCGATACTGATACCCTGGTAATTGGTCAGATCAATGATCAGATAGACCGGTTCAGGTTCATAGGGTTCCATGATCCTGTCGATCACATGGTAGGTCCCGTTCTTGGCTGACTGGTTGGATTCCTCCTCAATTACTTTAATATATTGCAGACCGGCCTGCTCATCGGTATGCCAGTTCAGGTATATCTCATTCTCCATTCTGACATTAATATGTGAATCCTCTGCAAGGGTCTGGTAATTGAATGAATCAAGTTCATTCAGGAACAGCAGGTCCGGGATCACATGGTAGGCCACGTACCTGTGCAATCCATCGTTCTCTTCTGTTGGATCGCCGGTATCAGAGAATTTGTCTATAAGATCCTGTACGGTGTGTATCCCGTTCTGAAAGTAGGTCTCATCCGATTCCACGAAAAGGGTGAACCTGCTCCTGTAATAAATATCCTCATTCAGTCTGATGTTTACCATATCCAGGCTGTCTGCCAGAGAGGTAATTTCAAGGGCATCACTGAAGACGGAGAATTCCCCGTCCTCCTGCAAACGGTCGACAATGGATCCTGTGACAGGTTCCAGTACCCTGTTAATCCGGTGAATGATGCCGTTTTCCACCTGGATATCCCTTTCAGTGATGGTGGCATCGTTCACCATGATGTTCTCCAGGCCGCCCTCGGAAAAAGTGACCACCAGGTGATCGCCCGAATAGGTGGTATCCTGGATGACCCCATCCCTGAAATACGCACTCTCGATGACAATATCCAGCAGGTGATATCTGACCAGGTTCACCAGGTATTCCTCATCAAATTCCTCCGGGGAAGATTTCCCCTGTTGCTCCAAAAATGAATCAAATGCACTGTTATCCGGAGCGAAGAAAGTATAATGACCGTAAGCATTCAGCGTGGACTTCAGATCGGCCAGTTCCAACACGTGTATCAGGGAGGAGTAATCATCCCGGTGCTCCTCCAGGTAGGCCGATATCAGCAGTTCATCCTCCTCGAAAAAGACCTTTTCGACGGGCTCCTCCTCACAGGTGGTAAGGATCAGACCTGAAAGCACAAACAGGTGCACCAGGATCAGGGAACCATATATCGATCTCTTTTTCATTGGTTGATGTAGTAAGGGTTTTGAACAAGCTCATCATTCTGGTCGATCTCATCCTGGTGAATAGGAAGGTACCAGCTGTCGGTATTGGAATATTTACTGCGGATGATCTGCGCCTCCTCATAGGATTTGTCCTCGGCCAGGATCTCGATAAAATCATTTATTCTCTCGTAATTGTTTCTCCTGCCGAACCTGATGAGGTCGAACCAGCGTTTTCCCTCCCCGCATAATTCCCTGGCCCTTTCCCCCAGGATCACATCTTCGAGTGAATTCCTGCTGGAGAGATCGGTGACCGGCTCCACAAGGGCCCTCGACCGGACAAAGTTGATCAGTTCTGTCGCTTCGGTGAAGGACCCCTGCTGGACCATGGCTTCCGCCTTCATCAACAGGACGTCGGGATAGCGGTAGACGATCCAGTTGGCATCGCTCTCCTTGTTCCCGATCCTGTATCCGCTGGCAGACTCACCGGTAGCCACACTGGGTGTGCCTTCAGTCCCTACGTATTTCCAAAGGACATACGTGGTGGAAAAGCGGTACCATCCCGCACCGGAATATTCCATATAGGTGCGGTTCCCGGCCCTCCTGTCGCTGGGATAGCGTTCGAATTCCCGGACAAAATGCGGGGAGACCCTGAACTCATCGTTTCCATCGGGATAGGTATTATCACCCGGATTGGGAGCGAACATCCGGTACAACAGGTTGGTCTGCTCCAGGTCCTTGTCAAACTGGACCTCAAAAATACTCTCGTTGGAATTCCCCGGATAAAAGTTCATAAACCAGTCCTCCCCGTCAATCAATCCATACAAACCGCTGTTGATCACCTGATCGCAGGCATCCACACAGGCCTGGTATCTCTCGTAATAAAGATACACATCCGCCATGAGGGCATAGGCAGCAGCTTTTGTAGCCCTGCCCTTGTCATATACCGTCCGGCCATACGCAGTGGGCAATCCCTCCACAGCAGTGTGCAGGTCATCAATGATCTGGAGGAAAATCTCCCCTTCAGGGGTGACCGGCGGGTAGTAGTCCTGCGCATCGTTCTCGGAAGCCTCAAGTACCAGCGGGACATCTCTGAAGATCCTCACCAGGTAAAAATAGCAGAGGCTCCTCAAAAAGAGCGCCTCGGCTTCATAGGCCCTGCTTTCATTTTCGGTAAAGGCCTGATCACGTTCCACCACCACCGGGGAGAATTTCAACACTGTATTGGCAAAATTGATGGCCCGGTAAAGCTGGTTCCACCTGTTGAGCGGATTTTCCGGGTAGATAAATCCATCCATGATCTGCCTGTCGGAAGCACTTATATTGGCCCCGGGAACCATCAGGTCAGCCCGTAATTCTCCCCACTTGAACAGTTTTTCAACGGTCCCGGCCACTTCTTTATAAGTCCCTGAGACCACAGCTTCCACATCATCACCTGTCTGCCAGAACTCTTCCCTGATAAGCTCGCTTTCCGGTTCAAGCTGCAGCCAATCGGAGCAGCCCCCTGCTGCCAGAACAGAGGCGATGATGATCATATGTAGTATCCTGCGTGCCATCTCAGAACTTAAGGTTAAAACTGAGGATATAGCTCTGTGACGGGGGGGTGTCCGCCTTGTCTTCCCCAATGAAAAAAGGATCGTTGCTCAGCATGGGCACCTCCGGATCCACCCCGGTGTAGTTGGTCCAGGTATACAGGTTATAGACCATCAGGTGCAATTTCATCTCCTTGAGCCTGATCCGTGCAGCAAGCTTTTTAAAACTGTAACTGATACTGGCACTTTTAAACCGCACAAAAGAACCATCTTCCACGAAACGGTCCGAGCCCAGCCAGTTATAGCCCTGGTTATAGAGCGCCCTGGGAATGTCGGTGATATCTCCCTGCCTTCTCCAGCGGTTCAGGACCGCAATACTCTGGTTGTTCCTGGAATACATGTTCTCGTTCAGCATCTTGGTCCTGTTCACAATGTCCTGTCCAAGCCTGTAATGGAAAAAGAGCGTTACAGTCAGGTTCTTCCAGGCAATTTTGGAACCGAATCCCCCGAGAAATCTGGGGTTGGAGTCTCCCAGCCATACGATGTCCAGTTCATTGATCAGGCCATCATGATTGATATCCTCGTAGATGGCATCTCCTCCCCGGAACCTGTAACCGTCAGCATTTCCGTACCTCATGTAGAGGGGCCTCCCTCCCACATCATGGATCACCTCACCATCTGTATCCCTGGCCACCGCATCGGCATCAGTTGGATAAACTCCCAGGTATCTGAAACCGTAAAAGGCACCGATGGGATCCCCTTCCACTGCCCTTCTGGCGTACTGGCCGTTATTGGCCTCAGATCCGTACTCAAAATCGAAATCTTCAGGGACCTCGGTGATCCGGTTCTCGTTGTGGGCAATGTTGAAGTTCACATCCAGTTTGAATTCATCTCTTTTCAGGATGTCAGTCACGAACATCATTTCCCATCCCCGGTTTTCCATGGATCCCCAGTTCCTGGTGATATTCGTGAACCCGGAAGTTGCAGGCAGGTCAAGGCCTTCCCAGATAAGATCCTTGCTTTGCTGTTTATACACATCGAAGTGGACCTCCAGGTAATTTTTAAAGGCATAAAGATCAAGCCCGTAATTGATCTGGGAATTCCGCTCCCACCTGAAATGGTCCAGCTGAAGATTGGTGGGGACCACTACCGGCATGTCGATATATTCCTGACCTGTACTGTAAAGGTTGAAGTACCCGTAGCTGCTGCTGGGCTGATTGCCGTTCACCCCGTAGCTGTACCTCAGCTTCAGGTCATTGAGGAAACTGAAACGGCTCATGAATGGCTCCGAGGAAATCCGGTAAGCCAGGGAAACAGAAGGAAAGGTTCCCCATCTTGATTCATATCCGAATCTGGAAGAGCCCTCCCTTCTCATATTGAACTGTACCAGGTACCTGTCCAGAAATGAATAGTGCGCAAACCCCAGGAAAGCGATCATCCTGTTCTGGCTGGAGCCGTCACCGATCCAGTAGACCGGTGCCGGCTGGGCATAATAGGTCACGAAGGATGAAGGAAGATTGGAGGTACCTCCCCAGTACCATCCGTTCTTTCTGTCTGAGAGGGTAAAGGCAATCATGGAGGTTATCTTGTGCCTGCTTCCCTTCAGATAAGTGTAAACCAGCTGGGACTGGCTTTCCAGCACGGAACTCTGGTAGTCCATCCCCGAAGCAAGATTGGCCACGGAGGATGTCCAGGGCATGCCGGTTACCTTCTGGGGGAGGAATTTGTTTTCCAGCTGGTTATCCAGGTCATAGGCCACAAAACTCTGGAATACCAGGTTATCCAGGATCGTATACTGCAGTTGTAATTTGGTCCTCAGCCGGTGCTGCTTCCTGTTCCAGCTGGCTTCATTGGCCATGGCAAGCGGATTGTACCACTGGGACCCCTGTCCCTGAAAATTCTCCCCGGGGGCAAAATAATCATCGGTCATATTCCCCTCGGCATCGTATTCATAAATGCTCATGTTGGGTGCCTTGATATAAGCAAGGCCCCTTAGACTTGTGGTCTGAAAATTCTCCCTGTAGCTCAGGTCATTGTCCGAATATGTATAGGAGAGGTCCCCGGAAAATACCAGTTTTTCCGATACATGGTAGTCCAGGTTGAATCTTGAGGTAAATCGCTGGTATGCCGTACCCCTTGTGGTCCCCACCTGGTCTATGTAACCCAGTGAGAAACGGTAGAGGGCACTTTCTCCTCCCCCGGTCAGCGAAAAATTGTGGTCATTTGAGAAACCGGTCTGGGTGATGCTTTCCAGCCAGTCGGTGTTCTGGGAATAATTGTAGTACTCCTCCCATTCCTTATCGTAAGTCAGCTCATCCGGTATGGATGTTGACCCGGAATTGAGGATGCCCTCCAGCATCAGCATGGAATAGGAGTCCCCGTCCAGCAGGGGGATCGACCTGGGCTGCTGCTGAATGCTTATTTTATAAAGGTAATCAAAGGAGGTTTTTCCCTTGACACCCCGTTTGGTTTCAATGAGCAACACCCCGTTGGCCCCGCGGGATCCCCATACCGCTGTGGCTGCCGCATCCTTGAGGACCTGGATGGAAAGGATGTCTTCCGGTGCGATGTTCAGAAGCCCGCTGAACTGTTCCTGGGTAACCGCAGAAAAATCAAAATCATTGTCCAGCTCGATCTCGAAGGGGACGCCATCCACCACGATCAAGGGCTGGTTGGAACCGCTGATCGAAGCCGTACCCCTGATCCTTACAGACATGCCTGCACCGGGGTCTCCGGAGGCCATGGTAATATCCACGTTGCTGGCACGACCCTGAAGCATTTCACCCAGGCTGGATACCTTCACCTCCTCCAGTTCAGCCATTTCCATCTTCTCCACCGAACTGGTAAGGTCACGCTCCGATACGGGGGTGAATCCGCCTACCTTTTTGCCTTCGTAGGTAACCACCACCTCTTCCAGCAGCCTGGTCTCCTCCTCCAGCTGTACCTCCAGGAATTCTTCCCCGCTGATTGCGAACTCCTCCGTCCCGTACCCAACGTAAGAGATCTTGACCACCGTTTCGCCGCTTGAAAGCCTGAGGGCAAAATTGCCGTTCATATCCGTTACGGTCCCGTTCAAAGTTCGGTTCACATCATTCACCTCCACCACTGTGACACCGATTAACGGTTCGCCTGTGTCGGCATCGGTGACCTTGCCCTTCAGCACATACGCGTCCTGGCCGAACACACCCGGAATTGCGAATAACAGGCAAAGGACAATGCTGTATACCCTCTTTTTCATCTTATATTCTAGAATAAAAGATAGGAGTCTATCTGGTGGATCACGCCATCCTCAGCCATCTGATTGGGCGTGATCACGGTCCGGATGTTTCCCCGTTGATCTTTGATTCTCAGGTCATATTTCTCATTGATAATCTCTACGGTATTGAACAGGTACCCACTCTCTTCATCAATCCTTGTGGTATTGAATTCCCCGGACTTCTTCCCGTCATCAAAAACCACCCCTTCCACAAAATGGTACCGAAGGAATTGCTTGAGTGAATCTGCGTCAGCAGGGACTTCTCCTGCAGCGATCCCCGCCCGAAGCGCTTCGTTGGTTGGAATGAAGCATGAATAGTAGGTACCTACAGATATGTTGTCCAGGCTTTCCGGACGAAAATCCTCGTCCAGTACCACCAGCCCGGATTCAAAACAGAGTTGAAAGAACTGCTGGTACTGGGGGTAAGTACCTGTATTGGAGATGATCTCGAAGATGGAGTTATCCGGGGAGACCAGCATCCTGTCGATCCGGTACAGCAGTCCTCTTCCGCTCACCTGTTCCGGACCATCCATGCTTGAGGGTGTCAGATCTCCTCCCCCGTAAATTCCAAACTGGTTAACCCCGATGAAGGTATTCTGGGATGTTTCAATGAAGGTGCCCTCTTCGAAATCATCCTCCTCCAGTTCACCGAAAACCACATGTGTACTGACAATATTTTTCGCCACCCTGGGGGAGACCGGATCCAGCGGATTGCTGACATGGTAAAGTCCGTACCCGCCGAGTCCTTCCCTGAAAGAATAACCGGCGGCCTGAATCGCATCATTACTGGGTGCAAAGAGGGTAAACTCCAGTTTCTCTTCATTCAACAGCTGCTCTACCATATAAAAGACCAGCATGCTTGAGAACCATTCATAATCGCTGTCTCCCAGAATGGGCCGGGCAACCGATTCAAAGATCCGGGGCAGGAAATATTTATTGATCCCGCAGAACGGACCATTGCTGGCCATCTGCGAATAATGGATATCACCCCCGGAAATGTTGCAGTCCACCAGTGAAGAGGTCAGTTTCCAATCCCAGTCCTCCGTGAGGGTGGTAAACTGGGAAGGCCAGTAATTCAAGCCCACGTAGTGTGAAAGGTACCAGTCGATCCACCACTCCCCGATGTCATTCAGGGAGGAATAACCCGAGGTATGATTGTCCATGAAATCCTGAAGTGCCTGATCTGTAGGAGCAAACAGGGTGAGAATATTCTGGAATCCGTTATAGGCAACATTTTCCACGTCCGGGGAACTTCCCGAGGGAAAAATGTGGTTCATCTTCAGGAAGAGGGAATCCAGAATTCCATCCTCGTCCACATCACCCTCATTCTCCTGTGAAATCGTATAGCTGTTGCTGTACTGGTAAAAGGTGTTCTTTTCAAGCAGGTCCCTGAATACACTATATTCTTCCATTTCTTCCAGGATCTCATCATGGTTCCGGGGTGGCACCAGGACCCTGTCGATACGGTGTATCCAGCCGTTCTGAGCCGGCACGTCGTACTCTGTTACCGCTGCCCTGTCCACATGGAACCCTGTATATGCAGTCCCGG
>JBNJEV010000058.1:0-16410 GCA_051746185.1 Bacteroidota bacterium
CCTCATCTGGTTAAAGGCAAGCTTGAAGGAGGTGTTGGGCCCGGTCTTCATATTCATGGCGATCCTGAATTCCGGTCCCGAGTTGAAGCGGACAGATTGCAAGTTCCCGAAGGAAAGCGAATCCACGATGGTATTTTCGATTTTTGGCTGACCTGCTTCATAGAACATCACCGTTTCCGGCCCCAACCTGGAATAGTAACTGTAACGGAAGCCGCCATACAGGTTCAGCCAGGAGGCAAGGGTAATGTTGTCGCTGACGAACAGGCTACCTTCCACGGCATGTTCAAACCCCAGGTCTGCCCGGCTCCGGATGGACTCGGCACCGTATGGCGTTATCCTGCCCTGGTCAAGCCTGTAATAGATCAGGTTCGCTCCGAACCCCACGTTGTGGTTAATGGCCGGCACCCAGGTAAGGTCGGCAAGCAGCTCATTATGGTTCAGCATATATTCGTGTGAATAGGCCCTGGAGATCTCGCTTTTGTCCACATTTCCGAACCGGTAGGTGCTGACCGTCCCGGTCACCTTCGAGGTAAGGGCGGGAGAAATGTTCCTGATCCAGTTCACCGAGCCTCCCCGGTTGGCATATTCATAATCGCTGAGCTCTCCGTATTTGAAATCATCGAAGCTCTGGTAATAAAACATCTGGAGGGTGTTCTTAGTACCGGGCTTGAAATTCAGGGATGCGGCCAGATCATAGAAAAATGCATCGCTGTTCCTTATCTCAGGATCCTCAATGCGGTTCAGGATCCAGTCCGAGTAAGAGGAACGGCCGCTGACCAGGAAGGAGGAATGCTCTTTCCGGATGGGCCCCTCAAAGGTCAGATGGGCGGAAACCGGACTGATCCCGGCATGTGCGGTATAGATCTTATTGTTTCCCTTTCGGGTCAGGATATTGAACACCGACGAGAGCCTTCCGCCGTAATTCACCGGGACATTTCCCTTATAAATGGAAAAATCCCGGATAATATCCGAGTTGAAAGCCGAGAAAAATCCGAACAGGTGGGAAGTATTGTAGACCGGAAGCCGGTCGATGTAGAAAATATTCTGGTCCACATTGCCTCCCCGCACATTCACTCCCGAGGATGCTTCCCCCGCACTGGTAATGCCCGGAAGCAATTTGGAGATCTTGATCACATCCCTTTCTCCCATGAACACGGGCACCTGTTTCAGGGTATTCATGCTGAACCGTTCCACGCCAATATCCGTGCTGTTGATATCCCGGTATTGCTCTCCCAGGATCATGACCTCGTTCAGTGCGATCACGGCCGGTTGCATCTGCAGCTGAAAATTGCCGTCCGAGTGGACCTCCAGGACCACATTCACCTGTTCCATGCCGATAAAACTGAACTGCACGGAATACCTGCCGGGAGCAAGGGCCATAGTGACAATCCCGTTCTGATCCGAAATACTTCCCTTCCCGGTTTCCGTCAATACCATGGTGGCACCCGCTACCGGTTCACCCGTTTCCATATGCAACAGGGTCCCTTTCACCCGGGCCACGGACCGGCTGTCCGATGTGGGATCCCCCACCGCGATTGTCCGGGTGATCTGCTCCGGTCTTGTTCCCTGGATATATCGCGAACCGTTGGTGCCCAGGTAACCTTCCCCTGAATCTCCCCCATTCTGTATCTCTTCCACCGAGAGCATTTCGGGGAGACTGGTCCGGAGCCTTCTGTCCGGCAACACCACGATGGCCGATGGCGAAAGAACCCCGTAATGCAAACCGGTCCCTTTCAGCACCTCCCTGACTGCCTCCTCCGGGGTTACCGAGTCGGCCCGGCAATCCACCGTAAATTCCCGGAACCATTCAGGTGCAAAGTATACCCGGATCCCTGTCCGGCTCTCCAGCCGGTCTGCAAATTCACCAAATGATGCCCGGGACAGGTCCAGGCTTAGCCGCTGATCCGGTTCCTGGGCGGACAATCCGCTCCAGGTGAAAAAGAGCAATATGACCGGGAGTCTAATTTGTTTCATGTACCAGCGAATTGCAGTATTCCATCAGGGCTTCCATCTTTGCTGCAGACGCTTCCCTGATCCTGATCTGATGCTGACGCATGTACTGCCGGATCTCTTTGCGGAGATCCCTCCAGAAGATCCGCCTGAAAGTCAGGTTGTTCCGGAACTGGTGAAAGGAACCGTTCATCAGCACATATGCCTTTCTGGCCGGGTCGGTGAAATAGTAATTCTGAGAGCCGGACGTAAGGTCCAGCTTGTGCTCTTTCTGCCATGTATAATAACATGAGAGGGGACCCTCGTATACAACCTGGAAGAACCTTTCCTTTCCATCCGGACCTTTCATCTTCTTGAAATAGCGTCCGTTATAACTGAATGCCTCCACCCATTCATCCTGCAGCACCAGGCTGGAAACCGACCCGTAAACATCTTCGTATTCGAGCACCAGGTACTGGTTGTAGATGTCATAGCGGACGGTCTGATCCTCGAAAACCTCCCCGCTGATGCGGATGTCGGCTTTGCGGGGAGAGGATTCCAGGAACGGATCACCCTCGGAAAGTGAATAGGGATAGTAATATTTCTCACCGTTGACCAGGCGGGGATCGTTGCCGTACTTTTCATCAAACCCTTCCAGCCGGTCTGCCGGTCCGCCTTCCTGGGACCAGAGCAGCATGCACCCGGCCTGACAGAGAAGCATCAGGCTGATCATCTCGATTCTTATCACATGTTTGATCCGTTCCATGGTAAAAACCTCGAATATAACCAAAAATGGGTTTCTTAGTAGATGGGAAGCGAGGAACTTGAATCCCGCTCGCGCATTGACTCCGTCGAACTCCGCTTCGCTGCGGTTCCCCGAAGTTCTACTTCGGGGTAAGCGAGCACCTTTGGGATTATTTCTGGATCGAAGATTGGCTGCCTTCGCTGAGTAACCTTCAAAGACAGGCCCGAAATTAGCAAACATTTTGAACATGGTTCATCCATTATTTGTATTTTTCAGGCAACGATAGAGGAATCCATGAGATCCACATTCCTGAAGGTTTATTCCATACTCACCTGGGGCACCATGGTGATCACCTCTGTCATCATCACGCCCTTTTTCCTGCTGGTATGGTTGTTCACGTTCTGGTGGGACCGCAGAAGGCTTGCGGCTCATTTCATGGGAACCTTCTGGGCCTGGCATTACCAGTCGCTGGTCCCCTTCTGGAAACTCCACCTGGAAGGAAGGAATAAGATCCCCTGGAACAGGCCGGTGGTGCTTGTTTCCAACCACCGTTCCCTCGTGGATATCCTGGCACTGTACAAATTGCGCAGGCCGTTCAAATGGATCTCCAAATCTGAGAATTTCAAGCTGCCCTTTGTGGGAATGGTGCTTTCACTGACCAATTCGGTCAGGATCCGGCGCGGATCGGTGCATTCCGGAATGCAATTCCTTACCAGAGCCGAGGAGGAGATGAAAAAAGGATCCTCGGTCCTGCTCTTTCCCGAGGGTACCCGGTCACGCACAGGTGCTATGAGGCCTTTCAAAAAGGGAGCCTTTGCACTGGCCAAAAAGACGGGAAGCGGGATCATTCCCATCGTCCATACGGGCACCGAGAAAACTTTTGTCCCGGGGTCATGGGTACTCAAAGGCAGGGCATACATCCATATCAGGGTGCTGGATGAAATCGCTGCAGAGGAGGTGAAAGCCCTGGAGGTGGACCGGCTCAAGGAAAAGGTAAGAAATATCATGGAACAGGGAATAGCCGACCTGGAAAGGGAAAGAACAGGACCCTCCTGTTGAAAAATGAGTGAAGGACCACCCGTACTTTTGGTTATCTTTGTGCTGCGATCGGGCACGCCTCGAATGGCTAACTGAAAGATTGATATGATAGCGGATTATTCGGAAGAAACCATCCGGACACTTGACTGGAGAGAACACATCCGGAGGCGTCCGGGCATGTATATCGGGAAACTGGGTGACGGCTCATCTCCTGATGATGGGATCTACCTTTTGCTCAAGGAGGTCATCGACAATTCCATCGACGAATACATGATGGGGTTCGGAAAGATCATCGAGGTCACCATCAGCGAGAACAGGGTCTCCATCCGGGATTACGGACGCGGTGTTCCCCTGGGCAAGGTGGTGGATGTGGCATCCAGAATGAATACAGGTGCCAAATACGATTCCAAGGTATTCAAAAAATCTGTGGGGTTGAATGGTGTGGGGATTAAAGCGGTGAATGCCCTTTCATCCTATTTCTCCATTGAATCCTACAGGGAAGGGAAAGTGAAAGCTGCCGATTTCAGTGAAGGCGATCTTTTGAAGAACCATCCCCAGAAAAACCATCCGGCCAGAAACGGGACCCTGATCACTTTTGAGCCTGATCCCGGGATGTTCGGGAAGTTCAGCTTCATGGAAGAGTACGTGGAAGCGATGCTCCGCAATTACACCTACCTGAATACCGGACTGACGATCATCTATAACGGCGAAAAGTTTGTTTCCAGGAACGGTTTGCTGGATTTGCTGGAAGAGAATATGAGCGTGGAGAGCCTTTATCCCATCATCCATATGAAGAACGGGGATATCGAGGTAGCCATCACCCACGGAAGGCAATACGGTGAAGAATACTTCAGTTTCGTGAACGGTCAGCACACCACCCAGGGAGGCACCCATCAGGTTGCCTTCAAGGAGGCGCTGGTCAAGACCATCAGGGATTTTTACAAAAAGGATTTTGATGCATCAGACATCCGTACCTCCATCATTGCGGCCATCAGCATCAAAGTGGAGGAACCTGTCTTTGAATCCCAGACCAAAACCAAGCTGGGTTCCAAAGATATCGGTCCGGATGGCCCTTCGGTAAGGAATTTCATCATGAACTTCCTCACCTCCAAGCTGGACGACTACCTCCATAAGCATGGCGAGACCGCCCATATTTTGCTGAAAAAGATCCAGGAATCGGAAAAGGAACGAAAAGCCATCTCGGGGATCAAGAAACTGGCCAGGGAACGCGCCAGGAAAGCAAACTTCCATAACAAAAAACTGAGGGATTGCCGCATTCATTACAACGGGAAGGATGAACGGAAAAATGAAAGCACCCTGTTCATCACCGAAGGTGATTCGGCATCAGGTTCCATCACCAAATCCAGGGATGTGAACACCCAGGCCGTGTTCAGCCTGCGCGGGAAGCCGTTGAATTCATTCGGGCTGACCAAAAAAGTGGTTTACGAGAACGAGGAGTTCAACCTGCTTCAGGCGGCACTCAATATCGAGGACGGACTGGACGGATTGAGATACAAGAATGTGGTCATTGCCACGGACGCGGATGTGGACGGCATGCATATCAGGCTGCTGCTGCTCACCTTTTTCCTCCAGTTTTTCCCCAACCTTGTCCGCAATGGCCATCTCCATATTCTGCAAACCCCCCTGTTCAGGGTCAGGAACAAGAAACAGACCCTGTACTGTTATACCGGGGAGGAAAAGGAAGCTGCGCTGGAGGCCCTGGGAAAGAATGCAGAGATCACCCGTTTTAAAGGTCTCGGAGAGATATCACCCGATGAATTCAAGCATTTCATCGGTCCCGATATCCGGCTCCAGCCCGTTCGCCTGAAAAAGGACGACGACCTGCACGATATCCTGCGGTTCTATATGGGAAAGAATTCTCCCGAACGCCAGGACTTTATCATTGACAGACTGCGGGTGGAAGAAGATCCGGTGGAAGTGGCCTGACCCGGCAGAGGCAACCGGTTTCCTTATCAGGTCCGGACCGGAAAATGATCAGAACTACAGATGACAGATTTCGATAACAGACCCTTTGATGCAAGCCGTGAGGAAGGGCATTCAGGAGACGGGGTAAAGATCACCCATCTCACCGGGATGTATGAGGATTATTTTATTGATTATGCATCCTATGTGATCCTGGAACGTGCCGTTCCCCATATCATCGACGGATTGAAACCGGTACAGCGCCGCATCCTTCATGCCATGAAAAAAATGGATGACGGCAGGTATAACAAGGTGGCCAACATCATCGGGAGTACCATGCAATACCATCCCCACGGAGACGCTTCCATCGGGGATGCACTGGTCCAGCTGGGACAGAAAGAGCTGCTGGTAGATGCCCAGGGAAACTGGGGAAATATCTTTACCGGTGACGGGGCTGCTGCTCCCAGGTACATCGAAGCCCGCCTGTCACAGTTCGCCAACGAAGTGCTCTTCAATCCCAAGACCACCGAATGGAAACTGTCGTATGACGGAAGAAACAAAGAACCGGTCACTTTGCCCGTAAAATTTCCGCTCCTGCTTGCACTGGGTGCGGAAGGCATCGCAGTGGGGCTTTCTTCCAAGATCCTGCCCCACAATTTCAATGAACTGATCGATGCCTCCATCAAATACCTTCAGGACAAACCTTTTGAGCTTTATCCAGATTTTCCTACCGGGGGACTCGCAGAAGTAAGCAGGTATAATGACGGGGTCCGGGGAAGCGCCATCCGGGTCAGGGCCAGGATCGAGAAACTGGACAACAAATCACTGGTCATCCGGGACCTCCCCTACGGTAGAACCACCATCTCCCTGATCGAGTCCATTGTCAGGGCCACCGAGAAGGGGAAGATCAAGGTCAAAAGGATCGATGACAATACCGCCGCGCGTGTGGAGATTCTGGTCCATCTGGCTCCCAATGTCTCTTCCGACAAGACCATCGACGCCCTCTATGCATTTACCGATTGTGAAATATCTATCTCTCCCAATTGCTGCGTGATCGATGATGACAAACCCAGGTTCGTGGGCGTAAGCGATATCCTGAAGATCAATACCGACCACACCAAGGCATTGCTCAAAAAGGAACTGGAGATCCGGATGACAGAATTGGAGGAGGACTGGCACCTTTCCTCCCTGGAAAAGATATTTATCGAAAAGCGCATCTACCGGGATATCGAGGAGTGCGAAACCTGGGAAAGCGTGATCGAGACCATTGATAAAGGACTCGGGCCTTACAAAAAATTGCTGCTCAGGGAAGTTACCCGGGAAGACATTATCAAGCTCACCGAGATCAGGATCAAACGCATTTCCAGATATGATGTAAAGCGGGCCGACGAGCATATCCGGTCCCTGGAGAAGGAGATGGAGGAGGTAAAGAACCACCTGGACCACCTGGTGGAATTCACCATCAATTATTTCAAACAGATCGGGAAAAAATACGGGAAGGGTCTTGAGCGGAAAACAGAGCTCAGGAGTTTCGCCAACATTGAGGCCACCAAGGTGGTCGCTGCCAACCAGAAGCTTTACATGAACGCGAAAGACGGTTTTATCGGGACGGGGCTGAAAAAAGATGACTATGTGTGTGACTGTTCCGACATCGACGATATCATTGTCTTCCTGAAAAACGGCAGCTTCACCGTGACCAGGGTGGCCGAGAAACAATTCGTGGGGAAAGACATCATTCACGCCGGAGTGTTCAAAAAGAACGATAAACGCACCATTTACAACCTGGTTTACCTGGACGGCAACACCGGCAAGGTGATGGTGAAGCGTGCTCCCGTGACCGGGATCACCCGCGACAGGACCTACTATATCGCCAGGGAACATAAAAATACCCGAATGCTTTATTTCAGCGCCAATCCCAACGGGGAGGCGGAAACCATCCGGGTGTATCTGAAACCCAGACCCCGTCTGAAAAAAACGGTTTTTGAATTTGATTTTGCCGAAATAACCATCAAGGGAAGAGGAGCCATAGGAAATATCCTTACCCGGCATGCAGTTCAGAAGATCGTGATGAAGGAGAAAGGAGTTTCCACCCTTGGAGGCAGGAAGATCTGGTTCGATGAGGATGTGATGCGCCTGAATGTGGACGGTCGGGGATTGTTCCTTGGTGAGTTTTCGGGTGAGGACAGAATCCTGATCATCACCAGATCGGGATATTTCAGAATCACCAATTTTGACCTGAGCAACCATTTCGAGGACGATGTCTGGATCATAGAAAAATTCCGGCCAAAAAAGATCTGGTCGGCCGCATATTACGATGCAGACCAAGAGTATTACTATGTGAAACGTTTTCATATTGATCCCATAGAGAAAGCCACCCGTTTTATCGGGGAGAATCCCGACTCCAGGCTGATCAGGATCACCGAGGTGGAATACCCCAGGCTGGAGCTCAAATTCGGCGGAAAGAACAAAGACCGGGATCCGGAGATCATTGAGGTGGCCGAATTCATCGGGGTGAAGAGTTACCGGGCAAAGGGAAAGCGATTGTCCAACTACGAAGTGAAGGTGATCGAAGAGTTGGAATCCCGTGAATCTTCCGGGTCAGAATCTGATACCCCTTCCGGTGGTAAGGAAGCATCCGTCTCTGCATCCGCAGAGAAAACCGAAAAACCTGACCGGGCATCTCAGGGCCGGGGAGCCGGTATAAAAACCGGCAACTCTTCCAGCCGGAAGGCTTCAGGGAAACAGCCAGGCACCGGGAAACAGACAGACACCGGGAAACACCCGGACACCGGGAAACAGCCGGGCACCGGGAAAAATCCGTCCGTGAATCCCGATGATGTCCCGCTGGTGGTGGTGGACCCGGAGAAAGAGAAGGAGAAGGAAAACAACCAGAAGAACATCGAACTGAACGGTCAGTTCACCCTGGACTGGTAATATGGATTCCAGGATATTCCTCATAGGTTTTATGGGATCCGGTAAATCCACACACGGGTCGAAACTTGCCGGGATGATCGGTTACAGATATGTGGACATGGACCGGCTGATCGAGCAGACCGCCGGTATGTCCATCCCCGCCATTTTCAGGGAACACGGGGAAGCGGTCTTCCGGAAGTGGGAACATGATATCCTGATGGAACTCTGCTTCAGACAAGAGGTGGTGGTCTCTACCGGTGGAGGAGCCCCGTGCCACGGGGAGATGATCAGGATCATGAACAAGCACGGTTGTACCATCTACATCCAACTCTCTCCCCGCGCCCTGAAAGACCGGCTTTTTCATTCAAAGACCGAACGTCCCCTGATCAAAGGGAAGAGCGAAGAAGAATTGCTGACCTACATTGAGCAGCTGCTGGAAGTACGGGAATCTTATTATCAACAGGCCAGGCATACGGTAGACGGAGAGGGCCTGCAGACAGAGCGGCTTGTGGAACTGGTCAGAACATGCCCTTAAAACAATCCCGCCAGCAATTGTTGCTGATCCATCCCGGGGATAAAATCACCTACAGGGAACCCGGATAATTTCCGCCTGAGGGTTTCGGGATCATGGAGGCTACCGGTCAGTGTCGCCTCAAGCTTACCGATATCCTCTTCTCCCTGCAGGTCTCCTTCGAATCGCACCTCCAGGATGATCCCTTTTTTGACATGTAAACGAAGAACCATTTCGCCCGTTCCGGTCCGGAATTTTTTACTGAACCGGTACCCGGGGGAATATCCGAAATTCCACTCCCAGGTGGAAAATTTGGTATCACGAAGTGCATTGATCGCGGTAAGATCTTTCCGGTTGTACCGGTAGATCCCTGCCCCCGGGACCGTTTCCAGCACATGGCCCAGCAGATGATCACGAAAACCGGTGATTTCCATTCCTTTCACAAGATGATCGCGGATGTTCGTAATTTCCGACCTGACCGACCTGACCGCCCGGTCCTCATAATGATCCTTCTCCGCCCTGAGAGCATTCTCAAGGGTATCCAGATCGGATGAATAAAGGAGGGTTCCATGATGAAGCACCCTGTCCTTCAGCACATGACTGGCCGTTCCTGAGATCTTTTTCCCGGCCAGCAGCAGCTGGTGCCGTTCACCCAGGGTAACATCCAGTCCCAGCGTGTCCATTGCCCGGATGACAGGAAGGGTGTATTTCCCGTAATCCACCAGCATTCCTTCTTCGCCCGAGGTAATGAAGGTAAAATTAAGGTTGCCCGGATCATGATAGACCGCCCCCCCGCCGGAGATCCTTCTGGCCACCATGATGTTCTTTTCCCGGACATAGGGAAAGTTGAACTCTGCCATCGCATTCTGGTGTTTGCCGATCACCACGGTGGGGGAATTCCCGTACAGAAGGAAGAAGTCATCCTTGAATCCCTTCAGCAAATATTCCTCGCTGGCCAGGTTGAAATAAGGGTCGGTATGTTCACTTACAATACAGTGCATCACGATGAACCGGAGTCCGGATATTTACCGCTGATCCACCAGGACGGGGGCAGCCTGCTCATCATGAGGAGGAACAATCTGCAGACCAGCCATCCGCACAGCAATCCCCATAACCAGCCAGCCAGAACGTCTGCAGGATAATGGACCCCGAGATAGATCCGGCTGTATCCCACCAGGAAGGCCCAGAGGATCATCACCCCGGCAAACCACCTCCTGCGGTACCAACCTGCCAACAGGATGGTCACTCCTGCAACATTGGCTGCATGGGAGGAAATGAATCCGAATTGTCCGCCACATTTGTTGTTCACCAGGTGGACCATTCCTTCAAGGGAAGGTTCATGACAGGGCCTCAGCCGCTGGAACACATTTTTGAACAGGTGGACCGACGTCTGATCGGTGACGACAACCACCAGTGCAATAAAAAGGATCATGGGAAGCAGTTGCCAGCCTTTTTTCCATGCCAGGATCCCAAGTACTGCCAGGTAAAAGGGCCACCAGGTGTACGTCCCGCTGATCCACCACATCACCCTGTCGGGGATTTCACCGTGCAGACCATTGATGGCTAAAAAGAGGCGGGTATCGAGTGCAAGCAGGCGCTCCATGAGCAGGTCAGGAATTGAGCATATTCCAGATGAGATCGTTCAGTCTTACCAGCCCCTGATTGGCAATGGCAGAAATAAAATGGTGACCTACATCCGGCAGTTCCCGGGCGATTTCTTCCTGCAGCTCCTCATCCAGCATGTCCGATTTGGAGATCACCAGAAGGCGTTTCTTATCCAGCAGCTCCGGGTTGTACTTTTCAAGTTCCCGGAGCAAAATACCGTACTCCCTGCTGATATCTTTGCTGTCGGCCGGGATCAAAAAGATCAGCATGGAATTCCGTTCAATATGACGCAGGAACCGGTGGCCCAGTCCCTTCCCCTCACTGGCCCCCTCGATCAGTCCCGGGATGTCGGCCATGACAAAGGAACGGTCGTCACGGTATTTCACGATACCCAGATTAGGGACCAGGGTGGTAAAAGGATAATCGGCAATTTTGGGCCGGGCAGCCGACATGGCCGAAAGAAGTGTGGACTTGCCTGCATTGGGGAATCCTACCAGTCCGACATCGGCAAGAAGTTTCAGCTCAAGGATGAACCAGTCTTCCTTACCGGGTTCTCCCGGCTGGGCATACCGGGGCGTCTGGTTGGTGGGTGATTTGAAATGATCGTTACCCAAGCCTCCCCGGCCGCCGCTGATCAGGATCTTCTCTTCGCCATGTGCCGTTATTTCCAGGATCTGTTCCCGGGAATCGGCCTGACGGGCGATGGTTCCCAGGGGCACCTCGATGACCGCATCTTTTCCGCTTGCCCCGGTCTTCAGGGACGCCCCTCCGCTTTCCCCGTCGGACGCAAAAACGTGTTTGGTATATTTCAGGTGCAGCAGTGTCCAGAGCTGGTCATTCCCTCTTATGATCACATGCCCGCCCCTTCCTCCGTCGCCTCCATCGGGACCTCCCTTCCTGGTATGTCTGTCCCGGTGCAGATGGGCCGACCCCCTTCCTCCGTGACCCGACCTGCAGAAGATCCTGACATAATCAACGAAATTCTCGTTCATTTGACCTTTTCGATCACCTTCACAATGCGCTTGAAAATTTCATCCACGGTCCCCACGCCGTTCACCGGGACATGTTTGTGCATCTTCTGATAATAATAGGTTACCGGGATTGTCTGGCGGTTGTATACATCGATCCGGTTGTTGATGGTCTCCAGGTTGTCGTCGGTCCGACCACTTTCCTCTCCCCGTTTCAGAAGTCGCTTTACCAGTTCTTCACGGGGAACTTCGAGGGAAATCATCACACTGATCCGCTCATCATAATCGGTCAGGGCCTTGCGGAGTTCCCGGGCCTGTTCCACGGTCCTGGGAAATCCGTCAAAGATGAATCCCGGTCCGTCCTGGTGCTCTTCAAGCTTATTCCTGATCATCCCGATCACGATCTCGTCACTTACAAGCTCTCCCCTGTCCATGATCTCTTTGGCTTTCATGCCCAGCTCCGTCTGGTTGGCCACCTCTTCCCTGAGCAAATCGCCCGTGGAAATATGGACCAGTTTGTATTTCCCTATGATCTTTTCCGACTGGGTTCCTTTTCCTGATCCGGGAGGACCAAATAAGATAATGTTTAACATTCTTTTGTGGATTGATTAGATGGGTCCAAAAGTAATAAAGATTTGTCGCTTTAATCCATCACCCGGTAGATATCCCCGAAATTTCTGCCGTATCCGTTATAGTCCAGTCCGTACCCCACCACAAAATCATTGGGGATCTCTCTGCCCACATAATCCAGCCTGACCTCCCGGATGGTGGCCCCGGGCTTGTGCAGGAAAGTGGCCACCCTGATCCCGGCCGGATGGTGACCGGATAGCTCACGGATGGTTTCCTCCAGGGTGACCCCTGTATCCACGATGTCTTCCAGGATCACCACTACCCGGCCGGACAGGTCAGCGTTGATCCCAATCAGCTTTTTAACCTCTCCGCTGGAACCGGTCCCCCTGTAGGATGCCAGTTTCAAAAAGCTGATCTGACAGGGGAAATCGAGCAGCTTAAACAGATCCCCGGCAAACATGAAAGCCCCGTTCAGTATTCCCAGGAAAACAGGATCCTTTTTGGCAAGGTCCCGGTTCATCTCCCCGGCGATACGGGCCACATCCTTTTCAATTTCAGTTCTTGTGATGAAGATCCTGAATTGTTTGTCATCGACCCGAATAATGTTCTGATCCATGGAGGATATTTTTCATTAAAATAGTCAATGACCCGGAAGAATAAAAATTATTGTAATTTAATGGCTGATAAATCAATTTCCGAATCATAAAGCTTATGAATCCAAAAGTCAGTATTCTCATGGGAAGCACATCGGATCTTCCCGTTATGGAACAGGCGGCCAGATTGCTGGACGAGATGGAAATCCCCTTTGAGATCAACGCTCTCTCGGCCCACCGGACACCACATCAGGCCATGGATTTTGCAAAAAATGCATCGGACAGGGGCATCAGGGTGATCATTGCAGGTGCAGGCGGTGCGGCCCACCTTCCGGGCGTGGTTGCAGCACTTACACCGCTCCCGGTGATCGGGGTTCCCATCAAGGCTTCCATTTCCATTGACGGATGGGATTCGATCCTGAGCATCCTTCAGATGCCACCCGGTATTCCGGTGGCAACGGTGGGACTGGACGGTGCAAGGAATGCAGGGATCCTGGCCGCACAGATCCTGGCAACGGGTGATCCGGCCATCATGGAAAAAATGAAGCAGTTCAAAAAGAACCTGGCCACCAAGATCGTCAAGGCCAACGAGGATTTAAAGGAGATCAGATTCAAATACAAAACCAACTGAATATGCCATGATACCACCGATCAGGTGGAATTTAAAAAGACCGGGACTGCTGATCCCGGTCTTTTTTTTGTCCTTCGTAACCACCGCCGGACAATATCAGTCCGCCGATGCCGTCATTGCAGCCACCGGGGGAAGCTTTGTCACCCGGTCAGGATTCTCTTCCACCATGCTCAACCAGGCCGGACTGGCCCGGGTGCATCGGTCCTCCCTGTCCCTGCATCATCATCAACCCTTCATCACAGGAGAGGCGGGGGTTTCATCGCTGGTTTTTCAGTTCCCGGTGGAAAGGGGAGCGCTGGGGATCAATTACTCAGGCTGCGGGATCCGGGGCCTGCGGTACAATGGTGGATGGATCTCTTACGGGCTGGACCTTCACCCGGATCTGAGCGCCGGTGCCGGCATGTATTTTCATTTCTCCAGCATTCCCGGTCAGACTTTTCACCACTGGGGGGTTAGCTGTGCACTGGGGATCCAGCTCAGGATCAGCGGGGAACTGGTGCTGGGAACCCATATCATGCACCCGGCCGGCTGGATCAGTTCCGGGATGGAAAATAGAATGAAAGAGATGATGATCACCACGGGATTCTCCTATACCTTCTTTCAGACAGCCACCATTTACGGTGAGCTGCACATCCGCTCTGAAGAATTCATTCAGACCTGCTGCGGAATGGAAACGGGGATCACCGATAAGATCCGTCTTTGCCTGGGAATCCACAATGCACCTTTTTGCCTGGGTTTTGGGGTGCAGGCCCTGCAAAGGTCCTGGTCCGTTCAGATCGCCTGGCAGTACATCCTGGATACCGGAAATACCCCCCATGCTTCCTTTGCTTACATATTTTAGGGGAACGGTCATCCCGGCGCTGGTGCTGATGCTGTATCCCTTTACGGGTCTCACACAGATCCCGGAGGATTTTGAAAACCTGGCAGAGGACCATGCCCTGCTGGAGGAATCCACGGAACTCCCCACCGAACTCCTGGAAGAACAGTCCGATCAGAGGGAGTCCCCCCTGAATCTGAACAGGGCTGACGGAGAATTGCTCATGGCCTCGGGACTTTTCACCCCTTACCAGATCCATGTCCTGCGGGAGTACCGTGAAAAATACGGGGATCTCTATTCGATTTATGAACTGGCCCTATTGCCCGGATTCAGAGGGTCACAGCTGAAGGATATCGCCGGTCTGATCACCACCGGAAATACCCGGAAGAAGGCAAACAGTCAGGATAACTATCCCGACCGGAATCCTGAGTGGTTCCCGCCGGGGAGAAATATGTTCCTGGTCAATGCCGGGAGGATCTTCCCCAGGCCCGCGGGATATCAGGCAGAACCAGGCGCCGGCGAGGATCCGCCCTATGATGCTCCGTCCCTGAAATTCAACTTCAGGATCAGGGCCCTGCTGAAGCGGAACCTGTTATTTCGTCTTGCCTATGACAAGGATCCGGGCGAACCATGTTTCAGGGATATGCGACCCGAATTCGTCTCCGGATGTATCCATTATCAGGATGCAGGTATCCTCAGACAACTCATTCTGGGCACCTACCGTCTGAACCACGGACTTGGACTGGTCAATGGTACGGGCTTTCTGCACACGCCCTCAGGTCTCCGGGTGGACAGGCTTTCCCTGTCGGAACTCAAACCCTACGGCTCCCTGAATGAGAACCGATTCCACAGGGGATTCGCAGCCAGGATGAGGTTCGGGCAAACCGGCTGCCTGGTCTGGTCTTCATGCCGAAATCTGGACCTTTCCCTGTTTTATTTGCCGGATACAATGTCCCCGGTCGACTGGACCGAGCATGAACGCACCGGTGGATTGCACCGGACCGGAACCGAAAAAGCAGGAAGGGCCCTGGGGTTCCATCATCATTCAGGCATCCAGCTCCTGCATCAATTCAGGAACCTGACCGTTGGGGCGGCGGCCGGCCTGGAAGCCTCCGGGCTGACCGCAAGGGGAAAGGACAGCCTTCTGCTGATCAACCCCGGAAATCTGTGGCACAACTTTTTCAGTTTCCACGGGCTCTGGTCAGGTCCTTCTGCAGAGACCTTCGGTGAACTTGCCATCAGAGACCTGGAGGCTGTGGCCATGCTGGCGGGACTCCGCCTCCATTTCAGTGATTTTCTCCGGGGTCTCCTGCTGGTGCATCATTACGGTAAAGGGTACGCAGGGATCCTGCCTTCCTCATATGGTTCGGGAAATACAATAAACAATGAAAACGGGATCTCCATCCATCTGATGGCAGAACCGGGACGATGGCTGAAAGCCGCCTTCACCGGTTCCCTGTTCACCTATCCGGCGCCCCGATACCTCACCCGTGTTCCCTCCATGGGTTTCAGAAGTAAAATCACCCTGGAGAATACAGGATACAGCGAAATTCTGTGGAAATTCCAAATCGACAGAAAAATATGGCAGCGCACTCCCTGCGAAGGGAGCAGCGGACCTCCTCCGCTGACCACATTATCCAGGAGCAAAATGAGCTTTCAGGTATCATGCAGCCCCATCCCTGTCCTGGAATGGAAATGCAGGATGATCGTTTCCCTGCTCCGGGAAAAGGGACATACAACCACAGGATATCTTCTCTTCCAGCAGGCACGCCTGCAGCCCTCTCCAAAATTCCGCTGCAGCCTGCGTTTTCTTGTTTTCAATGCAGCAAACTGGGATAATCGCATTTACATCCATGAACCGGGCCTGTATTACAGTTTCAATTTTCCGGCTTTTTACGGCAAAGGGGGAAAGGTGAGCACGGTCATTTCCCTGAAGGCAGGGAACAAAGTGACCCTGGGGGGGTCATTCTCGGTGATATCCTATGCGGACAGGGAGCACAGCGGATCGGGAAAAGATCTGATCGCAGGGAACCGGAAATGGGAAACAGGGATCCAGTTCCGCCTGAATTTCTAATTCTCTTAAGGGGTTAGTTCCCCGAAGCTCTGCTTCGAGAAGATAAGATAGTTAAATTTGTTATGTGAGTGAATATGTTCATAGGAGTCACAA
>JBNJEV010000059.1:0-16230 GCA_051746185.1 Bacteroidota bacterium
CTGATCGCCGCCGCCAAGCTGATCTATGATGCTGCCGGGGCACTGTGATGCGAAGGGATCCGGTGATGCGGTCAGGGCACTATAATATATTTGATCCACCCGGTCTGCCTGAAACTGGCAGCCTGGTCGATTGAAAAGCGGCTCTTACGGGCGGCCTCCACCACCATGTTCCAGATACAATCGTCTTGAAAGGTTGCGCTGCGGACACTGGCCGCCACCACTTTGCCTTCCCTGTCCACCTGAATATCGACCGTTACCTCGATCCTGCTGGTCACCTCGCATCCCGAAACATCGGGTTTGGGGATGCTGCGGGCGCTGCGTCCGGAACCCAGGCCGCCAAAGGAGATCCCGTCTCCCAGTCCCCCGCCGGTCCCGTAACGGTCCGCCCCGGCAGTCCCTTCGGGAACGCCCTGGTTCCCTTCGCCTTCCGTGACTCCCTGGGATCCGTCCGTTTCTCCCACGCCCTGGTTGCCGAAGGCATTCCTGCCCATTTCGTTCAGCCGGTCGGCCTGCTGCTGACGTTCCCTTTCGATCCGTTCCTGTTCCTCGCGACGCTCACGCTCGATCCGTTCCTGTTCCAGGCGCTGGCGTTCCAGTTCCTCCTGCCGCTGACGCTCCAGTTCGGCCTGCCTGCGGCGTTCCAGTTCTTCCGGGGAAGGTGTGGGTTGTTCCCTCACCCGGGTTTCCTCCACATCCTGGGTCTGGTCTGCCGAAACCGGTTCCGGGGGGGTGGTCCGGGGGACTACTTCCTCCACTTCTTCCCTGGGTATCTGCTGTGATTCTTCGGTCACGGGAACATCCGGCTGTCCCCCGTTCTGTTCGTCACCCGCCGGTTCAAGATCCCCGAAGCCTGTTTCGTCCGTACCGAAATTGACCAGGATCCCTTCTTCCCCGGGAGGGGGATCGGGATAGGTGAGCCCGGCAAAGACCAGCAGCAGCAGTACCAGGATGTGGTAGACGATGGTCGCTATGAGGCCTCTGTTGTTGAGTTTCATCATCTTTGTGTTGATCAGCCCGCAGGCTTTGTGCCCAGGATCACTTTGTACCGGTTTCTGCGGGCAATGTTCAGGATCACAAACACCTCTTCCATATGCAGGTTCCTGTCTGCATTCAGCCTGATGGTAGGTGCTTCCCCGTATCTTTCCAGTTTCTTCTGCAGCACCCCTTCCAGTTCTCCAAGGCTGTATTGCTGGTCATCCACAAAGATCGTTTTTTCACGGTCGATGGAAACCACCAGCACCGGGTTTGCCCGGGTCTGGTTGTTGCTTTCGGGAAGCTCCACATTCCCGGCTCCCGGCACGATCAGCGTGGATGTAATCATGAAAAAGATCAGCAGCAGGAAGACGATGTCCGTCATTCCCGCCATATTGAAGTTCTTGTTGGACCGATGTTTGGATTCCAGGACCATTACAGCTGTTTTAGCACCACAGTATAATTTCTTTCTGCCGCCACGTTCATCACCTGCACCGCATCCCCGACGGTGACCGCAGGTGAGGTGACCACTTTGATGGTGGGATCGGGGGTGCCGCCCAGACGGGCCTCAAGGACCATGCCAAGTTCGTCCAGAGTGACCGTTCTGCCGTCCACGGTGATCCGGCCGTTGTTATGAAGGGTGACCGTGGGGATCGCCGGTTCTGCTTCCACGGTGACCTGTCCCCTGCTGGGGAGCAGCATCTTCAGTGCATTGGGGGCGATCAGGGTGGAAGTGAGCATGAAAAAGATCAGCAAAAGGAATACAATGTCGGTCATCCCCGACATGGCAAAATTATCCCTGACCCTATTTCTGGGTTTCAGTGCCATGATCCTTATTTCGCCGGTTCATTCAGCAGGTCGATGAACTCAGATGCCCCCGCCTCCATGTTATTGATCACTTTATCCACCCTGGCCACCAGGGTGTTGTAAGCAAAAAAGGCAATGATGCCCACAATGAGTCCCGCCACGGTGGTGATCAGAGCCGTATAGATCCCCCCGGAAAGATCACCCACGTTGATATTGTTCCCGGCCATGGCCATTTCATGAAACGCCTGTACCATTCCGATCACCGTTCCCAGAAACCCGATCATGGGAGCTCCTCCGGCCACGGTGGCCAGTGTGGGAAGACCTTTTTCCAGTTTGTAGATCTCCAGCTTGCCCACATTCTCGATGGCTGCGTTGACATCATTCAGGGGACGGCCGATCCTGCTGATCCCTTTTTCGACCATGCTGGCCACCGGGTTATCGGTAGACTGGCACAGGGTCCTGGCCGAATCCACCTTTCCGTCCATGATGTAATCCTTGATCCTGTTCATAAAATTCAGGTCCACCCGGGAAGCCTTCTTGATGGCAAACCAGCGTTCAAAGAAGATATAGACCGCGATCAGGCTCAACAATACGATGGGGATCATCACCCATCCGCCCTTGATGGCCAGATCGATGAAGGATTCTGTGGAAGTCCCCTGTATATTGCTGGTGTCCAGGTTGGTAACCTGCAGGAAAATCATAAGTTCCATGGAATGTGATTTTG
The DNA here is from genome assembly GCA_051746185.1 of Bacteroidota bacterium. Lineage (GTDB taxonomy): Bacteria > Bacteroidota > Bacteroidia > Bacteroidales. The sequence goes on from JBNJEV010000059.1 coordinate 2,504, forward strand.
CGTCGAATATATAAAAAATAACGGGATATACTTCTGCCTAGTATACCCCGTTATGAAAGATTCAGCTCTTTTATCAACAGTGTTTTTCAGAACAGCAGCTGCACCTGGAGATATCACCTCCACAATGGTCATCGCTCATCCGTTCCGGCAGAGGAGGATTTTTTCTTTTTCTTTTTCCGGTTGGTGAGTCCTTCCCTGAAACGCATGATCAGTTCATTGAAATTGTCGAATTCTTCCCTGTAGGAGATCCCCACACCCTGTTTGTAAGGTGCGGTCTCAAACAGAAGTTCGTCCCGTGCCCTGTTGAAAGCGGTAATGCTTACATTGTCGGTTACCCGGAATTCCACATCGAAATCACCCACAATGTAAGGATTGTTCGGAGCCGCGGTGGAAGGACTTGTTTCCTCGCCTCCCACATCCACGTTCCCGCTGATAATGATGCGGTCGTTCAGCAACTGGGTGGAAAGGGCCACCTCCATTTCATCACTGCTGATCTGGTCGCCCGGCCGGTAATTCACCCCGATATCAAAATCATCACTGATCTGGGAGAGCCAGTTGCTCAACTGGTTGGAAAGCAGTTCACTTGCGGTGACCCCCGCGATGGAGGTGTTCATGGTTCCCACATCCACATCCCCCATTCCGCTCACACTGTAGAAATTGTTGATCACCAGCAGGGAAAGAAATTGTTTCATACGCTCCTCTTCTGTACTTGTACTGTTTACCAGCAGGTTGCGTGTTTCCGGATCGGCCGTGGGCATCTCGATGTCGGTACTGATTCTGGGGGAGGTCAGCTCCCCCTGCAGGTTGAGGTGGCATTCAACAGGGATCCGTTTCTTGAGTTTTTCCCGCATTTGTGATTGTCCGCCCGGATAGAGATTGTAGGGAGCCGCCCTTGTGGTATAGATGGCATTCATATTGACAGTGGCAGTGGTAGGTGATCCGTTGAAACTGATCGTCCCGCCGGGTTCGATCTGAAACCGCTTGTTGATCACATTCTGCAGGGTGAAAAGGTATTCCCCTCTCTGGAGCTCCACATCCCCGAACATGCTGAAACCATCGTCCGGATCGCGTTCCAGGCGCAGATTGCCCCGGCCCGAGGTTTCGATGATGTCCCCCACCTTGGGATCGAAGATCAGCTGGACGCTGGCATCCGGAGTGATGCTGATATCCATCTCCATGGAGATCCCTCCGCGCTGGTCCGGGGGGACGGCTTCCTCCGGTTCGTCCCGCTCATCCTCGCTGATGAAAGTGATGAAATCGGTGGTCTGGACCTCGCTGGCCGTATAAAGGGGGAGATTCAGGGTGCTGTTCCGTTCCGTCCGGGCATTGATCACCAGGCTGATCTGATCTGGCGGTCCCGATATGACCATATCTCCCGTGGCAAATACACGTCCGTAATAGGTCTCGTTGTCCCCGGAGGTGGTGTTCAGGCAGAGCATGTTGTTTGCATCAATCCTCAGATTTACATACAGATCCCTCAGATGATGATTTGAAATGGTTCCATTCAGTCTGCCTCTGTTTCCGTTTTCGTCCGAAAAGAGAAAGTCCTCCAGGTAGATGTTGTTCTGATAGACACGCAACCGGTTATCGAACTGGTAGCGTGTCCCCAGGTATGTAACCGTGAAAGCTCCGTTGTGGAAAAGGACCGAACCGTTCAGTTCGGGTTCCCTGAGGGTGCCGTCCAGGGTCAGTTGCACATCGCCCGTTCCTTCCAGATCGCTGAACACTCCGGCCAGATATGGATCCAGCGACATCAGTCTGAAATCATTCAGATGGATATTAAAATCGAGCATGCCTCCTGAAGGGGAATAATCTCCCCTGATCTCCATGACCCTCAGATCATCTCTGTCTGATACAACCTCCATTTCGATGGTTCCCCGTGATTCGTTCCACCCGGCATTCAGGGAAGCAGAGCCCAGCAACTGGCGGTTAAACCAGAGGGTGTCCACGGAAAGGTCTGATATGATATAGGGGTATTGATCGATATGCCTGTAATTCACATTTCCTGTCAGCTTCCCCTGCAGGTCGAGCTTTCTGCCGGTCAGCCGGGTCACTCTGTGCAGATCCAGATTCCTGATCGCCAGGTCGAATTGCTCGTCCGAACCGGATGAAATGGTTCCGTTGGCCAGCAGGCTTTCAGTCCTGCTCTCCACCAGGAGACTGTCCACATGCAGGTACGATTGTTTCAGGAGGATTTCGGAACCATTGATGGACCACGGTTCATCGCCAACGATCAGGGTTGCAGGTTGCACACGGAGCCTGAACAGCCTTTCTTCCGCCGGTCCGGGCTCAAAGGATCCTTTCAAATTGATGTTTCCCCGGTATAGGGGTTCCCTGCGGTTGTTCCAGCTGATTTCCAGTTGGGAGGTATCCCGGGCGGCGCGAAAGTAAAATTGCTGGTCCACCAGGGAGAGTTCATCCCCGAAAACCATGCTGTCCGACTGAAAACGGGTGATGAAGGTTTCCTGATCCACATTGGCAAAAAGGTCCACCTGATGCCAGGTATTCCCGGTGATCTGAAGCGAAGGCAGGTAACCGGTGGTGGTGAATTCATTGTCCGAAGGATCATATGTTCCGTAAACCATCGATTGATCCGCGATTCCCAGGGCCGGATAGAAAAAATCCAGCAACGGGTTGACATGCTTAAAGTCCATCCGGTAAGAAAAACGGTTCACCGTATCGGGTACGGGTGTATGGTCCGGGATCACGTCCATAAAACGATCGGCCATGTTCCTGAAGGATGCAGGCAGTTCGGTCAGCCGGAAACGGCCTTCAATGTCTGCATCAAAGAGTTCCGAGCGGACCTGCAGGCGTGATGTATCCGGAGTGTTCTTTGCCAGGATACGCATATCATACAGCTGCAACTGGGCACCGGTCTTTTCGAAAAGACTGTTGATCAGCCGGATTTCCCCGTTCAGCTGATCCAGGGTCCTGCCTGAAAGATTTGTTTCGATCAGAAACGAGGCAAAGTAATTGGGATCATCCTGGGGCAGATTCAGGAAATAAGGTCTGGCCCTGGCCACATCGGCTGTAAAATTGTACACGGGAACCTCGCCGGAAAAATCCATCTTTCCCAGAAAATCCATCCTGATATTCGGGTCACTGATACGGAGCAATCCGTCGAAAGTCTTGTTCGTAAATGCTCCGTCAACAATGACATTGCTGTAGGCATAATCGTAAAACTCAAGGGTATCGATGCTTCCGTCCAACTCGGCCCGGATCTCACCGTTATAGAGTGTGCCGTCTGCATGTATATTCATGTCCAGGTCGGCCAGATGCTCCTGTTCCAGAAATTTGCCCATCCTGAAGTCACTGGTCCGCAGACGACCCTTGAAGGATAATCCCCGGAGCGTATCCGGTCTGAAAGAGAGGTCCATGACCATTTTTCCCAGATCGGATGCCAGCAGTCCGGAAGCAACGAAATGATCGGGATAGCCGGTGAACCTTCCCCTGTATACCAGATTTCCCAGGTTCGCCCAGGGATACAGTTCGGCGGACGGACCGGTGCCTTCCCTGCCGGCGAGGTCGACGAGGGCATCAAATGAGGTGTTGAGCTGTCTGAAATTGAAGTCAAGGAATGTGTGATCGAATTCCGGAAGACCGATCATGATGAAATCGAAAGCCAGGGAGCTTCTGTCATCAAAGGTGACATACAATTCCTCGCCCCGGAGATCGCTCAGTCTGCCCGACAGCGTCCCGTCAATGGTGACCCGGTCCACCACTCCTCCCGGTGCGGCTACAAACCGGGTAAGATCATCCATGGAGAGGATGGAATGGCTGGAAGTGAAGTAGAGTTGCACTTCCCTGGCAAACTGACTGAATCCGGAATAACGATCAAAACCGAAAAAAAGAAGGGGAACGTTCATCTGCGATCCTTCGGTATCGATATTCAGGTCCTCGAACCGCATATGGGTCTTGCCCAGCCGGAGCCGGGAAGTTAACCGGTCGATGGTGAATCCCGATCGATCCTTTCCCGATAAACGGGTGATCTGCATCCGGACCGTATCCCGGTAACTGTCCAGATCCCTGACGCTGATCTGAAGGTCCTTCAGATCAAGATCGGTCAGGTTCACCTGCCGGTCCGTTTCGGAGACGCCTGCTTTGGAAAGGACAAATCTGCTGTCTGTCAATTCGATGGAAGATATTTTCAGACGGTTCTTCCTTTCGGGCGGAACATGGGGTTTTTTGATCCGGTCCGTAATGAATTTCAGATTGACCACACCCCGCTCGTCGATCACGAAATTCACAAGTGCATCCTCCATGGAGGCCCTTCTGATCTCTAACAGTTTTTTTTCCGGACGAAAACGCCTGATCCTGAACTTGGTCAGACCTGCATACAGAAGTGTATCCCCGCGCTGGTCTTCGATATAGAGGTCGGTGACCTGGATCCTGTTGAAAAAGGAATAGCTGACCGAGGAAAGGGTGATGGTGGTCTGCAACTGTTCCGAAAGTCTTCCGGTCAGGTATTTGCTCACAACGGTCTGAACCTGCCTGTTCTGAAGGAACAGAAGGGAGAGTGCCGGTATGGCGAGAAATACCAGGATGACCACCAGTCCTATTTTCGCTATCTTTTTGATATTTTTGTACTTCTGGTTTCTGAAGATAACAAACGTACGTATAGTTTTTTATGAATACAATATACGCGCTTTATAAAAAACTATACGGTAGTTCCCTGCTATTGCTTTCATTTTTGTATACTATAAGGACAAAAATGAAAGTTCTATAGAGGAATAATACGAAAAGATATGAAGGCAATTCATATCCTGGGGATCGAATCATCCTGTGATGACACTTCGGCAGCCGTGGTGAGAGACCGCTTCCTGCTTTCGAATATTGTGGCGGGACAGGAAGTGCACCGGCAATACGGAGGAGTGGTTCCGGAGCTGGCATCACGGGCGCACCAGCAGAACATTGTCCCGGTGGTGGACCGGGCCCTGAAGGAGGCGGGGCTGGAATGCCGTCAACTCGGTGCGGTTGCATTCACCAGGGGACCCGGTCTGCTGGGATCGCTGCTCGTGGGAACCTCTTTTGCCAAAGGTTTTTCAGCTGCACTGGGCATTCCCCTGATCGAGGTCAATCACCTCCAGGCCCATATACTGGCTCATTTCATCCTGACCGAAAAAGGCGGGAATCGATCGCCCTGTTTCCCTTTTATCTGCCTGCTTGTTTCGGGCGGACATACCCAGCTGGTGCTGGTGAAGGATTATCTGCAGATGGAGATCATGGGACAGACCATTGATGATGCGGCAGGAGAGGCATTTGATAAATGCGCCAAGCTGCTCGGACTTCCGTATCCCGGAGGACCCCATCTGGACAGACTGGCTTCAGGGGGAGATCCTTCCAGATTTGAATTCAACCGCCCCCGGATGAAGGGATTCGATTATTCCTTCAGCGGTCTGAAGACTTCATTCCTTTATTTTATCAGGGACAGGACAAAGGAGGATGCTGCTTTCGTGGAGAAGAACAGGGCAGACCTGGCAGCTTCCCTGCAGAGAACCATCATTGAGATCCTGTTGAACAAGCTCCGGAGGGCGGCCGGAAAAACCGGGATCCGTCAGATCGCCCTGGCGGGAGGGGTCTCAGCCAATTCCGGACTGCGGGAAGCTGTTCGCAGGGAAGCGGACAGGCACCGGTGGGAGGTGTATATACCGGACCTGGTCTATACCACCGATAATGCTGCCATGATCGCTATTACCGGATATTACCAATACCTGGAAGGCCGATTCGCTTCCGAGGACATTGCCCCCGTGGCACGCATGTATTTCTGATGGTGATAAAATGGTACTGGATTCGGCTTTAATGCAATAAAAAATTATTATATTGGTTTAAATTTTCTGACTGGGAATGGATAAACTTGAGTTTCAGCCTACTCAAAAAACACCCTATGTGCTGCTGGATCCTTCCGGGAAGATCAAATTCAAAGGCAGGTCCATTCCCGAGGATGTATCCCTTTTCTACGAGGACATTCTGGACTGGGTCATTGCCTATGCCTCCTCGCCTCCTCCACGGACCGAGGTTGACATTGAGATGGAGTACCTGAACAGCGGAACTTCCAAATACATGCTCCGACTTCTGAAAAAACTGAAGGAGGTGGATAATAACGGGTACAATCTGAAAATCAACTGGGTTTACGAAGAAGGCGACGATGACATCCTGGAGCGGGGAGAGTATTATGCATCCATCCTGGACCTGGATATCAACTTTATCGAGATCGAGTGACCCGGTCTGCCAGGGATCGCCAGAAATTCACGTGAAACGTAAAGGAGTCCGTCCCCCGGACAGTCTGCAGGAAACTGACAGAATCTCCGGATACATCCAGGTGAAGAATTTCCGGGTCGAACAGTCCGGGTTTTTCCGGATGAAACTGCACACCGAATACACGGGGGTATTGGGTGTGTTCGATGGCTTCAATGACCTTCCCGTCCAGTGAGGTGGCAGCGATCCTCCAGCCTTTGCCGGGTGTTTCCACTGCCTGGTGGTGACTGCTGAGAACCAGGGGTTCCCCCGGGGAACCGTTCCGGTTGTCCAGAAAAGAGCCTTCCGCCACCCTGATGGGGTGGAAATGATAGGAAGTGGGTGCAGCACCTCCGTTATGCAAAAGGTCTGCATAGTTGCGATGCTGATGGGGGGAGGGCAGAGCAAGGATCGCCTCGGCCGTCCAGCATCTGTAGATCTCCGTGGGAATATCCTGGATCAGGGTTCCGCCGGTGGCCACATTCATGGTCTGCATCCCCAGGCATATCCCACAGACCAGGTAGTCCTCCCGGCTGTCAAGCAGGGGTTTCCAGTCCGGATCCCTGTCTCCCCCCAGGAGATGATAGAGGAAAGAGACCTCAAAATAATGCCTGAAGGGATCGGTCACCCTTGTCAGCAGATGCACCGGTTCATCATAAAGGGCAGGAGGAATGTCGGGTCCGCCCAGGAAAAAAGCACCCCGGGAGAGGGTGAACAGTTCCCGGAAGCGGGGACTGCAAGGATTGATCCGGTAAGTATTGTCTGTATCCAGGGTTCCCTTCACTTCCACCAGGCTGACATGAGCTAACCGGTTCTTCCGGATATATTCTTCAGCCTCTTCATAATCGTACGCTTCATCGGTGTGGTAGATTCCCAGCAAGTGGATTTCCTCCAGGGGGAAAATCCCGTTCTCGATCAGGTGGTTCATCATCCTGAGATTGTATTTGGTGGGATGCAGGACCAGAAGTGTATCCTGTGCGGATGCACCCGCTCCGGAGAGAAGCAGGAAAACGGCTGCCACAAGCCTGACGGCCCGGAGGGATTTTTTTTTCATAAGGGAATTACTTGAGCATGTTGGTCAGTCTTTCCACGAACCGGGTCAGGTTTTCCCGGGATTCTTCATCCAGCTTCTTAAAAGTCACATTGCCACTGCCGACTTCCTGGAGGAAATTGGAAGCAAGCACCGCCCTTGAATAATTATTGTCCTTCAGGTACTCCGAATTTTTCACCGTGATGCCCTCCCTCACCTGGACCACATATTTTTTGAAATCAATGGTGGAGAACATATCCTCCACGTCCATATATTCATCCATCAGCACCATCTGTTCACTGGCAAGGTCGATTTTGTTATCAAAAAGATCCTTTCTCAGGTTTTCATGGATGGTCCTCTCTTCGGCGTTTCCGAAATTGAGGATGATATAATCCAGTCCCCAGCCTATCAGGATGTTGACCATCATGGGAATGCTCTCTGCCCCCGAGGCGGGCAGAAAATAGCATTCTTTTTCGGAGCCGGTCAGGGCAAGGATCGCTTTTAAGAAATAATAGGTGGCAATATCCCTGACAATCACATTGTTGAAGGATTTGATGATCTCCTGCTGACTGAGCCGTGCACCCATGGTGGAATAGATCGGGGAGAGGGTATCTGCAGTGGCTGCCCGGAGCGAGCGTGCACTGAACACCACCGTTTCGCTTTTCATGTCATCTTCCATGTCACGCTGCACGGCCAGGATCCGGTACAATTTATTCACATCGATCAGATGCGGGGAGTGGGTGGTGTAAATGATCTGGATCTTTTGCTTGATATCGTCAAATACTTTCAGCACATCTTCCTGGGCCCTGGCATGAAGGCTTACCCCGGGTTCATCGATCAACAGCACCTTGTTCTGCTGGCTCTTATCTGTGGCTGTGGCTTTCAGCTCGAGGAAAAAGGAGAGGAACCATCTGACTCCCCGGCTTCGCTGCTTGGGATAGAGCCGTTCCTGTTCATCCTTGATCCAGAACTCAATGAAGGGTTTTCCGCTTTTTTCCGGGTTGGTGTGATCGTAGTGGGACAGCTCAAAATTGATCTTGATCTTGTTTTTCTTTCCCACATTCTGTCTCCAGAATTCCTGGAAATTCAAAGTAAGCTCCCCGTTCAGATTCTCGATCTTCTGTTTCAGGATCCTGCTGGAAGGTTGCTGAAAAAAAGAGTATTCCAATCCGGTGATGGTAAGAAAGTTGATGGCCGCCTTGTATCCCTCGGCGCGTTGGTTTGCCCTCATGATGTCCTCCAGGTCGATGCGGTTGGGGAGGAGGGACCCGAAGTCCTCGAACAGTTCAAAATCCGGTGTGATCTTAAAGATCTCGCCGGCCAGTTCGCCCGAGGAGTAATATCTGCTCCTTGATTCGATCTCTTTCTCTGCTGCCTTGAGGGCGCTTTCCAGGGTGATCCCGTCAAAAATGAATTCCATGGCCACCATCCGGATGTCGTATTCACGCTGAAGCACGGTCAGTTCATTCTTGAAATTCTCAATGTCGTTCCGGTATATTTCTTCTTTGATCTCTGCTGCACGCTGTTCCTTATCGGTGGGATACATCCCGGTCATCTGCAGGATCTCTCTCAGGTTCTCCTGTGCTTCAGCAAGCTCATTTTTCTTGTCCGAGATCTGACCATTCACTTCTTCCAACCTGTCACAGGCTTTTTTCTTATCCCCCAGGGCGCCGCGAATGTCCTGCTTCTCTTTAAGCTTGCTTTTTTTCTGCTCGAGGGTCTGGTTCAGCTTCTCGTACATTTTCTCCTCCTGGGCCAGTTCTTCTTTCAATTTTTCCTTTTTATCCCTGGTGGTGAATTTTCTCATATTCCGCTTGAGCTCATTCATCCTCGAGCGGACCGTCTCCACTTTCTCCAGGGTCCAGTCATGTTCCTCCCGGGCTTTATCGACCACTTTTCCCGCAGTTTCGATCTCACCGGTCAGTTGTTCCAGGCTCTGTTGAACCCTGGCTTCTCTTTTGGTGATCTCTTCCGCCACCTGGTCGTAGAATTCCTGCAGTTCTTCACCCATCACCATGAAGGAATCCATGTCATCTTCCCATTCTCTTACAATGGAAATATTTTCCATGGAGGAGATCAGCTTTTTTACTTCGGGACCGACCCTTTTGAGATCCAGATTGTTTTCAATTTCTTGTTGCTGAAATGAGAACCTGCAGGATATCCTGGGAAGGGAAAGGTCGCTTCGCAGCATGTCCTCGATCAGGACCCCGTCATGGAAAGCTTTTAAAGCTTCGAGGATGGAAGTTTTTCCGGATTCATTCTGTCCGATCAGACTGGTGATGTTGTCATGGGACAGCATCTGCCACCCTGTATCCACCACGGATCTGAAATTCTGTATTCTGAAGGCAACAAGTTTCATATTCCTGGCTTATACGAATTTGATTCCGAATATTAAGATATCGTCCACCTGCTCCTGGTCCCCTTTCCATTGAACAATGACCCGCTCCAGCTGTTCCCGTTGCTTTTCCATGGATTTATCGGAGATCCTGATAAGAAGCTCTTTCATCGGTCCGTACTTGAATTTTTTATTCCTGGGCCCTCCGAACTGATCGGCATATCCATCCGAGAACAGGTAGATGATATCTCCCGGCTTCAGGGTCATGCTGTGATTGGTAAAAGAACATTCCTCCACCGCATTGATGCCCACGGGCATCTTATCGGCCTTGATCTCGGTCAGGACCCTGTTGCGGATATGGTACAGCGGATTGTTCGCCCCGGAATACTGAAGTTCTGAGGTCATGGGATTGAACACACAGAGGGACATGTCAATGGCATCTTTGTTCTCTTCTTCATATCCCCGCTGATGCAGTGCTTTCATGACCCGTTCGCGGAGCAGGTTCAGAATGCGGCTGGATTTGCATGGTCCGCGGCTGCTCAGGATCTCGTTCAAAAACGAAACCCCCATGATGCTCATCAGCGCTCCGGGTACCCCGTGACCGGTACAGTCCCCCGCAGCCGCAACGATATACTCCTCTTTCCTTGAACAGTAATAGAAATCACCGCTTACAATATCCCGGGGTTTGTGAAGGACAAAGTGTTCCCTCAAAGTGTTCTCCATGAATCTTGCGTCGGGCAGCACCGCCTGCTGGATGAAGCTGGCGTACTTCAGGCTGGAAACCAGCTGCCTGCGTTGTTCCAGCAGGTTTTCCATGGTGATCGCTTTTTCTTCCGGTAGGGGTATCCTCATGAGTGTCTTTTGTAACTAATTCATTCTTAAACCCATGACAAGTATATCATCGATCTGGCTGATCTTGCCCATCCACTCCAGAAGGACCTTTTCCATCTCGATTCCCTGTTCTTTCAGCGGTACGCCCTGCAGTTCAAGGATCAGTTTTTTGAAATTCTTTGACATGAATTTTTTCCCTTTCGGTCCCCCGAACTGATCCAGGAATCCGTCCGAGAACATATAAATGTTGAACCCGTCATTTTTCAGGGTGGTGGAGGTAAAGGGGAGCTTCTTTTCTGAGATCCCGATGGGCATCTGGTCACCTCTGATCTGCAGAAGGAGATGCTCATGGTCGTGGATGGATCCCCTGGGCAGGTCAAGTTCTTCACCTTTTCTGATCTTCTCTTTTTCCTGCCGGCTCAGTTTCCTGACCAGGTAGAGGGGATTATAGGCCCCGGAGAACTGGATCAGCCGGCTCTTTTTGTCCAGGCAGACCATGGCCAGGTCCATTCCGTCTTTGGTGGATTCTTCCATACTTTTCCCCGATTGTTTCAAAGAGGTGATCACATGTTCGCGGAGCGATTCAAGGATCCTTTCGGTACTGGTAATGTCGGATTTGATCACGATCTCATCCAAAAAAGTCATTCCGAGCATGCTCATGAAGGCCCCGGGAACTCCGTGCCCGGTGCAGTCGGCCGCCACGATCAGCAATTTGTCATCTTTCGAGGCCATCCAGTAGAAATCACCGCTGACAATGTCTCTCGGCCTGAACAGGATGAAATGCTCGATGTGCTGTTCCTCCATCAGCCTGTCGTGGGGCAGGAGGGCCCGCTGGATCCTGCTGGCATATTCAATGCTGTCGGTCAGTTCTTCCTTCTGCTTCCTGATCTCTGCCGTGCGTTCCTGGATGATCCCCTCCAGCCGGATATTCTCCTGCTTCAGCCTGCGGGTGTACAGTTTGATGATCAGATAGATGACCAGCCCGGAAAGAATGATGTAGGCAATGATGGCATATACGGTGGCATACCAGGGCCTCAGGATGGTGAACGAATAGGTGGCGGGCACGCTCAAATCCCCGTAAACATTTCGGGCCCTCACGTGCAGGGTATACTCACCGAAAGGCAGGTTGGTAAAATCCTTGTAGACGACACCTGTCCATTCCGACCAATCCTCGTCAAAATTTTCGAGCCAGTACGCGTATTCCATTTTGTTTTCCTGTTCAAAATAGGGAGCGGCCCATCTGAATTCTATGTTGTTATAGCGGTATTTGATCAGCGGCCGGGTGTCCTCGGCCTGGGACGGATGGATCGTAAAATTTCCTTTTTCATCTTCAATAAAATCGGTACCGTGATAGAGCAGGGAGTCATTGTTGTTGATGTAAATATTGCGGATGAGGGTCCGGAAGGGGAGGGTGTCGTTCCTGGCAAATGATTTATCGAAATGGTACAGTTCGTTGGATTTTCCGAACCAGACACCTTCCTGCGGATCGCTGAAAAAGACATCCGTTGAAGCCTTGGGAAGCCGCTGGAAGGATTTTTCCCTGATCGCTTCCATTCCGTCTTCTGTCCTGCGGGCCACCAGTTCGCTCCACCCGTCATACTCATTTTCGAAGGAGAACCAGTAATCTCCTTCCATATCCCTGTGGAATGCCATGATGTAATTTTTTCCCTCCGGCAGGACCCGGTTATACAGGGTATCCCTGTAAACGGTGTCCCTGAAATAATTGTACCTGTAGAACCCGTCGGTAGTCCCGAGCAGTATTTCTCCGGTATCCGGGTCCGTGAAAACCTTGTTGCGGTCATTGGAGGGCAATCCGTTTTCCACATTGATGAATTTCCTTCCGGCATTCCGGATCCCGGATGTATCCAGCCTGATAACACCCTGCCCGGTGGTATTGGTCCACAGATAGCCGTATTTGTCGATGGCCATTCTCAGGCGCTCATCGGGCAAATCGCGGATCCTCAGGATCTCTTTCCACCTGCCATCCAGGTATTGCAGACCAATCACCTGGACCCGGCCGGTATAGATCACATCGGGCCTGCCCGGGTCAGGAATGATCTGGTATCCGCCATAGTCTTCACGCTCTTCGATGTTATCGGGCAGATTGATGATCCGTTCCTCCAGGCTGTAGATATCCAGACCGGGTCCGATCACCATGGTTTCTGACTGGGCGGAGGCCAGCAGCAATTCCACCCCGGGGGCGGGCCTGAAAACAAAAAGGTTCCACATCTGGTCCTGGATCTCGGGGACCGCAATGAATTTTGTTCCCGTGGAAGTTGATTCCCTGTAATAGAGTCCCCCGAAGGTGGAAATGAACAGTTTGTGATCGAAGATCGCAATATCGGTAATGAAGCCTTCAAAACCCGACCGTTCCGTGAACACCCTGAAGGGGTTGTTGGTTTCCAGTTTGCTGACTCCCTGGAAATGTGCGATCCAGACGGGACCCGAACCTTCCAGGCGCTGGTTGGAATATACGTATGGAATGGTCTGGTCGATCATCCCTTCGGCTTGGGTAATAATCTCTTTGGCCTCTCCGTTCCGGTCCAGGATGACCAGTCCCCCGAACTGCGTGGCAACGGCAAAATCGTTGTTCTGCGGATGCAGGTAGGTGATCACCCCGCTTTTGAAGTATTCATTCAGCCGGGAGTCAACAAAAGAGCTGTTTACCTTCCCCGTTTCCCGGTCCAGCAAAAAAATGCCTTTTTCATAGGTTCCCACCAGCAGCCTGGTGGAATCGAATCGGACAAGTCCGCTGATATTCATCTCCCGGAAATGGTCACCTCCGCGAACCAGGACAAAGGTGTCTGCCTGCTGCTTCATCAGTCCACGCCCGTAGTCACCCACATAGAGCTCATGATCGATAAAAAAGGAGAAAAAAGCATAAGCGGGTGTATCCAGCATGACCAGCTCATCCGTAGACGGGTTGTAGATGAATATCTTGTTGAAAGTGCAGAAATAGACCCTTTTGTCCACATAATAGGTTTTCCAGACATCCCCGATGTTGAATCCCTCCACCTCCTGCTTGAGGGTATCCGACAGGGAACGGTAATGCATGTTCCCGAATCCGTCGGGTGACAGATATCCGAATTCGTGTTGGGCTCCCACATAGACGATCCCGTTATTCCCGGTGACCAGGGACCTGACAATGGGATTGTTGGGAAGGGGAATGGTCCGCCACTCCACCCCGTCATATTCCAGCACACCCTTGTCATTGTTGCCGATGTACATGACTCCCCTGAAATCCTGCGTGATGCACCAGTTCTGTTCACTTCCTCCGGTGACATAGTGCTCGTAATT
>JBNJEV010000060.1:0-15715 GCA_051746185.1 Bacteroidota bacterium
CCTTCGGGCTGTTCACCCGCAGGCCGGTACGCGATCGCTGGATCCCCCTGCTGGCCATCCTTTCCCCCGCTGTTTCCTTTCTGCTCAGCCATTTTTCCGCGTCACTGTTCCGGGGCTATCAGTTCGGTTTTGAGCTGCTGATCGTTAACGGGACGATCATGTTCCTGGGGTTGCTGCTGGTGAGCAGGAGACCGACATTTTGATCAAATGCCCTTTTTTGATGGTGAATCTCCCTGTTCCGGCCTCCAAATCACACAACTGCCGGATTTTCCTGATTATTTGTGAACCAGGATGTCAGCCTGATTTACGTTGGCTGAGCTTTCAACTGAAATATAATCCTAATTGGATTTATATTTATAAATTTACTGAAAGATCTGTCATTATGAAGAAGTTTTTCCTTGCTTTCATTGTGATTCTCATATCCTGCATACCTGAAAATTCACCGCCGGAATGTGAAATTTTAAGTCCTGCTCAGGATTCCGAATTCACCAGGGGAGATGATATCGTGGTCAGGACTGATGTATCTGATGAGGATGGGGATATTGATGAAGTAAGATTATATGTTGATTCCATAGGAATTGCTTCCACAGGCGCATTTCCGTACAGTTTTACTTTTTCAACTGGCGATATGAACGTCGGATACCATTCGATCCGGGTGCAAGCCTTTGATAATTATGGAAAAACATCGGACGCTTTTGTATCTTTTCTTCTCGTATCAGATCTGCCGGCGGTTGAAACTACACAGCCAAGATCTGTCGCCAGAGATTCCGCTGTGGTGGGAGGCAGGATCATAGATGACGGAGGCACTGCAATTAGTGCAGCTGGGATCCGGGTGGCCGGAGAACCATTTGACGGGAATGATTCTGATGAATTATATGCAGATCTGATGAATGGACTTTTTGAGGTCACATTGCATAATCTGGAGTATGAGACCTATTATGTAACGGCTTTTGCTGAAAATGAAAGCGGCAGATCATACGGTAACGAGATCAGTTTTATGCCGCTTCCCCCGGAAAATATTCCGCCACTCTGTGAGATAGAATTACCTGCCGGGGGTGCTGAATTTACCCGCGGTGATGATATTTCGATCAATATCAATGCATCTGACGAAGATGGTGATATTGAGCAGGTACGGTTATTTCTGAATTCCATAGGAATAACTACCCTTCGGACTTTTCCGTACAGGTATGTTTTCTCATCCGAAGGTGTGGAGGCAGGATCTTATATATTGAGGGCAGAAGCCAATGATAATTCAGGAGGAATCTCAGGGGATTCGGTCAGTTTTATCATCAATCCTGAACTGCCGGTTGTGGAAACTTCAAATCCAACTTCCATTACGACCGGATCGGCTGTTGTGGGAGGAACAATTCTGGATGATGGAGGCGGGGATGTCATAGCTGCAGGAATCCTGTGGGGTACAGAGCCCGATGACGTCAGCGGTTACAGTGAAATACCGGCCGATATCACCGGGAATACATTTTCGGTCACCCTCACGGATCTGGAATATGATATATATTATATCGTCGCATTTGCAGAAAACGAAAGTGGCAGATCTTACGGTGAACAGATAAGTTTCACTCCTCTGCTTCCTGAGGACATGTTTGTTGACAGCCGGGACGGAAATGCTTACAAATGGGTGCAAATAGGAAATCAGATCTGGATGGCCGAGAATCTTGCCTATCTCCCGGAATTGCGCAATCCCAGGAATTATTCAGCAGAGGAACCATTTTATTATGTATACGATTATAATCGGTTCAATCTGGAAGAAGCCACTGAGACTTACAATTACAATACATATGGAGTCCTGTATAATCATCCGGCAGCTGTTGAAGCCTGTCCGGATGGATGGCATCTGCCTACATCCGGTGAACAGCAGGAGCTGATCTCCTTTATCGGGGGAGAGGATGAGGTCGGAAAACTTATGGAGGCCGGCACAGAACACTGGAACAGCAATCCTGAGGGGACCAACACCACAGGATTCTCTGCCCTCGGGGCCGGACAGGTGGTCCTGGGGCCGGATGATGCAATGGTTTTTGAAAAGATCGGAGAGGCAGCGGGATGGTGGACTTCCGACACCTGCAATGCGGATTTGCCGGACGGTATTCCTTTCGTCATCGAATCAAGTAATCCGGTGATATTTACTGATGATGACTGCCAGCCTTTTGAAACAGGGTACTCTGTGAGATGTATCAAAGATTAGGTGTGCCATTTGGCCAGTTGTCTTACGAAAAATTCCCATGAAGTTCCAGAAAATCTACCTGACAGCAATCCTGCTTTACGCAGCCGGTCTTCTTTTTGCCCGGCAGGGCCACATTCATACTGAATCGGTCTACCGCCTCCGCCCGGAGGATCCGGAGGCCTTTTATTTCACCCCGGAGAATTTCGGGATCAGGGCGGACGGGATCATGGATGTATCCGATTCCCTCCAGGCTGCCATCAACCGGGTGAAAACCGAGAAGAACTTCGGGATCCTCTTTATCCCCGAAGGGAAGTACAGGATCAGCAGGACCATTTATATCCCCGGGGCCATCCGCCTGATCGGGTACGGGGAGAACCGGCCCGAATTCATCCTGGGGGAAAACACCCCGGGGTACCAGGAAGAGGTCAGCACCGATAAGGGAAGGGCCAATTACATGTTCTGGTTCACCGGGAGGATGGTGGAGGAAAAAGAGGAACCGCGGGATGCCGGGGCGGGCACCTTCTACAGCGCCATCTCCAACATCGATTTCAGGATCGGGGACGGCAATCCGCATGCGGTGGCATTGCGGACCCACTATGCCCAGCACGGGTTCGTGAGCCACTCGGTGATCCGGATCGGCAGAGGGAAGGCAGGAATATTTGATGTGGGGAACGAGTTGGAGAACGTGGCTTTCATCGGGGGGGATTACGGGATCGTGACCAACCGGACCTCTCCCGGCTGGCCCATGATGATCGTGGATACCTGGTTCGAGGGACAGCGGAAGGCGGCCATCCGCACCAACGAGGGCGGGATGGCCATGGTGAACATGGGGGTGAAAAATGTCCCGGTGGCCGTGGAGATGGCAGAACACAGTGTGGACCGTCTTTTCATGGAGAAGTGTTATTTTGAGGATATCAGCAGGGCGGCGGTAGTGGCCAGTGCTGTGGAGAATGTGATGCTCCAGGTGAACCTGCTGGACATCGGCTGTAAGAATGTCCCCGTGCTGGTGGAGAATCTGGAGAGCGGGGAGAAGCTGGGAGTGGACGAAGAAATTTACCGGGTGAAGGATTATACATATGGACTGGTGATGGAGAACATGGCAGCGGATTCGGAGTTCAAAACCATCATTCAAATTGAGCCGTTGGAGTCCCTTCCCTCCGCACGGGAAAGGATGATCCCTTCGCTTCCCGCGATGGAAGAGTGGGTCAACATCAGGGAACTGGGGGCGAAGGGGGACGGGGAGACGGATGACACGGAGGTGTTCCGGGATGCGGTGGCCCGCTACCGGAATATTTATGTTCCACAGGGCTGGTACCGGCTGACGGGGACCCTGAAGCTGGAGCCGGGGACCAGGCTGATCGGGCTGCATCCCTTCGGGACCCAGTTCATCCTTCATGAAAGTGAACCGGCGTTCAGCGGGTTCGGGGGCCCGGTCCCCCTGGTGGAGTCTTCGGAAGGAGGGCACGACATCATCAACGGGATCGGACTGCGCACGGGCGGTTACAACTATCGCGCCGTGGGCTGTAAATGGATGGCCGGGAAGCGTTCCATGATGAATGACATCAAGTTCGTGGGCGGCCATGGAACCATGCGGAAGCCGGTGAGAGAGACCGGAGACGAGAGAGGGTCGCAGCGCGGCGGTTGGGGCCGCTGGTCCCGCGAGGTCAGTTCCCCTTCCGGTCCGGTCTATGAACGGGGAAAGGACCAGGCCTGGGACAACCAGTACTGGAGCCTCTGGGTGACCAACAACGGGGGAGGTGTCTTCAAGGATATATGGACGGCCAACACCTATGCGGCCAGCGGACTCTATGTGAGTCATACCGGCACGCCGGGGCGCATCTATGCCATGTCCATCGAACACCACGTGCGCAACGAGGTCCGCTTTGCCCACGCATCCAACTGGAAGATGTATGCCTTTCAGTTCGAGGAGGAGGGGACCGAGGGGAAGGATTGCCTGATGATGGACATCGCTCATTGCAGCGACCTGATGTTCGCGAACCAGTGGATGTACCGCACCATCCGGGTCTCCACCCCGCAGCCCGTCGGGGTCCGGGTCGCATGCAGCAGGAACATCCAGTTCCGGAACCTTCACAACTATACCCAGAGACTCCAGGTGGTGGAGTTCCCGGTATACGAGATGAACCGGGAGCTGCCGGTTTACCCGTGGGATTTTGCACGGCTGACCATTACCGGGAATGAACCGCGGGACCCGGGGATGTCGGGCAGATCCTCCGCCCGGAACACATCGGGCGATACACCGATAAGCCCGAAACTAACGGACAAACCCTGGGAGGTGCGGCGACTGGCCGCCGGTTTTATATTCGGTACGGGGCTCACCGCCGACAGCCGGGGAAATGTCTATTTCTGTGAACATGACCGGAAAAGGATTTACCGGTGGTCGGTTGAAAATCAGAGCATCAGCATGTTGACCGACCATCCCTGGAAACCATTCACCCTGGCCACCGATACGGAGGACAACTTGCTGGTCATTTTCAGGTATGACCCGCAGCCGGGCTACCTGGTGGACGGAGAGCAGGAGACCGTGCCCAGGCTGGCGGACGACAATCCCATGTACAGCGGCTGGGGCAACAGCGGATGGGCCGCATGGGCCTATTCCCTGGATCCGGAAGATCCGGATGAAACCATTGCCCCCCTGAAAAGGGTGCCCTCCGGTGAGGTGGAGAGCGTGGAAAAGGCGATCTATCCCTCCAGCCGCTGGCGCTCCGATTTTGACACCACGGTGGTGTATGTTCCGGAAAACACGTTCGTGGCCCCCGACGGGGTCACCGTGATCCCGGAGACCTATGACCTGGGCAGGTCAGCGCAGTTGTCGGAGGCTATTCCCGGGCAGTCGTTCTATGTCACCCGCGAAATAGACAAGACCACCGTCAGGCTCGATGTGGCCGAAGACGGGACCCTGTCGGACATGGTGGAGATCGTCCCCCGCGGGGAATACAGCACGGCAGTGGATGGCGATAGGAACCTCTATGTGGCGGACGGACAGATCTTTGTCTATGACAGGGATTACAGGGGAACCAGGAGGATCTCGCTGGAGGAGCGGCCCATTTCCATGGCATTCGGGGGAGCGGACGGAAACACCCTGTTCGTGACCACCCGCACCTCGCTGTACGGGATCCGGGTCAGGTAAAAGAACCCTCACGGCCGGACCTTCTCCATGAAAAGTTCCCGCGCCCTCTGCAGGGCCCTGTCGATGCCTGAAGGATCCCTTCCGCCGGCGGTGGCAAAGAAGGGCTGACCGCCCCCGCCGCCCCGGATCTCAGGTGCGACCTCGCGGATCATCTCCGAGGCATTCAGACCATAATGTTCCATGACCTGATCGGACAGCATGATGGCCAGGTGCGCTTTCCCGTCAATCTCGGTCCCCAGCACCAGGCAGATCCCTTTTTGCCGGGAACGCATCTGAAAGGCCAGGTTCCTGAGCTGGGAAGGTTCATCCAGATCCACCCTGGATACCACCAGTGAAGTTTCCCCAACCTTTTCGGCCTTCTGTTCCAGGTTCCTGGCGATGATCCCGAGCACCATTTTCTGAAATCGCTCCACCTGCCTGGAGAGCCTGCTGTTCTCTTCCATGATGCCCCTGACGGCCTTTACCAGGTCCTTCTGTTTTTCAAGGGATGCGGAGATCTCCCTGACCATATCCATATGATCATCGATATATTCTTCCGCCGCTTCCGCGGTCACCGCCTCGATCCGCCTGATCCCGGCAGCAACGGAGGATTCACGTACTATTTTAAAAATGCCGATCTGTCCGGTGGCCTCCACATGGATCCCACCGCACAGTTCCACCGAGTCGCCGAACTTGATCACCCTGACCGAGTCCCCGTACTTTTCGCCGAAAAGGGACATGGCACCCATCTTCTGTGCCTCCTTCATGGGGATGGTCCGGTGTTCTTCCACCGGACTGTTCTGACGGATCAGCCGGTTCACCATTCTTTCCACCTTCCTGAGCTCCCGGTCGGTGACTTTCCCGAAATGGCTGAAGTCGAATCTCAGATAGTCAGGGTCCACCAGCGAACCTTTCTGCTCCACATGTTTTCCCAGCACCTCCCGAAGGGAATGATGCAGCAGGTGGGTGGCCGTGTGGTTATTGGCCGTGCGGATCCTGCGTCCTTCGTTCACTTTGGCGTTAAAGCGTGCAGAAGGATCTTCGGGGAGCTTCCGGGTCACGTGAATGATCAGTTCGTTTTCCTTCCGGGTATCAATGATCTCGATCCGCTCCTTTTCATTTTCAATGAACCCCCGGTCACCGACCTGTCCCCCGCTCTCCGCATAGAAGGGAGTGATGTTGAAGACCAGGTGGTATTGTTCCTCTTTTTTGGTTCTGATCTTTCTGTAGCGGGTGATCTTCACCTCGGATGCGAGATGTTCGTATCCGATAAAATCTTCCCTGTCGCCCGGAAGCAGTTCCACCCAGTCGCCGGCCTCGCTCTCCGCCGCCTTTTTGGACCGGCTCTTCTGGGCATTCATTTCCCGGTTGAACTCTTCGCGGTCGACCGTGAGGCCTTTTTCCGCAAGGATCAGTTCGGTCAGATCCAGTGGAAATCCGAAGGTATCATAGAGTTCGAATGCCCTCTTCCCAGAAATGACCCGGCGGTTCTCTTTTTGGGCCTGTTCCACCAGCCGGTCAAGCAAACCGATCCCTGTTTCCAGGGTGGAAAGGAAGGATTGCTCTTCTTCACGGATCACCCGTCGGATCAGTTCCATCTGGGCTTTCAGCTCCGGGAAGGTATCGCCCATCTGGAGGACCAGTACCGGAACCAGACTGTGGATGAATGGTTCTTTCTGGTTCAGGTAGGTGAAACCATAGCGGACCGCGCGACGCAGGATCCGGCGGATCACATACCCGGCCTTGTTGTTGGAAGGAAGCTGACCATCGGCAATGGAAAAAGAGATGGCCCGGAGATGGTCGGCCACCACCCGCATGGCCGCATCGGTCTGTTCCGAGGACCCGTAGGTGACCGACGAGAGCCTTGCGATCTCTTTGATGATGGGTTGGAACAGGTCCGTATCGTAATTGGACCGCTTTTGCTGTATGGCCATACAGAGGCGTTCAAAGCCCATTCCCGTGTCCACATGTTTCTCGGGAAGATTCTCCAGCTGACCGTTCACTTTTCTGTTGAACTGGATGAATACAAGGTTCCAGATCTCGATCACCAGCGGGTGGTTCCGGTTTACCAGGTCATGTCCGGGGACCTTCTCCCTATCAGTGTCGTCCCTCAGGTCCAGGTGAATTTCCGAACAGGGTCCGCAGGGACCTGTATCCCCCATTTCCCAGAAATTGTCCTTTTTGGAACCCTTGAGGATCCGGTCTGTTTCCAGGTGCCGGCTCCAGTAGGTATACGCTTCCCTGTCCTCATCGATCTTTTCCTGCAGGTCCCCCTCGAAAATGGTGGCATAGATCCTGCCGGGATCCAGTTTCATTTGTCCTGTCAGAAATTCCCAGGCCCAGCCGATGGCTTCCTTTTTGAAATAATCGCCGAAGGACCAGTTCCCCAGCATTTCAAACATGGTGTGGTGGTAGGTATCCCGGCCCACCTCTTCCAGGTCATTGTGCTTCCCGGTTACCCGCAGACACTTCTGTGTATCGGCCACCCGCCTGTTTTCCGGTTTCCTGTTCCCCAGGAAGTAATCCTTGAACTGGTTCATCCCTGCGTTGGTGAACATCAGGGTGGGATCATTCTTCAGCACCATGGGAGCAGAAGGAACGATCCGGTGGTTCTTCTGCCTGAAAAATTCCAGAAATGCATGCCGGATCTCCTGTGAAGTCATTGAAGCCTAAATCCTTATTTTTTAACCAAAATGTAACCTGAAAATGAAAGTTACGTAAAAAATTCCTAGAAGGTGCAAAAATAATTTTTTTGACTAATAGTTGGGATATTAAGCCCGGTTTTTTATTTTAGCCATTGAATACGGATCATGTTTGGCCGAAAATACTACATCAACCCTGAAACTCTACGCTACGAGCGTGTCAAATTAACTCGAAAGCAACGTATGCGGTATTCGGTCCTCATCGGCCTGGGGATCTTTGCCCTGGCGGTATTGCTGCGATTCGGCTTTGAAAGATATTTCCCCACACCGCGCCAGATCATCTATCAGAAGGAGAACAGTGTCCTTCGTTCCGACTACATGGCGCTCAATTACAGGCTCCAGACACTGGAATCACAGCTCACCGAGCTGAAGAACAGGGACGACCATCTTTACAGGTCGATTTTGAACCTGGAGACGGTCCCCCAGTCCATCTGGGAAGCAGGTACCGGTGGTTCAGAGCCATACAGTATCCTGAGGAACCTGAGTGATCCCCAGTTCGTCCTGGAGATCTTCAATAAGATCGACAAGCTGTCCAACCGTGTCCGGATCCAGTCAAGCAGCCTTGAGAATGTGTATGAGGAAGCTGTTGACAATCAGCATTTTCTGGCCTGCAAACCCTCAATTAATCCAATATCACCGGCCGATCCCTGCTGGCTGACCTCTTCCTATGGTTACCGGATCGATCCTTTCACCAACCGCCGGAGCCTTCATCACGGGATCGACATCGCGGGACCTTACGGGCTGAAAATCCATGCCACCGGAAACGGGAAAGTGATCAGTGCCGGTTACAGCGGGTACGGATATGGCAAGGAAGTGCTGATCGATCACGGGTACGGGTATAGGTCCAGGTATGCCCACCTCCAGGAAATTCTGGTCAGACCCGGACAGGAACTCAAGCGCGGAGAGGTGCTGGGAACCATGGGAAGTACCGGACGCTCCACCGGTCCGCATCTTCACTATGAGGTTCACAGGAACGGTTGCACGGTTAACCCCATGTATTACTTCTACGAAAACCTGACACCCGGGGAATACACCTTGGTTGCCTCCCGGGCCAACCAGCAGGATGATCTCTATAAAGCAAATGCTTTGAGCCAGAAATAAATTGATTATTTTCGCTCAAAAGAATACAGATGTCCCGGTCGCATTTCAAATTCGATCCTGATCACCTGAACTATAACAAGCTGGACGACAGTCTGAGCGCACGCATATGGCGGGTGGTGATTTATGTGGCCGCCATCGTGGTGATCGCCATCCTGCTGAATGTGGTCTATTCACTTTTCTTCGATACACCCAGGGAACGTCAGATCAGAAGGGAAAATGAATTGCTCATGGAGCAGTACGAGAAACTGAGCGAGCGAAAAAGCAAGGTGGATACGGTGATGCAGGAAGTCCGCCGGATTGACAAGGATATTTACCGGGTGATCTTTGAGACCGAACCGGTCCAGTCAACTTTGCAGGCCGGCAGGCTCGATGAATATCAGGAACTCCTCCGGCAGTCCGACGAGGAGATCGTCTCCTTCACCGCGCTGAAGCTTGATTCTATGCATGCTCATAACAAGTCTACCGCGCCGATCTATGATGTACTGATGATCAAAGGGGAGAACAGGACGCAGATGCTGCCATATATCCCGGCCATACAACCCATCGCGAACAGGGATCTGACGCTGATCGCATCCGGTTTCGGTTACAGGATCCATCCCATTTACAAGATCCGTAAGATGCATACGGGAATTGATTTTTCAGCACCCGTGGGCACCCCCGTGTTTGCCACCGGTACAGGGACCGTGGAGATGGCCGTGCGTTCCGGACGCGGGATGGGGAACAGGATCATGATCGATCATGGATACGGCTACAGGACCCTGTATGCGTATATGGACGAAATACATGTCAGGACCGGGATGAAGGTGAAGCGGGGGGAAGTGATCGGAACAGTGGGGGACACCGGGTTGAGCGTGGCCCCTCATCTTCATTATGAAGTGCATCTGAACGGGGAACCGGTGAATCCTATCAACTATTTCTTTCTTGAGATCACCCCCAGACAATATGACCAGCTGATCCTGATCTCCATAAAATCCGGTCAATCTTTTGATTGAATCGACTTTTTTGTATATTGCATCTGATGGAGAGATTCTACTTTAGCCCCGACACTCTCACATATCACAGGATACAGAAGACCGGGAAGCAGAAGTTTTACCGGTTTCTTGCATTTATGGGATTGACCGTCGCCTTTTCCCTGGGTTTCCTCATGCTGAGGGATATGTATCTGAACACCCCCCGGGCCGAAAAACTTACCACCGCCCAGAAAGAGATCACCTATGAGCTCGATCTTTTGAACAGGGATATCCAGCGTTACGAGGGGATTCTCCGGGAGGTGGCATTTAATGATGACCATATCTACCGTGTTTATTTTGAGGTGAATCCCTGGCCGCCCACCCTTCGCGAAGCAGGGGTGGGAGGGTCCAATAAATATGCAGATCTCAATCAGAGAAAATACGGTGATCTGCTTACCAGAACCTATATGAACCTTGACCAGATCGAAAGGAAGCTGGTGGTACAGTCCACTTCTTTTGACCAGGTAATCGATATGGCCCGTCACAAAGAAGAAAGGCTGGCAGCCCGGCCTGCCATTCAGCCCGTTAGCCTGAAGGACCTGAGACGATTCGGATCATCCTTCGGAATGAGGCTTCATCCCATTCTGAAAGTGTTCAGGCCCCACAACGGGATCGATCTGACCGCGGACAGGGGCACTCCCATCTATGCCACGGCTGACGGGATCGTGCTTCAGTCGGGGTATTCCACCGGAGGATTCGGCTTCAGGATCCTTCTGGACCACGGATATGGTTACCAGACCCTTTACGGGCATTGCAGCGAACTCATGGTGAAGCGGGGCGACCGGGTAAAACGGGGGGAGGTGGTCGCAAAGGTGGGAAGCACGGGACTTTCCAAATCACCCCACCTGCACTATGAAGTGCATGTGAACGGGCAACCGGTAAATCCTATCAATTATTACGCCAATGACCTTTCGGCGGAGGAGTATGATAAGATGATCGATCTGCTTGCCCGGGCGGATCCCTCATTCGATATTAACTGAGCGTAACAGGAGTGTATGAAGCTGGTGGTGGCAGGTGCGGTGGTCTTTCTCTTTTTTTCCCTTCAGGCGCGGAATTCTCCGGGCGAACCACATCCCGGCGGTCCCGCTGTACCTATCCGGCCACCGGCGAATTCTATGATTGCACAGGATCCCGGATCATGGCAGGATTCCGGCGATCTCCTTACAGGATCCGCATCCGGCGATCTCCTTACAGGATCCGCATCCGGCGATCTCATTACAGGACCCGCATCCGGCGATCTCCTTACAGGATCCGCATCCGGTGCGGGAACAACGCCACACGCGGGTGATACCACTGTATCCATCACGGCTCCGGGATACCATGCCGGTGACACCATTTGTGTGATCGGTACGGGTGATATTATGCTGGGAACGGATTATCCCAGCCGCACCTATCTTCCTCCGGGGGAGGATTGCTCACCACTGCTCAGACCGGTTCATGAAGTGCTGCAGTCGGGGGACCTCCTGTTCGGGAACCTGGAAGGGGTGTTCTGCTCCGAAGGCGGAACCCCGAAGTATTGCCGGGATACAACCAAATGCTACGTGTTCCGGATGCCGGATCATTTCGTCGATTGTCTGGTGGAAGCGGGCTACGATGTCATGAGCGTGGCCAACAACCACGTGAATGATTTTGGTCCCCGGGGGAGGATCACCACCGCCGGGGTGCTGACCGAAGCCGGGATCGCATTTGCCGGATTTACCACCCATCCCTGGACCGTCTTCCGGAAAGGCGGAGTAACTTATGGATTTGCAGCGTTTTCACCCCACACCGGAACGATGAACCTGAAAGATTACGGTCAGGCTGCACGGATCACCCGGATGCTTGATTCCATAGCAGATATCGTCATTATCTCCTTTCACGGGGGTGCGGAAGGGAACCAGCACCAGCATGTGATTCGGGGAGACGAGGAATACCTGGGGTACAACAGGGGAAATAGTTACCTTTTTGCTCATACCGTGGTGGATGCCGGTGCTGATGTGGTCTTCGGTCACGGGCCCCATGTGACCAGGGCGATGGAACTGTACCGCGGGCGAATGATTTTTTACAGCCTCGGAAATTTCTGTACCTACCGCCGGTTCAATCTGAGAGGCCCGAACGGGATCGCTCCCATTGTTAAAGTCCGGATGGACCGCCGTGGAAATTTCATTTCGGGAGAGGTGATCCCGGTCATTCAGCCGGGTGAGGGCGGACCCAGGATCGATCCTGCGAAAAGGGTCATCCACACGATGCGGATGCTGACAGAAACTGATTTCCCGGATCAGTCTCTTGCTTTCAGTGCGGATGGAAGCATTGTCAGGCTGGTGGAGATCAGACCGGTGAAATTGCCGGAAGAATTATTCGCAGGAGGGATCCGGTGGGAAACGGACGATCAGTGGGTCCCCGGACGGCTGGAGATGATCTGGACCCATTTTCTCGGGCAGACCGTTCCTGCCGGGCAACGGAGCGAAGGGAACTGGAACAGGCTGGGCTGGACAAACCGTCCCTTGCTGGCAGGGGACGGGAAAGATACCTTCCTGATCCAGTGTTTTGACCATCGGATAAAAAAGCTGGATCTTTTCACCGGACGGGAATTGTCCGGAAAAGATGCGTTGAAGGCTGCTGATCAGGTCTGGACCGAACCTGAAGTATTGGAAGCCATCCCCGCGGGCCTGTATGAGGGGCATAAGAATTATCGGATGGCTGCCTATGTGGATGGGGACGGATTTTTGCGTGTAGTCCAGATTGACCGGCCGGGCCCCGGTCCCGGATCAGCAACGGGAGCCTCCACGGCAGATTCTGAGCGCCTGACAGCCTGGCCGGACAACATCACCGCGGTGATGGACAGCCTTGCGGTGATGCCAGGTGCACCTGACAGTGTTCCCGATCCGGTTTCCGACCCGGTTTCCGACCCGGTTCCCGACCCGGTTTCCGATCCGGTTCCCGACCCGGTTTCCGATCCGGTTTCCGATCCACTTTGCGACCCAGCTCCCGACTTAGTTCCTGACCCGGTTCCCGACCCACACGGGCCGTCCCGGAGTGAGGTCTTCTCATGGAACGTGGGCCATTCAGCCTCAACTCCACTGATCACCGGGAAGAGAATGGTGGTTTGCAGTGACCGGGGAATCTACCTTTTCGGGTATGACCGGAACATGAATTTCACACTGCTTGACCGGCTGCCGGTCCCCGTGGAGGTCACTCCCGTGCTGTACGAAGGAAGGCTCTATGTGGCCTCCCTGAACGGTTATCTTTACTGTTTGGGGGAGAAAGATTGATTTCTAAGTTGAATTTTTATAAATTGTTCAGATTTTCCAATTGCAATTCCTTCCGGTATGCCTTATAAGGAAATGAAAGTTGAAAAGCTTTACTATTCGATCGGTGAAGTAGCCGAGATGTTTGATGTAAACACTTCCCTGATCAGGTTCTGGGAAAAGGAGTTTGATATCATCAAACCCAAGAAAAACAAGAAGGGGAACCGCCTCTTTACCCAGAAGGACATTGACAATTTCCACATTATTTACCACCTGGTCAAAGAACTGGGGATGACCCTGAAAGGAGCCAAGAAGAAAATGCGGGAGAACAAGGATGACACCGAGCATAATTTCGAGATCGTCAAGTCCCTGGAAAACATCAAGGAAATGCTGATTGACGTGAGGGAAAGCCTCTGACGGAGTGAAGGTATTATGATACAGTTACTTGAGATTACCCGCTATCTGGAAACTCTTGCACCCACCTCATTTCAGGAATCGTATGACAATTCCGGACTCCAGGTGGGTGATCCTTCCATGGAGATCAACGGGGTGTTGATCACCCTGGACGTCACCGAGAAAGTTGTGAAGGAGGCCTCCGGACTGGGTTACAATCTGATCCTCTCTCATCACCCGGTGATTTTCGGGGGACTCAATTCGGTTACCGGGAGGACCGTCCCGGAGCGTGTGGTCATGCAGGCCATTAAACATGACATTGCCATTTACAGCGGACATACCAATTTCGATGCTATCCGGGAAGGGGTCAGCGCTGCCATGGCCGACAGGCTGGGAATGGTGAACCAGAGGATCCTGGAACCGGTGACCGGAAGGCTGAAGAAGCTGGTGGTTTTCGTGCCTGGAGGGCATCTGGAGCAGGTTCGCTCCGCCATCTTTGAAGCCGGGGCCGGACACATCGGTGCATACGACCAGTGCAGTTTCAATCTCGAGGGGAAGGGAACCTTCCGGGGTTCGGAACAGAGCAACCCTTTTGTGGGGAAGCGGGGACAACTGCACCAGGAACCGGAGACCAGGATGGAGACCATTCTGCCTGAACACCTCACCTCCAGGGTGGTGGAGGCGATGATCAGGGCTCATCCTTACGAGGAGGTGGCTTATGATCTCTATCCGCTGGACAATGCCCATGACCGGGTGGGAATGGGAATGGTGGGTGAGCTGCAGGATCCCATGGACGAGGAGGTTTTTCTGAATTTCCTGAAAGACCGGTTCCGGACGGGAGTGATCAGACATTCGGAATTGTTGGGAAGAAAGATCAAAAAGGTGGCCTTATGCGGAGGGGCCGGCAGCTTCCTGCTGGGCCGGGCCATGGCCCGGGGTGCTGATGTGTTCGTTACCGGAGACATCAAATACCATGACTTCTTCAAAGCGGATGGCCGGATCGTGATCATGGATATCGGGCATTATGAAAGTGAACAGTTTACCCGGGAGTTGTTTTATGAGCTGCTTATGAAAAAATTTCCTAAATTTGCAGTCCGTTTATCGGAAACAGATACAAATCCAATAAAATATTTCTGATCCATGGCCAAAGAAAACAAGAATGCAGAAGTTGTGGAAATGACCGTTGCTGAAAAGCTGAAAGCACTCTATGATCTTCAGAAGGTGGATACTGCCATAGATAAGATAAAGATCCTCCGGGGAGAGCTTCCCCTTGAGGTGCAGGACCTTGAAGATGAGATCGCAGGGTTGCAGACCCGGGTTTCAAAATACGAGGAGGACATCAGTACCCTGGAGAAATCGATCGCCGCTAAAAAGCAGGAGATCCTGAACGCACAGGACCTGATCAAGAAATATGAAGAGCAGCAGAACAATGTTAGGAATAACAGGGAATATGATTCCCTCTCCAAGGAGATCGAGTTCCAGACCCTGGAGATCGAACTGTGTGAAAAACGCATCCGGGAATTCACCGAACAGATCGAGGAGAAAAAATTGGTGATTGAGGAATCCTCCAAAGTGCTGGATGAAAGGAAGCTTGACCTGGAAAACAAGAAAAAAGAGCTGGACGATATTATTGAGGACACCAGGAAGGAGGAGGAAGTGCTGGAGAAAAAATCCGAGGATCTGAAGAGTATCATTGAGCCAAGACTGATTACTGCCTACAATAAGATCAGGGCCAATGCCCGCAACGGACTGGCGGTGGTTCCTGTGGAGCGTGATGCATGCGGAGGTTGTTTCAATAAGATCCCTCCCCAGCGCCAGCTGGATATCGCTTCCCGGAAGAAGATCATTGTCTGCGAATACTGCGGGCGGATCCTGGTGGATCCGGACCTGAGCGGGCAGGAAGAGCAGGCTTGATCCTGAACAGGGCCGAAAGGAAGCACAGGGCCTGATCCTATGCCGGGCCACAGGCTCAGGGC
>JBNJEV010000061.1:0-15495 GCA_051746185.1 Bacteroidota bacterium
TGAGGAGATCACCAGGAGTTACCGTGTGGAAGATGATTGCGGTAATTCTATTTTGGTTTACCAGACCATCACGGTCAATGATGTCACCCCACCCACCGCCTCCAACCCTGCCCCGGTCAATGTGGAGTGTGCGGCAGACGTTCCTGCTCCGGATATAAGTGTCGTAACTGATGAGGCTGATAACTGCACAGCCGCACCTGTTGTGGCGTTTGTCTCTGATGTAAGTGATGGTAACACCTGCCCGGAAGAAATCACCAGGACTTATTCGGTTACTGATGACTGTGGCAACTCGATTAATGTCACCCAGACCATCACGGTCAATGATGTAACTATACCCACTGCCGTATGCCAGGACATAACTGTTCAGCTGGATGCCACAGGCAATGTGACCATAGAAGCCACGGATATTGACAATGGAAGCAATGACAACTGCTCGATAGATACGATGTGGCTTGATAGATACGATTTTGATTGTACTGATCTCGGGCTTAATACTGTAAATCTGACGGTAAGAGACGCATGTGGTCTGGAGTCAACCTGTTCGGCAACGGTAACAGTTCAGGATAATCTGGACCCGGACCTTACCTGTCCTGCAGATTTTAACGAATTTGTAGATATAAATGATGATTTTATCATTCCTGACTATACCGGCCTGGTAGTTGTTTCAGATAATTGCAATCCATCACCTGCGCTTACACAGGATCCTGTGGATGGAACGGTGATTAATGGTGTGGGAACAATTCAGACAATTACCATCACAGCAGAGGATGGTAACGGAAATAATTCACAATGCACATTCGATATTACCCTGATTGATTCACTTACCCTATCCATCACATGTCCCGCGGACCTGGATGAGTATGTTGATGCAGATTGTGAATTTGTGATTCCTGATTATACTGGCCTGGCGACAACCACCGGTGCAGTCAGTGTGAGCCAGGATCCTGCCCCGGGCACAGTCATCTCGGGACATGGAACCGTTCAGGCCATTACCCTTACCGCCCTGGATGGAGGCGGTAACAGTGAGCAATGTACCTTCAATGTAACTCTGTTGGATGACACGCCTCCGGTGATCAGCGGATGTCCTGCTGATATCAGCACCGTCTCAGATACATCATATTGCGGTGCGGAGGTGTCATGGGTTGAACCAATTGTTTCGGACAACTGTCCGGGTGTGGTTCTTACATCCTCTCATAATCCCGGGGATTTCTTCCCGGTCGGAACGACCACCGTCACATATACAGCAACCGATGCTGCCGGTCTGACTGATATCTGTTCATTTGATGTTATTGTTGCGGATGCATCACCACCAGTGATCAATGGTCCCACGGAGGTATGCACACCTGTTCAGGAAGCCTATTCAGTGGCAGATCCCGGTTCCCATTCCTTCAGCTGGGTGGTGACCAACGGGACCATTTCCGGTTCTGCTATAAATCCCGAGGTTTTTGTGGATTGGATCGGGACCACACCGGGGACCGTTGAAGTAACCATTACTTCAGGATCGGGATGTGCCAGTACAAACAGTATTACGGTGGACCAGCATGCAACACCCGTTACAGGAAATGTTAACTCAAGCAACTCATTAACAAGAAGATGAAATGGAAGTGCACAAAAAAAACAGATTATTTATTCAATAACACTCTAAACCAAAAAGTAATGAAAACCAAGAAGTATTCAATTTCGAAGAAGGCCTTGATGGCTGCAGCGTTCTCTTTTGTATTCTCGGCATTTTTGTTCGGCCAGTTTGAAACACCAACTCCGGATGCGTCCAATACCCAGTCCGGTGAGGAGGTCCGGAGTTCCGCAACAGGTTTTTCGATTGATTATGACATTTTTGATGATCATGTGGACGGAGAGGAGTACCGATGGGCAGTGCGGGGAGGTGAGATCACGGCAGGCGGATCTGTCACACCCAGCGGGGATACCTCCATTGTGGACTGGACGGCCAACGCTTATGAAATCACCGTGAACTGGGATACTGATCTTTCCCTGGACTCGATCGGTTCGGTGGCGGGTGAGATCATTGTGCAAAAGCGTACGGGCAATGGTTGTCCCAGCCAGCTCCAGATCCTGCCCATTACCATGTGGAATCCGGCTACAGCAGGTGTGGTGGATGATTCCATTGAAATATGTTCGGGTGAGCTTGTCGGCGGATCTGTTACTATCGGCCTGACAGGTGCTCCTGATCCTGTGGAGGACGGGTTTGAGGTAACCTATGATATAACCGCTACGGACCTGACCGACATTGGCGGGAATTCATTGGATGCCACCGGATCAACTGTGGTTTCAAATACCTCAACAGTTAGCATCCCGCTTCCCGACGGACTGATCAACGGATCTACTTCAGACGCATATTACACCATTACGCTGACCGATATGCATGATGACTTTACAGGAAGCGGAACAATTGTGGGTGATGGTACCTATACAATTGTTGTGCATCCGACACCTGACACCGGAGAGATCCAGAGCAGCTCCAGCCTGACGCGGAGATTGTAAGAAGGATATGGAATTCTCTTTACGGGAACAGACAATGGATATCCCATGGTTCCGGAATGCCTGTAAAGCAAACGGAATGTACCATGGAGGATGAAGTGATCGAAATATACTGCTCAATGAAGATGCAGTGAAAGTGAACAGACATAGGCTTGTAAGCCAGGATACAAACAGATTATAGAGGAATTGAATACTTTTTGGTGAACATATAATAATGGGTCAATAACATTTTAGTGAAGATGACTGAGGTTGTGTAATCAATCCATGCGAATACATAAATACATAGTATTCATTGGTTTGCTGCTTGCAGGCTGGTTCCATTCGGCCAGGGCGCAGGAATATGTTTCTGTGGTCTGTGCAGGGGATACCGGAATAGCATACTTTGTTGAGGGGTTTGAGAATTCCACGTTTGAATGGGATGTGGAAGGAGGCACCATTACGAGGGATTACGGAGATTCCATCATTGTGGACTGGCCTATGACGCCCGGAGAATATGCTATTTCAGTTCAGGAAACGTCTGAATACGGGTGCGTGGGAGAGCCCAGGAGAGGGATTGTGCTGGTTTCCGGACCTAATATCGATCTTGGTGAGGATACCTACATCTGTGAGGGAGAGCTGTTTGAAATTGAACCGGAAGGCAACTTCACTTCCTATCTTTGGCATGACGGATCAACCGGTCCACAATATGTGACGGGCCAGGAAGGATGGATCGGAGTTTCGGTAACCGATACTCTCGGATGTATGTTAAGCGACAGTTTGTATCTGTCCGTGGTAGAACTTCCGGAGGTGGAGCTGGGGAGTGATACCTCTCTCTGCGGTGAGGCAGGCCTGGTGCTTGATGCCGGGGCAGGTGGGGAATTGTACAGATGGTCAACCGGGGATATCAGCCAGCGGATTACAGTTTACCAGGGACCCGAACGGGAAATCTGGGTGGAGGTGGAAGATTCCTACGGGTGTATCAACAGGGATACGATCGCCATCCTGGAATGCGAGCTGGATTTCTATTTCCGGGACATCCCCAATGCCATTACGGCAAATGATGATGGGATCAATGATGTTTGGAACATAGAGAAACTAGGCATCTATCCGCAGGCAGTAGTGGAAATATTCGATCTGTGGGGGACGCTGGTATGGAGATCAGAGCCAGGCTATTCACAACCCTGGGATGGCAGGGATATGCGAGGGAACCTTGTTCCTGTAGATTCTTATCATTTTGTAATACAACTTAACGACGGTAGCAAAAGCAGGTTTGTTGGAATTGTGACAGTGATCAGATAGTTATGAGAAGACTGGTATATATCATTATGATGTTGAGTCTGGGTATGGTGGAAGGGTTTTCACAGCAGATGCCCCTGTACAGCCAGTATATGTTAAATGGTTTTCTGCTGAATCCTGCTGTTGCGGGCTCTGAAGGGTATACCGCCGTGAACCTGACCGCCAGGGAGCAGTGGGTTGGCTTTCCGGAAGGCCCGGGGACGTATGCGATGAGTTTTCAAACAAGGATTTTGAAGAAAAGCTATATTTCAAGGCAGGCATCCGTTCGGAGACGGCAACGGATGGGATCAAGAAGCGGGAATGTCGGACTGGGTGGTTATATCTTCAATCACCGCAATGGTGCCATGGAGCGGATCGGTATAAAAGGCACCTACGCCTACCATATCCGTCTGTCAGAATCTCAACTGTCTTTTGGCCTGTCTGTAGTTGCCTACCAATACAGACTGGACGATGACAAGATACGGCTGGAATATCCGGATGATAACTTTTGGTCGGGTACACACAAATCAGTTTTCATCCCTGATGCAGATGCCGGGGTATATTATATGTCGAGGGAACTGTGGGCAGGATTCTCCGTGGACCAGTTGTTCGAGTCTGTACTGAAATTCGGGGATTCAGGTTATGACCAGTTCATCATGGAGCGCAATTATTACCTCATGGGTGGATATGATTTCCAGATCAACCGTAATTTGATCCTTACTCCTTCGACCCATATTAAATATTCGGAAAGTGGCAAGCTGCAGGCAGATATCAGCGGGAAAGCCTATTATCAGCAGTCATACTGGGGCGGACTGACATACAGAACAGGACATTCCATCATTGTCCTGGCCGGTGTGAGTGTGGATAAGCTTATTTTCGGTTATGCTTTTGATATCGGCCTGAACAGCATCATGAAACACAGTTTCGGGTCCCATGAATTTATGTTCATTGCAAAATTTGGTGACAACGCACGCCGGTACCGCTGGTTGAACAGATTTTAGCGCAGTCACATTTACCGATAAATTGGGACAGTTCGCCGATTAATCCTTCCATTATTATTTACCGGTATTTACTTTTGGCTAAAACTAAACATATGAATTATGGAACGGCAAGAACATCAATTCAAAAAATCACAGAGGGCGCATTTACTGCTGGGAATCGTTCTGATGTTTATCGGGTTATTCCTGATTGCGGATATCGCAGATATCATTCCCTGGAGGTTGAGAGATTTCCTGTTTACCTGGCAGGCCCTGCTGATATTGCTGGGTGTTATTTTTATTTCCGGTAAGGACGGGAAGGGGACAGGCCTGGTTTTGATTTTGATCGGTTCCTTTTTCTTATTGCCTAAATTTTTTGACCTGCCTTATTACTGGCGATCACTTTTCTGGCCTTCCCTGCTCATTATGCTGGGATTGATTGTCATATTCAGCAGCGGAAGGCGGGGAAAGATCATGGGTCACAGGAGAAGCGTGGAGAGTGATGATCTGCTGGATGATGTAGCCGTGTTCGGCGGAGGTGACCGGATCATCAATTCACAGAGTTTCCAGGGAGGTAAGATCACCAATATATTCGGTGGATCTAAATATGATATGTCCAGCGCGAGGCTGTCACCGGGAAAGAATTACCTCGATGTGGTCATGATCTTCGGTGGATCCAAATTCATCGTACCTGACGACTGGGATATAAGGATAGAGGTAACCAATATTTTTGGAGGGATGTCTGATAAAAGGGTCAAATCGATCGTTGTCAAAGATCCCGAACAAACACTGATCATTCGTGGTACAACGCTTTTCGGAGGCGGCGAAGTAGTAAATTACCGGTAGAAAATGAGTCATCCCATTACAGCCAACCGGAAGGGGATTATCATCTATTCTATTGTCTGGCTGGTTATTGCGCTGTTGCATGGATTGATGGTCTGGTACTTCCAGGATTTCAGGGGATCCATTGTGGTCACGGAAGCCCTGGTATCAAGCATGCTTTTCGGGATCATGGGGTTACTTGCATGGTATCCCACAAGATACATTCCTTTCCAGAAGCATACTCCTTTCTATTCCCTGATCGCTCATGTGATGGCGGGACTGGTGGTTATTTTAGCCTGGCTGCTGATCACCTTCGGATTGTTAAGTGCCATTTTTCATGATCAGGATAACTATCTGGAATTCCTGAACCGGTCGATTGCATGGCGTGCACTTATCGGGGGGCTGGTCTACCTGGCGCTGGTACTGATCTATTACCTGGCATCCTATGGAGAGAAACTCAGGGAAAGGGCAAAGCAGGAGGAACTGCTGAAGAATCTGGTAAGGGATGCCGAACTGAATGTATTAAAATCGCAGATCAATCCTCATTTTTTGTTCAATTCTCTGAATTCGATCTCATCGCTCACGCTGACCAATCCTGATATGGCAAGAGATATGATCATCCGGCTTTCAGACTTTCTGAGATATTCGCTGAAGCACAGGGAGAATGAATATGTTCCCCTGAAAGAAGAAATGGGAAGGATGAAGGACTACCTGGCAATAGAAAAGATACGATTCGGGGACAAATTAAACTATTCATTCGAACTTTCTTCTGAATGTGAGGATTATCCTGTACCCACGATGATTTATCAACCCCTGTTCGAAAATGCCATCAGGCATGGTGTTTATGAAAGCGTTGAACCGGTCAGCATTCATTTTGAATGCAAGCAGGACAATGATTATCTGTCTGCCCGGATTATGAATAACTTCGATACGCAGGTCCCTTCAAGAAAGGGCACCGGAGTGGGTCTGGAGAACGTGAAAAAGAGGATCGAACTGGCTTACGAGGGCCGGGGAATGGTGAAATGGAAACGGGAGGATGGAAAATTTATTGTTACTATGTTATTACCAAAAAAATGATAAAGGGCTATGAGTTTGATAAGATCCATTATTGTTGAAGATGAAAAACCGGCAAGGGACCTTATCAGGGCTTATCTGAAAGGTCATGATGAGATTGATCTGATGGGTGAATATGACAATGGTTTTGATGGATTGAAGGCCATCAATGAACTGAAACCTGATGCGGTTTTCCTGGATGTACAGATGCCAAAACTCAACGGATTTGAAATTCTGGAAGTGATTGAACACCAGCCTGCGATCATTTTTACCACAGCCTATGATAAATATGCCATTCGTGCGTTCGAGCAGAACGCCGTGGATTACCTGTTGAAACCTTTTTCCCGGGACAGGTTCGATGATTCGATCCGGAAACTGAAAGAGAGGATAGAGAACAATAGCGGTGAGAATGAAATCGAAAAGATCAGACTACATTTTGCTGAGAGTGATGAAAAGCTGCACAGGGTGGTGATCAAAAAATCAGGAAAGATCCATGTGATCTCCACGGATGATATTCATTTCCTTGAAGCCCAGGATGATTATGTCATGATCTATTCAGAGGAAGGCAGGTATCTCAAACAGCAAACCATGAAGTATTTCGAGAATCATCTTGACAATGAACAATTTGTACGCGTACACCGTTCATACATCGCAAATATTGGCTATATTGAACGCATCGAACCTTATGAGAAAACAAATTACATTATCATCCTGAAGGACGGGAATAAAGTCCCGGTCAGCCGCAGCGGCATGCAGGCCCTGAAGGAGAATCTGGATTTTTAAATGATAAAAAGTGTGCAGCAATGACCTTGCAGATTGAAGAAAGGGATATCAATAAATTCATTGTGGTCGGGGACAGGGTTTTGATCAAGCCGAAAAACCTGCAGGAAATGACCAAGTCGGGGCTATACCTTCCTCCGGGAGTACAGGAAAAGGAAAAAATTCACAGCGGATACGTATTGAAGGTGGGTCCCGGATATCCCATTCCCGCAATTCAGGATGCAGATGAACCCTGGAAGGACAAGAGCGACGAGGTAAAATATGTACCCCTTCAACCCAAGGAAGGCGATCTGGCCATTTATCTTCAGAAAAGTGGTTACGAGATTGAGTTCAACAACGAAAGGTATGTGATCATTCCTCATTCAGCCATCCTGATGCTCATCAGGGATGAGGAATTATTCAAATAGATCAACTGGATTTTCATCTGACTGTAGCTGCTCCTGCCACCTTCTGAGCTTATTGCTCGCTTATATAGAATAAATATATTGTTATTGAAATAACAATCCCGAGAATTTTTGCTATATTTGTATCACACTAAACAAGTGAAATATAATCTATAGTGTGAAATAAATAACAATATATTGTATATCACAGAGCGTTAAAAAATTTATACATTTATTTTATGAGCAAGATCAAATCGATAAAAGAACTTGAAAAGTTGCGGGAGGAACTTAAAAAGGGTGACCCGTCCGCTGCTGGATCCGGTGGTACTGCTGAACAGGTGCAGGTAAAAATCGCCATGGCCACATGTAGCAAGGCTGCAGGAGCGGACCGGATCATGCATTTCATGAGCGAGGAACTTGAAAAAAGAGGCATTGATGCCATCATTTCCGAAACCGGATGCATGGGCTACTGCTATGCAGAACCAACCATCGAAGTAACCCTGCCCGGGGCATTACCAGTAGTATTTGGAGATGTGGATCTTTCAAGGGCCGATCAGATCATTGAAAAATATATCAAGCAGGGCGAGCCGGTGGAAGGTGTAATCCCTGTAAATTATCAGAAAATAGAAGAAATATAGATCCTGTTGAAATGCCCGAGACAACTATAAACACATCGACAGCGAAGAAACAGATACGCATCGCCCTCAGGAATTGTGGTGTGATCAATCCGGATAAGATCGAGGAGTACATCAAAAGGGATGGTTATTTTTCACTGGGAAGGATACTCAGTGAACTGACCCCTGAGGAGACCGTTCGTGTGGTCCAGGAATCCGGTTTGAGAGGTCGTGGCGGCGCGGGATTCCCCACAGGTATGAAATGGGAATTTGCCAGAAAGAGCGCATCTGATCAGAAATATGTGGTCTGTAACGCGGATGAAGGTGACCCGGGAGCGTTTATGGACAGATCGATCCTGGAGGGCGATCCGCATTCTGTTCTGGAAGCCATGGCTATCTGCGGATATGCCATTGGCGCTGATAAAGGTTATATCTACATCAGGGCAGAATATCCGCTGGCCATTGAACGATTGAAGAATGCGATTGCCCAGGCACAGGAGTATGGATTTCTGGGGAAGGGTATCTTCGGAACGGATTTCGAATTTGATATAGATCTCAAGTATGGGGCCGGCGCTTTTGTCTGCGGTGAGGAAACAGCGCTGATCCATTCCATGGAAGGGAAAAGGGGCGAACCCGGTTTGAAACCTCCTTTTCCTGCTGAGGCCGGGTATCTGGGAAAGCCCACAAATGTGAACAATGTGGAGACCTTTGCAAATATCCCTGTGATCTTCCAGAAGGGATCCGAATGGTTCAGCCGGATCGGATCTGAAAGGTCAAAGGGTACCAAGGTCTTTGCCCTTGCCGGAAAGGTAAACAACGTGGGACTTATCGAAGTTCCCATGGGGACCACCCTGCGGGAGGTGATTTTCGAAATTGGGGGAGGGATCAAGGATGGGAAAAACTTCAAGGCGGTACAGACAGGTGGTCCTTCCGGAGGCTGTCTCACCGAAAAGCATCTTGACACTCCCATTGATTATGAAAATCTTGTGGCCTGCGGATCCATGATGGGTTCAGGAGGCATGATCGTCCTGGACGAAGACGACTGTATGGTATCGGTCGCCAGATTCTTCCTTGATTTTACCGTGGAGGAATCATGCGGTAAATGTTCACCCTGCAGGATAGGCAATAAAAGATTATATGAATTGCTTGACAGAATTTGTTCGGGCAACGGGATACCTGAAGATCTTGACCGGCTGAGAAACCTGAGTGAAGTGATCAAGGATACCTCTCTGTGCGGCCTGGGACAGTCTTCCCCGAATCCTGTTCTGTCTACCCTGGATAATTTCTACAATGAATATCTCAGCCACGTGATCGACAAGAAATGTCCTGCGGGGGTCTGTCGTGATCTCCTGGAATATTTCATCATCGAAGAAAACTGTGTGGGTTGTACCGCATGTGCCAGAGCCTGTCCCGTTGGAGCCATTACAGGTGAAAGAAAGGAACCCCATGTGATCAATCCCGAGATCTGTATTAAATGTGGCGCATGTATGGAGAAATGCAAGTTTGATGCTGTTGTACTGCAATGAAAGAAGAAAGAAAAAATATGGATTTGATAAATCTGACCCTGGACGGAAATGAAATTGAGGTTCCGGCAGGGACTACCATATACGAAGCTGCTAAAATGCTTCACATTGATATCCCCGTGCTCTGTTATATGGATCTGAAAGACCTGAATATCCGGAACAGACCCGGAGGTTGCCGGATCTGTGTGGTTGAGGTGGAAGGCCGTAGAAATCTGGCACCATCTTGTTCCACAGAGGTGATGGAGGGTATGGTAGTAAGAACAAACAGCATACGTGTACTCAATGCACGAAGGACAGTCATGGAACTGATCCTATCAGATCATCCCAAAGATTGTCTTTCCTGTGCCAAATCAGGTCAGTGCGACCTGCAAAACATGGCGATAAGGCTTGGAATCCGGGATATACCCGGACAGGAGTATGCGGAAATGTCTACCTACAGGCTCGATACCTCTCCTTCCATCATCAGGGAACTGGATAAGTGCATCATGTGCAGAAGATGCGAGACCATGTGCAATGAATTTCAGACCGTCGGAGCCCTGAACGCGGTCAATCGCGGTTTCCAGTCCGTGGTGGCCCCGGCCTTCGAAATGAACCTGGAACATTCACCCTGTACTTATTGCGGACAGTGCGTGGCAGTGTGCCCCACAGGGGCGCTCACTGAAGTGGATCATTCGGGAAGGGTGATTTCCGCTCTGAACGATCCGGAAAAAACGGTGGTCGTTCAGACAGCTCCTGCAGTACGGGCAGCACTTGGGGAAGCATTTGGGATGGAGCCCGGAACACTGGTTACAGGCAAAATGGTGACAGCCCTCCGTCAGCTTGGATTTGATTATGTTTTTGATACTGACTTTGCTGCTGATCTGACCATTATGGAGGAGGCGACTGAATTTCTGGAGAGATTGACACGCTTCCTGGAGGGGGACCAGGAAGTACAATTACCCATCCTTACTTCATGCTGTCCCGGCTGGGTCAATTTCTTCGAGCATCATTTCCCGGAATTGAAAGAGATCCCATCGACGGCGAGATCTCCCCAGCAGATGTTCGGTTCGATAGCCAAATCCTATTTCGCGGATAAGATCGGGATTGACAGAAAAGACATGGTGGTGGTCTCCATCATGCCCTGCCTCGCAAAAAAGTATGAATGCCAGCGGGAGGAATTCATGGTCGATGGAAATCCCGATGTGGATATCAGTGTCACCACCAGGGAGCTGGCTCATCTGATCAAACAGGCAAATCTTGACCTTGGCCGGATGACCGATGGTGAATTTGACCGGCCTCTGGGAGAATCAACCGGTGCAGGAGTGATCTTCGGGACAACAGGAGGAGTCATTGAAGCCGCAACCAGGACTGCTTACGAGATGTATACCGGGAAAACACTGGAGAAAATAGACTTTGAACAGCTCAGGGGCATGGATGGGCTGCGGTCGGCTACCGTCGATTTTGACGGTCAGAAGATCAATATCGGTATTGCCCACGGTCTGGGAAATGCCAGAAAGCTTTTAGAGGAGAT
Source organism: Bacteroidota bacterium (assembly GCA_051746185.1). GTDB lineage: Bacteria > Bacteroidota > Bacteroidia > Bacteroidales. Next base: position 11,413 of record JBNJEV010000061.1, read on the forward strand.
AAAATCCGGAGAATCCCAGTACCATGCCATCGAGATCATGGCATGCCCGGGTGGGTGTATTGGAGGGGGTGGACAGCCTCTTCATCATGGGGATGCTTCCATCTTGAGCGCCAGGGCGAAGGCCATTTACGAGGAGGACCGAAACAAGACGAACAGAAAATCTCACGAGAATCCATACATCCGGGAATTGTACAGGGAATTTCTGGGTGAACCCATGGGCGAAAAGGCACATGCCCTTCTCCATACACATTATTTTGACAGGAAAAGAAGAGTATTCCAGATCTAATGCAAACAGTGATCGATTATGTCAAGTGTAAAAATTGAACTAAGAACAGACCAGATAGAAAAGATCCATGCCATCTGTGATGAATTTGGTAATCATGAAGGTGAATTGATCAATATATTGCACAGAACGCAGAAAACCTTCGGATATTTACCTGCAGAGGTGCAGGAGGTGATCGCTGAGAAAATGAATATTCCGGCAGCAAAAGTTTACGGCGTGGTTACTTTCTATTCCTATTTCACCATGATTCCCAAGGGCGAATTCCCTGTCTCCATTTGTACCGGGACTGCATGTTACGTCAGAGGTGCCGAAAATGTCCTGGGAGAATTCAAGAAGCAACTGCAGATAGAAGTCGGGGAGACCAGTGAGGATGGCAAATTCTCGCTTAGCTGCCTCCGGTGCGTGGGAGCATGTGGCCTTGCCCCGGTGGTATTGGTGGGCGATAAGACCTATGGAAGGGTCGCACCGGACGACGTAAAACAGATCATTGAGGAATACCGATCCTGACCGGATTCTCAAAGCCTCTGGCTGACAATCAGGTATCTGACACAGCAGAAAATATGATGCTGGCAGAACATATTTGACAATCGGGGGAAAAGTAGTACATTTGAACTGGACGTAGGATTGCAAAACCGTATCGTAATGAGGTTTTTTGCAGCAGGGATAATATGTCTTGTTTCTTCACTGTACATTTCTTCATGCAACCAGATTGGGGAATCGGAATTGATGCCGATTACAACCGATTCGGAACTTGCGCTTGAGTACTTCCAGACCGGCATGATAGCCTTTGACAGGGTCAAACTCGTTGAGGCAAAATACCATTTTGAGAATGCCATCAGGGAGGATCCGGATTTTTTCATGGCTTATTTCTGGATGTATTTCATTTCAAGCAAAAGTGCAAAAAAGATTGCCGTACAGGCACTCCAGTCCGATGCTTCTCTCAGTGAGGGTGAAAAATACATCAAAACGGCCTTCAAATACCTGATGGGAGGACAGAATCGTAAGGTTGTGGAATACGTGGAGAAAGCCATTGATCTTTACCCGAAAGACCCGCATGTGTATAAAATTCTCTATTATATTCAATTACAGATCATGTGGGATGTGGAAGGAGCAATAGAAACCCTTTATCAGGCCATAGAGGCAAGTCCTGATTATGCTGTACCTTACAACCAGCTGGGTTACGCACTGATGGAGACCGGAAATTTCAAGAAAGCGGAAGAAGCATTTGATACCTATATCAAACTGGCCCCTGATATTGCGAATCCGTATGATTCAAAGGGAGATTTTTTCATGAGCACCGAGCAGTATGAAAAAGCTTATGAAAGTTATATGAAAGCCTATGAGATCGATTCCAGTTTTACGGTCAGTTTGAAAAAGGCAATGAAGGCCAAAGAATTCATGGAGAGATCTCTTCAAAGAAGTAGCTTTTCTTATTCTCCACTTCATCAAAGGTATATATCCTGCCGGCCGATCGTTGCTGTACACTATTCACAATGGCAAAATCACCTATGCACATGATGTTATGGCTGAGCAGGAAAAATGCCGAAAAAAGAATACCCCCGGGGAACCAGATAAGAGTGACTGCCACCGTTACCAGGTTAATGACAATGAAAGGGGCCAGGGCCAGGAAATAGAGTTCTTTCCCTGAAACCGGGTACCGATCGGCCGTTACGAAAAAGATAAATTGTTGCATGTCTGCTCCGAACCGTATCTGCCGGGCTCCGAGGATCCTGTAGGCAATTCCATGCAGCAATTCATGGACAGGGATCACAAGGATGCTTCCGGCAAAGATCCCCGTCAGGGATTGCCTGATGATCACCGGCCAGGTCAGCTGCTTCCATATCAGTCCGGAAATGATGACGTATAGAATAAAGGATAAAAATGCAATGTTGATGCCCCAGTAGAGTATAGAAACGAAGCTCCTTCGTTTGATATGTTCCAGGACAAACGGGATCATATCATCAAAGTTCAGTTCCATGACCTGCCTGAAGGATGGATCATTTTTCAGGGTCTCAACATCCGGTTGTTTCTTCCTCTTCATCAGGGTCTTAATGATTGATTTTAGGTTTCATTCAGTATGAAATTGAACGATGTATACCTGGAGGCCTTTCTCCGGTACCTTAGTGCATCGAAGCCTTGTCCGTCCCTTTCACTGATCCTGGAGAGTCCCATAAATGCAATCGCCTGGAATCTATCTGCAAAAGGGCCAATGGATTCAGCCAGCTCAATCACCCGGAGATATTTCTTTCGGGCCAGGTCCAGGCGATCAGTTTCTTTTTCTGTCAGAAAAGCTGTGGCCGTTTCCCGGACCATTCTTGCATAAATATTTCGTTGATTGTTCATGTTTTTCGTGATTTCCCGAACTTTTCTGAAACGACCCTGATGGAGCAGGATCATGATCAGATGTCCCTGGTAATACGTATTTCGTGGATAATTCATATAAAGTTTCTCTGCATAAAGGGCCGCCGTATTCATGTCTTCTTCGTAATGGAGCTGGATCAGGGACATAAACAATATGGATTCAACTTTCAGGTAGATCGTTTGTTGAATGGCTTTATTCAGCTGAACGAGACCCAGTTCTTTATCGCCTTCTCTCATAAAAGACACCAGTGGTTTGTAAACAGGATGTGCGTCCGGGTACGCCTCAATGTAGTAATTATATAAGCCTGAAGAGAAATAGAATTCGCTGAATTTTTCCTTCAGGCGAAATCCCTCCATGGTATGCCTGTACATGGTCCCCAGATCGGGCACTACCCTGGTTGCTCTTCCATTGTCAGCCCAGTACATGGCTTTGAAGGCCCTGCTGAAAAGATCAAAAAAGACGCCCTCCAGATAGGTGTCTTCCGAATCCAGGTAAGATCCTGCAAGATGGACAGAACGATCCATCAGTTCAATGAATTGATCCGACCTGTCATGGTCCGGGTTCAGGGGAAAATTTTTCCAGTAGATGATCAGCGCATGTAGAAAATAAGGAGCAGGATGACCCGGAGTCTCTTTCTGAAGTTCTCTCTGGTACTTCCCGGCAACTGAAAAGGAAAACCGGTAGGTGTGCTGGAGACAACTGTCAACTTTCCGGAGAAGGTCCGGCCTATCAAGGTAGGTCACCTGGGTCCGGGCCGGAGTGACCCGGATCATGAATATCAGTATGATGAGTACCGTTGCCCTTGTCATCCGGTAAAGATAACAGTTGGCAGGGGTAAAAAAAAAGGGCTGTCCACAACCGTGAACAGCCTTTTAATAAACCGGTAATGAACCACTATTTTACAACCCTAACCTTATTTGCAATTTGACTATTACCGGTGTTGATTATCAGTAGATACATGCCCGACTCAAGATCGTTCACCGGGAACCGGAGGGTATGGCTGCCTTCGTATGCATATCCCTGATTTACGATCCTGACCCGCTGCCCGAGCATATCATACATCTCCAGACTGATCTCACTCTCTTCAGTCAATTCAAACCTGATGTTGACATACTCCCTGGCAGGATTCGGGTAGATGGAGACACTGACTGTGTTGATGATCCTTTCCTCGATCCCGGTGGACGGAGTGATCACCGCGTCGATCACATGGACCACACCGTTATCGGTTTCAATATCGGCTGTGATCACCTGGGCTTCATTGATGAATACGTTGCCCCCTGTGATGGAAACAGTAATATCGGAGCCATTGACCGTGGTGATCATCTGTCCGTCGGAAAGATCACCCGACAAGGCCTTGGCTGCTACCACATGGTAGAGCAGGATCTCGGTGAGTTCTCCTTTCGGATCGGCCAGCAGGTCGGCCACCATTCCCTCGGGA
>JBNJEV010000062.1:0-15200 GCA_051746185.1 Bacteroidota bacterium
CCGATCCCCCGGCCGCTGGGTGCTGCTGTTGGAGTGTACCCGAACCTGTCGGCCGCTGCTTTCCAGACAGCGACCATTTTCTCATCTGTCAGGTTATACAGCCTGAATTGCAGGGGATCCACCCCGGCTGCGGCTGCCATGATATCCACCTGGGATTCCCTGGCGAAGGTATTGGTATTGTTCCCCGGGGCACGCCATGCGCCGGTGGGAAACAGGTGGACGGGGGATCCTCTTTTTTCCGAGTGACCGGTAGTCAGGTTGTGGGGTACATCATAAATGGTATCGGATCCCCGGTTCCCGGCAAAATACTGATGATAATCCCACAGGGTGATCTTTCCCGGCTTGGTGAATCCGGATCGTATTTTCACCACGGCAGCGGGCCTGAAGTAATCAAAGAAGAATTCTTCCTCCCGGGTGTATGCCACCATCACAGGCTTTCCGGCAAGTTTTGCCACCCTGGCCGTTTCCACCAGCTGCGGGTGGTAGATCTTTCCGCCGAACCCACCTCCGACAAAGGGGGTGATCACCCGGATATCATCCAGGTCCATGTTCAGTTCCCGCGCCAGATCGTCCTGCGAGCCGAAGGGTGTCTGGGTGGAGGACCAGACAATGAGTTTATCCCCTTCCCAGTGGGCCAGGGCAGTGTGTGGCTCGATGGGAGAATGGGCCACATAGCCGTCATGGAATTCACTCTCAATGATGGTATCGGCCATTTGCTCGCCCTGTTCCAGATCTCCGCGCCTGTCCACTTCTGAGCTGTCCGAAGGGGCATTCAACAAGTATTCGAAGATGTTATTCTCGTTCAGATCCTTTTCCTCATAGGAATATTCCGCATCGATCCTGACCAGGGCCGCCGCGGCCATGTCGGGTAATTCATGGAGCACGGCAACAAGATCACCATCTCTTACCACCCGGACACCTTCCATCTCTTCCGCTGCGGAATAGTCCACCGACACAAGTTTTGCGCCATGGGAGGGGGGCCGGAGGATCCTGGCATACAGCATGCCCGGAAGTTTGTAATCGGCCGTATATTTGGCCTTCCCGGTCACCTTGACCCAGCTGTCGGAACGGAGCATGGACTGGCCCACATAATGGTACTCTGTGTGATCTTTCGGTTCGGGTTTTACTTCCATGTAGCGTTCCAGGCGGTGGCCTTTTGCAAGGTCTCCGTAACTTACCTGTTTGCCGGGATCGGACCGGGCATAGATCACGCCTTTTCTCACATCCAGGTCACCCACCGGCACATTCAGTCGCTCCGATCCCATTTCCAGCAGGACAGCCCTGGCCTCCGCTGCCGCTGCAATCATATGGTGACTGTATTCTCGTGTGGTCAGCGAACCCCAGGTCCCGGCGTCCCACGGACAGATGGCCGTGTCGCCCATGATCATGTTGACGGATTCAAAGGTGACATCCAGTTCATCGGCCATTTGCTGGGCCAGTGAAGTGATGGGACCCTGTCCCATTTCGATCTTACCCGTATAGTTGTTCACTGTCCCGTCTTCTTTGATCAGTAGAAAGGCATTGTAATCCGAGGGCACTTCGCGGCGCTGGGTCAGAGGAAGAGCCAGAAGTTCGGACGGATCCCAGGTGGAGTAGTAGACGATGATCCCTCCCCCGAGGAGTTTGAAAAAATCCCTTCGCCTCAGGTCAAAAGAGCTATTTGGCCCTGCCCCATCTGTTTGTCTTTCTTTCTTTTTCTTCATGGTTTCACTGCTTTCATTTCCCTTGCTGCAGACTGGACCGCTTCAATAATCCTGATGTGGGCCCCGCAGCGGCACAGATTTTCTTCCATCCCCTCGATCACTTCCTGGCGGGAGGGTTCGGGGTTTCTCAAAAGCAATCCGTAGGCATTCATGATCATTCCCGGTGTGCAGTAACCACATTGAAGGGCATCATGTTCCATAAAGGCTTTCTGAATGGGATGGGGTTTCCCGTTCACAGCCAGTCCTTCGATGGTGATGACATTTTTACCGGCTACCTCATCCGCAGGAAGCATACAGGACCTGACCGCTTCATTGTCAATGATGATGGTACAGGCACCGCAGAAACCGATCCCGCAACCATATTTGGTACCGGTCAGTCCCAGTTGGTTCCTGATCACCCAAAGCAGGGTGAGTGTGGGGTCGACGGTAAGTTCCGTCTCTTTGCCATTCAGGGTAAAACGCAGGATTTCTTCCATCGTATCTTATTTTGATTGAATTGCATGTAAATAATCTTCCCTGGTATCTATGTCCAGGAGGATGCCGGGATCATCCACTTCTTTTTCGAGGATGTCCCCGGGGAAAAGTTCCATCAGGGAACGCAATCCCCTTTCCGGATCGAGTTTTTCAATTTCACTGCGGTATTTCATATCCACCAGAAGGGGATGGCCCCGCCGGTTGCGGTAAATAGGGATGACGATCCCTTTCGAAGAACCATGAAATACGTCTATGAGCCGGTCAATGACCTCCGGGGAAATGCCCGGCTGGTCCCCGGGGAACACCAGTACTACCCGGGTGTTTTCAGGCAGGGCCCTGAATCCGCAGATCACCGATGAAAGCATTCCCTCTTCATGGTCTGTGTTGTAGCACCACTCTACCGGCAATTCGCTAATTGTTTTCAGGACCTTATCCCGGTCGGCCCCCAGCACCACCAGGGTACTGTCCACCTTTGAATGCAGTACATTGGTGATCACGGTCCCGATGATGGTGCTTTCCCGGTAAGGAAGCAACAGCTTCTGGGTTTTCATTCTTCTTGATGAACCGGCAGCCAGTATGATCGCCCGTTTGTTATTCATGTGGCTCTTTTTTCCGGTTGCGTTCAAGGACCAGCTGGGCCGCAATGCTGATGGCGATCTCCTGTACGGTTTTTGATCCGATCTCCAGTCCGATGGGGGTATGGATGGCCGCCCACTGCGCGGGGGTGGCCCAACCCTGTTCTAGAAATTGTTTTCTCATGGCCGCCACTTTGTGTTTGCTGCCGATCATCCCCACATAGGCCGCACCGGAACCGATCCATGGTTTCAGCGCTTCGGCATCCTGTTCATGACCCCGGGTAACGATCACCACATAAGTATCCTTCCCATGTGCAATCCCGCGCATGGCACGGCCAATATCGCTGACCATGAAGTGATCTGCCTCCGGTATGTTCTCCCTGCTGGCGAATTCGCTCCGGTCGTCCACCACGGTGATCTCGAAATCCAGCAGGCTTCCCAGATGCGCCAGCGCTTTGCCCACATGGCCCGCACCGGCAATGATCAGCCTGGGAAGTGGTCTGATTTGCTCCAGGAACACCTCTTTCTGCTCTTGCAGACCTGCTCCGCGGACCTCCACTTCCATGAATTCCCGGCCGGCTTCCCGGCTGTAAACCCTTTCAAGGGCTTTTCTGACCGACGGTGCAAAGTCTCCTGACAGTTTTTCCAGCTCTCCTTCAGCGATCCAGGATCTGTGGATCGTCCGGTGAATACCCTCCCCGTTCCGGAGAACGGTCAGCAGGATCCCCCCGGTCCGCCGGGAGATCGTCCGGTCCATATCCTCAAAGACCCTCAGGAAAGTCTCCGGTCTGGCATCTATAAGGACCGTGGTTTCTCCTCCGCACAATGCACCCTCATTTCCCTGGCTGCTATCCAGGTTGAAAACATATTGTCCCGAAAAACCTGTATCCAGGGCTTCCCGGGCGATGGTCTGAACCCGGGCCTCCAGCAGTCCGCCTCCCACCGTACCGGCAAGAAGTCCATGCCTGTCGAACAAAGCAGAGCTGCCCGGTTTCTGCGGAGTGGATCCTGAACTGCGGATCACGGTGGCCAGGATGGTCTTCTTTCCGGATTGGATATGTTCCAGGACCTGCCGGTGAATGTGCTTCATAGAGGAGGAATCTCAGGTCATCATCAAATCATCCTGGCAAGGGCAATGATCAACAGGCTGCCGATCATGACCAGGGGAGACCAGAGCCGGGCAAGTAGCGATCGCTGCTGTCCGCTATGACTTCCGGCACGTCCGGCATAGCTTTCAGCGGCAAAATATCCAAGAGGTACAGTGATCATGGAAATGATGATGGCCACAGGTCCGGTATATATGGACAGCGGGATATTGGTGGAAGCATACACACAGGCATTCGTCCCGGTCACAAATCCAGCCAGCGGGAAAAGGGAGACAGCCACCAGGGCCGAACCGGCACCCACCACGATCCGGTTGAAAAGACCCGAGAAAAAACGCCGTCTGAACAGGGCGATCAGAAGCAGGAACCCCACCATGATGGTAACAAAGGCAAAAATGGGATTCAGTATGGTACCATGGCTCCAGGCAACCGGGAGCAGCAATGCATCCATGGACTTAAAGAGCACCACCACGGCCACGATCATAAGGACCGGGAGAATATTCCGGGTCAGGCTGTAGACGAATGAGACCCAGAAAAATGAGAGTCCGGTCAGGATCGCTCCCGTGTAGAGCACCGCACATTTCTGAAGTCCCAGTCCGAATGTGAATTCAGTCAGGCCCCAGATTGAACCTGCGGCGAGAATGATCCCCAGATTGGATTTGATGAGGTTCTTTTCCATCTTGATTGTGAGTTTATCCTATAAAGATAAAGGATTATGGGATGCAAATCCAGTCAGGCTCAATGTTAACCGGCAAGGTTTTTTTATGGAGAAGTTCATGCATGTTATTGACTTCAAAGGAGTGATTTAGTAACTTGTAGACATCCTGTTCCATCCATCAAAAGAAGCCATGGAAAATCATTTTATCTGTCCCCATTGCAGAGGCCACCTGAAGGTGGGGGACCATATCATATTCAGGATCCGGAACAGGGACAGGCAAAAGGGATTGATCCTTCTTCACCCTGAGATCGGGAATTATACCAGCCTTAAACACCCTTCACTGAAAATTAAGGAAGGAGAGCGAATCGATTTTTTCTGTCCGGTTTGTCTGCAAAGCCTGGATGCTTCCATGGAGGAGAACCTGGTCCATGTCATCATGATTGATGAGCAGGGAAAGGAAAACAAAATCTATTTTTCCCGGATTGCCGGGGAGAAAAGTACCTACCAGGTTTCGGAGGAGGGTGTCAGGGCCACAGGTGAGCATTCTGACCGGTATACCCACTTCAAGATGTCGGATGATATGATCCGGTTCCTGAAAAGATAAGCCTCCTCTCAGGGATCATGGTATTCGAAAAGCAGCCAGGATTCCGGGTCCAGTATGATCTCAACAGGCCTTTCTTCACACGGAATGCTGAATGCTCCATTCCGTGAATCGATCCTCAGAGTTTCGGTGATAAATGAATCCGGTCCTGAAACAATCTTGATATCCAGCGGGAAAACAAAGTTTGATTGTTCCTGATGCTGCCGGATATGTAGTCTGATTTCCCCTCTTTCGTATTCCCAGGTGGCAGAAATGACAGGATGCCCCGATTCATAAAGCCACTGCCGGAAAAATGGTGCGTAATTCTCTCCCGAAATAGAATCAACGATCCGCCGGAAGTCTTCTGTGAGGGCGTTGCTGTATTGATATTCTTGATAAAAAGTGCGAAGGGATTCCCGGAAGAGACGGTCTCCCAGTTCACCCCGCAACATATGCAGTACCCATCCGGCTTTTTCGTAGGAATTGGGATTCAGAAGCCGGACCGAAACCGGTAAGGTTGTATCTATCACAGGAGCCGGTCTATTTCGGGCATAGCGCAGAACCTGCTGCTTTTCCCGGAGGAGGGAGGACAAAAACCGCTCACTTCCATGGACACGCTCCAGGTAGAGATCGGTCAGGTACGTGGCAAAGCCTTCGCTCAGCCAGATATGGTGCCAGTTCAATTCTGAAACAGCATCCCCGAACCACTGGTGTGCGATTTCATGGGCAAGAAGGGTTTCATGATCCCGTTTTCCTGTCACGGAACTTTCCCGGTAGAATATACATCCGGCATTCTCCATTCCTCCATAGACTGTTTTGGACTGCACATTGGCCAGCTTGGAAAAAGGATAGGGTCCGATATAGTTCTCGAAAAAATCCAGCGGTTTCAGGGCCAGGCTGTAATCAAAGAAACCTTCCTCCCTGTTCTGGGGAAATACCCATGATGAGACGGGAATTCCGGAGGAGCTCCGGAGATGCTGTACGGCAAAAGGGGCCACTCCAATGACCATCAGTTTGGTTGGTAGCGGAACACAGGTTTTCCAGGTGGAGGTGATCCGCCCCCCTTTCACGGTTTCAGCGGTTTTTGTTCCATTGGATACCACCCCGTAATGGCCGGGTGCATTCACAATGAATTCCACTCTGGCTTTATCTGAAGGATGATCCACCACCGCCAGCCAGTGACGGGCCCGGTCGGGCCAGTTGTCCCCGAAGAAGGTGCGGTCCCCGAATTTATTTTCCGAGATGATCAGTCCGTCCGCGGGAATCCCCTGGTAGCTGAGATGATAACTCCTGGTCTCTCCCGCAGCTGCCGGCAGGATCATCAATTGAAGACGGTTATTCCGGTGCAGGAAGGGAACCTGTTTTCCACTGCAGGTGATCCTCTGTACCTTCATTCCTTTCCCCGAATTGTTCACATTCTTCAGATCCAGGTAGAAGCCCTCTGCCGGGGCCCGGAATTCCACCTTCACCCGTTCCCTGACCCGGATCAGGTCCGTTGTGTCGTACAGGGTGATCTCAAAACGATAGCTCTGAACATCCAGCAGATCAAACCTTTCGTGGTGATCCTGCCCGGAGGTTCCCGGGTGAAACACGTACAGCATCAGAATGAGCAGGGGAAGGAAGCGGATCTTCATCATTTCTCCTGTAACCTGTGAAGGATGCAATTTAATAATATTGACTGGAAGCCAGTTCACGGAGAATGCTTATTTTTACTGCCGAAAACTGGCATTATGAATGTACTTATTACGGGAGGAGGTGGTTTTATGGGAATGGCCCTCATCAAACGGCTGATCCCCGAGGGCCATAAAATTACCAGTTTTTCAAGAAGAGAATATCCATTGCACTGGGCACTGGGGATCAACAGCATCCAGGGTGATATTACCGATACGGCGGCAGTGGAGAAAGCCTGCAGCAACAAAGACGTGGTATTTCACCTGGCTGCCCGAATAGGTAACTGGGGACATTATAAGGATTTCTATGATGTCAATGTAAGGGGTACAGAAAATGTGATCAGGGGTTGTAAGAAACAGGGGGTGCCGGGGATCATTTTCACCAGCTCCTCAAGTGTGGTTTTTGATGGAGGTGACCTGGAAGGAATCGATGAAAGCTATCCTTATCCTGAAAAGCCGCTTTCCCATTATTCCGGGACGAAAGCCATGGCTGAAAGGTTGATCCTGGAGTCCAATTCTGATTCGCTGAAAACCATTTCACTCCGCCCCCATCTCGTATGGGGTCCCTATGATGCCCATCTGGTCCCGTGGATACTGAAAAATGCTGCATCGGGTCGTCTGCGACGGATTGGCAACAGGGAACATTTTAAGGATACCACCTATATCGATAACATGACCGATGCATTGATGCTTTCGGCAAAGGCACTGGAATCCGGTTCTGATGCATGTGGGAAAGCTATGTTTATCACCAACGGCGAACCTGCAAGGGTATGGGACTTTATTAATTCGATCGTACAGGTGGCAGGATATGAACCGATAAGGAAGAAAATACCGGAGAAGCTGGCCATGACCCTCGCAGGTGCCTCTGAATGGTTCCACAGGGTTTTTAAGCTCAAATCAGAACCTTTCATGTCCCGGTATTGGATCAGGGAACTTTGTTCCAATCACTGGTTTGATATTTCGGCTGCCAGGGAATTGCTGGGATACATTCCCAGTGTTAGCTATTCAGAGGGATTCAGGCAGCTTAAATCCTATCTGAGGAAGGGAAGAAGTTGAGAAATCATTTTTCGGCGATCTTAAAACTGATGGCCATTCCATTCCCCTCATTGTTTACCGTGGTCTTGTAATTGGAAAGGCTCCGTAGAAATTCCAGGTAATCATAGTTGGATCCGTAACCCCGCCGGTCGGTTACATTGTGGGTTGCATAACAGCCATTTACTTTTAATTTAGGATCCACTGCAAGAAAGTAATTCTTGTACCAGGATTTGTCCGCATCACTGAATACAAAATCAAAAGGCCCTTTCAGCTTCGGAACCAGCGCATGTGCATCGGCAAGTCTTGCATCAATGAAATCCGCAACCCCCGCTTCCTTGAAATTCTTAAGGGCTTCCCGGTGCCTTTTTTCATCGATCTCGATGGTGATCAATTTGCCACCCGTCTTACTCAGCGCCCAGGCCATCCAGATGGATGAATGTCCCGTTGAAGTTCCGATTTCAAGTGCACGCTGATAATTTTTCTCCACGATCAGATCATACAACAATTTACCATCTTTAGCCGGCACATTCATATCATACCACTCACTGGAGTGTTTGCTCAGGAACGCACGTGCTTTTTTGTCGACCTCTGCCTGCCCAGTTGTCTGTGAGAAGCAGGTAAATGTTGCGGAGACCGCAAGGAACAGTGCAGTCAGGTATCTGTCTATTCGATGGAATCCTGTTTCACCAATGAATAATGTCTTCATGAATAATGTATTAAAATACAAAGGTACAATGCTTTTCACTATTATCCCACATCAAAAATGGGGCCGAAGAGGCATTCTTATAAAAGAAATCCACTTAACTATGAGGCGGAAGTCTCCAGAATATGCCACTTTCTTTTCATGGCGATTTTCAAGAGTTTTTTATCGGGTGAAACAGCCACAGGATTTCCCACCGCTTCCATCACATGAAAATCTGTCCCGGAATCCCCATAATAATAGGCCTGTTCGGGATCATACCGGTGGTGCATGCAATAGCGCAGCATATGGTGTTTCTTTTGCGGACCGTACACCAGCTTTCCCCTGGTGGTTCCGGTGAGCAGCCCTTTATTCATTTCCAGATGGGTGCAGATCACATCATCCAGCTTCAGGTGCCGGGCGGCCGGTTCACAGATCATGGAGGTAGCCGAGGAAAGGAGTACATTGGCCCCGTTTTGACTCCGGTGTTTTTCCATTTCCTGCAGGATCTCAGGCCGGATGGTTGCCCGAAGGGTATGTTCAAATACGTCGCTGCACAACTGTCGTGCTGTGGATTCCGGAAGCCCTTGCGTCCATGAAAGCATCCTGGAAATGATGCCGGCGGGATCCCACAGGTCCAATTTGTACAGCAGGGACAGATAGAGCGCATTCCAGAATTGCCTGTGGCTCATCATCCCTCTTTTTCTGGCCTCTTCCACCAGGCTTGTGGCACTGTTCCCACTGAAGATGGTTTTGTCCAGGTCATAAAATGCAATATATCTGTATTTTCCGGGAAGGGTCATGGTGAGCTTTTGATTCAATCGATTTTCCAGTGATCGGGATAGATCCGTCCTTCCAGCCATTCCACTGTTTCCTGGTCTGGTGCACCGGCAAAAAAATCATATCCTGTAAAACGCTCCAGTGAATCGACGGAAACAGCAAAGCTGAGAAGATCATCAGTCGATCGGGTGCCGGGCAACAGGAAAGCGATCAGGGAATGATCGGGAGGTGAAAGATCCACCAGAACTTTGAAGTAGTATGCCGGGACACCCACCCGGTTGGTTCCGATAAGTGAATCGATGGGATCCAGCACCGGACCGGTGATGACATAGATACTATCTTTTTTAATTGCCCAGCGCCGGACCTGTTCTTCCAGCCTCCTCCAGATTCCCCTGTTGAACGAAGGATCCTGGGGGCTCATGTTCGAGAGCAGAAACGTCTCGCTCATGGCCCTGAGGTCCCACTTCATATCTCCTGCAGGGGCAAGATGACCGCGGTCAAAGCCCGAGCCACGGTAATCCTCCAGAGCCGCTGAGCCGGTGGGGATGCTGGTATCGGTCCTGAAATCATCGGTTCGATCTGCGGTTCTGGCTTCTGCCTCCTCCCGTGTAAGGATATAGGCCACCCAGGCTGCCTGTTCGAATTGTTCATTATATCCCAGATCAAAGCCCAGATATGTACGTATCGTATCAGCGTTTGTATCTTGTGGATAACCATCCGACAGCTGGTTCCATTGGATCCGGACAGTGCGGGGAGGCATGCCGGTGACCAGGGCGGTTGCCAGTTCTTCAGAGCTTTTCTTCCAGGGCTCTACCGTAACCAGATAGGAGGCTATGATCAAAATGATCAGGGTGATCACACCAAATCGCTGTTTTCTGGTATACCTCACGGACTGCTGTTTTTACAGGGTAAAAATAGAATTTTTGTGTATTTTAATCTTTATTTGCGCTTGAGAAAGCAAAGATGGTGAAGTTATGAAGAATTACTGGTTTATAGGGGATATTCACGGTGAGGTCAGGCTGCTGAACAAATTATTGGAACAGGTTGTCCGTTTCGATCCTGAAGAGATCATTTTTGTGGGAGATTACATCGACCGCGGACCATATTCCAAACAGGTGATCGATCGCATCATGGAACTGGATGTCCCGGCACATTGCCTGCTGGGAAATCACGAGATGCTGCTGCTGGACGCATTGGAAAGTACTGGATTCGGTCATAGTCCCGTCGAATTATGGTATTATAACGGGGGGGAAACAACCCTGCAGTCTTTCGGTTTTAACAGCTTTTTCAGTTTCCAGTCCGATATGGAGCCCGAATACCTCCGCTTTTTCCGGAACCTGAGAATGAACCATGTGGTCCATATGACCGATCAGCAAAGAGTGATGGCAGTCCATGCGGGTGTTTCCCCGGCCATTCCCCTTGAGGACCAGATGAACATGAAAAACTACAGGGATCTGAACAAATATATGCAGGAGCATCATATCGATCCGGGTGATTCTTTCCTCTGGGTGAGGGAAGATTTTTTCAACAGTCCGCCCGGGCTGTGGGACGGATACCTGCTTGTCCATGGTCATACCCCTGTTCTGAAGTTGAAACGTTTCATTTCCAGGAAGGGTCAGAAAAATTTCCTCTTTGTGGAGGATGACCTCTGCATCAGGAAAGAAACGGAAACCGGGAAGATCGTTTCCATCGATATCGATTCGGGATCGGCGGTAAGCGGACGACTGACCGGGCTCGGGTTCTTCATGGGGAATGAAGGCGAACCTGAAGAAAAAGTAAGAATGCGCTCACTCACCGTCACCGCCGGAGAGATCATCCCCAGGGACCTGGGTGTGGCGGAATAAGATCTCCCGGCACGGACCGGTACAGACCTTGCCACGTTCCTGCTGTAATAGGGTTGGTTACCGGAGACCTTTATGTCGCAAATAGATATAAAATATCCGTCTACTATACTAATAAGGTGTTTTTCTTCTAAAAAAGATCTACTGACATATATAAATTATCCAAAAAAACACCAGATTAGTTAATACCCCGATAAAAAATATTTATTCCCGATATGATCCATCAAAATTGCTAATTTTGGCCACAGAAAATACCGGTTTTGATTCCTCAGGAGATTAAGGTTAT
Source organism: Bacteroidota bacterium (assembly GCA_051746185.1). GTDB lineage: Bacteria > Bacteroidota > Bacteroidia > Bacteroidales. The sequence continues at coordinate 11,385 of JBNJEV010000062.1, forward strand.
AAGTTTCGATGCGGATGATACCCTCTGGGTCAACGAACCGTATTACAGGGAAGCCGAAACAAATTTTGTGGAGCTGATGTCCCGCTACGGGGTGGACAGGGATGTGGCGGCCTCCCTGTACGAAACAGAGATGTCAAATCTCGGACTTTACGGATACGGGATCAAGGCCTTTATGCTCTCACTGGTTGAATGTGCTATCCGGCTGACCGACGGGGCGGTGACCTCGGAGACCATCAGTCAGATCATTGGTATCGGCAAGGCAATGTTGCAGCGGCCCATCGAACTGCTGGATCATGTGAAGCCGGTACTGGAAAGACTGTCGCCCCATTACCGGCTGATCGTGGCCACCAAAGGGGACCTGCTGGATCAGGAAAGAAAAATGACGCGTTCAAGCATCTCATCCTATTTCCATCATATCGAGGTTATGAGCGACAAACAGGAGCATAATTACAGACAGTTGCTTCATCACCTGGACATCTCACCTCCGGAATTTCTGATGATCGGCAATTCCATGAAATCGGATATACTCCCCCCTATCAGCCTGGGTGCGTGGGCTATTCATGTCCCTTACCATACCATCTGGGCCCATGAAGAAGTGGATGAAGAACCCGGCTCAGAACGTTTTTTCAGGGTCACACGTCTGAAGGATGTGCTGGAGATGATCCCTCTCCCCTGAAAAGATTGGAAGGATTTTTGTTACATGATTATTGATCTTTACCATAAAATCAAGAACCGTGAAACATTTAAGATATCTCATTACAGCATCCATGGTACTCTTGTTCTGCCTCCAGGGGACCCGCGGGCAGACAGGCATCGGGGCAAGGGGGATCTTCGGGATAGAAGGCAATGCCTACGGAGGCGTGGAACTCTCCCTGCAGAAGTTGCGCCGTCATGAGTTCAACTTTGGCTGGGCCAATGAGTCCTGGAAATTTACCGGATTGAAGCTGGTGAATTTTGTACCCTGCAGGAATTTTGGTATGTACGGGGGGATCGGGGGCGGAGTCGGGTATACCCGGCGTTACGACGAAGTATTCGGCACTTTTGCCCTCGATCTGGGAAGCTATATCATCATTGGTCCCGTCCAGCTGGGACTGGACTGGAGACCCGAATGGAACCTGTTCAATTACCCGGGGAACGATCTGGCCTTCAATCTGGCGCTCAGCGGAAGGATCGTGTTCGGAAAAAGAAAACTGGACCGGGGGCGCCACCGTTAGGACCGGAGGCGCCGACGTTAGAGTCAATGATGCGGGGAGAGTCAATGATAAATGATATATAAGCCGCCCAGGGAGCCGGGGACCCCTCACCCGTTGAAATTGCGCACGCGCTCTATGCGCATGGCAAAGGGAACATCGTCATGGGAGAATTCATATTCCACGGCATGACTTCCCTCGGACCTGGAGAGAATTTCCAGCCTGGATTTCTCAATAAAGGAATCCAGTGCCCCGCTGTACTGTTTTTCCACGACCAGCCGGATGGTCCCGTAATAGAGCTCGGTGATCATGAATACCCTCCTGATCCTTCCGTCATATTCACTCCATTTTGTGGCTTTCATCTTTTCCAGGAACCGGTCGATCTTGATGCGCAGCAGATCCCCCATTCGACGGACCTGCAGATTGGAGAAGGTGAATTTGCTCAGCCTGAGGGTCACCAGCTCCCCTGTAATGACACCAATTTTTGGGTGTTTGAACTCATTAACAAATTCAACATTCACATCCACCGTCCTGGTTGCGAAATGAGCCTGGAACAGAGCGGTATTCAGGCTTTCTTCCCTGAACCGTTGCCATTCCTTTTCATCGATCAGTCCTGCATCCAGAAACGCGGTATAAATGGTATTGGGCATTCCTTTCCGGGAGAATTCCGGGGCGCCGAAAAGCGGATCCCAGACCAGATCTCCCAGGGTGATCCGCTCATGCGAAGCAGGTATTAGTTCCAGGTCGTAAGCTCTTCTGAATTTTCTGATCTCCATGGTGCTGAAATTGCAATATGACTAAAGGTCAGGTTTTTTTTGGTCCAACGCAAGCAAAAACATTGTCAAATATTGAAAGAAATCGCTTAATTTGTGGCTTTTTAGTACCGCCGTGTGAATGTGCTTGACATTATATTTATGATACCCTTGCTGTATGCACTATACAGAGGATTCAAAAAAGGACTGGTGTATATGATCGCTTCTCTGCTGGCACTGATTCTCGGTATTGTGGGAGCGATCCAGCTCAGGCCGGCTTTTGCAGGGATGCTGGACTCCATCTTCCAGGTTGACCCGCGACATCTTAATGTGATCGCTTTTGCCGTTGCATTTGTGGTCATTGTCCTGGTGGTCCATATCGCAGCTTTCGTGGTGGATAAAGTGATCAAAGCAGTGGCACTGAATTTCGTGAACCGTTTACTGGGGATGGTTTTCGGTGTGCTGGTCACCGCATTTGTGATCAGCATCATCCTCTGGCCCATCAACCAGGTAAATGAGGAGCATCAGATCATCAAGCAGAAACATATTGATGGTTCCCTGCTCTATAAGCCCCTGTCGGCCTTTGCACCGGCAGTGTTTCCTTATTTAAAAAAACAGGAGTGGAAGAAATATGTTCCGAAGGAAGATAAGAATACTGTGGCGGTCGGGACAATATTGTAGGAGAGCATTAGCGTTTCATTAGTAATGAATTTTGTCAAAGAGCTTCAATGGCGGGGGATGATCCATGATATCATGCCCGGCACCGAAGAATTGCTTGATCGGGAGACTGTTTCAGCCTATGTGGGGATCGATCCCACTGCCGATTCGCTGCATATCGGTCACCTGGTGGGACTGATGATGCTGAAGCATCTGCAGCAAGCGGGGCACCGTCCCATCGCACTGGTGGGTGGCGCCACAGGCATGATCGGAGATCCCAGCGGACGGTCCGTCGAACGGAATCTGCTGAATGAGGAGACCCTCCGGAAAAATCAGGAAGCCCTGAAAAAGCAGATTTCCAAATTCCTTGATTTTGACACTTCGGCTCCCAACCGGGCCATCATGGTGAACAATTATGACTGGATGAAGGAATACTCTTTTCTGGGATTCATCCGCGACATCGGCAAGCACATCACTGTGAATTATATGATCGCCAAGGATTCGGTCAAGAAAAGGCTGGGGGCGGACAGCAAATCGGGTATGTCCTTTACGGAATTCACCTATCAGCTTGTACAGGGATATGATTTCCTGGTCCTTTACAGGGAGTACGGATGCAAGCTGCAGATGGGAGGATCGGACCAGTGGGGCAATATTGTCACGGGCACGGAACTGATCAGGCGAATCGATGGGGGTGACGCTTTTGCCCTGACCTGTCCGCTGATCACAAAATCTGACGGGGGTAAATTCGGAAAAACAGAGGAAGGCAATGTCTGGCTGGCTCCGGACCGGACCTCTCCATACAGATTTTACCAGTTCTGGCTCAACGTGTCGGATGAGGATGCGGAAAAGTATTTAAAGATATTCACCGTGCTCAACAGGGAAGAAATCGAAACTCTTGCCGGGGAACATGAAAAGGCACCTCATACCAGGGTTATGCAGAGGCGGCTTGCCGAAGAGGTGACCGTCATGGTCCATTCCCGTAAGGACTATGAAATGGCGGTGGAGGCATCCGGGATCCTTTTCGGGAAAGGGACCACAGAATCGCTTCGAAGGATTGATGAGGATACTTTTCTCAGTATCTTTGAAGGCGTTCCCATTTTCGAAATATCTCCTTCTGCCTTGGGAATAAGTGCCACACAGCTGCTTGCCGGGGAGACCGGGATTTTTGCTTCCAGAGGAGAGGTAAGGCGGCTGATCGCGGGAGGAGGGGTGAGCAT
>JBNJEV010000063.1:0-15080 GCA_051746185.1 Bacteroidota bacterium
TGTGGTCGGACTGCTGGCAGGAGGGCTGACCACCGGGTTCACCCTGGCGGTGATGCTGAACAATTCCGGCGGGGCATGGGACAATGCCAAAAAATTCATCGAGAAGGGGAATTACGGCGGTAAGGGAAGTGAAGCTCACAAGGCCGGGGTAGTTGGAGATACGGTAGGAGATCCATTCAAGGACACTTCCGGTCCGTCGCTGAATATTTTGATCAAACTGATGACCATGGTATCGGTGGTCATGGCAGGACTGACCGTCGCCATCGGGATCGTGAGTTAAGAAAACCTTGAGGCAGGGGGATCACATCCGGATGATCTCCCCTTTTTCCCGGAAGTATTTTTTAAGGTGAAGGGTCTTTCCGTCGTAGACCGCATAGGTGAAATTCTCGATCCAGTCGCCCAGGCATACGACACGGCTCTTTTCGCCGACCCTGATGTCGTAGGGGATATGCCGGTGACCGAAAACGAAATAATCGATTTCAGGATTCTTTTCCAGTTTTTTTCGTGCAAACTGGACCTGGTGCTCATTGTCCCGTCCCATAAACGGGATGAAAAGCCCTTTCTTCATCCGGCTTCTTTTTGACCACCACTGGGCGAACGCGGTGGAACCATTGGGATGCAGCCGTGCGTAGAACCACTGGGCCAGCCGGTTTTTGAAGATCCACTGAAGCATTTTATATCCTCTGTCCTTTCCTGAAAGACCGTCCCCGTGTCCGAGCAGGAATACTTTGTTGTCCCATTTCCGGATCAGCGGTTTGCGATGAACCTCCAGTCCGATCTCGGTCGGCAGGTAATCAAAAAGCCAGATATCGTGGTTCCCGGTGAACATGTGGATCTCAACACCTTCATCACTGAGGGCGGCCAGTTTGCCCAGGGTTCTGGTGAACCCCCGCGGAACCACTTTTTTGTACTCGAACCAGTAATCAAATACATCCCCCAGCAACCACAGTTCCTTTGCATCTCTTCTGATCGTCTCCAGCCAGTCTATAAAATGTCTTTCGCGCTCCCTGCTTTCTTCCAGCGGGTGCATGCCCAGGTGAAGATCCGATGCAAAATATATGTGTTTTTGATCCGGCATAAGTGCTCCCTATAAAAGATTGTCCAGCCAGGTTTCAAGGGTTCTGCCATAAAGGTCCCTGACCACGATTTCGCCTTCCCGGTTCACCAGGTAACCTGCAGGAAGCTTCTGAACATTGTAAAGCTTGTCAGCCCTGGAGTCAGGATAGGATAGTTCGGAAACGTTGATCCAGTTGAATTCATTGTAATCGATGGCGTTCATCCATTTGATCTTATCATTGTCCAGTGAAATGGCATAGATCTCAAATCCCTTGTCCCGGTACCGGTCATAAACGGACTGCAATTGGACCAGTGACCGGACACTCTCTTCGTTCCCGGAGGCCCAGAAGATCACCAGCACCACCTTGCCCTTCAACTCCGAGAGAGAGATCTCATTTCCTTCCCTGTCGGGAATCGATAGATTCGGCATACCGGTCTCTTCGGCCATGCTCATCAGCATGTCCATCTGTCGTTTTTCCTCGTAAAGGGCTTCTCTCTTTTTGACATCCTCACGGAGGGATCGGACCAGGGAAACATCAGGATAGACACTTTCCAGTGAATCGGCAACGATTTTATAATACTGCAGATCGGTATCTTCTCCAAGGACATAATACTCTTCATCAAATTTCTGATAGAGGGCATACACGCTGGAAAGGGATTTCACGTTCTCCACCAGAAACCTGATGGTGAAACGTTTCTGGTTGATCAGTGTCTGCTGGTAGGCAGTACGGGCAAGGGCCAGCCGGGGATCATCGCCCTGTTCGATGGAATCGGCCACCTGTACCAGTGAATCGACCGCCCTGCGGGTTTTATGAAGATGCTCGACCAGCAGCCGGATCTTTTCGGATTCGGGCGACCCTTCCACCTGGTATCCGTGTCCGAATGATTTGTAGCTGGTGCGGATCGAGATGTTCTCTCGCGGGAAAGGAAGCAGGTTCAGGATCTGACCCCGGTCATTCCGCAGGAGCATCAGCCGGGGTTCCTCCAGGCTGGTGGAAAATTTGAAAGAACCGTCTTTCTCTGTCCTTATGGAATCGATCCGGGCAGTCTGGTTTATATTCAGTTCCTCCAGGCTGATCCCCGTTTTTGCACCTCCCTCCACAACTCCGCTGATCACCACCCTGTCCCTGCTGCAGGAAAGGGAAACCAGCAAAAAAAGGAGAAGAATGAATGATTGTACCTTCATATTCAGCTGTCAAATATAATACTTAGTCTTTCTAAAAGTTCATCTCCGAACAGATCCGATGCAATGATCCTGCCTGCAGGATCGATCAGGAAATTGGAGGGGATCTTTTCCAGCCGGTAGAGGTCCGCCACCGCAGATTCCCACCGCTTCAGTTCACTTACATGATCCCAGATCAGTCCGTCCTCCTCAATGGCACGAAGCCAGACCTCTTTTTCATCATCCAGTGAAACCTGCAGGATCCTGAACGTTCTGTCCCCGTACAATTCGTAGGCCTGTCTCAGCGTTTCATTTTCGTCCCTGCTCAGTTTGCTCCAGCCTGCCCAGAAACTGAGCAGTACATAATTGCCCCTCAGATCCGAGAGTGCCATCTCCTCTCCGTCAGGGCGTGAAGATACAAAATCGGGAGCGATATCCCCATTATGGAAAGCAGCAACCGTCTTTTCCCGGGACAGCTGCTGTTCTGCTTCCATGATCTGGGCATGCAACAATCGAACTGCTTCAAATTCACTGTAATTTGACATCAGGGCCGAATCCACGAACCGGTACACATCCATATGTTCATGGGGACTGAACACGGGCAGTCCCTGTCCGTAGAGATTGTACAGGGCCACGAGAATGGAAAGGGACTCCGGATGCTGGTGGATGAACGCTTTTGAATAATCTGTAAAAGCCGTGGTAATGGAATCGAACCGGCGGTCCAGGCGGGATTTGATCTCCGGATAGTCGGACGAACCCGCCACCTCCCGGTTCTTCCTGGAGATCTCACCCAGTGCATCAAGGGCCTTTTTGTGTTCCGAAGCGAGTTCCCTGAGAAGTGCGGATCCTTCTGAACCCTCTACCCTGTAGGGGAAAACGGTTCCATAAGTGCCACTGAGATAAAGTGATTCACCGGGTTCGATCAACAGGGTAATATATCCGGGACCACCCAGCCTCAAAGCGTAAAAGGCCACTCTGTCCGGTGAAAAGCTGATTTCAAAGGAGCCTTCCTGATCACAGGTAACCGTATCCACCGGGATCAGTTCCCTTGCGCCCATTTCTTCAAGGACCACCTGTTCTCCCGCCCCTTTTTCCAGCGACCCGCTGATGGTGACGCTTTTTTCGGTAGCCTGACCGGCAGGATCACCGCTCTTACCTCCCCGGTTACAGGAAAGACAGATCGTGCACAAAAACAGCAGGACGATATAAAGTCTGACACCCATTTACACAAAGTTTTAGACTGCAAAAATAATAAGAATGAATTAACAAAATATACATGTGATTTGTATTACATTTGCGGACCGATTTTTAGTAAATTAACTACAAATTTCTTCCACGATGAGTTATCTGAAGTTCGAAAAATCAGAACTTGTAAATCTGGAATACTCCCTTTCCAGGGAGATGATCAGATCCAACCGTGCAGGCTCTTATGCTTCAACCACCATTATCGGATGCAACACCCGCAAATATCACGGATTGCTGGTTTGTCCGCTGGAAGAAACGGACGGAGATCACCACGTGCTTTTATCGACGATCGATCCAACGATCATTCAGCATGATAAAGAGTTCAATCTGGGGATCCACAAATATGAAGGCGATCATTATGAACCCCGGGGACATAAATATGTGCGTGATTTCGATGCAACCAGGGCGTCTTATCTGGTATACCGGGTGGGTGGTGTGGTACTCTCGAGGGAGATCCTGCTGGTTTCCGAAGCCGAACAGGTGCTGATCAGGTATATTTTGCTTGACGCTCATTCGCCGACCATTTTACGCCTTAGGCCTTTCCTTGCTTTCAGGAACTTTCATGCCCTGAGCAAATCGAATCTGGATGTGAACACCCGGTATACCCCGGTGAAGAACGGGATCATGTCCAGGTTGTATGAAGGCTACCCCGGACTCTACATGCAGTTCTCAAAAGAGGTGGAATACATTTCCGTACCCGACTGGTATTACAACATAGAGTACATGGAGGAACAGAAAAGGGGGTATCCTTACAAGGAAGATCTGTATGTGCCGGGATATTTCGAGATGCCCATGGAAAAAGGAGAATCCACTCTTTTTTCGGCCGGCCTGTCAGAGGCATCCCCGGCCGGACTGAAGCGGAAATTTACCATGGAACTGAACCGCCGTATCCCCAGGGACAGCTACAAGAACTGCCTGGTGAACGCCGCGCAGCAGTTTATTGTCAGGAGGAAGGGTTCGACAGAGATCAAGGCCGGGTTCCCCTGGTTCGGGGCCTGGGGCCGGGATACTTTCATGGCCCTGCCGGGACTCACCCTGACCACCGGGGATCTTGATACTGCCCATAAAGTGATCGGTACGATGGTAAGGCGCATGAAGGGTGGTCTTTTCCCCAATACGGTCATCGATGGAAAACCCGCCTTCAATGCAGTAGACGCACCTTTGTGGTTCATCTGGGCCCTGCAGCAATTCCGGGATTACGATCCGGCCCTGGACATCTGGAAGAAATGCGGGAAACTGATCAGGTCGATCCTGGAGATCTATCGTGAAGGTACACTGGAAACCATCCGCATGATGGAGAACGGCCTGCTCCACGCGGAAGAGGAAGGAAAGGCACTGACATGGATGGATGCGGTGATCGACGGAAAGCCTGTGACCCGGCGTGAAGGTTCGCCCGTAGAGGTGAACGGATTGTGGTACAATGCCATCTGCCAGGCGCTGGAGTGGGCAGAAGGGAAGGATGAGAAATTCACAGAGCAATGGAAGGAACTGCCAGAATTGACCGGTCAGTCCTTTATTGACGCTTTCTGGGACCAGGAGAAAGGTTACCTGGCCGATTATGTGAACGGACACATGAAGGATTTCTCCGTACGGCCCGGCCAGGTGGTGGCGGCTGCCCTGCAGCATACTCCCCTTACGGGAGAGATGAAGAAATCGATCCTGGACGTGGTGGAGAGTGAGCTTCTTACTCCCCGGGGATTGCGAAGCCTTTCTCCCAAGAATGAAGCTTATGAAGGGGTATACGAGGGGAACGAGGAGCAGCGCAACCGTGCCTACCACCAGGGGACGGTGTGGCCCTGGTTGCTCGAACATTTTACCAGCGCCTACCTGAAGGTGCATAAAAAATCGGGACTGCAACTGATCAAAAGGATCTATGACGGATTCGAAGAAGATCTTTCGGTCAGGGGGATCGGAAGCATATCGGAGATCTATGACGGGAATCCGCCCCACCGTCCCAGGGGATCCATATCGCAGGCAACAGGGGTTGCCGCCCTTCTCAGGATCGGGGAGATGATCGAAAAATTTGACGAGAACCCATAAAAAAACAACACCGGTATGAGGGTACTGATGTTCGGGTGGGAATTTCCACCACACATTTCGGGAGGTCTGGGTACAGCCTGTTACGGTCTGACCAGGGGCATGGCATCCATTCCCGGGCTGGATATCCTGTTTGTCGTCCCCAAGGCATACGGAGATGAGGATCAGAGTAAAATCCGTCTGCTGGGAGCAGGTGATGTGTCCATCGATGTGCGCAGGATCCGGCAAAAAAACTACCTGAAGGATCTGTCTTATATAGAGATCAAATCCAACCTGGTGCCCTATACTTCGCCCGAAGAATACGAAAAACTGGTAAAAAAAGCAGAAAAGCAGGGGAAGCGCCTGGTAGAGACCACGTTGGGGGGAAAGATCAACTTTACCGGAAAATACGGATCAAACCTTTTTGATGAGATCGCCAATTATGCCCTCGTGGCGGGGGAGATTGCCCGGACCGGTGAATTTGATATCATCCATGCCCATGACTGGCTCACCTATCCGGCAGGTATCGCCGCCAGAAGGGCATCGGGAAGGCCTCTGATCGTTCATGTCCATGCCACAGATTTTGATCGCAGCGGGGGCAATGTCAACCCGGGAGTGTTTGAGATCGAAAAAATGGGGATGCACCTGGCAGACAAAGTCATCGCGGTGAGCAACCTGACCCGCAATACAGTGATCCACAAATATGGAATAGATCCGGCCAAGATTGAGACCGTGTATAATGCCGTGGATCCCATTCCTGACCAGGAAAAACTGAAGCTCAGAAGGGGGATCACCGATAAGGTGGTTACTTTTCTGGGCAGGGTTACCATGCAGAAAGGCCCTGAATATTTTATACACGCAGCCCACAAAGTCCTTCAGAAAATGGATAATGTCCGTTTTGTCATGGCGGGCAGCGGGGAACTGCTGGAGAAAATGATCCACTGGACCGCGGCGCTGGGGATCTCTGACCGGTTCCACTATACAGGATTTCTCCGGGGTGATGATGTACACCGGATGTTCTCCATCAGTGATGTCTACGTAATGCCCTCCGTTTCAGAACCTTTTGGCATTTCACCACTGGAGGCCATGCAGTCCAATGTGCCTTCCATCATCTCTCACCAGTCAGGCGTTTCCGAGATCCTCAAATACACATTCAAAGTGGATTTCTGGGACGTGGACGCCATGGCGGATGCCATCTACGGATTGCTGAACTATCCCGCTCTTTCCAGGATGTTCAGCAAATACGGTATCCAGGAGGTAAATGATATGAAATGGGAGAATTCCGGGAAAAGGGTCCATTCGATTTATAAAGAATTTGTTCAGTAAACGTTTAAAAGAAACACATGAGAACCATTTGCATGTATTTTCAGGTCCACCAGCCATTTCGATTCAGGAGGTACCGCTTTTTTGATATAGGGATCGATCATTACTACTATGATGATTATTCCAATGAGACCATTCTTCAGAAAGTAGCGGAGAAATGTTATTTGCCCGCCAATGAATTGATGCTGGAACTGATCCAAAAATACCGGGGACGGTTCAAGGTTGCCTACTCCATGTCCGGCATCGCCATCGAGCAGTTTAAGCTGTATGCTCCGGAGGTTCTGGAAAGTTTCAGAAAACTGGCGGAAACGGGGCATGTGGAATTCCTCTCCGAGACCTATTCCCATTCCCTTGCTTCGCTGAAGGAGGGAGAGGAGTTCGAAAGGCAGGTAAAGGCGCACCAAGATCTGATGCAGGAGCATTTCGGTGCGGTTCCCCGTGTGTTCAGAAATACTGAGCTGGTATACTCGGATGAGATCGGTAGCAGGGTGGCCCAACTGGGTTACAAGGCCATGCTGACCGAAGGGGCCAAGCATGTCCTGGGCTGGAAAAGTCCCAATTACCTGTATTGCAATGCACTGAATCCCAAGCTGAAACTCTTGTTGAAGAATTTTAAGCTGAGCGATGATATTGCCTTCAGGTTCTCAAACAAGGGCTGGGCTGAATATCCGCTGACCGCAGAAAAGTATGTGGATTGGCTGAACCTCGTTCCGAAAAATGAGGAAGTCATCAATCTGTTCCTGGATTATGAAACCTTCGGGGAACATCAGTGGAAAGAAACCGGGATATTTGATTTTTTGCGATCGTTTCCGGAGACGGTTTTCGAAAAGTCTCCCTTCACATTCAGTACACCTTCCGAGGTGGCAGATCAGTTGCAGGTCATAGGCGCCGCCAATGTGCCTCACCCCATTTCCTGGGCGGATGAGGAGCGGGATCTCTCTGCCTGGCTGGGAAATGAGATGCAGCAGGAAGCTTTTGAAAAACTCTATTCACTGAGCGACAAGGTTTATTCTATCGATGATCCGGCCATCCGCCAGGATTATTCCTACCTCCAGATCAGTGACCATTTTTACTACATGTCCACCAAATTCTTTTCCGACGGAGAAGTCCACTCTTACTTCAATCCTTTCGATACACCCTATGATGCATTCATTAATTATATGAATATCCTGAGTGATTTTGAGATCAGGGTGAATGCAGCACTGCAATTGCATGTGGATGATGATGTTGCCAGGCTGAGCAAGATCATTCAGGAGAAGGAAGAGCAGCTGAAGAGGCTGGAGAAACAGCTGACCGGCAGGAAAGCGGTAAGGAAGCCGCCTCCGGCAAAAAAACCAGCGAAGAAGGCACCTGTGGCCACCAAACCAGCGAAGAAGGAACCGGCCGCAGTTAGTCCTGCTAAAAAACCAGGCAGGAAATCCTCATCCGGCAGGAAAACTTCATCCGGTAAAAAATCCTGAAAAGTATCATGACAAGGCCAGATTATTTGTTTGAGGTCAGCTGGGAGGTCTGTAATAAGATCGGGGGGATCCACACGGTTATTTCCACCAAGGCACTGAGCGTGGTCAAAGAGCTGAATGATCATTATATTACCATTGGTCCCGATGTATGGCGTGAAAGCCTGGAGCATCCGGAATTTGAGGAAGATACAGAGCTGTATTCCGACTGGAAGGAACAGGCCTCAAGGGAAGGGATCCGTGTCCGGATCGGACGCTGGAAGATCGCGGGAAGGCCCATTGCGGTGGTCCTCGACTTCACTGCCTTTTTTAACCAGAAGAATGAGATCTTCAAGAGGCTCTGGGAAACATATAAGCTGGATTCCATCAATGGCCAGTGGGATTACATCGAACCGGCCCTTTTCGGATACGCCGCGGGGAAAGCCATTGAAAGTTTCATGGGATTCTTCGGGCTGGAGGAACAGAAACTGGTGGCACAGTTTCATGAGTGGCAGACCGGGGCGGGGCTGCTGTACCTGGAGCAATTCCAGCCACAGGTGGGCACCGTATTTACCACCCATGCCACCAGCGTGGGACGTTCCATACCCGGAAACAACCAACTGTTATACAGCAATCTGGATAAAATAAACGGGGATCAGAAAGCACGGGAACTGAACATCATTTCCAAGCACTCCCTTGAAAAACTGGCCAGCAAGAATGCGGATGTGTTCTCCACGGTCAGCGAGCTGACTGCCAGGGAATGTTTCCAGTTCCACGAAAGAAAAGTGGATGTGGTCCTGCCCAACGGGTTCGAGGACAGCTTTGTGCCCGGTGAAGAGGAATACCCCGGGAAAAGGAAAATTGCACGGGACAAAATGCTGCGGGTGGCCTCCCGTCTGTGCGGGGAAAGGATCCCGGATGATGCCATTCTTCTGGCCACCAGCGGAAGGTACGAATTCAGGAACAAAGGGATCGATCTTTTTATAGATGCCCTGGGCACCCTGAATAAAAGCAAGGGATGCAAAGGAACGGTAGTGGCATTCATCCTGATCCCGGCCAATCATTATGGTCCCCGGAAAGACCTGATCGAGGCCCTTGAACGTGACCAGGAAACCCCCTTTATCGAGAAATACCTTACCCACAATCTCCATTATGTGGAACACGATCAGATCATCAGCAGGATCAGGGAGAACGGACTGAACAATGAAAAAAATGACCGGGTCAAGGTGGTTTTTGTTCCTTCATATCTGAATGGGAACGACGGGGTTTTCGATCTTCCGTATTATGATATGCTCGTCGGCATGGATCTGACCGTATTCCCGTCCTATTATGAACCGTGGGGATATACTCCCCTGGAAAGTCTGGCTTTCAGCATTCCAACCATCACCACCACACTCACCGGATTTGGTCTCTGGGTGGACAATAATTTTGAGGGAGAGATCAGCGGATTCACCGTGATCCCCAGGGATGATTTCAATGATGGGGAGGTGATCAGACAGGTCAGCAAGGCCGTTGTGGACTTCTGCGGACTGGGTCCGGAAGAAAGGGAAGCGCTGAGGAAGAATGCCCTCGAGATCTCCACAACTGTTCTGTGGGAGAAAATGATCCGTTATTACTGGGAGGCTTATTCGCTTGCCCTGGAGAGTGCTTCCGGGAAGGAAGGCGTTCAATATGAGAAAGAGCGCATTGAGAAGCTGCCGGAGACCGAGCAGGTGCTGGTGGACATTCAGCCCCGCTGGAGGCGGGTGCTCATCCAACAGCACATTCCGGAACAGCTGCAGGCCCTGGAGGAGCTCTCCCGGAACCTTTGGTGGTCATGGACACAGGATGCCATCGATCTGTTCTCCTCCATGGACCCGGAGCTCTGGCAGGAGGTCAATGAGAACCCGGTGGAATTGCTGGAGCGAATGCCCTATGATGTTTTGAAGCGTTTTCAGAGCGACCAGGAATTCATTGACCGTCTTCAGAAAGTCTATCAGGCATTTCAGGATTACATGAAGGAGGCGCCAAGAGAAGAGGTCCCGTCGGTAGCCTATTTCAGCATGGAATTCGGACTGCACAATTCGCTCAGCACTTATTCGGGCGGACTTGGTCTGCTGGCGGGAGATTATCTCAAGGAGGCCAGTGACTATAATATCAGGCTGACCGGGGTCAGCCTGCTTTACCGTTACGGGTATTTCCGCCAGGTCATCTCAGCGGGCGGGGAGCAGGTGGCACAGAGCGATGCCCATGACCTGTCCAGGCTTCCGGTAACTCCGGTCAGGGATGAAGAGGGCAACTGGAAGAGCGTGCAGATCGCTTTCCCGGGCAGGACCCTTCAGGCGAGGATCTGGAAAGTACAGGTGGGGAGGGTACCCCTCTATCTTCTGGACACCGATTATGAGGCCAACCAGGAACATGACCGGACCATTACCCACAATCTGTACGGGGGAGATAATGAGAACCGGCTCAAGCAGGAGATATTGCTGGGCATTGGAGGGATCAGGGCCATGCGGATCATGGGACTGGATACCGATCTGTATCACTGCAACGAAGGACATGCTTCCTTTATCGGACTGGAAAGGCTCAGGGAATACATTCAGCGCGACAACATGACATTTCCCGAGGCGATGGAGATCGTCAGGGCATCCAGTCTGTTCACCACCCATACACCCGTGCCGGCAGGACACGATTCATTTGAGGAGGACCTGCTTCGTACCTACATCGCACACTACCCGGAGCGGCTGAAGATCACCTGGAATCATTTCATGAACCTGGGCCGGTATCATCCCAATCACAAGGATGAAAAATTCTCCATGAGTGTGCTGGCGGTAAAGCTTTCCCAGGAGGTGAACGGAGTGAGCCGGATACATGGAAAGGTGAGCAGGAGCATGTTCACCGGACTGTGGCCCGGCTATCTGACCGATGAACTGCATATCGGATATGTGACCAACGGGGTGCATCTTCCCACCTGGCTGAGTCCGGAGTGGAAAAAGCTCTACCAGAGAACTTTTGGAAAGGAATGCTTCTCACATCAGGAAGAGCGGTTGATGTGGGACAAAATCAAATTTGTATCCGACCGGGAAATCTGGGATCTCAAATCGGAGGAGAGGGGAAAACTGATCAATTATATCAAGGAGCGGCTGACCATGGTATCTTCAAAGATCATGGATAATCCGGGACAGATGCTGGAAATTGCGAATACCCTGGACAAGGATGTGCTGACCATCGGATTTGCCAGGCGATTTGCCACCTATAAGCGGGCCCATCTTCTTTTCAGGGATCTCGAACGGCTGGACAAAATCGTAAACAACCCGAAGAAACCCGTGCAGTTCGTTTTCGCGGGGAAAGCACATCCGAGGGATATTCCCGGACAGGAACTGATCAAGATGATCGTGGAGATCTCCAAGCGGCCTGAATTTCTGGGAAAGATCGTTTTTCTCGAGAATTACAACATACAGCTGGCCAAGCGGCTGGTACGCGGAGTGGACATCTGGCTGAACACACCCACCAGACCCCTGGAGGCATCCGGAACCAGCGGGGAAAAGGCGGTAATGAACGGGACCATGCACTTCAGCGTGTTAGATGGATGGTGGGCGGAAGGATACAGGGCCGATGCAGGATGGGCCCTTCCCCTCGACCGTTCATTTGATAGTCAGGAGTTGCAGGATGAGCTGGATGTTGAACGGATCTATTCCCTGCTTGAAAATGACATTACAGAAAAATTCTATGCCCGGAATGAAGAGGATATTCCGGAGGACTGGATTGGCATGATCCGGAATAACATTGCCCATGTGGCTCCGGAGTTCACCATGAACCGGATGCTCCATGACTACATCGATCGTTTTTACCAGAAACTGCACAGAAGAACCCTGAAGCTGAAGGAAAAGGATTACATGGGGCCCAAGGAACTGGCCCGGTGGAAGAACCGGATCCTGACCCACTGGAAAAATATCAAAGTGCTCGAATTTGAATTTCCCGATGTGACGCGTTCAGAGTTCAAGGTGGGGGAAACCTATACGGGAAAGATCGTCCTGGATCTGGACGGGCTTTCTTCCAGGGAGATCGGTGTGGAAATGGTTCTGGTCAACAGTGCACGCGGGGATGAAGAATCGGTGTACAGGGGAAGCATCGATTTCAGGTGTACCCGCGAGGAAGGCTCCATTGCCGAATATACTTTTCTGCAGGAGGTGAACGAGACCGGATTGTTCGATATAGGTTTCCGGATCTATCCCAAACATGAGCTGATCCCGCACCGGCTGGATTTCCCGCTGGTGCGGTGGATCTGACTTACCTTACCCTGGGGGTTTCCAGCCGCTGCAGCACCACCGCCGTTCTTGAAGGCAGGTAGAGCTTGAGGTTGTGTTTCAGACCGAAAGAACGTTCCACCATTGACCGGTGAATTATTTTCGTATCATACCTGCCAAAGCCTCCGAATTCGGGCAGATCGGTGCACAACAAAGTTTTGAACTTTCCGGCATCCACTGCCAGCCCGTAATCGGTATAGGAACGGGTGGGATGGAAATTGAACACGAAGAGCAATCCTTTCCGTTCAAATGCGATCACCAGGTCACCCTGGTCCGTCTTCACATGACTGCAGTGCCCGTGATAAATATTGAAACGCCTGACCAGATGGATCATCTCCCGGTCAAAATCTGACAGGAAATGATACCTCAATTCTTTATTTTCCATCAGGCTCCATTGTCTGCGGGCATATTTGAAGGACCAGTTGTTCCCTTCGCGGGGAAAGTCGATCCATTCCGGGTGCCCGAATTCATTGCCCATAAAATTGAGGTATCCGTTCCCTGCGGTGGCCGCGGTGATCAGCCGGATCATCTTGTGCAGGGCGATCCCCCGGTCCACGATCAGGTTCTGGGACGACTTGTCCATGTGCCAGTACATTTCCTTGTCGATCAGCCTGAAGATGATGGTCTTATCTCCCACCAGTGCCTGATCGTGACTTTCTGCATAACCCACCGTTTGTTCATCGGCCCGCTTGTTGGTCAGTTCATGGTAAATCTCCTGCATGTTCCACTGCTCATCGGCACGTTCCTTAATGATCCTGATCCATAAGTCCGGGGTGCCCATGGCCAGCCGGTGAGTGAACCCAATACCGCCTATCTCAATGGGAGAGGCCAGACCTGGATATCCGCTCATATCCTCTGCAATGGAGATCGCACCCGGACAGATCTCCTGCATCATTTTGTTGACCAGGGAAAGATAGGTAAGTGCATCTTCATCCTGTCCGCCGTCAAAATAGTGATCATAACTGGAAAAAGCTCTACCCAGACCGTGGTCGTAATACAACATGCTGGTCACCCCGTCGAACCGGAACCCGTCGAACCTGAATTCGGTCAGCCAGTAGTTGACGTTGGAAAGCAGGAAATGAAGCACTTCGTTTTTCCCGTAATCGAAACAGAGCGAATCCCAGGCCACATGAAAGCGCCGGTCCCCCGCATGAAAGAACTGTCCGGGATCGCCCGCAAATCTTCCGGGTCCTTCCACCTCATTGCGTACAGCGTGTGAATGTACAATGTCCATGATCACCGCGAGTCCGTGCCCGTGGGCTTCATCGATCAGCTCCTTCAGTTCATCGGGGGTTCCGAATCTGGAACTGGGTGCGAAAAAGCTGGAAACATGGTACCCGAACGATCCGTAATAGGGATGTTCCTGGACGGCCATCAGCTGAAGGGTGTTGTATCCGGCACGGACCACATGGGGCAGGATCTTTTCCCTGAATTCGGTGCAGGTGCCCACGTTATATTCTTCGGTGGCCATTCCCACATGGGCTTCATAAATGATGGGCTGGATTTTTTCCAGATCTGGCCTGGAATGCTTCCACCGGTAACTCTCATCGGGCATCCACAACTGTGCATCGAAGACTTTGGTTTCCGGATCCTGCACCACCCGGTTGCACCAGACCGGGATCCGTTCACCCTCACCGCCCTGCCATCTTACCACCAGCTTGTAGCGGTCCATGTGGGAGATCATGCTTTCCGGAAGCCGGAACTCCCAGTTGCCGTGCTCCAGCCTTTCAAAGCGGTACTCGTCGGATACCTGCCAGTTGTTAAAGGAGCCGATCAGGAAAATGCCGGTGGCATGGGGAGCCCATTCCCTGATCACCCAACCGCCGTTTAGTTTATGAAGCCCGAAATATAAATGACCGCTGGCAAAGGATTGCAGCGTTTTCTGACTTCCCACAAGGTCCTTTTCCCGGCTAAAGATCTTTTCGTGGCGCTGGAGGATGACCGGGCTGTAGGGCTCCAGCCAGGGATCGTTTTTTATCAGGTCGAGAACCTTCATAGCGGCAGGGTGTTTAATGAATGAATACGGCACATTAAAATTATTAAATTTGTGCACTTAATCACAAAAGCTGTGATGAAAGTAAGTTCCATAGATGAGCCTCTTGGTGTGCGACGTCCCGTGGTGACCATCGGGATCTTTGACGGTGTGCATACAGGCCACCAGTTCATTCTGGACCGGCTGAAGGAAGAAGCCGGCAGGCAGGGGGGGGAATCCACGGTGGTGACCCTCTGGCCCCATCCCAGGATCGTGCTGAACAAGGATGTATGGAATTATAAATTGCTTCATACCCGGGAGGAGAAGATCAGGGAGCTGGATCGCCGGGGAGTGGACCGGCTGATCTTTATCCCCTTCACCCGGGAGCTTGCATCTCTTTCTGCATGTGAATTCGTAAAAAAATTCCTGCTGGAGAGGATCGGGGCAGAGGTGCTGATGATGGGCTATGACAACAGGCTGGGGCGGGATCGCAAAGGAGGTGCCGAAGAATTGGAGGAATGCGCAGGGGAATATGGTTTTACAATCATCCGGCTTCCCGAACAAAGCAACGGTCATGACCGGGT
>JBNJEV010000064.1:0-14712 GCA_051746185.1 Bacteroidota bacterium
CTACCTGCTGATCCTGCTTGCCGGGACGGTCATTCCTTTCGGGAACTCGACCGTACTGAGCGATAACTATACCATGCACATCAGGTGGGATTACCTGCTGCATGCACTGATCTATATCCCGGTACCGGTATTGTTTTTCCTGAGTCTGAGACAGGGCCCGGGGAAGGCCGGTCCGCAGCAGGCCGGGAGGCAGGAGGCCAGAAAGCAGGAGTTCTCTAATGAGCAGTTCGGAAGGCAACAGGCTGGAAATCGGCAGTCCGGAAGGCAACAGGCTGGAAACCGGCAGTCCGGAAGGCAACAGGCTGGAAACCGGTGGACCGGGAACGGCCGGATCCTGGTCACGGTGATGGTGGTTTCATTGCTGATCACGGTCCTTTTCGAAGGTCTTCAGCTGATCATTCCTTACCGTTCCTTTAACATCAACGACATGACCGCCAACGGGGTGGGGGCGATGATCGGTCTGCTCCTGGTCCTGGTGTTCAGGAAGTCACTGGAGGATTTGCGGATCACGGTATTCCGGAGAAGATCCTGATGGACACACATCAGTATCTATTCTCCCGGGACCGGTCCTTTCGGCTCAATGATGATCCTGCGGTAGCCGGTTAAGGGATGTGTTCCGTCATCTTTGATCTCGCAGATGATGTGGAAACTTTTTCCTGCAGCGTTATCCGGGATGGGAACGGTGATCCGGTCTGTGCCGGTGCCTGACAGGATGATGTCCTCCGTGTTCGTACCCGCCCCTGCCAGGATGATGTCCTCCGTGTACGTTCCCGCTCCGGACAGGACCCACCATGAGAATGCCAGGTTGTCCCTGTCAGGGTCGTAGGAATCCGAAGCGTCCAGTGTCACCGAAGTGCCTGCTTCGGGAGAAAGGGTGATCACTTCGAGCGAGCTGTCCCCGTTGACGACCGCCACAGGATTCCGGTTCCCGGCACCATCCTTTGCCCAGTCCATCCGGGCTGCAAAATTGTTAAAAGTGGCGGGATAGAAGTGCTCCTGGTATTTCTTGCATACAGCATTTGCCCGGGTCTTATTATGGTTGGTGTATGCGAAAGTTTCTTCATCCGGACCCTTCGCCCATTCGAAATATCCGCCCCAGCTGCCCCAGCCGGGGTGTTCCGGCTGATTGAGCCCGTTCGGCAGCACATACAGAAAGGAGGGGGTATCCCCCTCCACACCGTATTTGTATTTCGGATAGACCTTCCCCAGGTGGCCATGGCCCTGAATATGGCCCGCATACTGGTACCAGTTGCTTCTTCCGGTACTGTTCTGAAATTTCCACGCGCATTCATCCCAGATAAAGAACAGTTCCTTTTCGAACTCCCTGCGCAACCAGTAATGAGAACTGATATCATAAGGGGTGCGCTGATCCCGGTCCTGGTCGGTGATCGTATAAAAACGGATCTTGCTCAGGAATGCTTCCAGTTGTTTCGCATCCCGGTCCTCTCGCACCCGCCAGATGGCCTGGGCAAGCGTGTTCCCGCCTCCCCAGGCGAGCACCCAGAGGGGACGTTCGTCATCCTCATCGGCCATGTTGATGATCAGGTCACTGCCTGGGGAATCGTTGTCTTCACCGATGAACTTGAGTCCCCGGTTCTCGCTTCCGAATACGGTGCGTGAACGCAGATAGGCCGCACCGGGCCAGTAACCGATATGCTGCCTGGACTCATCGGCCAGCTGCCCCTCCTGGCCGGAACGCTTCCGCAGGTTGGACAGGTCCTTTTCGTAGGCATTGACCGCATCATGGATCAGGTCAAAGAAATCATCCCGGGTGGTTCCCAGGCTCCAGCCGGTGGTAAAGATTAGTCCTTCGATCTCGAGCAAGTCGGCATGGACCAGGAGCCGGACCAGGGATTCGCTGTCGTCCGTTTCCCAGGTGGAAACATCGGTTAGCACGATCACCCGCGGTTTCAGGGAATCTGCCCGGGGGTTTGCAGAGAGTTGAATGGCAATCAAAAACAGGAATGCTGTGAAAAAGACCGGTTTCATGGTTCGATTTTTAAGGAGGTTCTCATGTGGTTGCCTGGACCAAAGATATACAATTCATCCATTGGACATATTATTCTCAGTAGTTCTGTGCAGTCAAACGAACTCTTTCACAAATTTCTATCCATGAGAAAGTTATAATGGCGAGGAAAGATAGGAACCTTACTCATACCTCAGCGCTTCCACCGGATTGATGCGGGAAGCCCTGCGGGACTGGATATATACAGTCAAAGCCACAATGACTGCTGCCATGGCCAGGGCCACCAGGAATACCGACCAGCTGATGGTGGTTCTGTAAGAGAAATTGTTTAGCCAGCGTGTCATGAACCAGACAGTGGCGGGGATCGACAGCATTACTGCAATCACGACAAGGAACAGGTTGCTTTTCAGAAAGGAGAACACGATGGCATCTTCCGTGCTTCCGAATACCTTCCGGATGCCGATCTCGTGTGTCCTCGATCTGGCCACGAAGAGGGTAAGCCCGAATAATCCCAGGGCCGCGATCACCATGGCAAATAATGCTGCTATGGAAAGGATCCAGCTCAGGTTCTTTTCCGAAGCGTAGACATCCACAAAGAGGTCCTCGATGGTTGAAAACCGGAATGGTCTGTCTGTTCCGGTCATTTCCCATTCTGTTTTCAGTTTCGGGACAACCTCCCGCAGAGTCCCCGGAATGTACCGTACCAGGATGTGATCCAGGTACTTGTCTGTCAGACTTAGGACCAGGGGAGGGATCTCGGTATGGATGGAGTGCAGGTTGAAGTCCTTCACAACACCGATGATGGTCCTGTTCCCTATCATCTGTCCCACCGGATTTTCAATCCCTAGCTCACGGACCGCGGTCTCATTGACGATTACTGCATGACCCAGGTCGCTGCCAAATTCCCCGGAAAAGTCCCGGCCCTCCAGCAGGGTGATCCCCATGGTCTCCAGCAAACCGTAATCGAACGAAAATCCCTCCATTTTCACCTTTTTTTCTTTGTCCTGGAAGTGTGGCTGCATGAAAGTCATCCAGCCGTTCATGGGAAGTCCTTTTATGCTGCCGGATGCCATTATCACCTCCGGTATCGACCGGATCCTTTCCAGGAATACATGATATGCATCAAAATCCCTGCCCAGGTCCAGTTGCAGGATATGTTCGTTGTAATAACCCGGATCCTTATTCAGAGCATACAGGTATTGAGACCGGATCACCAGGGTACCGGATACAAATGAGCAGAAGATCACCAGCTGCACCACGATCAGCGCAGAGCGGAAAAATGACATTTTTCTCCCGGAACTGATCCTCTGTTTGATCACATCAACCACCCTGAGCCTGGACAGGTATGCAGAGGTATAGATTCCCGAGGCCATCCCGATCAGGAGGGTAACAAGTATATAGAACAGGATGTACCGCCAGATGTTGGCCGGGATGATTTCCAGGGAAGTCTGGAAAAGTCGCTCGGACGGCGGAACCGCCAGCCACATCAACAGGACCGAGACAGGCAATACCATCAGGGCGAGGATTATAGACTCGCTGAGCAACTGGTTTCTGATGCGCCGGATGCTTGCACCTGCGGTTTTCCGGATTCCGATCTCTTTGGCTCTTCCCGTGGAGACGGCAGTGGAGAGGATAATATAATTCATTGCAGCGATCAGTACAATCAGGATGGCTACCAGTGAAAAGAGCCTGATGTTCTTCAGATCCCCCTGGATCCCGGTGTTGGCAATATCCGCCGACTTAAGGTATACATCCCCCAGGTTCTGCAGGGAGAAATGGTTCTGTGGATCTTCGCTGATATGCCTTTTTTCAAACTCAACGAACCGGGCTTCGAGCGCTTCCACATCGGTGTGATCGGCAACGCGGATGTAGGTATTCCAGAAATCAAACCTCCAGTTTACATCCATATCGGTGACCCCGAAGGTTTTGTTCAGGGGAGCCAGTGTCCACCTGCTGTTTACCAGGCAACTTGCCTGCAGGGTTGAATTGCGGGGAAGGTCCTGGTATACTCCCGTGACCACAAAAACATGTATCGAATCGTTGATCCAGCCTTCCAGTTCTTTCCCTACCGGATCTGTCCCGGGAAAAAATTGGTCGGCCAGCTTCTTTGAAAGTACCAGCGAACTCATATCCTGCAGGGGATCCTCATAGAGGGTACTACCCGTAATGGGAAGGGTGAAAATGTCGAAAATTTCCGACTGTGTGGCCATGGCCCTGGGGATGCTGATGAATTCTTCTCCCTGCTTCAGCCGGAATCCTCTCAGGTACCTTGTATGGACCGCCTTTTCGATCCGGGAGAAATCTTCCTTCAAAGCACCGGCCAGAACATACGGGGTACCTGCCATGGTGGTCTTGAATTCCTCGTAATGGTTGATCACCCTGTAGACCTGTTTTCTGTGCCGGTGGCAATGGTTAAAACTGTGCTCATTGATCACGAAGAGCAGGATGAGGAACGATACGGCCAGGGAAACCGAAAGGCCCAGTGCATTGATCACTGCATACAGTCTATTGTTTTTGAGGAACCGGAGCGCCGATTTGAGATAGTGCTTTGTCATGGATGGAAAGCAAAAAGCTTACAGAAGTCCTCGGATTCACCATGGTCGTCATTGATCAACTACGCGACCGCTGTTAAAATTATGGAAAACCATCTGCAATACCAATGAAAAGGTCCGCAGATTGCGGGTTGATCCCTGAAAATGATTATTTTTAAAGGACATCTGAACAGTTGCATATAAATCCTACCAGAAGTGAAAAAGCAGTTATTTTTGTTCCCGTTCATTGCAATTATTCTTTTCCTATGCTCCTGCAGGAAGGAAACATTTGATTCCCGGCCCTATCTTGAAGTGGCCGAAGAGCAGGTAGTCCGGACACTGGAACATTTCGGTGATTCTATTTGCTACCCGGGCAGTATTCCCCCCGGAGATGAGCACTGGGAATGTACCCGGATTTACAGCTGGACCAGTGGTTTCTTCCCCGGGTTGCTGTGGCAGTTATATGATTATACCGGCGAAGACCGGTGGAAGGGAGCAGCGCGCAGATGGACCCTGCCTCTGGAGCCATTAAGCCGCTGGGAAGAAACAAACCATGATATGGGTTTCAGGATCTTCTGCAGCTTCGGGAAGGCATTCCGGCTGACCGGGGATCCGTATTACAAGGAAGTGGTACTGGAAGCGGCCGGCACCCTGGCTGACCTGTACAATCCGAATGCGGGTACCATTCTTTCCTGGCCCTGGGCCATACGGGAAAGAGGCTGGGAACACAATACGATCATCGATAACATGATGAACCTGGAGTTGCTCTTCTGGGCATCCAAAAACGGTGGGGAAGAGGACTGGTACGATATGGCAGTATCTCATGCAAAAACCACCATGGAACACCAGATCCGGGAGGACTACAGCACCTGGCATGTGGTGGTCTATGACAGCATCACCGGGGAGGTGACCGGGAAGGTTACCCACCAGGGATATTCCAACAACTCCACATGGGCCCGCGGACAGGCCTGGGGGATCTATGGATTTACCATGACATTCCGGGAGACGGGCGATTCGGTCTTCCTGGAGACAGCCAGGGGACTGGCTGATTATTTCCTTGACAACCTTCCGGAGGATCATGTTCCCTACTGGGATTTCAATGCACCGGGGATCCCCGATGAAGAAAAAGATGCCTCCGCGGCAGCCATTGCCGCATCAGGGATGCTTGAACTGTCGGAATTCACAGGGGATGACAAATATTATGACCGGTCAGTCGAGATCCTGAAATCATTGTCCTCCCCGGAATACCAGGCGAAAGGGGTCAATGATGCCATCCTGCTTCATTCTGTGGGAAGCAAGCCCGGCGGCAGTGATGTGGATGTTCCGATTATTTACGCCGATTACTATTATGTGGAAGCGCTTCTGAGGTTGCTGGACCTTGAAGACAATGGCAATTAAGTTTAGCGATGTAGCCTACCGGTCCATCTCAATCACCCTGAAACCAATTAGTTTGCCCAGGTCTTTGATCTGCTGCCTCAGATCGCCCAGGGTGGCGATGCGGTGGATCCCGTAGAGGTAAGGCCGGAACTGGTCCCGGATCTTTTCGATATTTTCCACCCGGGCGATGATCTTGGCCGTGCACATCACGTTTTCCAGTTCCTCCCCACCGCTGTAGACCACGTTGCCGTCCACCAGGGTGCCCGTATGCAGCCTGATCTCACGGGTGAGGGAATGCACTTCCCAGAAGGTCACTATCTCACCGGCCGGCCATTCGGTGGTGATCCCGGTGGATGAACCGGGTTCCGAGGGGATGTCCCTGACCGGACTTTCCGCATGGGTCCGGATGGTGTAGGGAAGCCTGCGCTCATCCCCGTAAGGGTTCACGGGTATGCCGCAATGCAGGAGGATCTCTGTAGAGTTGAAGGTATCATACATGTAATCACCCAGCATGCTGGGCCTTCCGGTGAGCAGGTATCCCATGATCTCGGCAATGAGCATGTCCGGGTAATTCTGGCAGACCGCCTGGATCCCCCTGGTCTTGAATCCCAGTTCCAGTCCCAGCCCCGGCCAGAAACGGTGCTCCAGTTTTCCGCTTCCCGCGACCCTGCGGATATGGGTGGATACGGCATTGCAATCGTATTTTTCCCTCAGTTCGTCGAAAGCAAGGTATGCCCTGGCGGTTTTAACGACCTCCTCCCTGGAAGCTTCCACCTCCCGGGCATCATCGATCCATTTCCCGGCCACCTCTTCGGCACTCCGTATATCTGTGTTCGCGTAGGTTTCAAAGAATTCTTCCGCCTCCACCGGGACGATCTCCGCGCCGAACAGCTCTTTCAGCTGTGCGGTAGTGCGTGAATTATGATCCGGCGGGAAATACTGATTGTAATCTCCCCGGTAATTCACACTGGCAATGACCTCGCCCGAATCGCGTTTGACCATCAAAATCCTGGTCTGCCCGAGCTCTTGGATGGCCCGGATCAGCCTGATCTTGTAGACCAGGTCGTCGAACATGGCCTCTGTCACTGACGGGGCGCACACATTCCGGCGGTCCAGGGTGGCGGTGAGGATCCTGGTTTCCGGGTAGTCCCTGCCCCCTTTCAGCACACTGCGTTCCTGGTCCGTTTCCCCGGTTTCGAACAGGTGGTAAGGCTGGGCGTCCATGAACTCGAACAGGTTGTATACCACAATGGTGGGCAGTCCGGTGAATGCCAGCCGGTAGTCCCAGTCGATCCTTCCCACGATCAGCACCCCGTCATAGGATTCCGTGTTGGTCTCCACTTCACGGACGGCATCCTCATAGGCGCCCTCCCAGTTGACAAAATCAATATCCGGACATTCACGCTGCAGGTTCGCGAGGACCATTTCATGGGTGGTGAAGGTCCAGGGGGCGCCCCCGGAGCCCGTACAGCCGCAGCCGGAGGAGGTGAAAATGGTGAAGATCCTGGTTTTTTCGCTTTGACCTGGAGAGTTCCCTTCCTGGCGGGTAGTGTTCCTGTTCTGACCGCTATTATTTCCTCCCTGACTGAAGGTGAGCAGGGAAACGGGCAGCATGATCATAAGGAATACAACAATTTTTTTCATGGGGATGGTTTTTTGTAGGGATGGTTTTTTACAGATGGGATATTTTGATTCATGGCATTAAATTTATGGTTTTAAGAAAAATTTTTCTGCACCTGGATATAAATTATCTGTTTACTATACTTTTTTTAATGTTTTGTTCTAAAAAATATTTCTCAATAGATTCAGGAGCTGGTAGATAAAATCGCGGACAATACCCTGTGTATCCCTGTGAGTGTCCCAGTGATCGACGGGTTCCTTTGCCATTTCAATCGAATGAAGCTAATTTAACTCAATTTTCTGACTGTCATCTGATCATGTTTAAAAGAAAAGAACTGCTGTTGCTGGTATTTCTGATCCTGTTATCATTCCGGAGCTACTCGCAGCAACCTGCCCGTAATATTTTCATAGCGATCGACGGTTTTGCTCCCGCCCTGAAGGTCGGATTGGGAACGGAGGTCGGTGAAAGGTTCACATGGAAGGGATCGGCCGGCTTCTGTCTTGCGGGACCTTCTATTTTGTCATGGAATCTGTTCGGGAACTACCGTATCACGGATCCGGTGAAATCCTTCGGAATGAATTTAAGCTTCGGTCTTCTGGATAATTACATTGTCACTCCGGAGCAGATGGTATCTCTTGGGGCAGGAGCAGGGATCGGCGTTTCAAAGCGGTTCAGAAATCGACTACAGCCTGGAATTTGCATTTCCCCTTCGGAACTCCCGAAAATAATAAAAATATTATCTTCTGAGGCAGCAGTGTTTGTACTTTTTACCGCTTCCGCATGGACAGGGATCATTCCGTCCCACCCTGGGCCCGGTTTGAAAGGGTTCGTCAATTTTATCCGCTCCCCCATCTACTGTCTGACCGGTGGCCTGAACTGCTGGCCCGGCTGTCGTCTGGTCTGTGGGTCCGTCCTCCGCTTCATCTTTCTCAGTGTAACTTGCCCAGGTGGTGATGATCTCATGGTAGCGGTCGAAGATGTTGAGGAGTTCTCTTTTTTGGAATGAAACCCGGGGAGTGGTGAAATCCCTTTCAATTTGTTCATAGGAACCACAGATGCCCTGGCTCACGTATCCCAGCCGGTAAAGATCCCTGATTTCGGGAAGAAGGGAAGGGTCTGTCAGTTCCATGGCGTCGCAGATGGCAAGGGCAATGAAATCACTGTCCACGATGTTGTCGTTCAACCGGGCGGCTGCCAGGGAGGTGAACAGGTCCCTGAACCAGTCTGCCACTTCCTGTTTTCTTTCCGGATGGTGATGGTATACCTGTGTGATACAGGAGCAAACTTCGGTACGTGCATAGGTATCAATACCGGGTGTGAGCACAAATTCTTTCAGCAGCGGTAACTGGTTATTCCCTATGTAATACAGCGGCTCCCAGAGGTTACCGGTGATGAAATCCCCGTACCACAGTTCGATGGATTCCTCGCCCTGGCTGAATGTTTCCAGTACATCCGGCAGGCACTGGGTGGCCCGCAGCTCTCCCAGAAGGTATACTGCATGAAGGGCGAAGTCTACTTTCTCCTCCTGCCATCCTTCCTCTTCCATGACATTACTGAAATATTCGAAGCGGTATATGGAATCTTTCAGTACGGCCCTGAGATCCCGGATCAGCTCATCGCGGTCCAGAGATAGGATCTGTTTGAGTTTCCCCGGATCAATCCTCATGTCATTTTCGTAAAGCCAGTGGATCTCTTTATTGATGAATTCAGGAGGGATGGCGGTCTGGTGTTTTTTGCCGGGACCCTCAGAAACCACACTGATTCTCGTTCTTTCCTCCTCTTTCCATTGCTTTTCTGCCATTTCCAGGCGGACTTTCACTATATGCGGGAATACCTGTTCCGTATCAGGGTGATCGGGCGCAATTTTCTCCATGATCTCATATCTTCTGTCTGCAGCTTCCAGTTTCCCGGTGGCGCAGAAGTACATAATGGCTGCTTTAAAAAAACCGGTTACCTCTGCCAGGTGGAAGCGTTTTCTTTCCGGGTAAAGATCCTTGATCTCCATGACTTTGCCCAGCACTTCAGGGATCCTGTCATACTGTTCCCTGTCGTAATATTCAAAGGCGAGGTTGAGTTTTCCGAAAAGATAGTCCGGGTGTTCCCTGACGATCTGACGGTTGAGCTCATATGCTTCATCGCTCATCCCGGAGAAATGATATGCGACCGTGAGGTAGTTCTTCAGCTGCGGGATCCCGGGGTACCGCTCGATGAGCTTTTTCAGTCTCCCGATCACCTTTTCCCCTCCTTCCAGGGCTTCGGCATGCAGAGATGGGAACTGCAGCTGGACTTCCTCCGGGATCCGGAACATTTCATTGATGAATTCAGGATCATCGGTAATCTCGTATTCGAAGTGTCCGTAGCTTTCGGTCTTTCCGGTCATATGGAGAATGGTTTTTTGATTTTCTGCTCAAACGCTGGTTCAGTCCAGTTTACAAAATACTCAGCATACCGAGTAAAAATACTCAATACATCGTGTACAATGAAACTGTGAAAACCGGGAATTTCTACTTCACCCCCAGCGGACGGAGCTTGTGAGGTTTCACCTTCATGAAGCGGAGCAATTTGAGCATCCAGTCGGGGAGGGGTTTGGTGACATCGCGCCGTTTCCAGAGATCGATGTACCATCCCAGCCGTTTGGAGATGGGGATCTTGTGGGTTTCCACGAATTCGATCAGGGTGCCGTCGGGATCCTGCACGTAGGCAAAATGTCCTGCTGCCTTGCCCATATCGAAAGGCTTCCCCTGCGGGTGCACATCCGAATCCACCGAGAAGGGGAATCCGTGTGTGTTGCATTCTTCTTTTAAATTCTTCATACCCACCACATCGAAGCAGAGGTGGATGAACCCCAGGTCGCCCCAGATCCGGTTCTTGAAGATCTTTTCCGGCTGCCGGTCCAGCACCTGGACCAGTTCGATCTCGCTGGGACCGAACAGGCGGGAGAAGGGTCCTCTCAGCTTACCGCTGGGCTTCAGCAGCACCCTGCGGAATTTGCTTTCTCCGCCGGGCACACCTTTCAAATCCCCGAAGGTCCCCGTACGGTCATAGACCACCACATTGTACCCCAGGATCCCGCTGTAAAGCTTGATGGAATGATCCGGATTTGTGGAACCGATCACCGCCCCGAACGAGCCGCCGGTCTTGTTGCCGGCATGCTTCATGAACATGCTTCCTTCTTCCACCACCTGCCATATGTTGTCGAAAGGATCCTGTACATAGAAGGTTTGTCTTCCGATGAAATCCCTGACAATTTCAGTAAGGGCCTGGGCCCCGCTTTGCAGGTGGTCGTATGCTGCCTGTACATCGGGGGCCTTGATCTTTCCGGCAAAGATCCCCAGATCGCCCATGCGGAGCTCAAAGGCCGGGGGTGCGGGAGTATGTTCAGTGTGCTGCCAGATCTCGAATCCGCCTCCGCCCAGCATATTGATGGCCAGGGCGGCGTGCCTTTCCCTGGGCTTTCCTCCCGTATGGGGAAGCATGTATTCGGCCGTGGCCCGTTCTTCGAACATTCGTATATTCATTCCGAAATGAGGGATGTACCATTTCCAGGCATCGTAAATATTCCTTACACCGACACCGATCTGCTGGATGCCGCAGATCAGTTTGCGGTCAATTTTCCTGGTCCGTTTCATTATCCTGCAAATATAAACCATAATGTGCTCATTTTTCATAAAAAACTATATTTGTTTCACCAACCAAAGCTGACTGTATGGCTAAATCGAACGTGACGGGTGCACAGCAGAACATTCATAAAAGGAATCTGATCTATTATATGATCTATCCTTATGTAAAAACATTTTTCTTCCTGTATTATTCGAAAGTGGAGATCCTGGGCAGGGAGAATATTCCCCGGGACCAGCCGGTGATCTTTACCCCCAATCACCAGAATGCAGTAATGGATGCGCTGATCGTTCTCTTTTCCGCTCCCGATGATGTGGTGTTTTTGGCCCGTGCCGATATTTTCAGCAAAAAGCTTCTTGCTTTTTTCCTCAACAGCCTGAAGATCCTGCCGGTATTCAGGCAGCGCGACGGCTCTGCCGAACTGGGGAAGAACCAGGAGATCTTCGATATTACGGTGAATGTGCTGAATCAAAAGCACTATCTATGTATCATGCCCGAGGGGAATCACGGTGAACTGAGGAAATTGCGCCCGCTGGTGAAAGGGGTCTTCCGGATCGCCTTTAAGGCGCAGGAGCCATACGGGGACAAACCATTTGTGAAGCTTGTGCCGGTGGGTCTCGACTTCGGACATTACGTGAAACAGAACCAGAGCCTGCTGATCAACTACGGAAAGCCCATCGAGATCTCCGAATACTGGGAATTGTTCCGGGAAAATCCGGCCCGGGGCATCAATGCGGTTAAGGAGAGGCTCAGGGAGGAGATGAAACCCCTGATGATCCACATTGAGACCGATGCCTATTATGATGCGGTAATGGGACTGCGGAAGGTGTTCAATGCGCGGATGCGGGAGATCATGGGAATCGAAGGGGAGAAGCTCAGTGACCGGTTCCGGGCGGACAAGGAAATGATCGGCCGGTTCCACCGGGCCATTGAGAGGGATGAGGACCGGGCAAGGAATCTGGCTGAAAGGGTGGATCGTTATTTTGAAGGGGTGAAGCAGATGAAGATCCGCGACTGGGTGGTCCGGGACCGGGGATACGGACCGGCGCGGACCCTGTGGAGGTATCTGACGTTGCTGGTGACCTTTCCTGTTTTTCTGTACGGACTGATCAACAACGCCATTCCTTATTTTCTGCCGGTGTACCTGGTGCGCAACATCAAGGACCGGCAGTTCCACAGCTCGGTGAAGACCGGACTTGCCATTCTGATCTTTTTCCCGCTGTTCTACCTGCTGCAGACTCTGCTGGTGGGTCTTATCACCGGTCCCTGGTGGATCTGGGCAGCTTACCTGGTTTCATTGTTACCTTCCGGGAAAGCTGCGCTGTACTGGTATTTCCGCTGGAAAAAAACAGTGCGCGGAAGCTGGTTCAGAAGGCAGCTTCGCCGAAGGAATCCCGCGGCCATGGAGCTGGTTGCCCTGCGAAGGGAAATCATCATGGAGGCTGGAAATTTGGTGGGTTCTTAGGCCTATATGCCTGTATGCCGGAAGGTTTTCAGAAATGTACCGGGTGTCATGGCGGGGATGTCCGCATGTTTAAAGTCTTTTACGTTCCTGGTTAAAGGCCGGTATCGTTTTTTTGGACATGTCCTACAGATCATCCCGAAGGTCGTCCAGCCTCCGGCGTTCTTTTTTGGTGGGACGTCCCGCTCCACGGTCCCGCTTGATAAAGAAATCGTCCTGCATCTCTTTTTTATGCAGCTCCTCGGGCGGGGTAATGTCCTCCATATATTCTTCCACGAGTTTGGCCCCCACCCGTTTATCGATGGGATCCAGCACCCGGTAGGAATGGACCACCGGCATTTTTTTTACCTTGATCACATCCCCGGCCGAGACCATCCTTGAAGGTTTGGCCGGCATCTTATCCACGGTAACCTTCCCTTTCCTGCATGCCTCTGTGGCCTGGGTCCGGGTCTTGAATACCCTGACCGCCCACAAATACTTATCTATCCTCACAGCGTCCATATCATAACTCCCCTAACTCCATTAACTCCATTAACTCCCCTAACTTTTTCTAATCCCCTATCCTGTCCACCACATTATAATACAACCATTTCCAGTGTTTGTGCACCCATACCATCAACAGCTCCCTTCCGCCGATCAGCACATCCTTGCGGTTCTGTTTCATGGCACGGATCATTTTCCCGGCACACTTTTCGGGCGAGATCCCTCCGGCCTGACCCCTGTCCAGTTTCCCGTGCTCCTGTCCGTTCCTGTCCAGCGCATGCAGGGAGATGTTGGTCTTGACCCGGCCCGGACTGAAGAGGGTCACCCGGATCCCTTTTCTGAAGTTTTCGGCCCACAGGCTCTTGTAGAACCCGAACAGGGCGTGTTTGGCCGCGGCATATGCACTTCTTCCGGGAAATCCGAACTTTCCCGAGATGGAGCTGGTCACCCCGATGTGCCCGTAACCGTTTTCGATCATCCCGGGTAAAACGGCCTTGGTGAGGATCACCCCGCTGAAGTAGTCGATCTCCATGATCCGCCGGTCGATCTCCAGGGGGGTTTCCAAAGCTGTTGACCGCTGGGAGATACCCCCGTTGTTCATGAGCACATCCACCCTTTTGAACTGCTTCAGCACTTTTTCCGCCGCTTCCTTCACCTGTTCCGGATACCCCAGGTTGAAAACCACCGTATGGACATCCGCGGATACCGGCTCCAGGGACCTGCGGACTTCCTCCAGCTCTTCCGCCTCATGGGATGAAATGATCACCCTGGCGCCCTCCCGGGCAAAAAGCCTTGCCAGGGCGGCCCCGATCCCGGAGGATGCCCCGGTGATCCAGACCGTCTTTCCCTGATAATTCATACAGTCAGAATTTTATCCATAGCGTTCATATTCGTTACATCCGCCCGGATTCTTATGCAAAAATAACCGATTAAATAGAATTCGTCATATGAACCAGGAAAGAGCTGTTCGGAGTATGATTTCATATGGAAGTACGCATTATCAGGATTGGAAATTCGAAGGGAATCAGGCTGAGTAAAACGGTCATGGAGCGCTATCAATTTAAGGATAAGGCTGAAATGATCCTCAGGCAGGGAGAACTTGTATTAAGGCCGGTTCATTCCATCAGGAAGGACTGGGGTGAGAAATTCAGGCAGATGCATAACGAGGGTGAAGACCATCTGCTGATGGGGGATCTGTTTGAAGAGGATGTTCCGGGCGATGAGGAAGATTGGGACGAATGGAAATAAACCAATACCATATCGTACTGGTCAACCTGGAATATTCTCCGGGCAGCGAAATCCGGAAGACCAGGCCTTGTGTGGTAATCTCGCCGGATGAGATGAATCGTCACCTGAGGACCATCGTGGTGGCACCCATGACGACACGTTCCCGCAACTATCCCACCAGGGTCAGGATGCGGCATGATCAGAAGACCGGGTGGATCGTGGTGGACCAGATCCGGACCATCGACCGCAGGAGGATCATCGGAGACTTGGGATCGCTTTCGCAGGCCGGGATCCGGAAATTGAAGGGGGTGATACGGGAGTCAATCCCGATCAGGAGTCAATCCCGATCAGGAGCCAGCCTGCATTAGAAAATCGTCCCGGTCAGAAGAGCATTCCGGTCGGGAGCCGGTTTAGGTCAGAAGAGCAT
>JBNJEV010000065.1:0-14527 GCA_051746185.1 Bacteroidota bacterium
ATCTGATGGAACACTATGAGATCGATTCGGATAGCAAGTATCCTATGACCGAACTCTATGATCAGTATAAATCCAATATTAATTTCAGGCTTACCGAGTTCATGTCGGTAGAGATCTCGGTGATGGATAAGGATCCCGAGCTATCTGCCGCCATTGCCAATGATATTGCCGATCTGGTCGATACAGTGTACAATGATATGAAAAAGGAGCGTGCGCGGGAAGCACTGAGACTTGTTGAAAGGGAATTCAGAGGGGCAGAGCGGAACCTCGAGCAGCTTCAGGACTCGCTGAACCAGCTG
Source organism: Bacteroidota bacterium (assembly GCA_051746185.1). Taxonomy (GTDB): domain Bacteria; phylum Bacteroidota; class Bacteroidia; order Bacteroidales. The sequence continues at coordinate 300 of JBNJEV010000065.1, forward strand.
AGCCATAACCTGTCCCGGAGAGTGAGCCTGGAGGATGAGAATGATCCGACCAATAATCTGATCAGGGCGGTCACTGAAAACGGGGCCCTCTATATCTCCATGCTGAACCTGGTCAGGAACGAATCCCAGATCGTTGCCGGACTGAGTCTCCGCTATAAGGAAGCACGGCTTGAGGCCGAGCAGGATTTGCCTTACAAATTTGTCGTGGAGAGGGCTTTTCCTCCCGAGAAAAAGGCTTATCCCAACAAATCTCTTATCGTGATCGTATCCACATTCGGCGCCTTGCTTTTCGCCCTGATCGTGCTGATCGTCATCGATAGCATCAGGGAAAGGGTCGCCATGAAGCAGGAAGAATGATTGCCCGCCTACAGGATCAGCACCAGAGGTATCTTTTCTGGGGGATCGTGCTGTCATTCATTATTCTGAATGCAGTTATGCTGGCGTTTGAGATCTTCTATGTTCCCCTTATACCTGCTATTCTGCTTTTTGTGGTTCTGGCCATCGTGTCGGTGGACAAATATTTACTGGCCATCGTCTTCTTCGTTCCCATTTCCATCCCGTTGAGCACGTTGGTAAACGGGCTCTCCATTGACATGTATCTGCCCACCGAGCCACTTCTGGCAGGATTGCTCGTCCTCTATTTCTTTAAATACCTGATGGGCGACCGTGTCGATATTCGCCTGCTAAGGCATCCGGTAACCCTGGCCATCTATTTCCACCTGACATGGCTTTTCATGGCCAGCATCACCAGTTCCGATCCCATGATTTCGTTCAAGTACCTGGCGTCGAGACTCTGGTTCATTGTGGGTTTCTACCTGGTTGCATCCCAGCTTTTTAAAAAGGAAAAAAACATGCATACCTATGTATGGCTGTTCATCATATCATTTTCCGGAATCATCATCTATACCCTGATCAGACATTCCGCCTACGGGCTGAACAACCAGATGATGGCCCACAGTGTATCCAGGCCTTTTTACAAGGACCACACTTCCTATGGGGCCACTCTGGGATTTATCCTGCCCGTACTGGTGGCATTATTCATTTTAATCAGACGAGATCATGTGAACAGCCGTTTTCTGATGCTCCTGCTGACCATGCTGTTCATCACGGCCCTGGTCTTTTCTTATACGCGGGCCGCCTGGGTCAGCATCATCGCTTCCCTGGGGATCTGGGCAATTATCAAACTAAAGGTCCGGTTCGAGCTGGTCCTGGCAGGAGCCATTGTCCTGGTAGGGTTCTTTATGTCCATCCGGTCCCAGCTCATGATTGAGCTGGAGCAGAACCGGGTGGAATCATCAGCAGAGTTTTCCGAGCATATCCAGTCCATTTCCAATATTTCCACAGACCAGTCCAATCTTGAACGCATTAACCGGTGGAGCTGTGCATACCGGATGTGGCGTGACAAACCGCTCTTCGGATTCGGGCCCGGCACCTATCAGTTTGAATACGGACGGTACCAGCGTTCTTATGAGAAAACCAGGATCAGCACCGATTTCGGGACCCTGGGTAATGCGCACAGCGAATACCTGGGTCCCCTGTCCGAAGCAGGTATCTTCGGACTGATCAGCATCCTGCTGGTGATCGGGACCACCATTTATACGGGATTAAGGGTCTACTTCACCTCCCGGAAAAGGTCCGTCAGGATCTTTTCGCTGGCAGTTTTGATCGGGCTTTTTTCCTACTATTTTCACGGACTGCTGAATAATTTTCTGGATACGGACAAGATCTCTGTCCTGTTCTGGGGATATACAGCCATGCTGGTGGCCATGGACATATACCACCGGGACCAGCCTGAAGAGGAGTTGCCGGAAAGCCATGCAAAAGATCTTCCGGATAGTCCCGAATGAATCTGAATTGGAGCTGTGTTAACCGAATCCGTCCCTGCCCGGAAATTCGGCACCAATGATGGAGATATCATCGAAGATGGATGCGGAGCCTTCCGAAATCTTCTGTCCGTCGATGATAGACTGGATGTTCTCTTCCAGTGATTTCCGGTTGGAAATCTCTTTTTCCAGATCCTCGGTCCCGAACTCAACACCCGAATCACGGATCACCTCCACGAGCCCGTCGGTATAGCAGAACAATTTGGCGGGTTCATCCAGGTGAATGGTTTCCTCATTGATGAAGGGAAGTTCATCGAGCATTCCCATGCCCACACAACCACTTGAAAGCTGGATGAGTTTCCCGGATTTCAGTTCGTAGAGGAAAGGGGGATTGTGACCGGCGTTCACGTAGTTCAGTTCCCTTTTCCGGTAATTATACCGGGCGATGAACAGCGTGATGAATTTTTCTCCTTTTGCACTGTTCATGACCGTCTCGTTCAGGCGTATCAGGGTTTTGGTAAGGGATTGGTCTTCAGAATAAAGCGCCCTCAGGTTGGCCTGGAAATTAGACATGAGGATCGCAGCTGAGATCCCTTTTCCGGAAACATCAGCGATACAGAATCCTATTTCATTGTTTGACAGATTGATCACATCGTAATAGTCTCCTCCCACTTCGAAATGCGGATGATAAAAAGCCCTCATCCGGATGTGATGATTGGAGGGCAGTTTTTCCTTTGCGGGGATCAGCATGGTCTGCATTTTGCTGGCCAGCTCCATCTCCCTTTTCATGGCTTCCTGGCGCAATGATTCTTTGAAAAGCCTTTTGTTCTCGATGGAAACGGTAATGATATTGGAAAGCGTCTGGATAAACCTCAGGTGCTTGATGATGGGACTCACTCCTTCACCTTCTTCTTCAATATCCCCGATCAGCACGAAGGCAATGGGTTTGTCCTTGTGGTGCACCGGGATGACGATATCCACAAGTTCCGGGAAATGCTGCGGCTCAGAAGTAATAAATGAGATCTCTTCATAGGGTAGCAGGTCCCTGTCCACATCGATCTTCTGGAAAAATTTGTTGCCGAAGCCCGAATTCAGCAGGCATTCCCATTTGTCGGAAAAAGTTACCAGGATCACCTTGCCGATGTTCAGATCATCGGTCAGCAATTTTTCATACCTCCTGATCAACTCGCTGGTGGAGACATTATCATTGATGGCTAGCGTGATGTCCAGCAGGGCGTTCAGCTTGAATGTGGAAAGCTTGAGCCGGTTTTCCGAGAACTTGACCATAAATTATTTTTTTACCCGTTCTGCATAGGAACGGTCCCTGGTATCCACCTTGATCACTTCGCCTGTATCGATAAAAATGGGAACCATGATGGTGGCACCGGTTTCCAGTTCAGCTGGTTTCTGTGCTGTGGTGGAAGCCGTATTTCCTTTCTCACCCGGTTCGGTATATGTGACCTCCATTTCAACAAAAGGCGGAAGATCGACAGTCAGCGGGGTCTCGGTTTCTGCGTGTACCACGATCTCCACTTCCTGTCCTTCTTTCATCAGGTCCGCATTCTCAATCATATCGGCCTGAAGTGCGATTTGCTCATAGGTTTCCATATGCATGAAATGGAATCCAAGATCGTCCGTATACAGATACTGATAGGGCCTTCTCTCCACCCTGGCGGTGTTGACCTTGACCCCGGCCGGAAATGTATTCTCGATGACTTTACCGGTGGTAAGGCTTTTGAGCTTGGTTCGCACGAATGCCGGTCCCTTACCGGGCTTAACATGTTGAAATTGCACAATGGCGTAAAGATCATCATTGTACTCCAGGCATAAGCCGTTCCTGAAATCTGCTGTTGTTGCCATACAGTTGCAAATATATCAAATTGTCGTCATGCCTCCTCTCCTTCACGTCTTTTTCCTTGGTTTGGTTGCCAGAAACTCCTTCAGGTAGAAAGGTTCAAAATAAGCCACATCTTCAAATTTCTTCTCCCGGTACCTCATCAGACCTGGGATGACCATATGGGAGGAAGAGGGATGGATCCCTTCGATAAAATGGGCGCGGGGATGATCCAAAACCGGCCTGCACTTTTCAGCACCGTTCCCGAAGAAACAGAGATGATGTTCACGAAGGAATTCTTTGTAGCTGTCCTTGTCAACGATCACCGCCGAGACCTCAGCTTGCATCTTCCCGCCGGAGGTGTATATCGCACTGTATACTTCCATTCTTCTGGCATCGAGCATGGGACAGAGCAGGACCTGTTCCCCGTATCGATGGATGATTCCGGCGATTTCAGGGTTTTCCCTGGCACCAGATGCCATATGATCCAGGGTTCCTGTCGCAATGATGGGTATGTTCAGTGCGTAGGCCAGACCCTTTGCCGTGGAAACTCCTATTCGCAGCCCCGTATAGGAGCCCGGACCTTTGCTGACCGATACGGCATCAAGGTCCTTCAGTTCCTTTCCGCTCTCAGCACATACCTTCCTGATATACCTGTTCAGCAGTACCGCATGGGACCGTTCCGGGCCGCTCTCGGCCAGGGAGAGCAACCGGTCCTTCTCAGAGACGGAGACCGAGCAGACATCCGTGGCTGTTTCAATATGCAGGATCAGGGGACCGGTCATAGGCGAAAAATATCTTAGTCCCGGTTATCATCGCTATACAGATCCTCCTGGCTGACCACCTCCACGCTCATCCCGTCTCTCAGCTGTCTTGATATGGCCGAATAAGGTGCGGCCACCACTTCATCTTCGGGATCGAGCCCGCTGGTGATCTCGATATAGGTATTATCCTGTATGCCTGTCTCTACCTCTTTCAGACGGGCAACCCCGTTGTCCACTGTGAACACCACAACGAGGGGTTCGTCCCCGGCTGTTTCTGCCGGGCCCAGCCGGGATGTGGTGGTCACGGTCCCGTCTGAGCTCGCCTCGGCCATCATCCCTTCTTCCCGGACCTCGGCAGTCCCCGTGGTATCCATCCTGGTGGTTACAGCCTGGATGGGGATGGAATAGACCCCCGATTTCCGGTTGGTCCGGATATCTGCAGTGGCAGACATACCCGGACGAAGCGGGTAGGGATTGGTTTCGGTGATCAAATCATCGTAAGAATCCCTGAGAATGCGGATCTTCACATTAAAATTGGTGACCTGGTCGGTGGTCACTCCGGTGGTATTGGCGGAGACCGGAATTTCTGAAACCACGCCCACAAACCGTTTATCCGGGTATGCATCCACCTCTATCAGCGCCGTATCCATGCGGGAGACCCTGACAATGTCATTCTCGTTCACCTCCACTTCCACTTCCATCATGTTCAGGTCCGCGATCCGCAGGATCTCTGTTCCCGACATCATGGAGGTACCCACGACCCTTTCCCCCAGTTCGACCAGCAACCGTGAAATGGTCCCCGACATGGGAGCGTAGATTGAAGTCTTTTCCAGGCTTTCTTCTGCTTCGTTCAGTGAGGCCTCCGCGCTCTGCACCGAAAATTCGGCTGCCTCTTTTTCCGCAAGGGCGGTGTTATAGGCTGTGAGGGACTGCTCGAACTCGGATTCAGAGAGGGCATTCTGCTCGTAGAGTTGACTGGTCCGCTTGTAGTCAAGGCTGGCAAGCTCCAGCTGGGCTTCTGACTGTTTCAGCCTGGCTTTGGCATTGTTCAGTGCGGCTTCCGCCCTGTTCCTGGCCATAATGTATGCTTCAGGCTTGATTTTCAGCAGGTACTGTCCCCGCTCCACCTCGTCTCCTTCCATCACCACCAGGTCAACGATCTCACCCGATACATCGGGAGAGATGATCACCTCGGTTTCGGGCTGAATCTTTCCATTGGAAGTGATGATCTCAACGATCTCACGTTCAATACCCTTTTCTACGGCTACCTTAATAATTCCTTCACCACCGAACCAGCCCTGGCTTTTGCCGACGACCAGAAGGATGATCAGCAGAAAGGCGGCAATGGCCAGGTAGAGAAGTAATTTTTTTGATTTCATTTTCAAATGATTAAAGTGTAATGGGTTCTCCTTTGTAAAAATTGAGTATGTTGATTTTGAATATAAAATCGTATTTGGCCTGCAGCAGGTCCGACTGTGTGGCGGTCAGCTGGTTCTTGGAAGTGTTATAATCGACCGTGTTGACCAGTCCCACCTCGAATCGCTTCTCGGTATATTTGAAAGACTCCTCCATGGAAATAAGGGCCTGCTCGGAAGCAGAGAATTTTTTCAGCGCGGCTACTGCATCGGCATAGGCCTGCTGGATGGTGGCATACAGGTTGTCTTTACTGTTCTGGAGTTCCAGCCTGGCATTTTCCAGCGAGATCCTGGCATTGTCAATACTGGTGTTGACCTGCCATCCGTTAAAGATAGGGATAGAGAGCCGCAGTCCCACCCCGGCTGAAAGGTTGTCCCTCACCTGTTCGAAAAAGGGATAGCTGCCGTATACCGGGATGGTCTGTGGATAATTTGAATAAACGGCTTCTCCCCCTGCTGTTGTTCCGATTTCGGGATTTTGTATTGTATTCACCTCCACCACTTTCTGGCGGATGTCCGAGTAGCCCGAGTTGTAATTGGCCGAGAGAGACAGACTGGGATATCTTCCGCTCTCAGCGATCCTGAGTCCTTTTTCCGAGCTCTCCACACTCAGTTCGGCACTCCTGATCTCTGGCATTTCCTGTTCTGCGATCCTGTACACCTCTGTGGCATCGATCACGATCATCTCATCTTCGGGTTCGGGCAATTCCGGTACGGCGACATCGAATGCCGTATCTACCGGCAGGTGCAGGAACTGCTGAAGATTCAGCAGGGACAGGTTGAGCTGGTTTTCTGCGTTGATCAGGTTGAGTTCCTCGGCCGCATACTGGGCCTGGATCTCCAGGTAACTGCCCCTGGCCAGGCTTCCGGCTTCTACCATTTTCCGGGTCCTTTCCACCTGCTGACCGGTAATTTCAAGCTGGCTGCGGGCCACAGCAAGCAGCTCTTTGTTAAAAAGGATGGAAAGATAGGCTGCAGCGATGTTCAGCGATATATCATTTTTGATTTTTTCCACATTTTCATAGCTGTCCATCAGCTCAAGCTGATTCTGCAGGATCGTATTCCTTGTCCGGAAACCATTGAACAGGGTCACAGAAGAAGAGGCGCCGAGACTGAGCGAATGGATCTGCTGGTCATCGGTGAACTGGTAGGTGGTCTGGTCAAGTGCCCGTCCCCAGGAATAGCTATAGCTGGAATTGGCATTCAGATTGGGGATCTGGCTGATCCTGGATTGTTTCAGCAGGTTTTCATTATATTCGGTGTTCAGTACCGTTTGTTTGATCTGGATGTTGTTCTCCATGGCATACTGTATGCAATCCTCAAGCGACCAGGATTGCTGGCCCAGTACAGCAGCGGTTCCGAAAAATACCAGGGCAGTAAGGATGATGGATTTATGGATCATTCTCTCAATTTTAAAAAATGAAGGCTAAAGATATGCATAACTGGTTAAAAATTAGAGAAAACAATGGTTGTTTTATTATTACAATAGATGAGAAAGACAGATGAGATTGTTACGCATGGGGAGATTGGTGAGGTCCGCTATATAAGGAATCCAAAAGCGAAGAACCTCTCCATCAGGATCAACCGTCACGGCGAGGTCAGGGTGAATATCCCCCGCTTCGTAAGCCGCAGGCGGGCGGAAACCTTCCTGGATCTTAAGAAAGATTGGGTCAGGAAGAAGCTTTTCCAGATCCGCCGGCAGCAGCGCTTATCCAGGAAACCGGAGGCCGGGGAGATGTTGCAGGTGCGGGGCAGAATTATCCCCATCATCCTGAAACGCCATCATAAGAACGTGGAAGATGCCATCTGGGAAATCTTGCTGATTGAATCAAAAGCATATCTACCGGAAAGGGTCAGGGAACTGGCCGCCCGGTATGGATTCCGGTACCGGGAGGTGAAGATCAGGAAGATGAAATCCCGGTGGGGAAGCTGTTCGGGTAACGATAACATAAACCTGAACAGCTGGCTGGTGATGCTGCCCGATCACCTCTCTGATTATGTGATCCTTCATGAACTGGTGCATACCCGGCACAGGGACCACAGCATTCGTTTCTGGAAATCGCTGGATACGTTGACGGGTGGTTCTGCAAAGCAGCTTCGCAAAGAGCTCAGGGAACAGAGAATCATGTATTTTCATTCGGGGATCAATGCTGATTAATAGACTCCGAAGATCAATTCTGCAGTCAGATTGATGGTGTTAAAAGGCCTGGCAGAACGGAGGTCCAGGTTGAAAGAAGGAACAATGTTCAGATAAGTATGCTGGGCCAGCTGCCGCTGGTATCCCACCCCCAGTCCAAGGCAGGTCTTTGTTCTGTTACCAACATCATTTCCCGTGAGTACCAGTTCGCCATATTCAGCAGAATTCTCTTTAAGGTGGACGACAAACATCATTTCCAGGGTGCCGGTGATCAGGAGTGTATTATCACCCTGTTCAATGGGACGGAAATACACAGTAAGTGGTATTCCTACATTTTGTTCAATGAAGGTGATCCGGGTCTTGTCGGAGAGTTCATCGATGGGCACTCCGTAGTCCTCCGGATAATACAGACTGGAGGAGGATTTATTTGCATAATCCAGGCCGGCCTTGATGAACCAGTATTCGTATTCCCAGTAAACAAAGCTGAATCCGCCCCCGAATCCGGGTTTAAAAGTGGATTCATCGCCCCGTATCCAGGAATAATTTCCCTGCAGGTTCCCTCCCAGGAAAATATTGATCTGTGCACCTGCATTCAATGAAATCAGCAGGAACAACGCCGGGCAAAAGATTTTTCCTGTTCGCATCATGATGCCTTTACACAAATTTATGACAATAATCCAATGATCGTTCGGGAATTTATCAAACACCGGTAATTGTTCTTCCCGGTCAATTTCGTTCTGCACTGAGATTTATTGTAAATTGTGAAACGCCGGACACAACTTTTCTTACATTTTGAAATTCAAAATATGACAAATAGATCTTTCCCTGTCGTAATATTTCTTTTTCTCTGTCTTCACTTTTTTATACCGGCCAGAGGTGCTTATCCTGCCACTTCCGGGATTGGTACGAACATAGATCGTTACCTCTCGGCTATGGAATCGCTTGGATTTTCCGGTGCAATCATTGTCAGCGAAGGTGATGAAATTGTGTTGCGCAAGGGTTACGGACTGGCCGACAGGGAAACAAGGCGGCCCTATACCCCAGCCACTATCCAGACACATGGCTCAATCACAAAGCAAATGACGGCAGCGGCCATCCTGTTGCTCGAAAGCCGTGGTAAAATATCCATTCACGATACTATTTCAAAATATTTCGATAAAGTACCGGAAGACAAAAAAGACATCACGATCCATCAGCTTCTCACACATTCTTCCGGCTTGCCGGGAGGGATCGGGCCGGATGATGAACCGATTGATGCCCAGGACTATATCGACCGGGCGATGGTCTCGCCGCTGTTATTCAGACCTGGTACGGATTACGGGTATTCCAACACTGGTTACGCCCTGCTGGGCATTTTAGTGGAACAGGTATCGGGACAGAGCTACGAATCTTTTTTGCATGAAGAACTGCTGTTGCCCGCAGGCCTTACTGAAACCGGATATGTACTCCCAGACTGGGATCAGGACCGGTTTGCGGTAGGTTATCGGAACGGCAAGCGCTGGGGAGTGGTCTATGATCGTGGATGGAAGGAAGACGGGCCGGGCTGGCACCTGCGGGCTAACGGTGGCCTTCACACCACTGTTGATGATATGTATCTGTGGATGAAGAACACCTTAACTGGAGAAGGTGTTCTCAACGCCGAAATGGTCAGGCGATGGACCACGGGATATATCACCGAGAGTAATGGCATATCCAAATATGCTTATGGGTGGACGATTTACGATTCCCAGTGGGGGCAGGTGATCGCCCACAGTGGCAGCAACAGGATATTCTCAGCCGACTTTGTGTGGTTACCTGAATTGGAGATATTCTTCTATATTCAGGGTAATACTTCAATGATTCCTGCGGGAAATGAACGCAAGCGTCTTCTTGCTGCTGCATTGGACGCTGATTTTTCCAAGCCCCCTCTGGTCGTGCCGGATACTACCGCCAGTCCGCAGGATGCGGAAGGAAGGACTGGCACCTATTCTATGGATGGTGGAACGTTTGAACTGACTGCCGATGATACCAGGCTCATCGCCAGACTGTCAGGCCAATCAGCGCTGGATTTGATGCTGAACCACACTGAGGAGCAAATGGAACAGTTTGCAGAACTCAACCACCGGACCAAAGATGCAATGGACAAGCTGGAAGCGGGTCATAAGGATGCGCTTGCAAACATACTGGGAGAAGATGAAAACCCAATCGAACCCACCCTGATATTACTGGACCGTATCTCACAAATCGGGAACCTGCAATCTCTGAATTTAATAGGTTCCTTTGAAAATGCACCCGGTTCAAGCCTGGCAGGCTTTGGACCCCGGACCACCTTTGTGCATGCAGAATTTTCCAATTGGAACCAGTATTGGAACATTGTCTGGAACAACGATGGTACATATCGGGGGACATACAGCGGCCCCTGGCCTGCCTTCATTTTAATCCCGACGGCGGAGAATCGGTATAAAGGTGTCAGACAGGGTGCGCCATGGAATATGGCAGCAATTCACTTCGAAGATAAATGTCTGGTCGTTGAAAAAAACCAAACCCTTCCGACACATTGTATCAGAAGGGTTTGTAAGTGATCTTTGTTGACCCGCCAGGGCTCGAACCTGGACTCTTCTGAACCAAAATCAGACGTGTTGCCAATTACACCACGGGTCAATCGTGGTTGCGAAAACCGGGTGGCAAATATACGAATTAATCCAATTACTCCGCAACAATCTCCAGCCCTTCCCCGGTCATTTTCCAGGTTTTACCAGCCATATTCCAATCGGAAAGATGCTCCAGGTTATGGACTCCTTCCAGATAGTCCCTGGTCGCTCTGTCGAGCACAACCACTTTTCCTTCAGGGATCATCAGGGTGGCTTCCAGTCTCGGGAAACGCCACTTATGATCCAGGTCCACCGAAAAGTACGGATCCAGGATGAGGGTATTGGCGTTTGTCCTGAAATTGTAATCAATAAGGGCTGCATTCCTTCTGGCCTGCTCCCAGGTTTTGCCTTTGGATCTTTTCTCGATCTCAAGGACAAATGCTTCCCCGTCGGCCTTTTCCAAATCCAGTTCGATCTGTCCGTAGTAGGCCTCCGCATCTTCCAGCAGGAACCATCTGTCATCAATGTCAATGATCGATTCATCCTCAAGATAATCTTCCTGGCTTTCATCGATGGCCACGTAAATGGTATCCGATCCGATCTGCAGATCCCGGGAAAAGGATTCCCTGCCGGAATTGGAATAGTTGCTGGTTTCAAATGCCATGATCCCGATGATCATCAGCAGGGAGACGATCCATAGGGTAATTGCCCCGGCTCCCAGTCCCCGGTTACTCGTCTTCAGATTGAATATTACTTTGACAAGTCCATAAATCATGGCGGCTACAGGAATGATTATCAGAAAAGTGATGGAGATTATCAGAAGTGTTACTGAAACTGGATCAGTAAAGGGAAGCAGCAAATCACCCAGGGAAAAATAGTGCGATTCGAACGGAAATAAATGTATTCCGGCAAAAGGAAGGGCGATCAATCCGATCAGAATCCCGATCCCGCCTATAACCAGGCCGGTACCGATGATGATCAATATCACTTTAATGAATACCAGCAGAATTTTTCCCAGCACCTCGAAAAAATCATTCGCTCCCCGCTCTGCTTTTTTGTATGTGTCTGATTTTCTTGCCCTTGATACATTGTCTTTTACGTTTTCGTATTCTTCACGAATTTTTTTTTCCAGGTTGGAAACATTTACTTTCTCGCCCCGCATCTCCAGTTTCTGGGCTGCGGTTTCAGCCCTGGGCAGGACAATCCACAGGATCACATAGACCAGGATGGAAGCCCCGCCGGCAAAGAAGAAAATCACGAAGAGCAAACGAAAGATGACCGGGTCGATTCTGAAATATGCACCCAGTCCCCCGCAAACTCCTCCGATGACAGAATTTTCAGGGTCCCGGTAGAGCCTCTTGGTAGTGGAGTAGGTTTCATGGAAGGTCTGTTCTTTACCCGCTTCTTCGCCTGAACCGGCTATGTCTTCCGGATTCCCCATGATATCAATTACTTCATTGACGATATGCAGGGTAATCACCTGGTTTTCCCTGGTAATCCTTTCCTGGAAGAGTTCGGCGATCCGGGATTCAATATCATCGATGATCTCCTTGCTCTCCTGTGTATCGCCAAAGTACCTGCTGATCCTGTCCAGATAGGCTTTAAGTTTTTCATAAGCATCATCGTCAATGTGGAAGATGATTCCGCTTAAGTTTATTTTAATTGCTTTCTTCATGATATAAGGCTTTATTGAATATTCTTGATTGAGTTAACTGATTTGATCAGTTCGTCCCAGGATTTATCCAGCTCTTTCAAAACAATCCTGCCTTTATCGGTCAGGCTGTAATATTTTCTGGGAGGACCCTGTGTGCTTTCTTCCCATCTGTAACTGAGCAAACCGGAATTTTTTTGCCTGGTAAGCAACGGATAGAGGGTCCCTTCGACAACAATCAGGTTATTCTCCTTCAGTGCATTGATTATGTCTGTGGTATAGAGATCTTTCTTATCCAGAATAAGTAAGATACAATATTCCAGGATACCCTTCCGCATCTGCGCTTTGGAATTTTCGATCTTCATGGTTCTCTGATTTTATAATACTGTAGGATCCAGAATATATGCCTATGCAAGCAATTTTATTTTTCAAAGATATAATAAAAAATTAATACCATGCAATACATAGTAGTAAATTTTTAAAATGATTCTTACTCTTGTGAGGATATGTTATCAGGTAAGGGTGCCGGCGGCTGACTAATCTTCCAGATTCCGGACCTCTCTGCGGATATTCTCCCAGTGGGATTCGTCCATTTTTGCCCCTTCCAGCTCGATGATCCTGCCCCCAAGGATCGCACCTATCTTCCCGCATGTTTCCAGGGGATATCCTTTGATCTGACCGTAAATGAAACCGGCTGCATAAAGATCCCCGGCACCGGTGGTATCTACCGGCCTGGAAGGCCTTACGCCGATCCGTGCTTTCTCTTCTCCTGCTGAAAAACAGACCGAGCCTTCCGCACCCATCTTGATGACCACCACCTCGGTATCCTGCTGGAATTCCATGGCTGAGGCCTCCGGTGTATCCTCGGTCAGTGCCATGATCTCCTCTTCATTGCCGAACAGCACGTCCACATGTTCATGGATCATCGATTTCAGAAACGACTGGTTCTCTGCAACTACGTTGAAACTGGGCAGATCAAGGTAGATCTTCAGACGGGCCTCGGAAGCCAGGCGGAGTGCTTTTTCCAGCAAGTCCTTATTCTGTACCAGGTATCCTTCCATAAAGAAGTAATCATAGTCCTCAAAAATATCATGTATGATATCTTCCGTGGTCAGGTCGATGGCTGCCCCCAGATAGGTGGCAAAGGTCCTCTCCGAGTCGGAGGAGACCAGGGCCACGGCACGTCCTGTTTCATTCATGGTGCGGAAAAGGATAGGATTGATCTTGTTGATCTGCATATCTTTCTTGAAAAACCTTCCCAGATCATCATTTCCGACTGATCCCACAAAGCCCGTTTCAATTCCGAGGTGGGCCAGGCCATGGATGGTATTGGCCGCTGATCCTCCAGAAGCTTTGGTCTTGGGCAGTCCGGCAGTTTCTGCATGAATAAAGTTGGATGTGTCCAGGTCCACCAGGGTCATGCTTCCCTTGATCAGTCCAAAACCTTCCAGTACCTTGTCACTGCTGATGTGGGTAATGATGTCCACAAGGGCATTTCCCATGCCGAGAACTTTCGCCATTTCATTCAGATTTCGTGCAAATATAAACAAAGGTTTTTTGTGAATTGTATTGTTTTATTGATGAAAAGCAGTTAATTTTGCCACGCCTGAAAAGATACACGTGCACAGGAGAGTACGTCCATGTTGGGAATCTGGATTTCGGGTGAAAAATTCCTCAGTAGCTCAGCTGGTTAGAGCGGCGGACTGTTAATCCGTAGGTCGTAGGTTCGAATCCTACCTGGGGAGCTCCAACAGGCCTTTCATCATCTTACTGGCCAGCGCCGCAGATTTTTCCACGTAATCAATGCCCACTTTTTTGCCGTTCACCACCGGAAGGGGATGGCATAATTCATAGCTGTAATAACCTTCGTAACCGATGGCATCCATTGCGTTAACGAAATCAGGGAGGTATTCTTCCACTTTTTTGATCTCATATGCGACCTGATTTTCGTCGTACTCCCTGACATCCACAATATTCCCTTCTGCGTCTCTTCCGAATTCGCCTCCAAAATGGGTCAGCACCTGAAGGTCTCCG
>JBNJEV010000066.1:0-14448 GCA_051746185.1 Bacteroidota bacterium
GGGCATATTTGCCAATTTGATCATTTTCCCCACCCTGATCCTGGGATACTACGGTGCGGTGAAGTATCCTGCAGAGTCCACTGCCGGATTTATTGCCAACGTGCTTTTGTTCGATCAGCCCGGAGCCGTGGCCGCGCTTGCCATTATCGGACTGATCGCTGCGGCATTGTCCACCAGCGACTCACAAATCTTTGCCCTGGGTACAGAATTCAGATCGCTTTTAAAGGGTACTGACAAAATGGTGATGCTACGCACCCGGCTGGCGATCGTCTTTTTTGGAATGGCTGCCATGGTATTTTCCATCCTGAGCAGTGATGAACTTGTCCTTCTGGCCAGGGTCAGTTTTGCAGGCACCGCACTGCTGGCCCCCATGATCTTCACCGCCATCTTTTTAAAGAAAAAACCCGGGATTATCATACCGGTGATGACATTTGCCTGTTTGATCATTTTTATCCTGTCCCTTCTCGGTTGGATCCCGGACCAGATTTTTCGCATCCGTATGGATTTGCTTTTGCTGGTCATTCTGGGAATATTTACCTTGATCATAAACCTGTTTACAACTGATGGTAAGAATGCTGCTTCTGCTGCCGGGAATCCTGGCAGTCATCCTAACGGCGTGTAAAGTCAGGGATAAGACGGAAACTGCAGCCGGATTACAGAACCGTCCCCCGCTGGCCCCAAAGCCTTATGTCGAACTGCCCCTGGGTTCCATCAAACCGGAAGGATGGTTGTTCCATCAACTCCTGCTCATGAAAAACGGCATGACCGGACATCTGGATGAATGGTACCCGTCCGTGCTGGGGGAACGGAACGGATGGCTTGGCGGGGAGGGCGACGGCTGGGAGAGGGGTCCGTACTGGCTGGACGGACTGGTGCCTCTGGCCTGGCTGCTGGATGATGATAGTTTGAAAAACAAGGCCATGCCATGGATAGAATGGACCCTCAACAGTCAGACCGAAGAAGGCTATTTCGGTCCGGTTCCATTTGTAGAAGAACCCGAACCCGAGCCGGGGATCCAGAAATCAAGAAGGCGTGACTGGTGGCCCAAGATGGTGATGCTGAAAGTTCTGAAACAGTATTACGAGGCCACCGGGGATGAAAGGGTGATCGACCTGATGACCCGGTACTTTCGTTACCAGCTCTCTCAATTGCCGGAAACGCCACTGGACCACTGGTCATTCTGGGCCAACAAAAGAGGTGGGGAAAACCTGATGATGGTATACTGGTTATACAACATCACCGGGGAAACCTTCCTCCTGGATCTGGGGGACCTGATCCATGAGCAGACCTTCCCCTGGACCAGGGTCTTTCTCCATACGGATTGTTACAGGGGAGCGGAACTGGACCATCTTTATCCTTATAATACCGGGAACAGATATCCATATGAGGATACCCTGATCGAACGTCTCTGCGTGGAACAGCTGCAGAGTTTCCATTGCGTGAACCTGGCCCAGGGGATCAAGGAGCCCCTGATCCGTTATCAGCAGGATCCCGATCCGGAATACCTGGCAGCCGTGAAAAAAGCGTTCCGGGATATCCGGCACTTTCACGGGCAACCCCAGGGCATGTATGGGGGAGATGAACCCCTGCACGGCCGTGTTCCCACCCAGGGGGTCGAACTCTGTTCTGTGGTGGAGCTGATGTATTCCCTGGAGAAAATGATCGCGGTTACGGGGGATACAGAATTCATGGATCACCTGGAGCGGATTGCCTACAATGCTCTGCCGGCACAGATCTCCGATGATTTTACTTCCAGACAGTATTTCCAGCAGGCCAACCAGGTGATGCTCACTCGCGACCGTCATAACTTTTACGAAGAAGACCACCATGGCCAAACGGATCTCTGTTTTGGACTGCTCACCGGATATCCATGCTGTACCTGCAATTTGCACCAGGGATGGCCCAAACTGGTGACCCATCTCTGGTATGCCACGGCTGACGGGGGACTGGCTGCCATCATGTTTGCCCCCAGTGTGGTCCGGGCCAGGGTGGGAGAGGACATTGAAATCTCCATCCGGCAGGTGACCCGATATCCCTTCGATGACAGGGTCAGGTTTAATATCTCCCTTTCCCGGGCAGTAGAATTCCCGTTTCATCTCCGGATTCCAGGATGGTGTGATGAGGCTACACTCAGTCTGAATGGCAGCTTATTGCGGACGGAGAAAGGAGGGAACATGGCGGTGATCGACCGGAGGTGGGAGAACGAAGACGTTCTGGAACTGCAGCTGCCCATGAAGACAAGACTGGAGAGATGGGTGGAGAATTCCGTATCGGTACACCGTGGTCCTCTGGTATATGTATTGAAGATCGGTGAAGTTTGGAGCCATGTGGACAGCACCGACCGGTGGGGGGACTTTCATGAGGTCCGGCCCACTGATCCCTGGAATTACGGATTGCTGGAGTCAGCCGTTGAGGATCCTGCTGGCGGATTTGAATTTTTGTCACGGAATAGAGGAACAGGAGCGGTTGATCTGAAGAGAAAAAACAGCGAATTTTACCCGTGGAGCGTTGAAAATGCCCCGGTTATGATAAAGACGAAGGGTAAAATTCTACCCGACTGGAAGCCATACAGGCACATGGCGGGACCCCTGCCGCACAGTCTGCCGCTGAAACACCTTGAAGACGAGCAGCCCGATGAGATCACCATGATTCCCTACGGCTGTTCCACCCTGCGTATCACCGAATTCCCGGTGGTGCGCTAGTTACATTCAGAGGAACAAAAACAAGGTATAGCCAATTTAGGCGATTCAGCAAGTAACAGTTCCATTAAGAGTTAACATTATCGTTAGTTTTAGAAAAATTGTTATTTTTTCACAAACCTTATATATTACTACAAATAAGGCTGTTAGGCCGTACTGATAAAAAAATTAAAAGAACAAAGAACTAACAAAATAATTAATTATTAATGGTTTTGTTAAGTCATGTTTTCCCAAAATGGGATACCCTGTTATTTTGATTATCTGCTAAAGACAAATTTAAGCCTTACCTGCTCTGCAGTTTTTACTTCCTGGTCCACAGCAGGATTCCATGATGGCCCCTCCAGCAGCAACAACTCAGCCTGACGGGTAAAAGGTTCTCCGGGAGTACTCAACGCCCGAATATCTTTGATTTCACCTTCAGGATTGACGGTGAACTGAAGGACAACCTCTGCTTTTTGCGTGAGGGTATCTTCAGGCGGGAACCGGAGGTTAGCTTTCACATAAGATTTGAAAGCTTCATATCCCGTGGAAGGTTCCGGAAAAGAGGCTTCTCCGGCTCTCGGTTCGGCTGTCGGTTCGGCTGTCGGTTCGGATACTGGTCTGGCGATTGGCTCCAAATCCTCATCCAGGAAAACCACATGACCTGTTGTTTCCGCCACCATCCCTTTGGCCTGTTGGGTAAGTTCCTGATCATCTGCAAGGTCTTTCTGCTGCATGGCTTTCCGCTGCGTGTCCTGTTCCTGAAAAGCAACGGGTTGGCTCCTGGTCCCCTCCCTGCGGCGGGCCGTCTTTTCCACAGCTCCGGTCTGCATCACCTGTTCCAGCGAAGGCGCGGCTTCCACCACCTGTTCCTCTGCGGGCACGGTTTCCACCACCTGCTCCTCTGCAGGCATGGCCTCCATCTTGCGCTCAGCTGCCTCGTCTTTTTCGGCAACAGGTGGTGTGGGAGTGGCTTCTTCATGGATGATTCGGTCAGCAGCCTCTGGAGCCGCTGCCTGTTCCTGCAGGAGCCGGGTAGGGGCAGCGGCTTCCGGTTCAGCGGCCTCTTTTTCAGCGGCTGATGGTGCCATGGTCTCTGGTCCCGTGCCTTCTGGTGCCGTAGTTTCCGGTTCAGCGGCTTCTTTCTGCACGGGTTCCTCTGCAGCTTCAGATCTGAGACCCGGATATTCCCGTTCATACAAAGTCTCCTCGGCCTGTTCGGGACTGAAATCATAAAGCTGCAGGAAGACGGTCCCCACGATCAGCAGGGAAGCCGCCACCGCCGCTGCACTGAAAATGGCGATCCTTCTTCTCCGATTGATCCTCTTTTTGCCGGCAGGTCTTGTGAGGGGTGCCTTATCCTGGTCTGGTCTGTCATGCTCCGAGCGGCTGTGCTCCGAGCGGCTGTGCTCCGAACAGTCGCGCCCCAGTTTTTCCCTCAGTCTGGCATGAAGATCCAGGAGATCCTGCTCGGCCTGGTCAGGATCGAGTTTTTCCAGCCCTTCCAGGGCCTCCTTTGCAAAGGGATCCGATTCCAGGTCCTTTTCAAATTCATGGCGTTCCCGGTTGGAAATAACTCCTTTCAGGTACCGCAGAAATTCCTGCACGCTGCTGTATTTCTTTTTAGCGGACATTGTTTTTCTCCAGACAAATTTTCAAATTCCGTTTTCCGTTCTGGAGGTGACTTTTCACCTTTTTCTCCTCCATTTGAAGATGTTCAGAGATCTCCCTGTAGCAAAGTTTCTGATAATAAAACAACTCAATACACTGTTTCTGTTCAGATCTCAATTGTTCGATGCATTTTCTCAGGACATCCCCCAATGAACCATTTTCCATCGAACCATTCTCCGTTGAACCATTCTCCGTTGAACCATCCTCTCTGTCCAATGGATGCACATCATCTACAGATTCCATAAATTCAGCCTCGAATTTGACCGCCTGAAATTTCCGGTCTTTGTATTTTGCCGCCCTGAACTGCATGAAACAGTGGTTTTTGGTCAGCACATAAAGCCAGCTTCTGAAATTCCGTACCTCATGTTCGTGAAGACCGGTGATGAGTTTTTCGAAGATCTGCATGACGGCATCCTGGGCATCTTCCCGGTTATCCAGGTATTTCAGGGACACACCATATACCATATGCATGTACCGGGCATAGAGTTCACCCAGTGTGTCCAGGTCTCCCGAAGAGAGATATTTCTCCAGCAGTTCCTCGTCCGTAGTATCGGGATGTTTCCCGCTGATCTCAAGCATATCAAGAGGGAAGGATCCCCGTAAAAGTAAAAAAAATGTGAGAGTTTTTATGGAATTCATTTCAACCGGGCATCCTCCGGGTGAAGTCAAACTTAAAACAGCAAATCATGAAAACAATTGCATCAGTTCTGGTCATACTGTTTTTTTCTGTATACGGGATGACCCCCGCACAAAACCGTTTGATTCACGGGATTGTATCCGATGAATCGGGAAATCCCCTGGAAGGGGTCCATGTTATGGTCAAAGGGACCTCCACCAGAACGGTTACCGATTTTCAGGGAGCCTACCGGATTACGGTGGGACCCGAAGATAAATTTCTTCTTTTCACTTTTCCGGGAATGGAGCGGGCCGAGGTAAAGATCGGTGGTTCCAGCCGGATCGATGTTACTCTGAAAAGATCGCAACAGCCGCTCGAGGAAGTGATCTTTCAGGAATATGAAGCGCCGGACAGGGAACGGAAGACGCACGTAGATATGACACTCCCTGCACCGGGACGGGTGAAGGGTACGCACACAGGAGGCCACACCCGGCATCACAGCCAGGCACTGGCCTATGAGGGAACCGTACAGCAGTGGAACACGGAAGGGTATTCCACCATCCATGAGAACGGGTTCAAGGATGTGCTGCATCAACCGCTTTCCACTTTCAGCATTGATGTGGACAGGGCATCCTACTCCAATGTTCGCAGGTTCCTGAATATGGGACAGCTGCCTCCCGTGGATGCGGTGAGGATCGAGGAGATGATCAACTATTTCAGCTATGAATACCCTGAACCGAAAGGAAAACATCCATTCTCGGTATATACCGAAATCTCAACCTGCCCCTGGAATGAGGATCACCAGCTCCTGCATGTGGGACTCAGGGGAAAAAGCATCGATAAAGAGCATCTCCCGCCTTCCAACCTGGTTTTTCTGATCGATGTGTCCGGGTCGATGGGATCGCCCAACAAGCTTCCCCTGCTGAAGCAGGCTTTCCGGATGCTGGTGGGTGAACTGAGACCGGAAGACCGGGTGGCCATGGTGGTTTACTCAGGTGCGGCGGGACTCGTGCTGGAATCCACACCGGGATCCAAAAAGCAGGAGATCCTGGCGGTTCTGGACAGACTGCAGTCGGGTGGTTCCACCGCCGGCGGTGCGGGTCTGAAGCTGGCCTACAAAGTGGCCCAGAACAACTTCATTGAAGAGGGGAACAACCGGATCATCCTGGCGACGGACGGGGATTTCAACATCGGTCCGTCCAGCAATGCAGAGATGGAGCGGATGATCGAGGAAAAACGGGAACATGGTGTTTTTTTGACCGTTCTGGGATTCGGTATGGGCAATTACAAGGACGATAAGATGGAGATTATTGCCGACAAAGGTAACGGGAATTATGCCTATATCGATAATATTCAGGAAGCAAGAAAGGTCTTCATCACCGAATTCGGGGGGACCCTGTTCACCATCGCCAAGGATGTGAAGTTCCAGATCGAATTCAATCCTGCCCGTGTGAAAGGGTACAGGCTGGTGGGATATGAAAACAGGCTTCTCAATGATGAAGATTTCAATGATGATAAAAAGGATGCCGGCGAGATGGGTGCCGGCCATACGGTCACCGCGCTTTATGAGCTGATCCCTGCCGGTTCGTCCGAACCGCTGAAAAGCATCGATCCCCTGAAATACCAGTCAGGCCATGAACAACCGGGCGAAATGAACATGGAGGCAGATCCTTCTGCCGAGCTGATAACGGTGAAGCTTCGCTACAAACAGCCTGACGGGGATACCAGCACAAAAGTGGAGATCCCCGTGAAAGGGAAGGTGCTGGAACCGGAAGAAACCTCGGAGAACTTTCGTTTTTCGGCTGCGGTCGCAGAATTCGGACTGCTCCTCCGTGGATCCGAATACAAAAAAGATGCATCGCTGGAGCATGTGGCTGCACTGGCGAAACAGGCCAGGGGAGAGGATGAAGAAGGATTCCGGTCGGAGTTCCTGAGGCTGGTTAAACTCGCCGGCACCCTGAAGAACTGGACGGCGCAACAATAGCCGTCCTACTTTTTCTTTTTTGTGTCCGCCTTCTTATCCAGCTTGTTGTAATACTTGCTTACCAGGGCGGCACCCACAATACCGGCTTCATTCATCAGGCTGGCGGGGACAACCGGAGCCTTGGTGGTCAGATAGGGGAAAAACTTTTCCCCTTTCTTGCTTGCTCCCCCTCCGATGATGATCTTATCGGGCCAGATCAGTTCCTCCAGCCGGAGCAGGTATTCGTTGAACCTTCCGGCCCAGGTTTCCCAGTCAAGGTCCTCGCTTTTACGGGCTGCATCGGAAGCGTATAGTTCCGCATCATCCCCGTGAAGTAAAATATGTCCCAGTTCCAGATTGGGTACCGGTTTCCCGTTCACGAACAGGACCGTCCCCAGACCTGTTCCCACGGTGATCAGAAGCACCACCCCGGTTTCTCCTTTTCCGGCTCCGAACTTTGTTTCTGCCATCCCCGCGGCATCTGCATCATTTACCACATGGACCCTGCAGCCCGTCTTTTCAGAAAAGAGCCTGTTCACGTCCCGGTCGATCCAGGAATCATCCACATTGGCCGCAGTACGGGCGATCCCACGCTGTATGACTCCCGGGAACCCTACGCCCACGGGACCCTTCCATTTAAAGTGCTCTGTAATTTGCCTGATTACTTCGGCGACTGATTCTGGTTTGGCCGGCTTGGGTGTGGGAATACGGTAACGGTCGGTAACCAGTTTGCCTTTCTTGGTGTTGACGACGGCTCCTTTTACCCCTGAGCCTCCGATGTCAATTCCCAGGATCTTTTTAAGTTTCATAAAATGGTCAGTTATCCGGTCCTAAATTTATAATATTTTCATTCGGGACTGAAATAATTATCCCTAAAATAGAAGAGAGTGATTTTATTTTTAGTAAATTAGAATAACCGCATCGGCAACGAGATCCCTCTTAGCCAACTGCGGGAATCGTCATTTGATGGGAATCATGCCTGAATACCGGTGGAATACAAAGCACATTCTGGTGGTGGAGGATGATGAATCCGCCACATTTGTAGTGGGAGATATCCTGAAAAACACCGGGGTACATGTTGCATTTGTCACCGGCGGAGAGGAGGCGGTCAAGTATATCACCGAGCATCCGGAAACAGATCTGATCCTGATGGACATCCACCTTCCCGGAATGGACGGAATCACTGCCACCAGGAAAATCAAATCCATCGCAGAAAATGTGGTGGTCATCGCACAGACCGCTTACGCGTTTTCGGTCGAATACCGGGAAGCGGAAAATGCGGGCTGTGTGGCATTGCTCACCAAGCCGCTCAATCCGGCCATGTTACTGGAAAAGATCAATTCTTACCTGGCGTGATCATCGGAATACGGCCCTGTACCTCATGTGCTCTTCCACAGCCTTCCGGGTGAAGTAGTGGGGATGAAATTCATTATTTATATACAAGACCGTCTGGTCCATATAGTGGTCCGAACCAGGTACGCCCGAAATCCCTGTGGGGATCACCGTCAGGGATGCGTCCCAGTCAGCCGTATTGAAAATATGTCTCTGGGAGGCGCCATGGTTGGCGAGAAACGATCTCCCTATGGGATAGCTGAAGGGACAGACCGTATGAAAACTGCCTCCCACACGGTAGGGCCCCCGATTGATATTAAATAGCCTGTCCAGGATCTTCACTTCACCCAGGGGATGAAGCAGGGAAACCCTGTGCAGATCTCCCCACTGCCAGTCATCCGGTTCATCACCGTAAAGAGTGGCAAGGGTATCGACCGTCTGCCGGAAGGCGGTCCGGATGTTGTCCTGAAAGGTCTCTTTTCGATCAGCGGTAGAAACATCATCGCACCATGCTGATTCCCCCGTGATCCTGACCCGGTTGATCAGGTTGCTGGCCAGGATATGCTGTAACAGTGAAAAGTTCTCCCCGAGTTCATCACGGAATATGGCCCGTATCAGTTCTATCCAGATGAATTCATGGATCATCGCAGCGGGAGAGGAAGCCGACATGTCATAATCCCATCCCTCCAGGATCTGATGAGCCGATCCATAGATTCCTTCTGTGTGGTCTCTGAGGGCTTCCAGGTAAAGCGGGGTCATTTCCCGGGCCAGTCCGGAAACCTGGTCACGGAGCATTTTTCTGAAATGACCGGTGCCCATAATCTCTTTTTCCCCGAGCATCTCCCTGATCCTGTTGATCCTGTGGGGAAGACCGAACCAGGTTCCGATATAGTAGGGATAATCCTCGCCCACCGTCCGGTTGTTGGCACTGGAAACATGTCCGCTCCCGGGATTGTAGGAAAACGGAAGCTCCTCGAAAGGCACCTGTCCCACCCAGTCATAATAAGAAGTATCGCCGGGATAAACCAGGATCCCCCCTTCTCTCCGTAAGGGTATCCCCGCGGCAGTCTGCATTCCGATGTTCCCGGACCTGTCGGCATATACCACATTCTGGCTGATGGAAGTGAAACTCCGCAACGCATCACGGAATTCTTCCCAGCTGGAGGCCCGGTTCAGCAGATGGGCCGATCTGAGCTCGTTGCTGTAACTGTTCCCCTGCCACCTGACCGAGATCACCCTGTCGCCGACGTCCCTGAACCGGCTTACCACGGGACCTCTGTGGGTGAACCTGTTGATCCTGACCTCCGGAGAGTCCGAACCTTTTATCCGGAATTCTTCCTCCACCAGCTTCATATCCACCCAATGACCGTCCAGCAGGTACTGGTTGGTATCTTCGGGGTTGATGGTCTCCAGGTAAAAATCGGTATCATCCACTGCTACATTGGTCATGCCCCAGGCAATATCTTCATTGTGTCCGCAGATGACATAGGGGGCACCCGGGAGGACCACCCCGGTGACATTCAGCTTGCCTTCCACCACGTGGTGCATGGGATACCAGATCCCCGGAGCCATCAGGCCCAGATGCATATCATTGGACATCAGTGGCATACCCGTTTCACTGCGGCTCCCGGAAATGGCCCAGTTGTTGGATCCGCTGAACACCATCAGTCCGTTGTCTTTCACAAAGTCTACGGCATCATCGAAGAGGGACTGGAGCTCGGGGGGACTGTCCGAGGTCACATCATCGAGGAGGGACAGGACCTCCGGGGGAATGTCTGAGGTCATTTCATGGAAAAAAGACTTTATCTCCGGGAGACTATCCGGGGGACTGTCCGGGGTCATATAATCGGGAAATACAGGCGTGCCGTGGTATTTCAGGTCGGGGATCAGTTCCCGGATAAGCGTGTCCGGAAGCACCTGTTGTAATTTGTACAGTGCGATCTCCGAACCCCATCCAGAGGACAGGTCCCACGACATATACCCGATCAGGTTGGCTGTGTGGACAAGTTCCCAGGGCTCGGGATCGTACCCGAGAAGGCTGAATTCAAAAGAGCGCTTCCGGGGATTCTTCTCGATGAACTGGTTCACCCCGTCGGCAAATGCTTCCAGGCAGGTGATAATCTCAGGATCGGTCCGTGATAGCACCAACTCGGATTTTCCGGTGAAATCGAGTGCCCTGAAAAGCTGATCAGCGTCCACCAGCCCGGGATCGAGCACTTCCGAAAGCCTTCCCGTGGTGATCCTGCGCATCAGGTCCATTTGCCAGAGCCGGTCCTGGGCCATCAGATATCCAACGGTCCGGTAAAGATCCGGTTCATTTCCGGCATAAATATGCGGCATGCCCATTGAATCCCTGTAGACGGTCACTTCACCCGTGAGGTGCTCCAGGTCCACATCTTCATTGTAATCGGGAACTGCACGTTTTTTAATGATGTTCATGTAGATCAATCCTGCCGACACGACCAGGAGGATCACTATAAACAGAATGGTTACAATTTTTTTCAGAAGATTCATATAGGCGATTTTTTTTGTGTTTTACCTGCGTCCAGACGGGCCTTCAGAAGCACCGGCTGGTGGTCGCTCCACCTGAAATCCAGATCAATGGTTTCCACATGCTCCACGCGGATGTTGGGAGAAAGCAGGTAGCAGTCGATCACCGTGGTCAGCGAACTGAATGAATCATAAGGAGTGGAGACACGCCGGTTTGTAGGAGTCTCGGGATCATAGGCCCATCTCCATTCCGCCCCGGGAAAGTTCTTTTCAATGAAGGTTACGTCCAGGGTATCGAAAGGATGGTTCAGCAGGTCCGATTCAAATCCGTATGGAGTCTGGTTCCAGTCGCCTCCCACCACCACGTAATTCCCCTGTTCATATTCGGTGAGCAGGAATTCCCTGAGAAAGGACATCTGGATGGATCTGAGCGAGCCGTCATCATAGGCGGAGTTGTGGGTATTGATCACCAGAAGCTCCACTCCTCCCTCCACGGGATAGCGGCTGACCAGAAAGCAGCGGTCCAGCATGAAGAGCCTGACCGGCCAGGAATAATTTCCCGGGAAACTGTGGCGGGTCACAGTGGCGGGTGGATGGCTGGTAAGTGTCACCAGGCCCGATTCCACTTTTCCCATGGGGGATTTCAGGGGAACGGGCACAAATGAGACATTGTAATTCATGCCGAAATATGCGCTATAGCCGGGGAAATGACTTTCGATGATGTTTACCTGGTTAAGATGGTAACTCCGTTTGGAACGGCGGTCCACCTCCTGCAGCAGGATGAAATCTTTGTCCTGATGGGCGGACAATGTTTCCAGGATCCCTTGCAGATTCCGGTCCACTCCCTCCCGGGAAGGCCTCATCTGCTTACCCCCGTCATAGAAAAAATCCATGGAAGCATCCAGACCGGCATACCCGATATTCCAGATCAGCAGGTCGATCACGGCAGTATCTGACAGGGAAGGGACCTGCCGGTCGGTGTGCCTGGATTCGACAAAACCGGGCTGATAATCATCCAGCGTGGCATAGGCCAGAAAGATGAGAAATGCACCTGCAAGGACCAGGAAAAAATAGAGGATGAGCCGGAAAAACCTCATTCGGGACTACTTGAACAATTAAATGTACACAATTATCCACAGAACCCCTCATTGGCGAAACGGAAAAAATGTATAAATTGGAACCTGCATAAATCAAATCCTATGATCCGACAAAGACTGACCCTGTATCTTATCTTATTGATTTCCATCAGTGTAACAGCCCAGGAAAAAGAAAGTACAACCGACCAGAGGGAGGAAAAGGTCAAAACCGGATTCTCCCTGGGAGGGGTCCCGGTAGTGGCCTACGATTCGGATATCGGTTTTAAGTACGGCGCCCTGGTCAATTTATACTGGTACGGTGACGGATCACGTTATCCCATGTATGACCATTCGGTCTACGTGGAATGGTCACGTACCACCAAAGGCAACGGGATCAACCAGATCACCTACGATTCGGACAGACTGATCCCCGGGATCAGGTCCTTTTTTGAGGCCAGCTACCTGACCGAGAAGGCCCTTGATTTTTATGGATTTAACGGCTACAAGGCAGTTTACAGCCCGGAATATGAAGCCAGCGAGACCGAACAGGGACTGGCCAACAGGCTCTACTACCGGCATGCCCGTCAGCTGCTGAGGCTGAAGGCTGATTTCCAGGGACAGATCCTGGGAAAGAAGTTCCGGTGGCTGGCAGGGGTGGCCTATTACGGAAACAACATCGATTCGGTGGATGTGGAGAGCCTGAATGAGGGGAAGGAGGAGGATCTGCTGTCTCGTAATTCACTGTATGGCAATTATGTGGAATACGGTCTGATCCCGGCCGACCAGGCCAAAGGCGGGGGACATACCCTGCTGAAAGGGGGACTTGTGTATGATACCAGGGACAATGAGCCCAATCCGTTCAAAGGGATCTGGACGGAGATGCAGCTGCATTATGCCCCTTCCTTCCTGAGTACCACCGATTACAGTTACACGCGGCTTGTGCTTACCCATCGCCAGTATTTCACCCTGATCCCCCAGTGGATGAACCTGGCTTACCGGCTGTCCTACCAGGGAAAACTGACAGGCGAGATGCCCTTTTACATGTTGCCCTACCTGTACAATACAGCACCCAAGCTTACCACGGACGGGGTGGGCGGATCGAAGACCGTTCGCGGGGTGTTGAGGAACAGGATCGTGGGGGAGGGATTTGCCTACGGGAACATTGAATTGCGGGGAAAGATCCTCAGGACCACGGTTCTGAATCAGAACCTTTACATTGCCCTCTCTGCATTTCTGGATGCGGGAATGGTCACCCAGAAATATGAAATGGACATGTCCGGATTGCCGGAAGATCTGCCCGGGAACCTTCCCGAACAGATCATTGACCAGGATGCCAGAGAGGTGCCCCACCTGGGGTTAGGGGGAGGGATCCATTTCGCCCTGAACCAGAATTTCATCGTAACGGTGGATTACGGTTTTGCGGCCAGGGAGGAAGATGGGGATTCAGGTCTTTACATCAACCTGAATTTTCTCTTTTAGGGCCCGGCCCTTCCTGATCCGTCTCCCTGAAAAATCTTTCCAGGAACCGCACCATGAAATCATGCCGCTCCCGGGCGATCTTTTTCCCGGCGGATGTATTCATCAGATCCTTCAGTTTGAGAAGTTTTTCATAAAAATGGTTGATGGTGGGGGCATCGGAAGCATGGTAGGCTGATGAATCGGGGTAATCCCGGATGGGTATCCCGGGATCAAAGATGACCCGGTCCTTATAACCCCCGTAGTGAAAAGCCCTGGCGATCCCGATGGCTCCCATGGCATCCAGCCGGTCGGCATCCTGAACGATCCCGAATTCGATGGAGTCTATTTCTTCCTGTGGAATCCCCCCCTTGAAGGACAGATGGTTGATAATGGAGCGGATATGTTCTGCCCGGTCCCGGCCCACTTTATTCTCTATAAGGAACCTGTAAGCCAGCCTCCCGGCCTTCTGTTCATCCCCGTCATTGAACTTGGGATCGGAAATATCATGGAGCAGTGCGGCCAGCTCAATGGTCAGATGGTCTCCCCGGCCTTCCCGGTCACGGAGAAAACGGGCCATTTTCCATACCCGTTCCGTATGGAACCAGTCATGTCCCCCTTCGGCACCGGCAAGCTGCTCTTTAACAAAAGAAATGGTCTTTTCTATGATATGGCCGGCCATGTCATAAAATACTTATAAACAGATATTTAGACCTCTAAATGCTTATTATATAATCTGGTTGTATCCGTCCTGCAAAGTACATCACCAGCCTTATTTCAGGGCGTTATTAGATGGGATAAAAAATTTGCATCCAAATGGGGTATATCCCCTGAAAAATAGATCCCGGCTGTTGGGACATGTATAAAAATTATCAGGTTATTAACTATATCGGTACTTTTCCGATAAAAAATATTCCTTGATCGATATTTTTTATCCGAAACAACATCATATAAGTTAATAGGTGGATAAAAAAAGTATTTTTGTATTATTTATCCCTAACCGCCAGCCTCACAGGTCCTAGCCGCCTGCCCTAACCGCCTGCCCTAACCGCCAGCTCCTAACCGCCGCAGGTCCTAGCCCCTAACCCCTAACCGCCTGCCCCTGCAGGCCTAACTGCTTGCGAAGCAAGCCCCTACACCATCCCCGCAAAACCCATGAAGGCCAGG
>JBNJEV010000067.1:0-13425 GCA_051746185.1 Bacteroidota bacterium
CGGGAGGCCATGCTTAGTTCACCGGCACTCGGGAGACCATGCTCAGTTCAATGGTTTTTAGGGATCCGGGGCCGGTTCCCTGGTCCTGAGGAGGCCGGGGAACGCCGGCTTTGATCCAGCCGGCGAAAATAGTCCCTGGAAGCCCTGACCACCGACCGTGAGAGCAACAGGGTCGATATCATGGTAGGGAATGCCATCAAGGCATACGCTCCGTCGAAGATGCTGATCACCACACCCAGGGTGGCCGTGGCCCCCGCGGGGATGGAGATGATGTAGAACCACTTGTAGATATAACTGTGCCTGGCACCGAAGACAAATGAAAAACACTTGGCCCCGTAATAGGGAAAAGAGAGCATGGTGGAGACGGCAAATATGGTGACACAGATGGTCAGCAGGTAAGCTCCCACTCCCGGGATGGCGGTCTGAAATGCATCGGCGGTCAGGGTGATCCCGTCTGACTCCCCGGAGTTCCAGACCCCGGTTATGATGAGGGCCAGGGCGGTCATGGTGCAGACAATGATGGTATCCACAATGGGACCCAGCATGGCCACCAGTCCCTCCCTTACGGGTTCATTGGTTTTTGCCGCCCCGTGGGCCATGGGGGCCGTGCCGATCCCTGCCTCGTTGGAAAAGGCGCCCCGCCGTACACCGGTGATGACCAGTGCACCCAGTGATCCTCCCAGCACCGATTCGGCCGTGAATGCATCCCGGAAGATCAGGGCCAGCCCGGGAAGGATCTTATCGGGATTGGAAAACAGTATGAAGAGCACCGACACTACATAAAGGATCACCATGACGGGAACCAGCCGTCCTGTCACCTTTCCGATCCGTTTGATCCCCCCGAAGATGACCACTCCCACCAGGGAACTGCAGACCAGTCCCGTGATCAGGTTGGAACCGAATCCTGCCTCCACTCCTGCGGGGATCAGCATTACATCACGGATGACCTGGGTCAGCTGGTTGGCCTGGAACATAGGCAGCACTCCGATCATTCCCAGCAGGGAAAAAAAGACAGCCAGCGGTCTCCAGTTCCTGCCCAGTCCTTCCACAATGAAGTACATAGGTCCGCCCTGGATCTCTCCGTTGGAGTCCCTTCCCCGGAAAAGCACAGCCAGGGTACAGGTGAAATATTTGGTGGTCACTCCCAGGATGGCACTGATCCACATCCAGAAAATGGCGCCCGGTCCGCCCATCGTGATCGCAATGGCCACTCCGCTGATATTTCCCATTCCCACCGTGGCGGCCAGTGCCGTGGAAAGCGCCTGGTAGTGATTGATCTGGCCTTCTTCCAGGGGATTGTCATAGCGTCCCATCAGGATATGGATGGCATGCCGGAAATACCGCAGCGGCAGCAGGCGGGAGTAGACCAGGAAAAAAACTCCTCCGCCCAGCAGAAGTACCAGCAGAGGGGTTCCCCAGGCAAGATCGGAGAATCCGATGATGATCTTTTCTATGGTGCTCAGGTTTTCTTCAGCCTTCAGCATCCCCTTGCCGGTTAGTCCATGATCCTCATCTGCTTCATCAGAAAAGAAGCATTCATGTTCGTGGCCACGCCTTTTCTGATGGTATAATCGAACTCCAGTTCCTTTTCACGGATAATACTCTCGAAGCAGTAATTGACAACCCGGCCGGGATGCTCGACTTCCAGCCCTCCCAGGGAGAGATCGTGGGTGGCGATAAAACACCGGACCGGGTACCGGACGGCTTTGTCGATCAGCCCTACCGAGCCCTGTCTTTTATCGGTGGTATTGGTCCCTTTCAGCACTTCATCCAGCAGGATCAGCAGGGGATCCTTTCTTTCCATCCGCCTTACGATCTGTTCGAGTCTTTTGATCTCGGCCAGGAAATAGGACTCTTCGTCCCGGAGGGAATCGGCTGTCCGCATACTGGTATGCAGGCCACTGAATCCCGTATGGAATTTCCCGGCGCAGACCGGACATCCGGTATAGGCGAGAACGGTATTGACACCCAGGGAACGGAGAAAAGTGGATTTGCCGGCCATGTTGGCCCCGGTGATGATCACCACTTTTTCTCCTCTGATGGTCAGATCGTTATCCACCCTTCGTATGTCAGGGATCAGGGGATGGCCCAGCTGTTCCATTTCCATGCCATTCCTCCCATCATCCAGCCGGGGGTATGCGTAGCCGGGATGGTTGAATGCAAAACCAGCCAGGCTGATCCGGGCATCCATCCATCCGGTCATTTCGATCCATTGCAGGACATGTTCCCGGTTTTTCTGTTTCCACCGTTCAAGCAGGCGGAGCATGATAAAATCGAACAGGAACAGGCTGTTGAGAATCACTCCCAGCAGCATGTTCAGACGCTGATCAAACACATTGAGCAGTTTTGAGAGGTGAAGGACCTCCTGCTGAGCCTCCTCCGCATCTGCCTGCTGACGTTTCAGATCGGGATGTCCGAACTGGGTGGCGGAAATGATCTGCAGCAGGGCAGCATATCCCTCCAGAAGTTCGTGTTTTCTGGAGATGGCCGACTGGTAGCGGTTGGTACGTGCAAAGAAAGGGGAAAGCATGGCCCAGTTAAAGAAAAGCAGCGGAAGCAGCAGTCTGAAATTGGACGGTTCAATGATCCCGGAAACAATGATAGCCAGGGCAATGCCGCTTACCCCCAGTGCCAGGGGAAAGAGCCATCGCTGCTTTGAGATGTAGGCATCTGCGGAGAGCCATCCGGAAAGGTCTTCGAGATCATCTTTGTTTTCCCGGATCAACCGCGCACGGGCGGTGAAATCCTGCCGGAAACCGATCTTTTCACTGAGATCCCGGATGATCTCCTGCCGCAGTATGACCTCCTCCGGATTTTCCGGTTCGGTGGTGAGGATCCGGGCCAGCTCCTGGTTCCCCTTCAAAGTGGCGGTCCGGTTCAAAAACTGGTATAGAGAACCTTGCCCGAAAATGTCCAGGTCGTATGACCAGGGATGTGAACGATCGCTGTAATGGCTCCCGTCGGGAAGTTTGTCATACCGGTGTTCCAGGCAGGCGAGTTCTGTTTCATTGAGCCACTCCAGTTCCCGGAGGATCTTCCTTCGTTCCTTCTGGCGGTTGTGGCGGGCCACCAGGATCAGGAAAAGCATCACCATGAGCAGGCACCCCCCGAACCACAGGAGGTAATCAGTTCGGATCCCCCGGACAAGAAAATAGATCGCCGCGGCCAGCGAGACAAGCCTGAACAGTGAAATATAGCCGATCCAACTGGAGCGCTGGCCGATGGCATTCCGGATGTCATCCAAACGGTGCTGGTAAATACCGGAGAGACTTTCGCTGGTCATCAAAAAATGGCGGTTTTGCTCAAACGTACCAAAGATAGGAAAAGCCGCCGAATTGGAAATCCTGCAGAGGAAGACCCTGACCGGCCGTTCCGGAAAACCG
This sequence comes from Bacteroidota bacterium, assembly GCA_051746185.1. Taxonomy (GTDB): domain Bacteria; phylum Bacteroidota; class Bacteroidia; order Bacteroidales. The sequence goes on from JBNJEV010000067.1 coordinate 3,384, forward strand.
GCCGGCCGCGCATCCGGATTACGGGTTGCGCAACCGGATTACGGGTTGCGCAACCGGATCCTTTCCAGCATGTTTTTGTAGTAGACCGGAAATCCTGTCTCGGGATCGTTGACGGGTTCTCCCTGATCGGTCTGTCTCCGCTGCCAGATCACCGGGGTAATGGCCTCCACATCTTTGGTGATCTCCAGGGTAACAGAATCGATGTACCAGTTTTCGTGAAACCGGACCGAAAGCAGCTGCTGTTCCAGGTCCAGAAGCGATCCCATACGTGAGCGCCTGCTGACCAGCGAGACGAGGGACTGCTGGAGGGCCAGGGTCTGCTCATCCATGGAGTCGGGCGATGGGAAGGAGGTGTTTCCGGAGCCTTCCAGGTGGGGTTCCAGGAGAACGAATTCATAGGAGATCCCCCTGTAGACCACCCTGCCCTCCGGGGAGGGTTGTTCCCTGATCAGGGATGCAAAGATCGACCGCAGGGAATCGGGCGAGGCATCCGGGAGGGCAGGGTTCAACGGGTGATATATTTCCACCTGTTTACTGATCATGGTTTTTTTCGGGTCAATGAACCAGTTTTCCCTGAATTGCAGGTACCAGCTGTCATCGCCGGCGTTGCTCAGTTTCCCGGGCAGATCCACAACGTCGATCACCCTGAACCCGGAAACAGGGGGCACTTCCTGTGACTGCAGGGTGGATGTCAGAAACAGGAATACAGCCGGCAGTATAAGTCGGTATGTTCTCATGGCATCTTTTCTCTTTCCGGTAATGGTGCGCAAATTCCTCCCTGGCCGAACCTGAAAGGTACTTTCACCCCCAGGTCGATACTCCAGCCGCTTCCCCGGTAGGTTACAGAACTGACAGCCGGGGTCTCGGGGATGGATGTGGTCACCTCGATGTTTTCAATGGATATGTACCCGTGATAATATCCGGCATACAGGGTGGCTATGAGCGGAAATTCCAGAGGAAGCCTGTACTCAAATCCTGTCCCCACCCTCAGTACGGGCCTGAAGCGGGTAGTTCTGGATGCCGTATAGGAAGTGGTGGCCGGGGTGGGGGAAGCGGTTTCGGGTGAAAGATAGGTAAATGAGCCTTCGCCCGTCCCGTAACCCTCTTCCGCAAAATGGGTCAGCATGGAAATCCCTCCGTATACCCCGAAATGGATTTTCTCCTTGTGGAGATTGTATAAATAACGCAGCCGCAGCGGTACCTCCAGGAACAGTGGGGCGGGACTGCGGGTTTCAAAATTCACGTTGTGATCATACATCAGCGAATAGAAGGTGCTCGATCGCTGGTAGGTCACGCCCAGATCGATCCCCAGCTCTGCTGTCAGCATATACCCTGCATGGATCCCCGCATGCAGGTTCGCATACCTGAACATTCCCTGGTGGTCCATGGGACGGGGACCGACGGCAGGGTTGGTGGATGAGAACAGCCGCCAGAGCGAGCCCCCTTCCGCCCCCAGGTAAAATTCTCCCTTCCGGTCGGTGGGTTTTCCTTCACCGGCGGATCTTTCAACCCTGGAGCGTATGCGGTAGTCCCTGTTCTGCCAGATATTGCTGACGGGCAGCTGGAATGCGAGGGTCGTATGGATGGCATTTCCCTTGTACCGGTACTCCGCCTCACGGGTATTGAAGTCCTGATCGGTATAGGTCAGGCCGATGGAGCCCGATTGTCCGAGTCCTGACAGGTAGGCAACACTGAGGGAAGCCTGCCACAGACCGTGCAGTCTGAGTCCCAGGCTCACCCCGGTTTCAATCAGGTGATTGCCGGGTGGGTCGGCCGACTGTTCCAGGCTGTAGGTGAAAGCAGAATAATCGGGGGCAATAAGCACGCTGCTGGCGGAGTAGGGATCGGCGGGCATGTTCACCAGGTGATACACATACCCGAGCCTGGGGGTGAAGCTGACCGGGAATTCGGACGGCTGGATGCGGTACTCGAACCTGACGGGGATCAGCCAGGTGGTGTGACTCCTCCAGCTGGACTGGAAGCCGCGGTCATCCTCCATGTTGATCCCTGCCCTGGAAGGGATGTAATAGACACCCGTGGTCACGAAGAGGTTCTCCAGGAACTCCTGGGAGAAGGTGACCCCGGCAAGGGTTGTGTTCACATTGGCCCCCTTAAAATAATCTCCCGGATCGACCACCCTGAGCATGCTCCACCGGGGACCGGTCTCCACATTCAGGTAGGTTTTCAGCTGACCCCTGGCAACGGGTACAAGTGAAAGGATCAGGACAACAGCCGCAGTTTTTTTCATCATCCGGTGGAGGTTGGCAACTTCATACAATCAAAACGGACACCAGGGGGAATATGGTGCCTTAGAAATTTCAAGATAAAGATTTTCTTTTAAAATGTCATCGTGAAGATGGTTTCTTCACCGGGTTTGGACTTGGCGGTAATGGTGCCTCCGTGCAGTCTGAGAATCTGCCTGGAAAGGCTCAGGCCGATCCCCGAGCCGCTGCGTTTGGTGGTGAAGAACGGGATGAAGATCTTATCGATCACATCCACCAGGATCCCCTGTCCGTCGTCGACCACCTGGATGGTGGGCCGGCCCCGTTTGTTATAGAACCCCCTGATATGGATCGATCCGGTTTCACGTCCGTCCAGTGCCTGGAGGGAATTCTTGACCAGGTTGATCAGTACCTGCTCGATCATCTGTTCATCCACCTGCAGTTCGATGGTCTCCGGCTCAACCGAGGTCAGCAGACTGATATTCTTGTTCTGCACCTCTTTCTTCATCAGGGTGTGCACATGGTCGATCAGTTCTTTCATCCTGACCTGCGTAAAATTGGGTTCCGGGATCTTGGTCAGGCTCCGGTAGGTTTCCACAAAGTTCATCAGTCCGGTGCTCCGCCTGTTGATAGTCTGAAGGGCCCCCTGAATCTCCTTCACGGTCTCCATGTCGATTTCCCGGGCCCCCTTTTCACCCGAGGTGAATTGTTTGAGCATGGATTCCACGGTGAAGGAAAGGGATGAAATAGGGGCAATGGAGTTCATGATCTCATGGGTGAGTACCCTGATCAGTTTCTGCCATGCAGCGGTTTCCTGCTCCTCCAGCACATTCTGGATGTTCTTTACCGTGGTCAGCAGGATCAGTTTATCCTTCACCTTGAATTCGGTGGCGTAGATGGCCAGCTGGAGGATATCCTCCTCATCCTGTACTTTCACCAGACGGTTCTCGCCCGGATAGATGGTCAGCAGCGTGTCTGCCAAATCATTGCTCAGGGCCCTCAGCTTATTGATATTCCGCAGGGTATTGATCTGAAAGAGTTTCTTGGCGGCCGGATTGATCATCTCCACGGTGCCGTCCCGCTGGTAGGCCAGGATGCTGATATCGATATTCTGAACAATACTCTGCAGGTAATGGAAATGTTCCTCCCGCTCTGACCGCACCTGCTGAAAGTCATTCATCACCTCGTTGAAGGCGGTGCTGAGCTCATCAAAGGATGATCCGATGTTCCCGATCTTGAACGTGCGGGTAAACTCGGAATACCTGATGGATTCGAGGAAGCTGGCCAGCTCCCGGTTGGTCCGGTCCACATAACGGATCAGCGACCATACCTGGTAGATGATCAGACCTGCCACCAGGATGGGTGTAAAGGTGAAGGTACTGTTCAGGGTGATGAACAGGGCAAGGCACGTGGCGGTCAGCAGCAGTACCCTCAGGATGATATTGAACCGGAATTGCTTAAAGACCATGTTTTTCCATTCTCCTGTAGAGTGATGTGCGGGTCAGTCCCAGCTGGGAGGCAGCCTGGCTCACATTCCCCTGGTTGGTTTTCAGCACCTTTTCGATCACCGTCTTCTCGATATCATCCAGATTGTAGGAATCCAGTTCCAGTCCCCCGCTGCTCTTCACTCCCGAGGAAAGGATGAAGTCATCCGGACCGAGGCTGTTCCCCTCGCACATGATCACCGCCCGCTCGATGGCATGCTGCAGCTCCCTGACATTGCCGGGCCATCTGTACTGGTTCATCTTCTTGATGGCCGAAGACTGGATGTTCCGGATCGGTTTGCGGTATTTCCTGCTGTAGATCTTCAGGAAATGGTCCGCCAGCAGGGGGATGTCGCCGGTCCGGTCGCGCAGTGCGGGCAGGTGGATCTCCACGGTATTGATCCTGTAGAGAAGATCCTGACGGAAGATCCCGTCCGCCACATTCTGGTGGATGTTGTTGTTGGTGGCACAGATCAGGCGCACATCAATGGGGATAGGTTTGGTGGATCCCACCCGGTTGACCTCCCTGCGTTCAAGAACGGTGAGCAGCTTGGACTGGAGAGGATAGGTGAGGTTCCCGATCTCATCCAGGAAAAGGGTTCCCGAGGAAGCAATCTCAAAGCGGCCCTGTTTCATCTTGTGTGCATCGGTGAAGGCTCCTTTTTCATGACCAAAAAGCTCGCTCTCGAAAAGGGTATCCGGAATGGATCCCAGGTCGACACTGATGAATACCTCGTTTTTCCTGAGCGAATGCCGGTAAAGTGCCCTGGCCACCAGTTCCTTTCCTGTTCCGTTCTCTCCCAGGATCAGGACATTGGCATCGGTGGCGGCTACTTTTTTGATGGTATTGAAGACTTCGTACATTTCGGGCGACTGACCGATAAAATCCGTATAGGGCTGGTCCAGCACAGCGCTGATCTCCTGTTGTTTGAGTTTCAGGTTCCGTGCCTGTATCCTGGTGCGGTGCAGGCTGATGGCAGAATTGATGGTGGCCAGGATCTTTTCGTTCTGCCAGGGTTTCAGGATAAAGTCGGCGGCTCCCATTTTAATGGCCCTGACCGCTTTTTCGGCGTCACCATATGCGGTAATGAACACCACCACCGCATTGGGATCGATCTCAAGGATCTGGGCCAGGGCATCAAATCCCTCCTGGCCGCTGATGGCATCCTTGGTAAAGTTCATGTCCAGCAGGATCACATCCCAGTCCTGTTTTTCCATCATTTCCGGAATGCGCTCCGGACCCGGGAGGGTCTCCACCACTTCCACATGGGGACGCAACAACAATTTCAGGGCAAAGAGAATGTCCTCGTTGTCGTCTACTGCAAGGATCTTTCCGATTTTCTGTTCCATAATCAACAAAACATGTTTAATTTGTTCAAGATACGTAATTGATGCAAAAAGAGTGCCTTAGGTTACAATGTATTCAGATTCAGTTTATTTGCCGGATAAAGATAGTAAAAAAAGTGTACGATATGTACGAAATCGGACAGGCCCGTTTCAAAATCGTACACTTTTTTCCGGGATATGGGCCGGAATGATTTTATAATGGAATGATTATCAAATTTTTGTTTTCTTTGGCATAATAGCTGTAATGTAATGGGATATATCATCTGAAAACCTATGCAAATGGATGGAATGGATCGTAAAATTGAGAAGAAGGGGATTTCCCGAAAAGTTATCTGGTTCATGGCCCTGGGTGCACTGGTGGTCACAATACTGGCGGTCATTATTTTCGGAGACAAAAGTTCCAAGTACAATGTGGATGTATCACGCATCACCATTGAGGAAGTGAAACGGGATGTTTTCCAGGATTATATCACCGTACAGGGAACCGTGCAACCCATATCCACCGTTTACCTGGATGCGGTGGAAGGCGGAAGGGTGGAAGAGATCCTCATCGATGAGGGGAACATGGTGGAGAAAGGGGATGTGATCCTCCGGCTGAGCAATGACAACCTGCTGCTGGAGATCACCAACAACGAAGCTCAGGTGGTGCGGGCTATCAATGAGGTCCGTTCGGCCAGGCTGCAGATGGACCAGACCCTGCTCAATTACCGGCGGCAGATCATCGATCTGCAGACCAGGGTTACCCGGAACGAGCGACAGTTCAAAAACAACAAGGTCCTGTATGATCAGAACCATATTTCCAGGGAAGAATTTGACCAGTCCAGGGAATCATACCAAGCCTCCAGAGAGCTGCTGGAGCTGCTCATTGAGAACTATAAGAACGACTCTACCTACCGTTCCATTCAGGTCAGTTCCCTGGAAACCTCGGTGGAAAGCATGGAGAAAAGTATGCAGATCATTCGCAGGCGGCTGGACAATCTGAATATACGGGCCACCGTGAATGGTGAGCTGGCCACGCTGAATCCTGAAATAGGAGAGGTGGTCACTTACGGGAACAGGGTGGGGACCATCAATGTCCTGGATTCCTACAAGATGCGGGTGGATATTGATGAGCATTACATTGCACGCATTCAGATCGGACTGACCGGCGAGTGCGATTTTGCCGGTGCCTCCTATCCGGGGGTCATCAGGAAGATCTATCCTGAGGTGCAGAACGGCCGGTTCGCAGTGGACATGGAATTCACCGGGAAGATCCCCGGGCAGATCAGGATCGGACAGACTTCCAGGATCCGGCTCCAGCTGGGCGAATCCAGGGAAGGGATCCTTCTGACTAAAGGAGGGTTTTACCAGACAACGGGCGGACAATGGGTCTTTGTGCTGGATCCTTCCGGGGAATTAGCGGTGAAACGCGACATCAGCATCGGTCGTCAGAATCCCAGGTATTATGAGGTGCTCAGCGGACTGGAACCGGGAGAGAAGGTGATCGTTTCTTCTTACCAGAATTATGCCGACCACGATAAACTCATTCTGAAGTACAACCGATAAGTTTTATACCCATGCGACGATCTTTCATCACCAGTGTACTTTCTCTGACTATATGGTTGAACCTGAACGGGCAGGCGGATTCGCTCTGGACCCTGGAAAGCTGCATCCGGCATGCCATTCATAACAACCTGGATGTGAAAAGACAGGAACTGATGCTGGAGTCCACCGGTCAGGACCTGTTGCAGAGCAGAATGGATCTTCTTCCCAGTCTGAACGGGGCCATCGAACACCAGCTGGGTGCCGGCCGTGTGCTTGACCGGGGTACATACGAGTGGGTGGATGCCAGTGTGAGCCAGGGTGATCTGGGCCTGCAGAGCGATGTGACAGTATTCAACGGGCTGCAGGGCCTGAACAATATGAAAATGAACAGGACCGGTTATATGATGAACAAAGAAGAGTTGGATGCCATGGAGGATCAGATCACCCTGGGAGTGATGACCGGCTACCTGGACCTTCTTCGGAACCAGGAGCTGGTGGAGGTCGCAGAGAACAAGGTGGAAGTGACACGGAGCCAGGTGGAACGGATGGAACAACTGGTGAAAGTGGGGAATGAACCGCAGGGAAAACTCCTGGAAGTGAATGCCCAGCTTTCCACCGCCAGGCTTGCATTGACCCAGGCCGTCAATGCCCGGGAGATCGCCCGGCTGAATCTGATGCATATGCTGAATCTAACCGGGGTATCTTCTTTTGAGATCGAGGAGCCCGGGCTTCCCGATCCGTCTCTGGTGAAAATACCGGAGTTTGATACAGTTTTGCAGAAGGCTCTGGCAATCCTTCCACAGATCAAAAGTGCCGAGTACGGGATAGAGACCCAGGAACATTTTCTGGCCATGCAGAAGGGGAAGCGTTCCCCCAGGATCTATGCACGGGGCATTTACTATACCAACTACAGCGACCAGCTGGTCAATCCCCGGGATCCCAGTCCCACGGATCCCTCCATGGCTTATCCGATACAGACCCAGTTACAGGACAACCGTTACAGGCAGGTCTCCATGGGGATCCAGTTTCCCATTTTCAACAAATGGCAGGTACAGACCGGTATCAACAAAGCCAAAATTGAACTGCAGGACGCGGAATTCCGTTACAACAGCGAGGTGCTGGAGCTTCAGAAATCGATCCAGCAATATCATGCGGAAGCCGTGGCGGCCATGGACAACTACCGCTCGGCCCTTGAGTCGGTAGCCAACAACGACGAAGCTTTCCGGTTCGCAGAGGAACGGTTCAGGGTGGGCACGGGTACCGCCCTGGAGATGCAGGAAGCACGCAACCAGCTGTATGAGGCTACCTCCGAAATGATCTCCTCCAAATATGTCCTGATCTTTTATGTGAAGATCCTGGACTTTTACATGGGGCGGGAGATCACCCTTTAGGAATTTCCGGCAGAAATCTTATTTTTGTTCCTGCAGGTCGCAGGATCACGCCTACTTGGAGGTTGCAGGATCCCGCTCATGGTAAACTGAACATTTCCAGATGTGAAAAAACTTCTTCTTCTGTCCCTGCTTGTCGGATCGGTGGCGGCTTCCGGTCAGGTGGTCAACTATGCCAAGACCCTGCCCCAGCACTCTTTCAGCGCCGGACTGGCCCCTTCCTACCACATTGACCGCGATGTGATCCTTTTCGATGCCGGGGGGATGGCCTATTTTGTGAATGCGGGTTACGGAGTGCAGTACTCCATCGATGTGAACCTCAAATACGGGTATTTTGTGAATGGTACCGATTATATCAGCGCCGATATCCAGTACCTTCTTCACGAGACCAGGCAGAGCTATTTCTCGGTCATTGCAGGTCTCCACCGGTGGGATCAGTACGGGTTCGATCTGACCGGACTGTATACCTATGCCCTTCGCTACTGGTTCAATCTGTCGGTCGGGGTGGACATGGACCTGGATTTTGCCACCGATGTCAATCCCAGGTTCTGGGTGCCGCTGAACATGGGATTCAATGCCAATGAGGTGATGTTCGTTTACCTGGAATACAACCTTCCTGTCTCCGAGCGTGCCTGGGGAATTGTGGCCCTGGGAACCAATTTCATTATCCGGTGAGTTCTGTCCCTGGGAACCAATTTCATTATCCGGTGAGTGAGGGAAAGAGTAAGGTTCACTGAGAAAACCGGTATAGCCAGTTTAAGCAGTTCACCAAATAACCTTTCTGTTACTTTTTAACCTTTATGTTAGTTGTATAGAATTCGCCCTTCTTTTTGCGATCCCTACAAATGACTATATATAAGATAGTTAGATAGACCTATTGCCCGGCCTGGTAAACCAGTTCGCCGCCTGAATAGGTGGCTTTCACCGGGATCCGGAAGAGCTGTTCTTCCGGGGCGGTCATCAGATCGGTACCGGTGATGACCAGATCGGCCAGCTTCCCCTTTTCGATGCTTCCCTTCAGGTTTTCTTCAAATCCCGCCCTGGCGGCCCAGATGGTCATGGCCCGGAGGGCCTGCTCGCGGGTAAGGGCCTGTCCGGGCATGAATCCGCCCGGAGGATAGCCTTCATGGTCTTTTCTTGCCACGGAGGCATAGAAGCCAAAGAGCGGATTGATATCCTCCACCGGGAAATCGCTGCCGTTGGCCAGCCATCCGTTCTCATTCAGCAGCCGCCGGTAGGCATAGGAACCTTCCATCCGCTCCGGTCCCAGCCGCTGTTCGGCCCAGTACATGTCCGAGGTGGCATGGGTAGGTTGCACGGAGGGGGTGATATGATACCGGCCGAAAAGCTCAAAATCTTCGGGGTGGATCACCTGAGCATGTTCGATGCGCCAGCGGCGGTCGTTGTCCTCTTCCAGGATCTTAGCGTAGAGGTTCAGCATGCGGCGGTTGGCAGCATCCCCGATGCAGTGGGTGGCCACGATGAAGCCATGCTCATAAGCCTTCCTGCAGTGCATTTCCAGTTCCTCTTCCGGAGTGACGAAAAGGCCCCTGTTCCCGGGATCGTCGGAGTAGGGCTCGATCATCCGGGCGCCCCTGGATCCCAGGGCGCCGTCGGCAAAAAGCTTCAGGGTGTTCACCGTAAGATGATCGGTCTGCATCGGTCCCTTCTCCATGTATTGCCTGAAGTTCTCGCCGGTGGCCGAAAGCCAGGCGTTGATCCTGATCTTCAGGATTCCGGCCCGGTAGAGGGAATCGATCAGCCCGATCGTGGATGCGGCAAGTCCCGCGTCATTGACCGAGGTGAGACCCACTCTGAAGCAATTTTGCTCGGCCTGCTGAAGGGCCTGTTCAATTTCTTTCCTGGAAGGCCCGGGGATCAACCGGTCCACCAGCCCGATGGCATTGTCGATCAAGATACCCGAGGGAACCCCGTCCTTCAGCATGACGGTCCCTCCTTCCACGTTGGTGCCAGCCGTTACACCCGCCAGTTCCAGGGCCTTTGAATTGACCCAGGCGGCATGCCCGTCGATCCTTCTGAGCAATACCGGGGTATCGGGGAAGTGCTTATCCAGCAT
>JBNJEV010000068.1:0-13298 GCA_051746185.1 Bacteroidota bacterium
GAAAGCATCCCTCGGTAAAGTCTTTGAAAAACTGCTTCTGAGATATCATTGTACCACGATTCAATCAATGGTTAAAAGTTGCGTACAAAGAAAGAAAAAAAAGGTGAGGTGCTGAAACTAAAGCCTTAATCCGATCACCAGCACATCATCGATCTGGCTCAGGTCCCCTTTCCACTCATCAAAGATCAGGTTCAGGATCCTCTGCTGCTCCTCCATGGGGCGCTCATGCACTTCCAGGAGGAGGTCCTTGAATGGGCGGTACTTGAATTTCTTACCCTGAGGACCGCCAAACTGGTCCGGGAAACCGTCGGTGAACATGTAGACACGGTCGCCCTGTTTGACATCAATGGTATAGCGCGTGAAATCCGTCATATTATCGTAATAGGCCACTGGCATGTTATTGCCCTTGTATTCCATCATCTCACCATTGCGGATAATATACACGGGGTTGTTGGCTCCCGAGAATTCCAGTTTCCTTCCCCTGGTATCGTAAATCACCAGGGCCATGTCGATCCCGTCTTTCTGTTCCCCGATCTTCCCTTCCTGTTTCAGGGTCCTGGCGATGCTCAAGCGAAGCTGGTTCAGGATCTCATCAGAGTGAATGATGTTCTTTTCATTGACGATCTCATGAAGCATGGTGATCCCGAGCATGCTCATCAGAGAGCCCGGTACCCCGTGACCGGTACAATCGGCCGCTGTGAGGAAGATGCGGTGGTCTTTCTGTGAGATCCAGTAAAAATCGCCGCTCACAATGTCACGTGGCTTGAAAAAGATGAAGTGTTCCCCGAACAGGTTGTCAAATACCTCATTACGGGGCAGGACCGTGCTCTGGATCTTTTTTGCATAGTCAAAACTGTACTTGATCTCCTTGTTCTGTTTTTCGATCTGTTCCTTCTGGGCCTGGATCTCGAAAGTACGCTCCTTCACCTTGTCCTCCAGCTCCCGGTTCACTTTATCTTTCAAAGCAGCATTTTCTCTGAGCTGGTCAATGATCCGCCTCTGTGCGATCTCTTTGCTCCTTTTCAGCAGGTTGATCCGTTCACTCAGACCGATGGAAAAGGTGAGGATCTGAAGGGTAACCCCCAGTTCCAGGCTGTGCTTTCCCAGTGAGTAGTCTGTCAGTGCGTAGTTCACCGCAATCCCCAGGATCAGGAAAAGATTGGCAAAAAGGAAGTAGCGGGCGGGCTGAAAATTCTCACGGGTGAGAATCATAGCCGGGACAATCGCCAGGAAAAGGGACCCGATGGCCGACACGATGTTGATGGCCAGTCCCCCCAGCTGGATAAAGACCGGCACGAAGACTCCGGTTCCCTGAAGTACCAGGATGGTGAAACTCAGGATCAGTCCCCCGACCGTGAACCACACAGCCAGAAGCAGAATGGTGTCCCAGGATTGCAGGGTGTTGCGGGTATCCAGGTAAGATCTTCCGAAAAGCAGGAAAAAGAGAAGGAAAATCTCCAGCAGGAAGATATTCACCGGGGCCGACGTAAACCTGGGAGTGATCTCATATATGTACCCTTCCTTGTTAATGAAAAAGATCAAAAATGCGAGAATGTAGAGGATGTAATAGAGGTAGCTGGTCTCCCTGGCTTTTACATACAGCGGGATATGGTAAAGGATCATGATCAGCATGATCCCCACAAAGATCCCGAAGACAAGCCTTTTCAAGCGGTCTTTCTGCAGTACGCTCTGATGGGTGGATACGGTGAAGGTGAGGTCTGAAAGCAGAGATTCATCTGAAAGGAGCACCCTCAGGTAGAGGGTGTCGGATTCACCGGGGGGCAGGAACATCCGCAGGTCATCCGATCCGCTGATATTCACATCCTTGTTCCTGGGAAGGATAAAATCCCCCGATTTTCTGACCGTGACAAGTCCGTTCTCAAATCTCTGATACAGACGGAACTCGCTGAATTCCGAAAAAAGGCCGGGCTGAAGGTGAAAGGAAAATTGCCTGGTGGAACGATTCACAAAGTACAGCCTGAACCAAACACAGCTTCCCGGGACTGCATTCAGGAGTGCCGCATCCGGATTGCTGAAGTCCACTCTGCTGAACCGGTGTTCCATCATTCCCGAAAAAAGCTCTGACGGATGGGTGGTGCAGGACGGATCATCCAGATAGTGCATCTGCAGATCCGAGATGGAAACCTGCTGGACGTAGTCAGATAGAATGACGGGCTTTTGCGCGACCAGTGACTGACCCAGAAGAAATGTAATGCATATAAGAAACGGTTTCAGGTACATTCCATATGATCCATTCTGAATGTAAATATAAGCAAGATTCATTTAAAGAGCCGAAATTGGGAAGCAATATGATTTGCTGTATATTTACCGAAAGTTCATATTCGCAAATGATTCGCCGTCCCATTGTAGCGGGTCTGATCCCGTTCATCATCCTGCTCCTGCTTTTTTCCTGTTCGGGGAATGTGATGCAGACCACCGTTTTTTCAGACGGATTCCAGGAGCTGGAGCCCGGGGCTGAACCCTTTTCTGATTCCTCCAATCCCGCTGTCTATTACCTGCCGCGGCGACATGAACTGGGGCAATGGACCGTGGCCACCAGTTTCAGGCATGAGGGATTCAGTGAAGCCTGGCGGATCATGAGCCGGCAGGGAGAGCATTATCTGGCCCAGACCTTTACCAATCTTGACAGTCACTACGAGCCACTGAGCCTGATCACTCATCCCCTCATTGTTGCAGGTGACAGCCTGTGGCGGGATTATACCGTAGAGCTGGAATTTACACCCCTGGCAAAATTCGATAAATGCGGGGTTGTTTTCCGTTATCAGAATCCCACCAGTTTCTATTTTTTCGGGATCGAAGGGAACACGGTAACTCTGAAACTGATCCAGCAGTCGGTCACCCCCCTGAGGCCCATTGAAAAGATCCTGAATTACCAGCCGCTGGTCTGGACACCCGGGGACCGGTTCCATGCGGTGGTATCCCTCAAAAAGGGTGATATCCATGCCATGCTGAATGATTCGATCAGCATGTATGCCAGGGATCAGACCTATCTCTCGGGCAAAATCGGTTTGCTTGCCGATCTGCCTGCCCGCTTTCACCAGGTGGAGGTGAAACTCCTGAGAGGCGAACAGAGACGGATGAACCGGAGAAAAAGACAGATGGCCAGGCGAACGGAGATCCGGCTGGAGGAACATCCCGGCATGGTACGCTGGAAGCATTATGAGACACAGGCCTTCGGGACGGACCAGAACATCAGGCTGGGCGATCTGACCGGAGACGGTAACAAAGAGATCATGTTTATCCGCACGGTTCCCCGCAGAGAGGCACAGATCCCATCGATTAGCTGTATCACGGTCATGAACCTTGACGGGGAAGTGCTGTGGCAGACCGGAGAGCCGGAACCTTCCGGACATCAGACGGGTATCGAGGTCCCGGTCCAGATCCATGACCTTGACGGGGACGGAAAACGGGAGGTGATCTTTTACGAAGGAGGTTGGATCAGGATCCTCAACGGGAAAGACGGGACCCTGGTTCGCAGCAGGGAATTGCCTTTCCTGCCGGAGTCCTTATGTTCACTTACTTTTGGAGATCTGCTGGGGATAGGAAGGGACAACTGTATCCTGCTTACTGACCGTGAAAAGAGGATCTTCGTGCTGAATGAGAAACTGGAAATTCTCTGGGAACAGGAAGTGGAAGACGGATCCCAGCCGCTGCTCCATGATCTGGATGGAGATGGTTCTCAGGAGGTTTTGATGGGGTACTCGGTATTTGATCCGGACGGACAAAGGAGGTTTGATGCCGGTGCATTCATCGGAGATCGCTGCAACGGGGTTTCGGTGTATGAACTTCTGGACGGGGAACAGACCATCCCCTGCGTGGTATATGCTGCGGGAGACTGGGGCCTGGCCTATTTCGATCTCCGAGGGAACCTGCTCAGGCAGCAGATCATGGGACATGTGCGGTATATCAGCGTGGCCGATTTCGATGCAGAAAAACCGGGACTTGAAATTGTTACTTCCAACCAGTGGGGAAGTGACGGACTGATGCACGTGACCGATGCTACCGGGAGGATCACCACCAGGTTCATGGCCCCTTCGGGGCTGAACAGGTGTGAGCCGGTAAACTGGAAGGGGGATGGGGAGGAGTTCTTCCTCACCAGCGCAGATACGGTCTGCGGAGGGATGTACGACAGCAACGGAAGGCTGGCGGTAGCCTTTCCTTCGGACGGCCATCCCGACCTTTGTTATCGGGTGCGGGACCTTACGGGCGATGCACGGGACGAGATCCTGGTATGGGATCCCGGTGCCCTGTGGATCTATACCCAGGACGACAATCCCCGTATGGGCAATACCTACCAGCCAAAGCGTATTCCCCTGTACAACCATTCCATGTACCAGATGAATTATTCTTCTCCCGGCTGGTGACCGGGTTCAATACTTTATCCCGAAATTCCGGGATCGTACCCGATAATTTGTTATCTTGGCGAAGAACCAGGCTGGTTTCAGGTCTGATTTTGGCACGAACTTTGTTTCTATTACAGTAAACAAAAAAATGCAAAAAAAACCGGGAGGATACGTCATGAAAACTTTAACCATTGCCTTATTGGGCTCAGCCATGATCCTGGCCTCTTGCAGTTCATCCAGATACACCGCTTCACGCGAGTATGATGATGTTTATTATAATCCGGATGTTGCAGAGAGGGAGGCAGCTGTAGTGGCTCAGGAAAGAGCAGTTACAGCCGAACAGGCCATGACCGCACAGCCCGTGCCCCAGCAGCAGGAACCGGTATACGCCGAATCTGAAGGGTATGCGGATGAAGAGCTGAGTGACTACGAAAAGTACAGGATGCAGCAGGAAGCCGAGATGCTCGGAGACTCCTACGAGCCGGAAGGAAGTGAGGCCCTGTATGCCGAACAGTATGAAGCATATGATTCCATCAACCGGGAAAGCCAGTATGCAGAAGAGAGTGCGCCGGTCATTGTGAACAACTACAATTATTATAATGATCCGAACGATTATTACTACTCATCCAACCTGAGAAGGTTCTCCGACTACCATTACGGATGGGATTACTATGATCCCTATTATACCGGTCTTAACTGGTACACCGGAAGGCCCATTCACTGGGGCATCAATATTGGCTGGGGATATCCCGGATGGGGACTTGGATTCAATTACGGATGGCCATATTATCATTCATACTATCCCTCATACTGGGGATGGGATTACTATGGCTACTATAATCCATGGTACTCATACTGGAACTCGCCCCGGTACTACGGGGGATCCTTCTGGAGCGGGTATCACTATGGATATTACCACGGGCTCTACGACTGGCATCATACATCCCGTAACTACCTGTATGGCAAGCTGGATAACAGATACTATTACGGGTATTCCAGGGCATCGGATGTCCGTTACGGGGGCTCGAAAGGTTCCACCTATCTTGATCCCAAATACAGGAGTCGTTCGGAATCTTCGCGTTCGACCGGTGTGACAAGGGAATCGACGGTCAGGGAACGGAGTGTGGAAAGGACCACCACCGGTGTGACCCGGGACCAGAGCCGGACCCGTACGCAGCAGACCGAAACACGGAACAGGGTCAGTACCCAGCGTGGAGACGTGCGCAGGGTCCAGGAACCCGGAAGCCGGACCAGGACTGAATCCCCGAATACGGTGAGGACCACCCGGACCAGGGAACCGTCCAATGTGCGGCGCAGTACCAGCACAAACCAGGAACGTACCTATACGCCCAGTTACAGCAAGCCGCGTACAACCACTACGCCCAGCTATAACAGGAGTACCACTCCCAGCAGGTCCCGGACCTACACACAGCCGAGGAGCAATACAAACCGGAGCAGTGGCTCTTATAACAGGAGCAGCAGTCCCAGCCGAAGGACTTATACAAGGCCCAGCACACCGAGTCGCAGCTCGGGATCCTATAACAGGCCCAGCAGTCCGAGCCGGAGCAGCAGCTCCTACAGCAGGCCCAGCAGTCCGAGCCGGAGCAGTAGTTCCTACAGCAGGTCCAGCAGTCCGAGCCGGAGCAGCAGTTCCTACAGCAGGTCCAGCAGTCCGAGCCGCAGTTCAGGCTCTTCAAGCCGGACCAGCAGTCCGAGCCGAAGCAGCTCATCCAGGTCTTCAAGACGTTAAACTGTCACATTCGGACAGGATCCGGTAAAGGGTCCTGTCCTTTTCATCATTCAAACAAAAAGAGCTATGAAAAGGATATTATTTATAGCCATGCCCCTCGTGTTTTCTTTTATGGCCTTACAGGCCCAGAACGAGATGCAGGCACTTCGATATTCCCGGTATAATCCTTTTGGAACCGCCAGATTTGCAGCACAGGGCGGGGCCATAGGCGCCCTGGGCGGGGATTTCTCCGCAACCCTGGCAAATCCTGCCGGTCTCGGGTTCTACCGCTCTCCGGAATTTTCTTTTTCCCCTTCCCTCTACTGGGTGAACAACCGTGCGAATTACCTGGGTGGCACCACCGAGGATTCCCAGTTGAAATTCAATGTGGGAAGCCTGGGGTTTGTTTCTGCCAGGGACCTGGAGCGCAGGGGCGGATTTGAAGGTGCCGCCCTGGCGATCGGCTACAATACCCTGGTGAATTTCAACAGCCGCATGACCCTTCAGGGGATCAACAACAACAGCTCCCTGCTGGATGATTTCCTCTGGCATGCCAATGCTGATCCCGACAACCTCAGCCCTTTCTACGAGCAGCTTGCTTTTGATACCTATCTGATGCCCTATGATTCAACGGCTGGAGAGTTCTGGCATGATATGCAGCTTGACGGTTACGGGCAGGAGCAATACCGGTCACACGAAACCCAGGGTTACATCGGTGAGTATTCCATTTCCGGTGCATTCAATTACAACAATCTGCTGTATATGGGAGCCTCTCTGGGCATCCATACGGTACGCTTTAATGAACAGATCTACCATGAGGAGACCGATGTGGGGGACCAGATACTGGATTTCCGGAGTTTTCAGTTCAGGGAGTTCAACTCCACCAGAGGATGGGGGTACACGGCCCGGTTCGGTGTGATCATCAGGCCCGCGCAGCTGATCAGGGTAGGGGGGACTTTCCAGCTTCCCACCTATTACAACCTGACCGATGAAAAGACCACCGATATAAGCTCTACCTGGGACAGCGGATCAGGTATCCCTGATGCAGACGCCACTTCTCCCGAAGGACTTTACGACTATGAGCTGAAGACCCCGTTCCGGGCCGGTGCACATGCCTCACTGCTGCTGTTCCGGATGGCCACCCTTTCGGCCGCATATGAATATGTGGACTACTCTTCGGCCCGTCTGGACGCATACGATTATAAATTCTTTGATGAGAACGAACGGGTACGTCAGGATTTCCAGTCCACACACAATATCAGTGCCGGGGCCGAGGTGCGGCTGGGCACTTTCTATCTCAGGGGTGGAACACGGTATTTGATGAGTCCTTATACGGATCCCAGGAATGATGCCCATACCTGGATCTACACGGGGGGACTGGGAATGAGAATTGAGAACATCTCATTCGATATCAGCTATTCCCGTGCATCCACAGAAGAGGTATACGGTCTGTATGCATTCGAACCGACCGTGAATGAGGTATCCATCAACCAGGTCAGAACAAATAACCTCATGTTCACGCTGGGATTCAGGTTCTGAGGCTCTTTTCAAGGATCGACAGGGCCTGATTTCCTTCATTGAACAGCAAATCCAGGATGCTCAGGTTGGGTTTGAATCCCATGCGGTCGGAGAAAACCTGGTGGTAGGGCACAGGCCGGAACAGCGGATCATGGACGTCCGGGTCGCGCTTGGGATGGATCAGTTCCCGGAGATCGGTGCCTGTCTGCATTTTTGAAAAAGAACCTGAAAGGCTGACCGGGATCTGTTTGCCCAGCAATAACAAACATTTTTCCAGCAGTTCCCGGTTCAGATCGATCAGAAACCGGGTCCTCTTTTTGTAAAAAACCTCCAGGTCATCCTTCATATACTGGAAAAACGGCGAGGCGGTATAGGCCGCCACCATGCTCCTCCAGTGAATTTTCTGCCAGGGGGTGTCATAGTCGATCCGGATGTCCCGCACCCGGTTTTTCATGCCCCGCTTCCTTTTTACAGGGATGGTCATGGAAAGGACCCCGTTGGGGCCCATGATCTCACAGCGGTTCCTGTAGGTCTGTTTGGTATAATGCTCGTGTTGTTCCAGGATGATTTCCCTTTCCCGGATCAAACGGGCGAAATAACTGACGGGACCGTTATAGAATGCCGGATATACCAAAGCCGGGAGATTACCTGTCGGCTCTTACAATTCTGAACATCCGGTTCCACCTGATCCCCCCGTATTCCTTGTCCACACTCAGCCAGATCAGTCTGGGCTTCCCGATCACGTGATCCTCCGGGACAAGGCCCCAGAAGCGGGAATCGGCAGAATTATGCCGGTTGTCCCCCATCATGAAGAAATAATCCATCTGAAAGGTATAGGAGGTGGCTTCCTTACCATTGATAAAAATATTCTCCCCCCTGACATCCAGGTCATTTCTTTCGTATGCCTCGATGATCCGCCGGTAAAGGGGCAGGGTACGGGTGTTGATCTCCACGGTCTCACCCTTTGCCGGAATGGTAAAAGGCCCGAAAAATTCAAGGTTCCAGGGATACCGCTCATCATGGGGAAAGATATCCCTGTCATACTGTCCCTCTGTAAACAGGTTCAGGGGTTCCACACTCACAATACCGGGAAGCGCCCCGATCTGTTCTGCATATTCCATCGTAAGGGGGAAGGTGTATTGGGGATTGTTCCTGATATCGGCCAGGTCCCTGCTGATCCCGAATGGCTCCAGCGAGCGCGGATTGATGGGGGTCCCGTTGGTGGTCACCGTATACCAGCGCTGCAGGCCTTCGAATTCTTTCTGCTTTTCACCGTTCACATAGACATCATTACTCACTACTTTGACCGTCTCCCCGGGAAGGGCCACACATCTCTTGATATAGTTGTCCCTCCGGTCCACCGGCCTGGTCTCCACGTCATACTGTTCATGGATCTGCCTGCGTACATACTGCTCATACACGTGATACGGACGCCTGCGGTTGTTCCGGGCCTGATCGGTGAGCATCAGCGAATAGGCTTCATCCCTGATCAGATCATAATAATCGAAGTTGCCTTTGGCGTACACCCGGTGATCCGATTTTTCCAGGGCCACGGTATCCGCTGCCGGGAAATTGAACACAACGATATCATTCCGCTTGACCTCACCGAAACCTTTCAGCCGTTTGTAGGGCAGCTTGATCCACTCCAGGTAGGATTTTCTGCCCAGGATCGTATTGGGAAGAAAAGGAATGGCCAGCGGGGTATTGGGCGTACGTGGTCCGTATGCGGTCTTGCTCACATAGAGATGATCACCCACCAGCAGGGTCCCTTCCATGGACGGGGTGGGGATCTTATAGTTCTGGAACAGGAAAATATTGATCAGGGAAACGGCCACCACCGCAAATATGAGCGCATCAAGCCATTCAACAACCATATTGTTCTTTTTCTTTCTGCTTTTCCAGAAGGTCCAGTTGACCTTTTTGCTGACATAGATATCGTACAGGATGGGGATCCCGAATAAGAACCAGTAGTTTCTCAGCCAGATGACAAAGAGGATGTAGATGGCCGTTGCCACCCCGAATTTGAAATATTTATTCTGCAGTATTTTCAAGATATTCATATCCAATCACTATTTTATGGAATTAAAGATACGTTCTTTTCTCAAACCTTCAAGGACCGGCTTGTCGGGTTCAACAGAGAACCAGATCAGCACCGCCTTTCCCAGCAGATGGTCTTCGGGGACAAAGCCCCAGTTCCTGGAATCGGCCGAATTGTGATGGTTATCCCCCATCACGAAATAATAATCCATTTTCATGATATAGGCATCCGAGGGGCGGTCATTGATCAGGATCTGCCGGTCCCTGACCTCCAGATCGTTTTGTTCATACACCTCGATCAACCGCCGGTACAGGGGAAGATTCTTCATGTTCAGTCTGACCGTGTCACCTTTTCCCGGAACCCTCAGGGGACCGAAATGATCCAGGGTCCAGCGGAAGGAATCACTGTGGGGGTAGATCTCCTGGTTCTGGAAAGAAAGGGTGGGTTCCACATACTGTTTGATGCTTCTGACCCCCGGGTATGACATGAGGATCTCCAGTTTCTTCTCTGTCAGGTATAGAACGTGCAAAGAGTTCACCGGATTATAGGTGACAGAGGATTCTTTGATATGTAATGAATCGAGGAGGTCCGCCGGAAGGGGTCGGCCCCTGGTGGTGACATAATACCTGAATTTTATTCCCGGTGGACGTGATCTTGCCCGGCCGTTGATGAAAACCCTGCCGTCCGTGATCCGAAGGGTGTCTTTCGGCAGGGCCACGCACCGTTTGATAAAATGTTCCCGTTTATCCGGAGGATGGGTGATGATGTCGAACTGTGAATGGATGTAATCCCTTCCGTACTGCCTTACCAGGGAATAATAGCTCTGCCCGGGATACTGCACGACCATGGTATCTCCTTCGGGAAAATTGAATACGATGATATCGTCCCTGTTGATCCTGGAAAAACCCCCCAGGCGTCTGTAGGGCATCCGGATCCGTTCTGAGTAAGATTTCTTCCCCGATGGAAAGGTATTATGGAAAAAAGGAATGGACAGGGGGGTGTTGGGGAGCCTGGGTCCGTAGGACAGCTTGCTCACAAAAATAAAATCCCCGGCCAGCAGGGTCTCTTCCATGGAGGGCGTGGGGATCTTGTAGGCTTCCACGAAAAATACCTTGATGGCCAGCGAGATCCCCAGGGCCATGACCAGCACGGCCGTCCACTCGATCGCAGATTGGAGGAAGCGCGGCAGACCGTACCTGCGAAGTGTCCAGTCGATCTTCCTGGTGATAAAGAGATCCAGAAAAACAAGGTTGATCAGCAACAGATACCACCATCCGGTCCAGATGACCAGTAGAGACCATACAAGCACGGAAAGCGAGAAACCCAGGTACCTCCGGAACCTCTGCTTCATCCGCTTACAGTTGAAGAAGGTCTTTCATGGTATAGACCCCTTTCTTCTCCCTGATGAATTCTGCCGCCAGCAATGCCCCGGCAGCAAAGGCGTCCCTTGATTTAGCCTCATGGGACAGGGTGAGCAGATCCACCCCGGATTCATAACGGATGGAATGCTGTCCCTTCACTTCACCTTCCCGGACCGACTCCACGGGCAGGGATCCTTCTCCGGCTTCGGTTCCGGAATGCCAGCGGTGGAACCGGCTGTGCCCGCCGATGATCTGTTTGGCCAAACTGATGGCCGTTCCGCTGGGAGCATCCACTTTATGCACATGATGTACTTCTTTCAGGGTCGGCTCATATCCGGGAAAGCGGTCCATGATCCTGGCCAGCTGCTCGTTCAGGGCGAACAGGACATTCACCCCGATACTGAAATTGCTCGCATGAAACAGGGTACCGCCCATTTGTCTGCAATATTGCTCAATGCTCTCCACCTCCTCGTCCCAGCCGGTACTGCCCGATACCACCGGTACCCGGTGATTCAGGCAGGTACGGATATTCCCGGGAGCGGAGCGGGGGGAGGTGAATTCAATGGCCACATCCACTTTCCCGAGCCTGTCGCCGTTGAGATCTTCCCTGTTATTTTCATCAATGATCAACGGGAAGAGGTGTCCCCGCGAGGTACCGACAGATTCCACGGTACGGCCCATCTTTCCGTATCCGATGATGGCAATGTTCATCAGTGGATTGCTTCAGTGAATTACTTGACTTTTTTGATGATGGCTTCGAAAGCTTCCGGATCATTCATGGCAAGGTCGGCAAGCACCTTCCGGTTGATCCCGACGCCCGATTTGCCCAGTTTTCCCATGAATTCGGAATAGGACATCCCGTGTTCACGGGCTGCTGCATTGATCCGCTGGATCCAGAGAGACCTGAAGCTGGACTTTTTCCTGCGGCGGTCGCGATAAGCATAGGTAAGCCCTTTTTCATAGGCATTCTTGGAGACGGTCCAGACATTCTTTTTCCTCCCCCAGTAACCTTTGGTCCTTTTGAGGATCTTTTTCCTTCTCTGTCTTGAAGCGACAGCATTGACTGCTTTTGGCATTTCTTTTCATTTTTCGGATGAGGGCGGACCGTTTCCGGACACTTTCAGCTCCACATCCCGGTGAACAATATAACCTGATACAATGAGAATCGCTTATTTCATGGCCAGCAGGCGCTTGATGTTCTGCTTGTCCGCCTTGTGCACCGTCCCGAAATAGGTGAGGTTCCTTTTGCGCTTGGTCGACTTTTTTGTCAGTATATGGCTTTTATAAGCGTGCTTCCTCTTTATTTTACCGGTCCCCGTAAGCGTAAACCGCTTCTTGGCACCTGTATTGGTCTTCATTTTTGGCATGGTCCTGCAATTTTATCAATTCCTGACTATTTTTTCTTCACCTTGGGGGCAAGGAACATGGTCATCCGCTTCCCTTCCAGTTTGGGAAGCTGTTCCACTTTCCCCACATCTTCCAGGTCCTGGGCCAGCCTGAGCAACAGGATCTCACCCTTTTCTTTATACAATATGGACCGTCCCTTGAAAAAGACAAACGCCTTCAGTTTTGCACCATCTTCCAGGAACTTCCGGGCATGATTCAGCTTGAAATTATAATCATGCTCATCGGTATTCGGCCCGAACCTGATCTCCTTAACCACGATCTTCGTGGTCTTGGCTTTCATTTCCTTCTGTTTCTTCTTCTGCTGGTACAGAAATTTCTTATAATCGATGGCCTTGCACACAGGCGGGTCGGCTTTCGGAGATATTTCCACCAGATCCAGATCGAGGGAGTCGGCGATCTTCAGGGCTTCCTTCAGGGGCATCACACCCGGATTCTCGATGTTATCCCCTACAAGCCGGACCGTACTGGCACGGATCTGGTCATTGGTCCTGTAAGAGATTCTGTCTTGTCTGCGGGGAGGGCCCCCTTTCCTGCGATAATAGCCTGGTCCTGCTATGGTAGATTCCTCCTATCTTTTAGTTAAACACTGGTTTCTGTACCCTCAAACTGTTGACGGATCTCATTTTGCAGGAAATCAGCAAATGCTTTCATTTCCATTACTCCCCGGTCTCCTTCTCCCTGCCTGCGAACGGAAACCGATCCGCTTTCCTGCTCTTTTTCACCCACGATCAGCAGATAGGGAATCCGCTTTAACTCATTATCCCTTATCTTTTTACCGATCTTTTCGTTCCTCCCGTCAATCAGGGTGCGAATATCGTAATTTTTCAGGAAATTTGAAACTTTTTCCGCATAATCATGGAATTTTTCACTGATGGGGAGGA
>JBNJEV010000069.1:0-13088 GCA_051746185.1 Bacteroidota bacterium
ATGACCGTAAGTGAGTACAGGGAAAGTGACCGCCGTTTCAGGCGGCCGGTGGATCAACTTACCTGATATTGCTAGTGGTCTCTAATCCAGCTGTTCCTGGCGAAGTTCCTCGAATTCGTCGGTATAATCACGCATCACCTTGGTGGCTCTGCGTCCTGCAAAGAATCCGATCACCATGAGTATGACCAGTACCAACGCCACGATCCCGGCAACTGAACCCTTTCCTTTCAGGGCATGTTTCAATCCCATATACAGTAAGTATATGGCATAGAGTCCGATGATGGTCCATATCACACTGCCCAGGGTCAGGTTCACCGCGTAAAAGAATGAAAAGAATGCCTGGATGGGAAGGATTACAGCCAGGGAAGCGGTCACCCTGAGGTTCGCCTCAAAATCAGTGCTTCCCCCGCAAATTGCAGAGAGCACCAAGAGGATCACACCACCGAGAAAGAGTCCTATGATGGCACCCACAATGGACCATATCAGTGCCATGATTCCCACTGCACCGCCCCAGATCCCCGCAACCCCGCTTACGGTTGAGAATCCGACAAGGCTCCACAGGAAGGCGAACAGACCGGCAATGGTTCCGTAAATGGCCGCTTTGACCACAGGTTCGGTAAAACCTCCTGTCAGTGACATGGAAGAAAAATAAGACTTGGGGTTCAGCAGGGTTTCCTTTGAATCTTTCAGGATCTTGTTGAGATCGACTTTTTCGTTGCTCATGATGGTTAGTTTAAGATTTGAATAAAGTGCGATAAGTTACGAATCCCGGGTGAAAAGTGCAAGCCTTTCTTCTTTTTGAACGCGGACTCAGAAGTTCTATTAGCGGAATCAATATATTTTATCAATCTATTAACTATAACGATGTTGATTTGGATAAAAAATGTTTGTGAAGAAATATTTTTTAGAAGAAAAGAACCGAAATAGTATAGTAAACTGATAATTTATATTTATGTCCACCCGGAAGGTGGTCCCTTTGCCGGGATCTGACCGGACTGTAATCTGTCCGCCGTGATTTTTCAAGATCTGGCGGCAGAGGCGGGTCCGATACCCGAACCTTCGGTTTTCAGCCAGGGTTCATCGTTTCCTGGAAGATTTACGAATGTATGGATTTCAGAGTAAGGAAATTGTAACGATACCGAACACCCGGGTGCAACGGGAATCCCGAAGGGATCAGACCGAAGGCTGCAGGGAAGAGCCCAGGGAAGGGTGAGCCGATCTCAGCCAGAAGATCTGCCGCCTCATGAAGTACCTTACCCGGTTCCGGAATCCCGGAATGATCAGCCTGTCACCCCGGAGCATCCCGTTGACCGCTTTCCGGGCGATCAGTCCGGGGGCGACAACCTGGTCACGTTGCGTGTACCCATTGATCAGTTCAAGGTCCTGCATCAGGTTCTTTATGGGTGCGGGATGCATCAGGCTTACCGATACGGTGGAATGCTTCAGCTCCCTGTCCAGTTCACGGGCAAATGCAGCCATTTTGCCCACCGATTGCTCCATATCCGCATTGAATTCTTCCTTCCCGAAGGGAAAAGGAATGATGTGCTGAATATAGGATGAGGAAAGCTTCACCATATGAGGCAAAAGGCCCCAGGTGATCAGGGCCGCTCCCTGGAAGCGTTTAAGAAAACTCTCTCTGGAAAATTCCGGTATGCATTTGTTCCAGTCCATCGACCAGTCGCAGGTAATGTTATTGATCAGGGCCCGGATCTCGTATTCTGTATTGATCATCCCGATGAATTCCTGGATGGCCTCTTTATCCGAAAGATCCAGTTTTACTGCTTCCACCTGCACTTCATCATTCAACTGCAGGCCGATGGCGAACCGGAGGAGATCACAGCTGGAGGTCGAAACAAGGATCAGGTTGCATCCCCTTCGCGCGATTTCACGGGCCATGGCCCTGCCAAGTTCCCCTTCTGCTCCCAGAATAATGGTGTATTGTGTATTCAATTTCTGTAATGCTTGAACCATAATTCTACTATAAAGACTGAATAAAGTCGAAAGAGCTGCGTAACACTGCAAAAAAGATTTTAAGCTCTGAGTTTTTCTCATTGTAAAATACGAAATTTTGCGGCACTTATCCTAACCAGGAATCCCGCTGCAGGCCTGATTCCGGGGATAAAATTTGAACAAAGGGGCAGGACTTATCAACAATG
Organism: Bacteroidota bacterium; assembly: GCA_051746185.1. Classification (GTDB taxonomy): domain Bacteria; phylum Bacteroidota; class Bacteroidia; order Bacteroidales. Next base: position 2,157 of record JBNJEV010000069.1, read on the forward strand.
TCCGGAAGGGGTCGTTCAGGTAGAAATCCGGCCATGACAGGCAACTTTTCAGGATCAGGACCGGTCCTGTTAAAACAGATATTTATTAGTTTTGCGGATGAAGAAATCCATGGAACCTTACATTCTCAGAACCTTTGTCGCATCGATTCTGGTACTCTTTTCGCTGAATTCTTCTCAGGCTCAGGGGGATGCCTTACGGATCAATGAATTTTTGGCCGTGAATGACACGGGGCTGACCGATGAGGACGGGGATCATTCCGACTGGATCGAGATCCATAATCATGGCACGGTGGACCTGTCCCTGGCAGGATGGTGCCTGACCGATGACCGGGAAGTGCCCGGGAAATGGATCTTTCCCCATGTGATCATCCCTTCCGGGGGATATATGGTGGTATTTGCATCGGACAAGGACCGACATATTGCCGGAAATGAGCTGCACACCAATTTCAGGCTTGACGGCGGAGGTGAATACCTTGCCCTGGTCAGTCCTATGGGCTCTCCGGTTTCCGCTTTTGATCCGGCTTTTCCGCCTCAGATATCGGATGTTTCATACGGGTTCCTGAACGGGGAAACCTGGTCATTTGCAGAACCGACTCCCGGATCGGCCAATCAGGCATCCGGTGCGATCCTCCCGGCCCCTGAGCTGAGTGTCATCCATGGATTGTTCGAAGACCCTTTTCAGCTTGAGATCCATACAGAAGTGGAAGGTGCGGAAATTTACTATACCACCGACGGAAATACACCGGACGCTGAGACCGGGAGCCTCTATTCAGCGCCCCTGATGGTGGAGACCACCACCGTCATCCGGGCGGTGGCAGTCATGGAAGGGCGCCATCCTAGCAGGGCCACGACACGCTCCTATATCTTCCCGGGGGATGTGATCCACCAGTCCAATGCCCCGGAGGGGTATCCTGACCAGTGGGGGCCCTATACGGCCATTGACGGGACATCCATTGCCGATTACGAGATGGATCCGGAACTCATCTCGGATCCCGGCTTTGCCGTGGATGTGATCGAAGGACTCAAATCGATCCCCACCATCTCACTGGTCTCGGATATCGGTAACTTTTTTTCTCATTCCACCGATCCGGATACCGGCGGGATCTACATTTATACCGGTCCCCCGCTCAGCCGGACGGAGGATGGACTGGGTAGGGGATGGGAACGGCCGGGCTCCGTGGAATACTTCCATACGGACGGTTCCATTTCGCTGCAGGAGAACTGCGGGATCAGGATCCAGGGAGGACATTCCAGGAGGCCGGAAAAATCCCCGAAACATTCCTTCCGGCTGGTATTCAGGGGCGAGTATGGTGCCACCAGGCTGCGCTACCCATTGTTCGGCGAAGATGCCGCCCCCAGCTTCAATACGGTCATCCTGAGGGCGGGCTTCGGGAATTCCTGGATCCATCACAGTCATGAAGAAAGATCCAGGTCCCAGTACCAGCGCGATATCTGGGCCAAGGACACCCAGCGGGACATGGGGCATCCCTCCAGCCGCTCCGAATATGCACACCTCTATATCAACGGGATCTACTGGGGTGTCTATGCTCCATCGGAGAGGATCGACAGTGACTTTATGGCCGATTATATGGAAGGGAATGAGGAGGAGTTCGATGTGATCAAGGATTACCAGGATGTGATCGACGGGGAGATCGATGCCTGGAACAGGCTGATGGAAATGGCCAACGGGGGACTGGCAGGCGATGAGGCTTACCAGCGGATCCAGGGGAACCGTCCGGATGGCACCCCGGATCTTTCCATCGAGGCCATGGTCGATGTGGTGAACCTGGCAGACTATATGCTGATCAACTTTTACGGGGGCAATACGGACTGGGACCATCATAACTGGGCGGCGGCAAGGAACCGGGTCGATCCCGGAAAAGGGTTCAGGTTCTTCTGCTGGGATTCGGAACACATCCTGAAAACGGTTTCCCGGAATGTACTGGGGGAGAACAATGACCAGTGTCCCAGCCGGGTGTTTCAGCAATTAAGGCAGAATGAATCGTTCCGGAGGCTTTTTGCCGACCGGGTCCAGAAATATTGTTTTGAAGGGGGGTTGCTCACCCCGACCTCCGCTGCAGAAAGATGGACCCTGCGGACGAACCAGGTGGAACCTGCTGTTCCTGTGGAATCGGCCAGATGGGGGGATTACCGGCGGGACGTGCACCAGTTCCAGACGCAGGGTCCGTTCGATCTGTATACCTATCAGGACCACTGGCTCACCCAGAGAAGTTTCATGATGAATACCTATTTTCCCGACCGGACCTCGGTCCTGCTGAACCAGCTCCGCTCGGCCGGCCTCTATCCCGAACTGGAAGCTCCGGCGTTCATGATCAACGGAGATCCCCTGACCGGTGATCCGGTCTCCCGCGGGGATGTCCTCACCATGTCCTCCCCGGAAGGGGTCATCTATTATACCACCTCCGGTTCGGATCCGGCAGAATGGAACCCCGGGGATCAGAGCCATGAAACAGTCCTGGTGGCGGAAGATGCCCTCAAGCATGCACTGGTGCCGACAAGCGGGATCGGTGACCTCTGGAGGTCCGATCTTTCATACAGTGTCGGTTCCTGGCTGGTATGTGACGCATCTCCCGGGGGGATCGGCTACGAGAAGAGCAGCGGGTATGAGGACCTGATCACCCTGGATGTGGGCCACGCCATGTACCAGGATGCAGCGGATCCGAACAATTCCTGTTATATCAGGATCCCGTTCACGGTGGGGGCCGATGATCTGGAAGGACTGAACAGCCTGTATCTGAACATCCGGTACGATGACGGATTTGCCGCTTACCTGAACGGGACCAGGGTGGCGGGGGCCAATGACCCCCAGGATCTGCAGTGGAATTCCGCTTCGACCGGCACCCACGAAGCCAACACCCGGGAAATGTTCAATCTTTCAGAACACATTGACCTGCTGAAAGAGAGGGATAATCTGCTGGCCATTCACGGGCTCAATGCAAAGACCTCCAGCTCGGATTTTCTGATCATGGCGGAACTGAAGGTCAGCGACCAGGTCTATACAGGCATCTCACCCGATGCGGTGATGTATGCAGAGCCAGTGCCACTGGACAGCTCCAGCCGGATCATGGCCCGGACCTATCTGAACGGGAACTGGAGTGCGATGAACGAAGAATACTTTTCTTTTCCCGGCGACTTGCATGACATCAGGATCACCGAGATCCATTACCATCCTCTTCCCGGAGACTCCATTGACGGCAAACGGTTTGAATTTGTGGAGCTGAAAAATACAGGACCGGCGACACTGGATCTGGGAGGGGTGTATTTTGCGGACGGGATAGAATATGCTTTTCCTTCGGAAACCCCTTTAGCGCCCGGCGGATTCGCCGTGGTGGCTTCTGACCGCCTCAATTTTTTCCGCCGGTATGGATTCCCGCCCCTGGGAACATACAAAGGGAACCTGGATAATGGAGGAGAATGGCTGGTGCTGGCAGGACCTGGAGGGGACACCCTGACGGCTCTCCGGTACATGGATGAAGCGCCATGGCCCCTGTTTGCGGACGGATTGGGGCATTCGCTGGTACCGGTGGTGTTTGATCCTCCGGCTGAACAGAATGATCCGGAGCAGTGGCGGGATTCTTACCTGATCGGTGGGTCTCCCGGCCGCGACGACACGGGTGTTACCTCTGTGGACAGACCCCGGGAAGAGAAACCCGAGTTTTTCCTTTCACAGAACTATCCCAACCCGTTCTCGGAGCTGACCCACATCAGGTACGTGCTTCCCGAGGGGTCCTTCGTGGAGCTTTCCATATACAACCTTGTGGGACAGAAGATCACTTCACTGGTGGCCGGAAATCAGCCGGCAGGATCGCACCTGGTGACCTGGAACGGCAGGGATGACTCGGGGAACAGGGTAAAAGAGGGGATATACTTCTACAGGATGATCATCCGTGGTCCGCAGGAAAACAGGATGTTCACCAAAAAAATGATGCTTTTCTAACCTTCCGCAAGAAGCGTATCCATCACCCGGCTGGTAATGGCGGCCGTTCTTCCGGTTGAGGGACAGGTCCCTGTTCCTTTCAGGCTGGAGACAATGGTGCGGATCAGGGGCATCTGGATAGGTTCGGGCCGGCTGACCCGGTAGGTATGATCACTGTTCCCGTCGAAAAGAACGATGGGATCAAATCCGAAGACCGAGAAGCTCACTTTTCCCTTTTCCCCGGTCACCTCCACCAGGTCTTTCTGAAGAGATTCAGGAACAATGAAACTCCAGCTTCCCGTTAGGATCGCCCCGTGAGGGAGCGCAATGGTCGCGGAAACGGTATCCTCGGGCCCATAGATTCCGGCCAGGTTTGCTTTCATCCCCTGGCTGCGGACCGGATCACCGAACAGGAAGAACAGAATGTCCAGTGCATGGCAGCCTACATCATGAAAGTAACCTCCCCCGGAGATCTCCGGTCTGACCCGCCATGGGGGATCCTGCCGGTTGTGGTCCTCCGGACGTGCCGGGAAATACTGTTGCATGTGGATGGTCAGGATCCGGCCCAGGGTCCCGGCGTCCACAATCTCCCTGATCTTGAGGAAGTATTCCAGGGCTCTGCGGTAGTAGGCCACAAAAACGGGGATCCCTTTTTCTTCAGCTTTCCGGTTGATCAGATCACATTCCTCCCCGTTCAGGGCCATGGGCTTTTCGATGTAGACCGGCTTTCCCTTCCCGATGGTCTGCAGGGCATATGTTGCGTGTGATCCCGGGGGAGTGGCCACATAGACGATATGGACCTCCGGGTCGGTGATCACATCGAAAGGATCCCTGTGCCAGGAAGGGATGCCGTTTCGCTTGGCATATTCCCGGGCTCTCTCCGGGGTCCGGCTTCCCACGGCCACCAGCCTGGAACCGGGGATCTTATTGAAGGAAGGGGCACTTTTTTTCTCGGTCACATTCCCGCAGCCGATCATGCCCCACTGCAAGGTTTTTTCTGACATATGGTTCGTTCTTAAAAAGGATCCCTCAGATATCTGTAAACAGGCCTATCGCTATTCGATCCGGAACCAGTCCACATCGGCCCATCCCCGGTCGTTTGTCCTCTGTCTGCTGCCGGCGAAAAGTCCCACCTTGGCACCGATCCACCTGCCCGCAACCGCAGTAAACGGGTTTTCCATCCCGGTAAAATTCTGACCGTCATAGCTGTATGCGAAAGTGCACCGGCCCCCTTCTTCCACCTGTACCCGCAGGAAGATCACGGCCGATTCCGCTTCAATACGCTCCACGGTTTCTTCAGGGGCACCCTGGTCCGCATCCCGGCAGATGACGTGAGTGATGTAGGTCCTTCCTTCCGCCTGCTCCAGGGTAAGTGTGGAATAATCCGTTCCCATGATGATCAGTCCCGCCCGGTCTCCATCCATCATAGGATGAAAATTGAGCCTGGCTGTGGCGGAAAAGGAAGGAGCGGGAAATTTCTGCAGCAGCAGATGCGGTGTTTCCCAGTGATTGGGCTGCTCCTCCGGCGGCAGGGTGCAGTAAAGGCGCATGAAACCCAGTTTCCCCGAGTTGAACATCCATTCTTCCCGGGGATTGGCATGCCACTGCCATTGCAGACCGGTATGGATGTCATTGAATTCATCGGTGGTTTGGGGGCCATGGGGAGCGACGCGGGCTTTCACCTGTGGTTTTTGATGGCGCGTGACCGGCTCACCGATGCCGTCCCCGTTGATATCCACCCCGATCAGCGGCCAGCCGTCGTTCCAGGTAACGGGATTCAGGTGGACGACCCTGCCGTAGGGGCCTTTGTCCTGGAAATGCACGAACCAGGAATCACCGTTCTTCAGTTCCACCCAGCCCCCCTGATGGGGACCGTTGATGTCGGTGGGACCCTGATGCATTACCGTCCGGATCTCATAGGGACCGAAGGGATTCCGGCTCCTCAGGACCGTCTGCCAGCCCGGTGTGACACCTCCGGCCGGCGCAAAGATGTAATAATAGCCATTCCTTTTATAGAATTTCGGGCCTTCTATGGTGCGGTTTTCATCATGACCGTCATATACAAGGACTCCCTCACCCGGCAATGCAGACCCGTCGGGCTCCATTCGGCGGACCACCAGCACGCTTTTGATCCCCGACCGGCTGCCCGCAAAGGCGTGGACCAGGTAAGCGTTCCCGTCATCATCCCAGAGCGGACAGGGATCGATCCAGCCCCTGGCTTCCCGGATCAGTTTCAGGGGCTCCCACTGTCCGAAGGGATCATCGGTTTTGCTCATGTAGATCCCAAAGTCGGGGTCGCCGAAGAAAACATAATACATTCCCCCGTGATAGCGCAATGAAGGTGCCCAGACACCATTTCCGTGCCGGGGTATGGAAAAGACCTCTTCCGGAGGCATCCTGTCAATGATATGGTTGACGATCTTCCAGTTCACCAGGTCCTTCGAATGCAGCACGGGCAATCCGGGAACACAGTTAAAACTGGAGGAGACCATGAAAAAATCATCTCCCACGCGGATCACATCGGGATCGGAATAATCGGCATGGATCACCGGGTTCACATATGTCCCGTCGCCCGCATCCGGGATCCAGGGCTGCGAGAGTAACCCGGCGGGCAACAGGCAGCACCAAAAGAGAAGAAGTGATCTTTTGTACATTTTAGTGGATGAGGGTTTCATTGCTTCTGACCTTGTTTGTGATTGAAAACACAAAATACAATATTAAAATGATAAATTTGAAGCGTATCTTTGTGTTACGTATCAGGGAAAGACCATCTAAACGGGAGGAGAAGGATGTTCAGGACTTTAATCACGCTGATTTTACTTTCCTGTCTGGCGCTCGCCGGGGCACAACCGGACATCAGGTTTGAGGAGGTCTATTCCATCAATCCTCTTTCCCACAATGCCGTCACCTGCATCCACCAGGACCGGCTGGGTTTTCTGTGGCTGGGAACTTTCAACGGATTGAACAAATACGATGGTTACAGCTTCAAGATCTACAAATTCAATGATCCTGAAAGCAACCATGCGGGCATCAACCGGATCACCTCCATCCGGGAGGACCGGTACGGGAAATTGTGGGTGGAGACCTACGATGGGAAATACCAGTATTTCAATCCGGCCACAGAAAAATTCATCAGTTTCCCCAGGGAATCGGACAGTCCGGAACAGACCCGCTGCACCCATTATTATGAGTCGGAAAGCGGGATCATCTGTCTTTCCACCGACCGATCAGGGGTGTTTTTTATCCAATCCGGGGATCCTGGCGATGATCTTGAGGTCCATCACCTTGAAAACCGGCCGGGGAAAGACAGACTGATTTCGGTAAACAGCGTCTCTTTCGTGGTGCAGGACGCCGGTGGGTTTTTCTGGATCGGGACGGATCATGGCCTGAGCAGGATCCATGAGGATGAGATCGGGAAGGAACATCCGGAAGTGAAAAATTATTTCACAGGGGAAGAGGATGGCCACGGAGAGACAGCGGCATTCGACAGGTTTGAGACTCTGGACAGTGTCCTCTGGTTTGCGGGTAAGGAATACGGACTGGTGAGGGTTGAACCCGGCGGGGAGCGGATTAAAAGTTTCCTTCATCAGCCCGGCAAAAAGGACCGGGGATCACTGCAAATCACTACGCTTGAATCGGACGGTGAGCGTCTCTGGATCGGATCGTCCCATGGTAAGTTACTGATGTACCACCCGGAAAAAGAAGATTTCAGGGAATATATGCTCACCGATGAGGCGTCGGGGAAGGTCATTTCGCAGATTTATTGCGATCTCTTTGATCAGGTTTGGCTGCTGACCGAGGAATTCGGCATTACAAGGTTCGATCCTTCTTCCGGATCTTTCCGGCATTACACCCTGACTCCCGAAAATTTGCAGAGCCTGACCGACGACGAAAGGCTCGTGATCTATGAGGACAGCAGGAACCAGTTCTGGGTGGGAGGTCAGAACCTGGGAATACAGTGCTACGACCGGGAGAAAGATCAGTTCACAGCATATAAGAACGATCCGGCCGATCCCACCTCGCTGCAGTCCAGTATCGTGGAATGCATCTTTGAAGACCGGGAGAAGAACCTCTGGGTGGGGACCAACTGGTTCGGGAAAGGACTCAGCAGGATGATCACCATTGATCCTGCATTCCACTATGTGGTTCCCGTTGAGGTACCCGAAACAAAGCTCCAGAATGTGGTGAGGTCGGTGTTCGTGGATTCGAGGGGCTATACGTGGGCGGGAACCAAAAGCGGCCAGATTTATATTTATGATCCTGATTTCAATCCGGTCCACATCATAGAAGCAGATCCCCGGATCAGTTATTCCGGATACAATGTCTATTCCATCGTTGAGGACAAAAGCGGGATCATCTGGCTGTGCACCAAGGGAGCGGGCATTTTCATCTCAGATCAGTCCATCCATTCCGTATCCCCTCATTATGAACGTCTGACCTTTTCCAACATCCGGCATGATCCGGGAAGCGATCAGTCTCTTAATAATAATAATGTATACGACATCGAACTGGATGACCTGGGAAGGGTGTGGGTGGCCACTTACGGGGGCGGACTGAACCTGATCGAAACCGACAGGAGCGGGAAACGGAGCTTCAGCCATTATACTACTGAAAACAGCAACCTGACCTCCAATAGACTGAGGGACCTCCATCTGGACGGCAACGGAAGACTGTGGCTCGCCTCCACCATCGGAATCAATTATATTGACATCTATCAGAAGCCTGCGGAGCAGCTGGTCATCCGGAACATACTTTCAAAATCATCCCGGGAAAGGGGACTGTCCTACAACGATATCATTATGGTCATGGAGGACCGCAGCGGGCATATCTGGCTGGGCAGTGCAGGAGGAGGGGTCAATGAGATCCCCGATCCCTCGGGCAGTCCGTTGGAGTTTATCCATTATTCGGAGCAGGACGGATTAAAGGATGATTATATTCTCAGCCTTGCGGAAGATATTTACGGATTCATATGGATCGGCACCGCAAGCGGACTGTCAAGATACAATCCCGTCAACGGTGAGATCCATAACTATGACAAGAAAATCGGTCTGCCCGAGGTGTCATTTTCCGAACGGACCGCCACCACTTCTTCTTCAGGCAAGGTTATCTTCGGCACCGTGAACGGATTCTATGCCATCTCGCCGGACAGGATTACTTCCGGGGACCTGAATCCGAGCATATGCCTGACCGGATTGCAGCTGAACAACATTGAGATCACCCCGGGAGAGGAGAATTCTCCCCTGAACCGCTCCATTTCCCATATGGATGCACTCACCCTGAGATCGCACCAGTCCAATTTTGCGATCAGTTTTTCACTGCTTTCTTTCAAGTCACCGGAAAGCAATCATTATTCCTATAAGCTGGAGGGATTTGACGAGGACTGGAACTATATCGGCACCCAGAACAAGGCCACCTTCACCAATGTTCCCCACGGAGAATATATGTTCAGGGTCCGGGGACTGGACAGCGACCTGTCGGAATACGGAACGGAAACCGGTTTGAAGATCACCGTACTGCCCCCGGCCTGGAAAACAAACCTGGCCGTTTTTCTCTATATCATTGTATTTCTCACACTGATATATCTTTCATTGCGGATCGCCAACCGGTTTGTACGGCTGAAGAACAATCTGAAAGTTGAAAAACGGGTGGCAGAATCCAAACTGAGATTCTTCACCAATATTTCCCATGAGATCAGGACTCCGCTTACGTTGATCCTGGGTCCCGTGGACAGCCTGATTTCACGGAGGGATATTCATGCAGATGTGAGGCATCAGCTGACAGTGGTCCACAGGAACACAAAACGGCTGCTGAGAATGGTCAACCAGCTTCTGGACTTCAGGAAAGTTGAGAACGAACAGGTGGATCTGAAGATCCAGAAGATAGAAATGATCCCCCTGTTGCATCAGATCTATGAAAGTTTTGAGGCCCAGGCCAAACAAAAAAACATCCATTTCAGGCTGATCTATGATGAGGTGGATCAGCATCTTTCTGTCTGGGGCGATATCCAGAAGCTGGACATTGTGATATTCAACCTGTTGGCCAATGCATTCAAATTCACACCCGAAAGGGGCAGCATATCGATCATTGTCAGCCGGGAATATGAACCGGAAAGCCATATAAAGATCCTTGTCCGTGATACGGGGATAGGTATTGAGAAAGAAAAGCTGGATCTGATATTCAACAGGTTCTTTGTCTCACATACCGATGAAAATGATCTTTACCAGGGGACGGGGATCGGGTTGTCTCTCTGCCATGAATATGTCAAACTGCATGGAGGGGAGATCCTGGTGGGAAGCGTTCAGGGCAGGGGAACCGAATTCATGGTGAAGCTCCGGACGGGAAATAAGCATTTTCCTGATGATGTGATCATCAAGCAGCGGGAGGCATACAGCTATACGCCCAAAGTGCATGAGGTGGAAAGCGTGGTACCTGAAGTGGGTAATCCTGCGGAAGACCGGCAAAATGGGGAACCCGGTGCACATATCCTGGTGGTTGAGGACGATGTGGAAATGTGCCTCTACCTGAAGAGTATCCTTGAGCCGGATTACCGGGTCGAGATCTCCAAGGACGGATGGGACGGATGGAACAAGGCCCTGGAACTTACCCCCGATCTGATTATCACCGATGTGATGATGCCCGGCCTGAACGGTATCCAGCTCACCGAAAAATTGAAAAATGAATTTTCCACCTGCCACATCCCCGTGATCATGCTTTCCTCCAGATCGGCCGTGGAAAGCCAGGTGGAAGGTTTGCAGACGGGCGCCGAGGCCTATATTCCCAAACCGTTCAACACGGAACTGTTGCTATCCCATGTGCAGTCATTCCTTGCCCAGAGGGAAAAGATCCGGGAGATCTTTGAGAACCGCATCGAATTGAAGCCCGACGAAGTCCGGGTGACTCCAAAGGATAAGGAGTTTATTGACAGATTGATCCGGATCATTAATGAGCATCTGAACGATCCGGAGTTCAGTGTGGAAAAGCTGGCGGCGGAGACC
>JBNJEV010000070.1:0-12892 GCA_051746185.1 Bacteroidota bacterium
CTCGGAACATTTCAAGACGGTTTCTGAGGCATCCCGGAAACTATTTTTAACACACGCTGCATAACATGGCGAAGGAACTTACAAGAAAGGAAGATAATTATGCCCAGTGGTACAACGACCTGGTGCTGAAATCAGGGCTGGCCGAGAATTCTGCCGTAAGGGGATGCATGGTGATCAAGCCCTACGGCTATGCCATCTGGGAAAAAATGAGGGATGAACTGGACCGTATGTTCAAGGCAACCGGTCACGAGAATGCCTATTTCCCCCTGTTTATTCCCAAGTCTTTTTTCAGCAGGGAGGCCGACCATGTGGAAGGTTTTGCCAAGGAATGTGCGGTGGTTACGCATTACCGGCTGAAGAAGGATGAAGAAAAAGGAGGGATCACCGTGGACCCGGAAGCCAAACTGGAAGAAGAGCTGATCATCCGTCCCACTTCGGAGACCATCATCTGGAACTCCTACAAAAACTGGATCCAGTCCTATCGTGACCTTCCCATTCTGATCAACCAGTGGGCCAATGTGGTCCGGTGGGAAATGCGCACCAGGCTCTTTCTGCGTACGGCCGAATTCCTCTGGCAGGAGGGACATACAGCCCATGCCACCCGGGAAGAGGCCATGGAAGAGACCATGCGGATGGTCAGGATCTATTCCGAATTCACCGAGAAATTCCTGGCCATACCGGTCATCATGGGAACCAAGACGGAATCGGAAAAATTCGCGGGGGCCATCGAGACCCTCACCCTGGAAGCGATGATGCAGGACGGGAAAGCCCTGCAGGCGGGCACATCCCACTTCCTGGGACAGAACTTTGCAAAAGCCTTTGATGTTCAGTTCACAAACAGGGAAGGACAGCTGGAGTATGTATGGGCCACCTCCTGGGGAATGACCACCCGGATGATCGGAGCGCTGATCATGGCCCATTCTGATAACAACGGGCTGGTGCTGCCGCCAAGGGTAGCACCCACCCAGGTGGTGATCGTGCCCATTTACAAAGGTGCGGATGAGTTCCCGTCCATTGCGGAAACAGCCACCAGGATCACAAAAGAGCTGACCGAAAAAGGGATCTCCGTAAAATTTGATGACCGTGACACCCATAAACCGGGCTGGAAATTTGCAGAGTACGAGCTGAAAGGTGTACCTTTAAGAATTGCACTGGGCCCGCGTGATATAGAAAAGGGAACCATTGAACTGGCCAGAAGGGATACACTGGAAAAACAGGTACTGCCCCGGGAAGGAATTGCGGCTCATATTGTTTCCCTGCTGGAAGAGATCCAGGAAAGCATCTACAGGAAAGCCCTGGATTTCAGGGAGAAAAACACATACCGGGTGGATACCTGGGACGCGCTGGTGGATGTTCTGGATCACAAAAAAGGATTCGCTCTCTGCCACTGGGACGGCACCCGTGAATCGGAGGACCGGATCAGGGAGACCAAGGCCACCATCAGGTGCCTTCCGCTGGATGATCAGCGGGAATCCGGAAAGTGCGTGGTCAGCGGGAAACCATCCCGGCAGCGGGTGGTCATCGCGAAAGCTTACTAATTTTAATCCAATACTGATGAACCAAAATACTTTTCTCCCGCTCCTGTTCGCAGGGATCCTGCTGGGTTTTCAGGGTTGCAGCCAGGAAGAACCCATCAACGATCTGTTCGCCGGAAACTCTCCCGGTTTTGAGATCTCCGAGGAAGGATCCATCCGGCAGATCCCTCCTATGTCCTTGTTTATCAGAGTGATGGACCAGAATATTGAATATGAGGGCAATCTCTATCCCATTGAACTGGAATCGGAAGATGAGGAACAGGCGGTCTACTCGGCAGATTTTCCCCTGGCTCCCGGTCTGTCCGTTTCCGCCATCACCTTTCAGAAACCCGATCAGATCCTGGTCCTGGACATGGAAGGAGTGGACAGAAAGGTGGAACTGGTACAGTATGACCGGTTGATCGATCGGAAAGTGAATGAATTTGCCGGGGCCGAACTAACGGCCGATATTTCTCATCTTTCTGATAATCAGAAGGAAATGTTTAAATTGCTGTTCCGGATTGCCGATATCATGGATCAGATATACTGGGAACAGGTTTTCCCGGACAGGGAGGCGGCCATAAGTTCCATGACCGATGAGGACCTGATCCGGTTCTTCCGTATCAATTACGGGCCCTGGGAAAGACTGAACGGCAATCTTCCTTTTATGCCCGGGTATGGTCCCAAACCCCCCGGATCTGGATTTTACCCGGCCGATATGACCGTGAAGGAATTTGAAGCCCTTCCGGATGAATCGAAAACCAGCCAGTATACACTGATCCGCAGGGACAACGAGGGAAACCTGAAGGTGATCCCCTACCATGTGGCCTATGCCGATCAGGTGGAGAAGGCCTCGGGGTTGATTCGTGATGCTGCCGAACTTGCAGAAGATAAAGGCTTTAAGAAATACCTGAACCTCCGGGCCGATGCATTGCTGACCGATGAATACTTCCAGTCCGACATGGCCTGGATGGAGATGAAGGAAAATGACATTGATTTTATCGTGGGGCCCATTGAGAACTATGAAGATGCCCTTTTTAATTACAAGGCAGCTCACGAATCGTTTATCCTGATCAAAGACAAACAGTGGAGTGAACGGCTCGCCTATATCAGTTCGTTGTTGCCCGAAATGCAGAAAAACCTGCCCGTTCCGGAAGCCTACAAACAGGAGGTCCCGGGCAGCGGTTCCGACCTGGGTGCCTACGATGCGGTATATTACGCGGGCGATTGCAACGCGGGCAGCAAGACCATTGCCATCAACCTTCCCAACGATGAGCGGGTGCAGGCCGCCAGGGGATCCCGGAAACTGCAGCTGAAGAATGCGATCCGGTACAAATTCGAAAAGATCCTGGTCCCCATCAGCAATGTGCTCATTGCAGAGGAACAGCGTGAACACGTGACCTTTGACGCTTTCTTTGAGAACACGATGTTTCATGAGGTGGCACACGGACTGGGGCTCAATCAGACCATCAACGGCACGGGCACGGTCCGTTCAGCCCTGAAGGAACAGTACTCCGCACTGGAGGAAGGCAAGGCCGATATCCTGGGATTGTTTTTGATCACCCGGATGAGCGAGCAGGGACTCATGGAGGATCATGAGCTGATGGACAACTACGTTACCTTCATGGCGAGCATTTTCCGGAGCATTCGCTTCGGCGTGGCCAGCTCACACGGGAAGGCCAACATGATCAGGTTTTACTATTTCCAGGAGGCGGGCGCTTTCACAAAAGATCCGGAGACGGGGACCTACCGCATCGATTTTGAGCAGATGCAACAGGCCATGGAGGATCTGGCCCGGATGATCCTCACCATTCAGGGGGACGGCGATTATGAGGCGGCCAGCAACCTGGTGGAAGAGAAAGGATTCATCCGGGAAGAGCTGCAGTCGGAGCTGGACAGGCTGCAGGACCTGAGCATTCCGGTGGACATTGTCTTTGAACAGGGTCCCGGACAGCTCGGATTGAGTGAATAGATATAGTGCAGTCAGGCAACCATACCGATCATGCTTGATCAGTTTACATCCTATCTCATGACACAGGGTCTGTGTGTTGAAGGAGACCGCGTATTGCTTGCTGTGAGCGGGGGAGTCGATTCGGTGGTCATGGCCCATCTTTTCAGCAACACGGATCATGAATGCGCCATTGCCCACTGCAATTTTCAGCTGCGGGGAGAAGAATCCGATGCAGAGGAAGCATTTGTAAGGTCTCTGGCCGCAACCCTGGAAATGCCGGTGTATGTCAGGCGTTTTGATGTGGAGGAAACCTGCAGGAAGAAAGGCATCTCCGTGCAGATGGCCGCCCGGGAGCTGAGGTATTGCTGGTTTGAAGAGCTGCTTCGTCAGCAACGGTTTGATGTGGTGGCCACCGCACACAATCTGAACGATTCGGTGGAAACATTCCTGCTGAACCTGACGCGGGGAACAGGCATCAGGGGTCTGACCGGGATCCCTCCCAGGAACGAAAATGTGATCAGACCGTTGCTCTTCGCCTCCCGGCCGGAGATCGCTGCCTACGCTTCCGGCCGCCGCCTTGCATACCGGGAGGATTCCAGCAACATCCAGACCAAGTACAGCAGAAACAAGATCAGGCACGATGTGATCCCGGTCATGGAGATGATCAATCCTGTGTTCATTGAAACCATGAACCAGAACATGAACAGGTTGAAAGAGACCCATGATATTTTCCTGGACGCGGTGGAGCGGACCAGGGAGCGGCTGTTTGAAAGATCGGGGGACCGCATCCGGATCCGGATCCCGGAACTGAAAAAGCTCACCCCGGTGCGGACCTGGCTTTTCGAGCTCTTCTCCCCTTTCGGATTTACCCGTTCCCAGTGCGAGGGAATGGAGAAGATCATGGAAGCCGATCCGGGCCGCCGGTCGATCTCCACCACCCATCAGCTGTTTAAGGACAGGGATCAGCTGATTCTGACGGGATCCCACCGGAAATCTTTTGACAGGTATTACCTGGACAGTCCGGAAAATGTATCCAATCTTCCTTTTCCCATGGATGTGGAAGTGATGGACCGCGAAAAGCTGGGAAAAATCCCGGATGATAACCGGATCGCCTGCCTGGATTACGATCTGATCCAGTTCCCCCTGACCATCCGTCACTGGTACCACGGTGATTATTTCTTTCCCCTGGGAATGGACCAGATGAAAAAGCTGAGTGATTTTTTTGTGGACCAGAAAATACCGGTCCCCGAAAAAGAAAGGATCTGGGTGCTGGCCTCGGGAAAAAAGATCGTCTGGATCATGGGTTACCGGATCGACAACCGGTTCAAAATCACCGAAAAAACCCGCAAAGTTCTGTTATTGAGATTCCAGACCGATGTTATCCCGCAGCCTGTGAAAGAAAGCGTATAACTGCTCCTTGTCACGGTTTTTGATCATGGTGATCAGCGTATCCAGCTGATCACGGATGCGCTCCACCTGATCCTGGCTATAAGGGCTCAACAGGATCTCCGAAAGCAGGTAATCGTCCTCCGAAAGGAGTCCCCGGGCTATATCATGATGTTTCTTGAAGGTGGTCCCGGGAGCCTCCTGTTCTTTCATGCAGGCCGCAAATACCATGGTCGAGGAGAATGGAATGGAGAGGGAATAGGCAATGGTTTCATCGTGCTCCCTGAAGGAATACTCATGGATCCGCAGGTTCAGTCGCCCGTAAAATTCCCGGAAGAACGATTTTCCTTCCTCATCCGATTCAGAAATAATGATGGCATTTTCTGAACTCAGATCCTTTACGTTCCCGAAAGTGGGCCCGAACATGGGATGCGTGGACACAAACCGCCTGCCCAGTTTTTTATAGAATCCGGCAAGTCCGCTCTTCACCGAGGTGATGTCCGCCACAATACAGTCTCCGGGGATGTAGGGTTTGATCTCATTGAAAACCTCCATGGTCTTTTCCAGGCTGACCGCATTGATCAGCAGGTCGGGGAAGAAATCCAGGATCTCTTCGTAGTAGAGGAACTTCCTGGAATTAAAAAAATATCTCAGTTTGCTGCGATCCACATCGTAGACCCCCACTTCATAGTCGAGGCATAAGGATTCCACCAGCCATGAGCCCATATTTCCGGCTCCGATAACAGCGATACGCATGGTTTGCTCTATTCTGTTTTGGGTTTGAATATTCTTTTTCGTTCCTGAGACAGCAGCATGAGATCTGCCATCACGATGGCAGCTGCGGCTTCCACTACCACAGGAACCCGCAGGGCAATACAGGTATCATGGCGTCCTCCGATGGCAAGCTCCTCCATTTCACCGGTGCGGAAGTTCATGGTCCGCTGCGAACGGTGCGTACTGGAGGTGGGCTTGACAGCCACCCGGAAAATGACCTCATTCCCGTTGGTGATCCCTCCGTTGATTCCTCCCGCATAATTGGTCCCGGTAGTACCATCGGTATTCACGATGTTATCATTGTGCTGACTGCCTCTCATCCTGGCGGCCCCGAATCCCGATCCGAACTCAATTCCCTTGATGGCCGGAATGGCGAATATCAGATGGCTCATGACCGATTCCACCGAATCAAAGAAAGGCTCCCCAAGTCCCACGGGCACACCGGAAATCCTGCATTCCACGATCCCTCCTATGGAATCCTTTTCCTCCACCGCCCTGTCGACGGCAGCATGGATCTCTGTACTTCCACCCGCTTCTGTGAGCGATGCACGCACCGCTACGGGATCAATGATCTTTTTGGCGATCACCCCGGCAGCCACCAGTCCCAGGGTCAGGCGGCCCGAAAAGTGCCCGCCCCCTCTGTAATCCTGGTATCCCCCGAATTTCTGTGAGGCTGTGAAATCAGCATGGCCCGGCCTGGGAGTGTCCTTCAGTTTGCTGTAATCCCGTGAACGGGCGGAAGTATTCTCGAAGAGGAATGTGACCGGTGCCCCGGTGGTGCGCCCCTCGAACAGTCCGCTCATGATCCGGGGAATATCCGGTTCCTTCCGGGGAGTGGTCCCCTTTGCCCCGCTTCTTCTCCTCGAAACATCATCTTCAAAATCACCTGGACCCAGAAGGATGCCTGCGGGCACACCGTCAATGACCATCCCCACCGATTCACCATGGGATTCCCCAAAAATATGGATCCTGTACAACCTGCCAAAGGAGTTCATGCGCCTGAATTTTTATTCCAAATATAGTCCATCCCGATCAGGAAGGACCAATGATCTCAAAGATCGTATTCAACTGACGGACGGACAGCTGACCGGAAGCGGTTCCCGGTCCGCTGTCAGCAGAGGCAAAAGTAAACTCGGAACCCAGATACGGGGCTGCCACCCGGATGATCCGGCCCTTCTCACCCATGCCGATCACCACCTTCTTCCCCGGTAGATCGTAGAGCGACAGAAGGTTCATGACATCCTCCCCCGAACGGACCTCGGTGGCAATTTTCCCAACAGCGGCACCCATGTCATATGCCTTTTCCAGGATGGTCTTCAGCCGGTCACGATCAGGGGTCATCTCGAAATTGTGATAGGATACGATCACCCGGCATCCTTTTCCGGCAGCATACCCTGCCATTTCATTGTAATATGCTTCTGAGGATTCGATCTCAAGGTCCACATAGGCAGCACCCAGATCGACCGAGGTGTGCAGAAGATCCTTTCTTTGATCGTCAGGGAGTCCTCCCGGACGGCAGGTGGCGATCACCTGCAGCTGCTCCGGGATCTCCGAAAACAGCTTTCCGGGCTCCACCCCGATCAGGTCAAGCCTGAGTTCAACCAGATCTGCCCCGAGGCGGACGGCTTCCGGGATCTGTAAAGGATCCCCGATACTAACACAGATCATGGAGCATCTTTTTAAGTTCGGACAGCGGGATATTCCGGACAAAGGCATTGCCCGGACCGTCCAATAGTACAAAATGGATCAGCGCACCGCTTTTCTTCTTATCTTTCCGGATGTTCTCGAATATTTGATCGGGATCGATCTTCCGCTCCACCGGTAACCCGGCCGCCACGACCAGCTCCTCAAGCAACGCCAGCCCTTCTGCGGAAAGACAACCCAGGGTATGGGAAAGCCTGGCTGCCAGCACCATTCCCAGAGCCACCGCCTCGCCGTGAAGGATCTTCTGATCCCTTTCTATGGCATGACCCAGGGTATGCCCGAAATTGAGCAGCCTCCTTGATCCGGATTCGTACTCATCCTGCTGGACAACAGCCACTTTCTCCGAAACGGAAGTGGTCACCACCCGGGTCAGTACCTCCATCTCCTGGGAAAGCAGTTTGTCCATGTGGTCCCTCAGGTAGTAAAGGAATTCGCCGTTCCTGATGGCGCCGTATTTGATCACTTCGGCAATCCCGGCCACATATTCCTTCGGGTCCAGTGTATTCAGCAGCGCAAGGTCACACCAAACAAACGCGGGCTGGCGGATCACCCCTACCATATTCTTGTAACCGTCCAGGTTCACCCCGTTCTTACCGCCGATACTGGCATCCACCTGACCCAGCAGGGTGGTGGCCACAAATCCGAACCGGACCCCCCGCATGTAGGTGCTTGCAGCAAATCCTGCTATATCGGTTGCAACCCCTCCCCCGATCCCCACCAGCAGGGATGAGCGGTCGGCATCAAGCCGGACCAGCTCCCTGTGTATCCGTTCCACACTCTGAAGGGTTTTGTGCTGCTCGCCCCGGGGTATCAGGACCACAGGAAAGGGATCAAAAAGTTCCCCGTGCAGCGACATCACCTGCTCATCCACCATCAATACCGGCAGAGGATCCAGGCTTTTCAGCCCGGAACAGAGGTGCTCACCCACCGATATTTCGGTCTCTGCCGATGGAGTCGTCAGTTTGATCCGTTGTGTCATGATGATTCTTCATTCATGATTCTGGTCTGGTGATTGATCGATTCCTGGTGGATGGAACGGAACATTTTGATGATGAATTCCTCACTGAGACCTTTCCGGATACCCAGCCGCAGCCGGTTCTTCAGCATATCATCCCACCTTTTGGTCTGGAGAATGGTAATGTTGTTGAGTTTCTTATGCTCACCGATCTTCTCGGATACCTGCATCCGCTCTTCCAGCAGGTTAATGATCCTGTCATCAAGCTTATCGATCTGGTCCCTCAGCGCGGCCAGGGTCAGCATCAGCTCCTCCTTTACCTCGGGATCCCTGAGCACGAGCCGGTTCAATAATTCCCTGAGTCCGTCCGGGGTGAGCTGTTGTTTGGAATCACTCAGCGCCCTGTCCGGATCGATGTGGCTTTCGATGATCAGTCCGTCGAAATTAAGATCCATCGCCTTCTGGGAGATATCGAAAAGCAATTCTCTGTTGCCACATATATGACTGGGATCCGTAATGATGGGTATATGGGGAATCCTCCGCCGGAGTTCAATGGGAACCTGCCACTGGGGGATATTCCTGTAAATGGTCTTGTCGTAACTGGAAAATCCCCGGTGAATGGCCGCCATCCGCCTGATACCGGCATGGTTGATCCGTTCAATAGCCCCGATCCAGAGATCCACATCCGGGTTGACCGGGTTCTTTACCATCACCGGGATGTCCAGGCCTTTCAGACTGTCTGCGATATCCTGCACCGCAAAAGGATTGGCCGAGGTCCTCGCCCCGATCCACAGGATGTCCACGCCGTATTTAAGCGCTTCATACACATGCTTCACGTTGGCCACCTCAATGGCCACCAGCATCCCGGTTTCACGTTTCACCCTCTGCAGCCATTTCAGGCCATCCGGACCCACTCCTTCGAAAGCATTGGGCCTGGTCCGGGGCTTCCAGATCCCGGACCGGAATATCCTGATGCCCATTGCAGCCAGCGGAAGGGCGGTACTGATGACCTGCTCCTCGGTTTCGGCACTGCATGGCCCGGCGATATATACAGGTTTCTGAAATATATCGCTCTCCGTTGAGATGGGTTCAAGTTTCACATCGACTACCATAACGCAATATTATTCGATTACGGAATTACCTTTTTCATATTCCCCCAGGATGCCAAGAGATGCGGTAAAGGGTTTGATAGCCTCGATGGATTTCCGGTACATCTCATGATCATGGATCTCCACATCCACATAGAACAGGTATTCCCAGTCTTTGCCCACAATGGGCATGGACTGGATCTTGGCCAGGTTGATATCATAGTAAGAGAGAATGGAAAGGATCTTGGAAAGGGATCCGATCCTGTGTGCCAGGCTGAAGTATATGGAAGCCTTGTTCACTTTCTCCACCGGGACGGTGAATCCGTTCTCGGCCAGGATCAGAAACCTGGTATAGTTCATCTTGTTGGTCTCAATACTTTCCGCCACCACGTCAAGCCCGTATTTATCCGCTGCCAGTCTGCTGGATATGGCCCCGGTATGCCTGAGCTGTTTCCGGGCGATCTCTTCGGCACTCATTGCGGTGTCAATGCTCTCGATCAGCCTGATCTCCGGAAAACCATCAAAGAAATTCTGGCACTGCAGAATGGCCATGGGATGGGAAAACACTTCTTTGAGATCCGAGATCTTTACCCCCGGGATGGCCACCAGGTTCTGTTTGATGCGGAGATAGATCTCCCCGACGATGTGCATGCGGGTATCGATGATCAGGTTGTAATTGGGAATGATGCTTCCTGCAAGAGAATTCTCGATGGCCATGATGCCGAAATCGGATTTCCTGTTCTTCAGGGTGGAGACCATGTCCCTGAAGGTCGCCCTGGGAAGGATCTCGATCTCCTCATTTTGAAAATAATGGTGTGCGGCGATCTCGTGAAATGCACCATAACCACCCTGTATAGCGATGATCTTTGCCACTCCTGGTTCCTGTGAAGGTTTCTACATGTGTTTATACAATAAAAAAACCCGACTGTGGAGCCGGGTATCACGCACATTCAGGAAGCCCGACCAGTTTACTGACTGGGAAAAAAATAGTAAAAATATACGGAGCTTCTGTACATCATACTCAATTTGACGGTGTAAACCTAAACATTTATTGAATAAAAACCAAGAATCATTACAAATTGTAAAGGGAAAGAAGTTTGTTAACTTTCACCGGTCAAAAAGGTGACAGCCTCTGATGAACAGGAAGGAACGATATGAGAAGGTCATTGAATACTTCAGCCGGAACATGCCCGTTGCCGAAACCGAACTGGTGTACACCAATCCCTACGAACTGATTGTGGCGGTGATCCTTTCCGCACAGTGTACCGATAAACGGGTCAATATGATCACCCCTGCTTTCTTCCGCCGTTTCCCCGATGTCCGTGCCCTGGCAGCTTCCACGCAGGATGAGGTTTTCGGGATCATCAAAAGCTGCTCCTATCCCAACAACAAAGCCAGGAACCTTCTGGGGATGGCCCGCACCCTGGTGAACAAATTCAGTGGTGAGGTACCCGATACCCTGGAAGCGCTGACGGAACTTCCCGGTGTGGGACGTAAAACCGCCAATGTGATCCTTTCCGTGGCGTTCCGGAAGCCGGCCATGGCGGTCGATACACATGTTTTCAGGGTTTCATCCCGCCTCGGGCTTATCTCAAATGCCAAAAATCCCTACCAGGCCGAAATGCAGCTGATCAGGCATATCCCTTCCGAACTCACACACCTTGCCCATCACTGGCTGATCCTGCACGGAAGATATATCTGTACTGCCAGGAACCCGGCATGCAACCGTTGCGGGCTCAATTCGGTCTGTCTTTATTACGGGAACAAACAAAATGACCGGTCGAAAGAAGCCCGGATGAAATGATCATGGAAACAGGTCCTCATGAAATGTTAAAAAGCCCTGAATCCCTTCACAGTGTTGACGCTTACATGATCGTGCATCCTTTTTGTTGTTAAAAAAAAAGTATTATTTTTACTCATACAAAGAAAGCTTCTTCTTTGAAAGGTCTTAACTTTACGATATTGCATGCACACATAGCCAACGGACCTCATTAACCCAGTGAAAAAAATTGCTACACATGAACCGAAAACTGACATTGACCGGCAGGTCTTTCTTCCTGATCTTCATTTTGCTCGGATCGATCATTGCAGGCTGTAACAGAGGCGGCAGGACGGAAGGAGAGTCTTCCGGGGAATTTGAAGCGACAGGAAGTCTGGACCCGGAAACCCAGGAGCAGCTCAACACAGCCAAACGAATATTCTACTCTCTCCCTTCCCCCCTTGAAACGGCAATGCTCATCAAAAATGCCGGGGCAGAATATGATGAAAGGCTGTTGAACCCGGTGGAGAATACCTCTTCCTATATCACATCCAGAAGCAGGGCCCTGAACCTGGGGATCTATTCCACGGATCTGAGTTATGCCAGCCTGTTCGACCAGACGCAGGCCACACTCAACTATATCGAAGCTGCGAAAGAGATGGCCGATGGTCTGAATATCCTGGATGCCATCGACGAAGAAACCATTGAACGCCTGGAAAACAACATCAACAATCGCGACGTGATCATCGATATCATTTCCGAAACCCTTTTGAACTCCAGCTCGTATTTAAAGGAGAACGGACTTGAGGCAACCGCTTCGGTGGTCCTGGTCGGAGGCTGGGTTGAAGGGTTGTATATAGCGACCAACCTGGTGGCTGACAGCCAGCTGGAAGGCAACAAACTGGTTGAAAGGATCGTGGATCAGAAGCTTACCCTGGATATTATCCTTAACCTGTTGCAGCAATACGCCAGCGATGAGGATGCCAGTGCGGTGATGGCCGATGTGAAGGAGCTGAAATCCATTTTCGACCAGATCGAAATTGAACAGGGGGAGGTCACCGTTGTCGAGAATCCTGACACGGAAATTACCACCCTCAAATCAGAGTCGTCCATCGAAATCACCAGGGATGTATTCGATCAGTTAAGAGAAAAAGTTGCAGAAATCAGAAGTAGCTACATAGCCTAATACAAATGATCATGACTAAGAAAAGCCTGCCTTTCATATTCCTGTTTGCTTTCATACTCCTGATGCCGGCGGTCGTCCATGGACAGTGCAAACAATTCGCCAAGAAAACATGTAAAGTCGGACTGCATCCTTACCAGCATGATGGGAATTACCATGCAGCCCTGCTGATTGAAGGTGAAGAAGCTGAATTGTACAAGACTTTTTATTCCGACACGGATTACAGAGTGGGTGTATGCGGGGCCAACAGCCTGTCGGATGTCGAGTTTAAAGTGTTGGACAGCACCGGAAAAGTCCTCTACGATAACACTTTGAATAACCAGGCTTGGAAATGGGATTTTACACTGGAATCAAGTCAGCAGCTGAAAATCGTGGTACGCGTGCCTGTACCGGAAGTACAGGTAGAAGAACCGGCTGAAGGTTGTGTGGCCATCATGTTCGGTTTCCTTGATTAAACAGATCCTTTTTTACAATTAGACAGATCCTTTTTTACAATAATGCGCAGGAGAGGGTGTCAGATGGCACCCCTTTTTTTTTACCCTCCAAAGCATCCGTCAGGAGAGCCTGGTCAGGAGAGC
>JBNJEV010000071.1:0-12486 GCA_051746185.1 Bacteroidota bacterium
ATCCTTTGCCAGCTGTTCCTCACAGCCGTTCAGGGGAATGGAAAAGATCCCGTCTGCACCGAACCAGCCGGATGTGCGTTCCATCAGCGATGTCCATTCTGGTGCGGGCTCGGCGCTGAATGTCATTGGATCAGAAATCTCTTGCCGGTCTTGCGTATCGGACGAATCCTGCCGCTCAAGTGTTAATGAGCTGAAAAGTATCACCCATAAGGTGACGGCGGACAATGTGATGTATATCATGATAGATCGATCCTGTTGCCGTTGAATTCGTTCACCGCCTCATACGCTGCGATCACATTCTCGGGCGGGACCTCGGGCAGAATGTTGTGGATGGGAGCAAATATAAATCCTCCGTCCCTGGAAAAGATCTCGCACCTTTCCAGCACATCCAGCCTGACTTCCCCGGGAGTGCCGGCCGGCAGAACGGAACTGGTATCCACCCCGCCTCCCCAGAAGGTGATCTCGCGGCCGAACTCTTCCTTCAGTTCCCTGGCATCCATTCCATAGCAGTTGGTCTGCACCGGGTTGAGGATATCAAAACCGGCTTCAATCAGGTCAGGGATGTATTGCCGTATGCTTCCGCAGGTATGGAAGAATATCTTCATGTTGCTGTGCTGTTTCACATAATCACAGAGGACCCGGTACCTGGGCTTGAACAGCTTCCTGAACACTTCAAGGTCCATGAACGGACCGGTGGTCATCCCCAGATCGTCCCCGAACCGGATCACATCCACCAGGTCCCCCACAGCATTCAGTTTTTTTTCCAGTCCTCCCAGGTGGATGTCCAGCAGTTTGTCCAGCATCCCGGAGAGGTTCTCATGGTCGGTGAGCAGGTCCATCAGCATGTTGTCCATCCTGCGGAGGAAACACCCCAGCTCAAAAAGTTTGGCTCCGCCCGACATGACCAGCGCCCTGTCGGTTGATGCCCTGAGCTTTTCGGTACGCTCCCTTAGCTCCTGATCAGAAATATTAATGTATCTGGTATGCGAATGGGCTATCCAGTTGATCGATCGGAAAGCTTCCGTGATGTTTTCAAAGCTTTCCGGGTAACCCTGTTCCCAGGGGAACAATACCTGGTCGAAACAGCCTCCTGTTGCTGCCATCCGGGACATGATCCTCCCGGACGGGTCTTTCGCGATGAATGAACCCTTTTCCTCGCGTTCGGGCCTGAACCATTCAGGAAACTCACCCCGGCTTTCGTCTGCCAGGGTGACCGGGTACCAGCCCGTGTCGTCCATGAAGATCCGGTTGAGGTCAACGGCATCCACATGAAAGGAATCAATGATCCTTTCATCCACCATGGCCAGCTGCTGCACCACGTCGAACACCCTGGTTGCCGAACGGAGGCCTAGCTTTTCTTTCAGCCTGTTGTAAGCCATGGCCGAGATCCCGGTCACCGTGGAACCACCCAAATCGACGGGGACCTGATCGGGCTGCCGGCGTTCGATGCTGGCAATGATCCTTTCCCTTGATGTCATCTCTCACAATTAACGTTTGTTACTTCACGCTTGTTCAGAAACAAGAATCCTAAAGATACCTATTTGGCCAACATTTTCCTTCGCTATACGTATTAAATAATACCAGCTGTATACTCTTCAGAAACCAAACCATTTACATAAAATATCCGCCGTATGAAAAAGCCAGAAGAAGTACCCGGAAATGGACAATTCGGGAAAAGCATTTTCCTGTTGAAGAGCCTGATCATTCTGACCATGGGACTCGTCAGTTTGAACTCCCTTGCTGAGTCTCCTCTCGCTTCCGATGTGGAAGTGGCCCTGTTCATGAATTCCACCACCTGTGTCGTGGTGGAAGAAGGTCATATGGCCTACAGCACCTTTGTGAAAAATGCAGTGGAGAAACACTGGACCATCACCGATTACGAGTTCATCGACATGAAAGAATTCGAAAAAAGGCGATCCAGTTCCAAATACTCTTTTCTGATGCTGACAGAAGGAAGCTATGAAAAGGATCCTGAAGGGGTCAGCTATGATTTTATCAGCCTCGTACTTGGGGGACCGGAGCGCGATGTCGAGAAAATGCCTGAAATATGCAGCATTCCCATTTCATATACCAATGACCAGAGCGCCCAATACGGATACATTATTCCCTATATGATCAAGTTCATGCAGATTCATGCCAGGACCCTTCAGAGCAGGCGTCTTTTTATTTCGCTGTGCGGGCTGAAGTACTACAACCGCTCGAAGAAATTCCGTGACAAGACGCTTTTGCTGAACAAGGAGATGATGGCTGATGAGGTGAATTCCCTGAGGGAAATCAGGTCCGTATACCCGAATTATGTGGAACTGCTTACCACAGCGGAAATTGAAGAGGAACTGTCAGAAAACCCCGATTATACACTCATCCATTACCATGTGGGACCCCCTTCCGGTTCGGCCGCAGGAAGATGTTTTGAAATGATCTTCGAAACCGGTGGCATGCTCTACTATTATCATTTCCGGGACATCACCAATGAAAAGGAGGACGGCTTTAATGAAAGGGATCTAAAGCGTATCGGCTGACAGAGCCTTCTTTATTGCTTCAAGGTGCAGGTAAATATCGTGATCGTAGACCGGTTTTAATTCCCAGCTGCGCTCGGCAAGTTCCAGTGCCTCCCTGAAGTTTTCCTGCTTATACAACCCCCAGCCTCTGGTGTCCAGGTACTGGTAATGATCGGGGTCTGATTCCAGTGCCTTTTCAATGAGCTCAATACCTTCAGGGATGTTCCGGTTCCGGTCGATCAGAAAATAGGCAAGGATATTCAGCCGGTAAGGACTATCTGGCTCCAGGGAAAGTGCCCGGCGGTAATGTTCTTCCGCTTTGTCCAAAAGTCCGGCTTCCTCGTATATCCTGCCCAGGTTAGAGGCTATGCCTCCTTCGGAATAGGCATTTTCTTCAAGAACGGACACATACTTTTCCATATATTCATCTGCTGCATGGCTGTTTCTCCGGCTCAGGGCCAGGACAGCCTGCCTGTATAACAGCGTGCGATCGCCGGGGAAATTCTTCCCTGCCCTCCGGTAAATTCTTCTTTCTCTTTTGTATTTCCCGGTTTCATGATATGCTTTTCCAAGATTTGTATAGATAAATACCCAGGGAGGCTTGATCCCCCATTGGTCGTATATTTCCATTGAATTTTCCAGTTCTGATATTGCGCGGTCATACTGGTAGAGTTCCATGTATGCCACACCAGACAGGAAGTGGATGAATGCCTGGTGGTCATCCATCTTCAGCAATTTCCTCAGAGGGATCAGTGCTTCGGAAGGGGTCCCGAAATAATTGGCATACAGCCACTCGATCAGATACTGGGTCCTTCGATTCACCCGCTCCCTGTTTTCATAGGCGATCCGGCACCATTGCCCGGCATCTTCATACCGGCCCTGATTGATGTAAGTGAGGGCCAGATAACCTGTCGCATGAGGAAAAATTGAATCGATCTCGATAGCCCGGTAGAAAAATTCCCTGGCCAGTGCATAATCGCTGCTGTAAAAAGCCTCTTTGCCCTGGATGTAATATCTTACCGCCTCGGCAGAATTGGTTGTTCCGAGATATTTTTGAAATTCAGGGGTCATCTCTTTTTTCAGTACGGAAATGACCAGGAAATCCTTTAGATTGCGAGAAAGGGAATCGGTGAGGTCAAAGATATCCTCTTCAGTTCCCTCTATCTGAAAGGACTGAAAAATTTCTTCGGTTTCTGAATCGACCAGTTTCGCATTCAGCCGTATTCTTCCGCCAATCTGGTTGATGCTCCCGTGTACAAAGACATCCGCCTCGAGTTTCTTTGAAATGTTACTTGCTACTGCGGGTGTAATGGATCCATAATTTTTATGATCACTGTTCCGGAGCAGGGTGATGGTCGATTCGGTCTGACGGACTTCCAGTTCCTCCAGGTTGGATAGCGATGTGATCAGGTTATCCTGGACCATGACCTGCCAGAAATTCCTGGCAGAGTCACCTGTCAGGTTCCTGAAGGGCATCACTGCGACGGAGACTTCTCCCTGCGAATTGAAATATTCCTCCCTGTCAGGCTTGAATATTTTAGGATAAACCAGGATGACCACCACCGCCAGCAGGACCGCAATGACCCCGTCACTTACCCTCAGTCTTCTTTTCTTCACGGCAGGTGAGGCTTCGGCTTCCGGCATTTTTTCATTGGCTTCCGGCATTTTTTCGATGGTTTCCGTCCTCTGTATCCCTTCCGGTGTCACATCGAATATCCAGGAGAGGATGATCGCAATGGGGAACCCGGCGATCAGTAAAATGATCAGAAAAGTGACGGTCCAGTCCGGCAGCCCCAGTCTCGGCAGTACGATGTCCGCCGCTTCGATGATGATAAAGGCAGTGGCGGCATACATGGCAGAGATCCTGATGACCTTTCGCCTTTTCAGTTCCTGCCAGAATCTGGACAGTTTGTTGGGGTTACCGCTCATTCAAATCGCGAGTTGATCATATGCAATATAATACTCTGAGGAATCATATTCAAATGAACAGAGCTATGGGAAAGCTCACAGGGCTTCTGAATTTGAGCAAAAAGACAAAAAATATCTGGTTATTAACTTATTTGATGCTTTTTAGGATAAAAAATATTTATCGATAGATATTTATTATCTAAAATTACATCGATTTAGTTAATGATTGGATAAAAAATATTTATTCGGTTGTTCCTGCTGGGCTATTTGCTTTACAGATCGGACCTGTTCCTTACAGATCGGACCTGTTCCGGGGATTTCTGGGCATTTTGATCGCCCTGGCTTCCTGGGATACCCTACGGAAAGTTTCGGAGATTTCCTGTTTCCGGGTAACGAAGAGATGCTGGCCTGGATCGTTGGTGTATCGGCTGCGGTGGGTGAAATCTCACTTACCCTGTGGTTGCTGATAAAGGGTGTGAGGACTGCCGGTCAGAGCGGCTGACAGACGGGACAGAAATATACGGCACCTCCCATGTATGCTTCCTTCACGATGGCATCACCGCAATTCGGGCAAAGTTCTTTCAGGGTGTTTTAGAATGAACAGGATTTTCAACGTCTCAGAAAATAAATGATCACCGAAAGCACGATGCTGATGATCAGCATGGATACGATGGGGATGTATATGCTGAAGTTATCTTTTTCGATGCGTATATCACCCGGCAGGCGGCCGAACCATTTAAAGGCCCCGGGGGCGAAATAGAGAATTACCCCGATGATAACAAGTATCACTCCTGCAAGAATAAGCCAGCGCGCCATGGGTTTCACTTTCAGGGATGGTTGCAATTTCTTTATCAGTCAGCTGTAAAGTTAATGTTTCTTGAAACAAAAAGAATTCTCAGAAGTGCCTGGCGGATCGGAATGGAACTCTCCGAAATAAGATTCCTACCTCAGGAAGATATTGGCTTATATTTGTGATAAATACAGACCACCAATGAAAGACAAAAATTTTATGAGGGTCCCGGTAATTGTGGCAATCGCTATCACCCTTGCCGCATGCGGTACAGGTTCTGAAAGGGCTGAAAACGTACCATTGAACTTTGTGCTGATCTTTACCGATGAAATGGATCCCGGATACCTGGAATGTTACAACAGCGAATCCCCGTTCCCCACCCCTCGCATCACGGAACTTGCCGGGGCAGGGACAAGATTCACCAGTGCCTATGTGGCGGCACCGATGTGCACGCCCAGCCGGTTTGCGGTCCTCACCGGGAAATACCCGGGCAGGTGCACCGGAGAATCGTTTCTCAGGCAGTATCCTCCGGACATGCCATACAGCATCGCCTGGAATACCAGGATCAACAAACCGGTGCAGACCATTGCCGATTTTCTCTCGGAGGCGGGATATGTTTCGGGGATGGCGGGCAAATGGCACGTGGGTGAAGAGGATCCGGACCAGACGGGTATTCCGCAGTTCACGGGTGAAGAGGATCCGGACCAGACGGGCATTCCGCAGTTCACGGGTGAAGAGGATCCGGACCAGACGGGCATTCCGCAGTTAACGGGTGAAGAGGATCCGGCCCAGACGGGCATTCCGCAGTTAACGGGTGAAGAGGATCCGGACCAGACGGGCATTCCGCAGTTAACGGGTGAAGAGGAACCCGACCATGCGGATATACCGGAGTTCAGCGGGGACGAAGATGTGTCCGATCCAGGAGTGGATGAAAAACTACAGAAGCATCAGCAGTCCATGCAGCAACGCGTAAGGGAAACATCCGGATTTGATGAGGCTTACAGTGTCCTGTGGGGAAATTTTGACGGTTTCCCCGTAAGGCAATTGCGGGTGCACAACATCCCCTGGATCACCATGGGCGCACTAAAGTTCCTGGACGAGCGGGTTGACGACAGGAAGCCTTTTTTTCTCTACGTAACGCCCACTGCCGTCCACGGTCCGGCACACCAGAGGTCACTCCAGTGGAATCCGGTCTACACCCCCGAGGGAAAAGTGGAGGAGGTGGCAGAATTCGACATTGACAGGGAAGCGCTGAGGGAAGAGATCAGGAGCCGGCCGGGATCCGATTCGCATAAATATGTGGGATTGTCCTATATCGACCACCAGGTTGGGATGATCATGGAACATCTCAGAAAAAACGGGCTGCTGGATCATACGGTGGTCATTTTTATGGCAGACCACAATGTGGAACCGGGGAAAGCCACTTGCTATGAAAAGGGCAACAAGGTCCCCCTGGTCGTGCGATGGCCCGGAAGACCGGCCAGTCATGTCTGCGGGCAACTGGTGCAGAGTGTGGACCTGGTGAGGACCATCGTGGAAGCTGCGGGAGTCCGGTTCACGGCTCAGGAGGATCTGGACGGGGTCAACATGGCCTCCCTGCTGAACGAAAATGCGGATCCGGTCCGTGAAAGCGTTTATATGGAGTCGGGATATGCCCGTGCGGTCAGAGCCGGCAAATACAAGTACATTGCCTTCCGGCCCCCTGAAACGGCCATTGAAAAAATGAAAGAGGGAGAGACGGACTATGCCCCCAATCAATTGGACGTGCACAAACAGGCGCATTCTCAGATTGCCATGCAGTACTTCCCCCATTATTTTGACCAGGATCAGCTCTACGACCTGGAGGAGGATCCCTATGAATTGAATAACCTGGCTTACCTGGAGGAATACCGGGATGTCCTCGAGGAAATGAAAGGGATATTACAGGGATACCTGGACAGTTTCAGGCATCCTTACGATCTTGAGCGAATCCCTTTCATGGAAACCGGGACCTACCGCCAGATGATGGAGAAAACGAGAGACATCGGGACTGATCATATCGAATGGTTTTCACGGGACCATGGCGGACTTGCCTACCCCCCCGAAAAGCAAGACGCTCAGAACTGACATTTATCGGGCCACCATTTCCGCCACTTCGGTGTGCCCGTTCTGGCGGGCGAAAGTCTCCGCATCGTCCCCGTCTATGTCCTTTGTATCCGGGTTTGCACCGTGGTCCAGCAGCAGGCGGACCACCCGGGCGTTCCCCTCGGCGGCGGCGAACATCAGGGCGGTAAAGCCTTCCTGGTTGTCAGCCATGTTGGGATCCGCACCGCCGGTGAGCAGCGTTTCCACTGTTTCCGGGAAATGGCCGGTGGAGGCATACATCAGGGCGGTTCTGCCCGACTGATCGGTTTTGTTCACGGGAACATCCATATCCAGGAGCAATTTCACGATATCCGTATGTCCGTTGAATGCGGCCAGCATGAGTCCGGTGCGCCCGTCCCCGTCCGTGGCGGCAGGATCGACCCCGCTGTCCAGGTATCCTTCAACTTCTGCGGCAAGGCCCTGCATGCAGGCCTCCCTGAACAGCTGTTCCTCCCGGGCTGTCGCGGCCGGCGGGGTTTGCTGTCCGGGAGCGCGAAGGGGCACTTTTACCTCATTTTCATGGTTTTGACTTTCATCCGCCTGGTTTTTCCCGCCATCTTTACAGGAGGGAAGAACGCAGATCGCCAGTAACAGAAATAAAATGGAGAATTGGGGTTTCTGAAGCATATCGGTTATAATTTTAATTCAAGTTCCTTCCGGCCCGCTTTCCGGGAACGGTACTCAATGGTCACATTCCCCCTGCCGGAGACCAGGAATTCGTATTCCACATGGCCGAACCCGGATACCTGGAGAAACTGGACCCCGGGTTTGTATTCCTTGTAGGAGACCAGGTCCGTGTAGCGGTTCTCGATCTCCCCACCCGCCACAACGCTGATGTTATTGCCTGTGACCGAAAGGATATCTTTGGGATACAGCTTGTTCTTCACCGATTTATGGGTAATGGAAGGCATGGCCTTGCTGTTGGTCAGCCTGACCCTCAGCCGGTAGAGGTCCCCGGATATCTTTTCTTTTTCAAACATCTCCATCTCCACCTCGGGTGTCTGTTCCGCGGTGAAAAGCACCGCGCTTGCGGTTCTGTGCACCTCGTCCTGGAGCATGAAGGGGTGGGGCAGACGGGAGCTCATCTTCGTCCATCCACCGATCTCTATCTCACCGTATACGGGATGATCGTAAGGCTCCCATTCCTTGAACAGCTCACCCTGCACCACGTGATCGTTGAAATCCAGCATCTCTTTCTGCTGTTCCCTTCCCCTCCGGGCAGGTCCTTCCTGTCCGGGTAATTCCTGCGGACTGTAGGTCTGGGATTCGCGCATGAACATCTCCCCCACAAAAGAGTAGGATCCGACCAGGTTATCGGTAAAGCCGGTAAAATCCCCGTAAGTGGTATAGAGGTCTTTCCACACGATCAGATATCGGTATCCGGGTATGATGTATTCGGAGTTCTCTCCCAGGTAATCATACACGGCCAGGTCTCCCCGGCTGAATTTATCCGAAGAAGGGGTTGACGGGCCCCTGAGGATCATTCCTCCCGTATTGTGGAACGCCCAGACCATAATGATGTTCTGTCTTTCCAGGATGAATTCTCCGATGGCCCTGATCCCCGAACCCGAGAAGGGGTAATCGCCCGAGCCCCGCTGCACATAGGAAGGTGCCCAGTTGTACCCCCAGTTCCGGTTGGGATCCACGTAGCCTTCCGAATCCTCATTGATCTTGCCATCCCCGTCGTTGTCGATCCCTTCCCGGCCGAGCATGGTATACTGTCCCTTCTCCCCGGGTTCCACCCTGACCATGATCCTGGGATCGTCCGGATCGAGCTTGTAGTCCCCGTTGGGATCTTTTTTCCTCATCTGGCAGATGCTCCCGTCCCCGTCCAGGTCATCCGGAAAATCCTCGTCGAAGAGTCCATCCCGGTCGTCATCCTTCGGGATCCTCAGGCCACGGTTGGTGCTGGGGGTATTGGGATCCTCAAAGAAATGGTACCTGCCGTCCACATTGACCGATGGAATAATGTAGAATGCATTTTTATCCACCAGCCGGGTGATCTTCTCATTCTCACCATATTTGGTCAGCAGCATGTTGGCCAGGTAGAGGCAGGTCTCGCCGGCCTGGATCTCGTTCCCGTGAATGTTCCCGTCTACGTAGACACCGGGCTTGTCCAGATGGTCCCCGGTTCCGGGGTTGTTGATGGTGATCGCCCATATCTCCCGGTTCTCCTCGCTTTTTCCCACCACCTCAATTTCAGAGAGCCGGGGATAGGCCTCATGGAGCTTCTGAATGGCTTCCACCAGTTGCCGGTAATCGTAATACCGGTCAAAGCGCAGGGGAACGGTGATATCCGGATCGGCGGCGAGAACAGTGCCGGATAACCGGCCGGGAAATATGCCGGGAACGGCGCTGAGAAAGAAACCAAACAGAGCGCTGTAAGCAATAAATCTCATCCCGTGTGCCATATATATTTTTTTCATGATGTTTATCCTCCAAATTGAACGGTGGACCGGTCGCTTCCGGCAGACTTGCTGGTAAGATCAATCACAATTTCAGCCTTCTTATCCGCGCGGACCAGCCAGGTGAGTTTTTTACGTGATTTGCCTTTCAGATCACCCGCCGGTGTCCGGTCATATCCTGAAAGAAGGGTATATCCGCTGCCTCCCAGCAGAACAACCGCGGGGGCGGGCTGCTTGTTACGCTTGCCCATGGCAGTGGGGAAGGGGAGATAGGAGGCATTTTCGATCCACATCTCCAGCCTGTACACACCCGCACCCTGTGATTCAACGCTTGCCCGGTGGATTTTCAGGGATGGCAGTTTTCCCGCCAGCTCGAAGACCCAGGGCAGATGGATATCCAGGATGGAATCGGAAACGGCATACCCGGGAGTGGTGGCGGTGAAAGGCGCGAATCCGCCAATTTCAAC
The DNA here is from genome assembly GCA_051746185.1 of Bacteroidota bacterium. Classification (GTDB taxonomy): domain Bacteria; phylum Bacteroidota; class Bacteroidia; order Bacteroidales. The sequence continues at coordinate 10,193 of JBNJEV010000071.1, forward strand.
TTCTCCCAGCGTGGGGTGGTCGAATAACTCCCAGTCGACAAAACCTTTTCCCTCCAGCACCCGGTCCGAATATTCCAGCAGTGCTTTTTCCTCAGGATCGGCTGCCGGGTCTTCCTGAGCCTTTTTCGGCATCTGTTCCATCATCTCCGCGAGCTGTCCGGGGTCGGTCCGCCCGCTTTCCACCATGGCCATCACCCTTTCGGCTGAGAACTGTTCAGGGACCCCCGCCTCTTCCATGAAAGCGGCAATTTTCTCCTCTCCCAGCGCCAGGAATTCATCGGATGTCATCCTCTGCAGCTGTTCCAGGTCCAGTCCGCCGCTCTCCTTTTTTACAGGTCTGGGGACCGACCACAGGTCCATGCTGAATACCGGAACGCCCAGGTGGTAATAGCTCCATAGTTCAAAGGAGCCGTCCCTGGCCCTTTCAGGATCGAACCGCTCGGATGTCACGCCCTTTTCCTTCAGGTATTTTTTATAATCTTCGCTCAACTTGTTGAAAAATGCCAAATCCTCGTCCAGGGGATTGACCACCGCGCCCAGTCCCAGAAAGCCCGCTATCATCGATTCATCCACCGTCACCCCTGCAGGTACCAGGGGCCTGACCATTTCGATGACCTCTGCCATGGAATAGGTGCGGTCGGGATCGGCGCCCAGCATTTCCGCGTATCTGTCCGGGATGGTGAGCCGGTCCGAGTCCACCTCCCCTTTCCTTCCTTTTTTCGGGGGGGAATAGCAGAAATTGGTCGCCCCGAAGGCAAAGGTCATGGCAATTTCCGGATGTGCGTAAACAAACTCCAGGATGGCCCGGGCCTCGGGGGCAGAACCGGGATAAAGCCCGGTTTCCGGATCGAACGGTTCGAAAAGGTGCGGAAAATTGAGGTTCACATTGGTCCCCCCGTTCCCGTCCTCGTTGTATTTACCGTCTCTGTCGGCATCAATGCCTTCGGAGTAGATCTTATAGATCCCCTGTTCTCCTTTCGAGGGATCGGCCTTTCGCATCAGGCGGGCTTCATCTTCTACCGGGATCCATTCGCCCTCCGGGTCCCGCACCCTCATGCGGGTGATCATCCCGTCCCCGTTCAGGTCATCAAAGCCGTCCTCGTCTGTCAGTTCATCCATATCGTCGTTATACGGGGTTGCATTGCGTGTGTTTTCGTAAAGCGGGGTACGGAAATAACCGGTTAAGGCATCGGGGTTACCCGAAGGAATTATATACCAGTTCTTTGCAGCATAATGTTCAGGATTGTCAACGATCATTTCTGCCAGTTTCAATGCGGCCAGGCCGGTCAGGGGACGGTCCCCCTCCAGGTTACCGACCACCAGAATGGCCGGGTTCCTCTTTTCACCGGTGGAAATTTCTTTCCCTATTTCCAGCAGCAGTACCAGGCTTCCTCCCGGTGAAGTGGCCAGCCGGCTTACGGAACAAATATCCGGATGATCCCGTTGCAAGTCGCGGAGCGATTCATTGATCCGGGAAGCATCCGGGTAATTGCCATGCTGTGCGCTGAGCGCAACGTAGCCGGGGGTGATAAACGCGATGATCAGCAGCAGAAGCGCCGGTAACACCTGTTTGATAATATTTCTCATGGATCGGAGTAAAATCTGGTGTTAAAGAATCCCTTAAAGTAAGATTATTTCACAGGAATGCGATGGGAAGATGGAAAAAATAGCCCATGATGCAATAAACACATCTTATGTTTTGTTTTTGATTACCGGATTTCTTATTATCATATTGGAAAACCTGACCCATGTCCGGTAAGAAAAGATCTGCAAAATCCTCAGGTGATCGTGACTCGTTGATGATTGTAGGAATCGGTGCGTCAGCGGGGGGACTGAACGCTTTGAGGAAGCTGTTCTCAAAGATACCCGGGGACAGCGGAATGGCCTATGTGGTGGTGGTACATCTTTCCCCTGAGCATAAGAGCATGCTGCCCGAGCTGATACAACCCTACGTGGATATGCCGGTGATCCAGGTCACCGAGACTGTGGCCCTGAAGCCGGACCATGTCTATGTGATCCCGCCCAATGCGAACCTGAACAGTATTGATACCCATTTGCGGCTGTCAGAACTGGAGGAGGAGCGGGGACAGCGGGCACCTGTGGACCATTTCTTCCGTACCCTTTCAACGACACATGATAGCCATGCGATCGGGATCATTCTTACAGGTACGGGTTCGGACGGAACCCTGGGAATTAAGGAGATCAAGGAAAATGGCGGACTGACCATCGTGCAGGATCCAAATGAGGCCGAGTACGACGGGATGCCCCGGAATGCCATTTCCACGGGCCTGGTG
>JBNJEV010000072.1:0-12340 GCA_051746185.1 Bacteroidota bacterium
CAGCACTTTTTACCAGGACCTGGAGGTGGTGATGCGGCACATACATGAATTTGATCCCTTTTATCCTACCCCGGAAAACACCGACAGCCTGAGGCTGGCCCTTTTTAATTTCTACCGGCAGCTGATCCGTCCGGTTGAACCCTATTTCAGGGATAAGCAACTGATCATCGTGCCCCATGAGGAACTCTTCTACCTGCCTTTCGATGCCCTGCTGGAAAGGTATGAACCGGAAACCGCTATGAGATACGTTGCCTGGCCCTTTCTGATCCGCAGCTATGAGATCTCTTATCTCTCCAACTCCCAGCTGATCGGCCGGAAAAGGGATCCGGAAATAGGCATTCCCCGGACCCTTGCATGGGTGCCTGAATATAACGGTTTGGGGGGCGTCTTTCCCGGGAGACTGAAAGGTGCTTCCGACGAGGCAAATAAGATCATGAAAATCACCGGGGGAAGGATGATCCGGGAAAAGGCGGATAAAAAGGAGGCGGAAAAGATCCTGGAAGAAGATGCGATTCTGCATCTGGCCATGCATACATTGCCACCCCGTCTTTCGGCCGGATCGGCCGCCCTCCTGTTAAGCGAGGAAGGGGATTCACTCCATGAACACCGGTTGCATGATTATGAGATCAATGCACTGGCCCTCAATTCCCCCCTGGTCGTGCTGAGCAGCTGCAGATCAGGCGGCGGACGCCTGGAAGCAGGAGAAGGAATGATGAACCTGTCCAGGAGCTTTCTTTTGGCAGGAGCCGAATCGGTGGTACATGCCATGTGGTATGTGGATGACAGAAGGGTTTCCCGGCTGATGCAGGAATTCTACCGTGAAGTGAAAAGGGGCCGGTCCCTGAGCAATGCGCTCAGGAGGTCCAAGATCACTTTCCTGACCCGTACCCCCGCGACGTATGCCCATCCCTATTACTGGTCGGCCTGCCAGCTTACCGGTGATCCTTCTCCTGTGGCCCTGCTGAAAATTCCTTTGATCATCTCCGCTGTAATTGTTCTTCTGAGCCTGGCAGCCTATTTTTTGATCCGCCGAAGCTTCCGCCTCAGATCCTGAGCATTTTCCCTGTACAGCCCCGGGTATTCATATAGTGTCAGAAGCAATTCATCCGCCTTATCCAGCTCTCCTGTCTTCAGGTAGCACAGGCTCAGATACCAGGCCGCCTCAGGAACATACCTGACATTATTCTCCAGGAGCTCTTCCAGGTAATCTTCTGCGGCTTCGTATTGTCCCAGTGCCATAAGGTTCAGCCCGCTGAATAGCCGGACCTCGGCCAGGGGTGCATGGACGGCATAAAGCTGGGCAAAGATCCGGCTCGATTTTTCATACTCGCCGTCGAGGTACAGGCTCATGCCTTCGGACAGGTTCAGGTAAAGGTCGCTTCCGCCGCCACGCCGGGTATAATCGGAACCGTCCAGTGGTTCGTAATACGCCTGGAACAGCCGGTCGGGATCGGTAAAAGAGGAGGTCAGTCCGATGACAACCAGGATCACGGCTGAAGCTGCGGCCACTGCCACAAAGAGATACTTTCTGGGACCCAGACGATGGATCCCGCCGCCGGCAGGGCAAGAAATGGTTTTGCCATGGTCATCCGAAAGAGCGATCTTTGCCAGCCGTTCCGCTTCTTCCAGGGAAGGGTCCGATCTCATCTGCTCCAGTTCAATTCTGGCCTTCAGGTAGTTCTTAACCTTTTTACCCAGGTGATATGATCCGGCAAGATCGGGGTCCCCGGACATTTCCCGTTCCAGGGCTTCCCGTTTCCCGGGATCCAGATCATGGTAAATATGATCTGCCAGCCGCTGATGTTTTTTATTGTTCTTCTTCATGGGATCAAGCCGGGGTTCCTTCAGCAACCCTGGTTTCAGAGTTTTTTATTCTCACAAAATCGGGATGGTTCTCGATCAGTTCCATCAGGTACCCGTGACAGAGGTTTTTTCTTTTCCTGAGATAGCCGTATGAGCATCTGAGCGAACGGGCCATCACCCCTGGGGGGACTTCCCTCAGGTATCCTTCCAGGATCTCTCTGCACTTCTTATCCAGTTTTTTAAAACTCCCCCAGAAAATTTCCCTGTAAAGCTTCTCATCCGTCACTTCCGTAAAATCAGGCTCCGGCTCCTGTTCACTGTGGCGGAGCTGATACTTCCTGGCTCCGGCCCTTTCCTCCAGCTGCTGCTTCCATATTTTTTTGCACAGGGCATATACCAGGGTTCCCAGTTTACAGGTCAGCCTGAAGTCCTCCCGGTCCACCAGCCTGATCAGTGCAACCAGTCCCTCGTTGAAAACATCCCTGGCATCTTCCCGGTTTCCTCCCATCTCCATGACCATAAGCCGGATCCCATCCTGGAATTTTACCTGGAGGTATTTGAATGCCGAATCCTCCCTGTTCCTGATGCCCCGGATAAGAATTTCATCGCTCAGACCGTTCATGAAGGATGTTGATTGTGATGTTCTTTCCGGGCTAAAAGTAAAAAAAGAATACAAAAAACTTTATATTCGTCCGATTTAAAAAATTCTGCTGCTCATGAAAAACTGCCTGCTGCTCACGAAAAACTGTCTATTGCGATCGGTTGCCGTTCCGGCCGGCATAAGCTTGCTGACCATCATATTTTCATGCAGTCCCGGCAAAAGGGATGAAAGCGGGGAACCGGACTTTGCCTCCGAAGCATTTATACGGGAAAAGATTGCCGGACAAATGGTGATTTTGGAAAAAAATGTACGGGAAAGGCTGGATGAGCAGCCGGAAATGCCCGGTCCCGGAAAACCCTTTCTTCCCAGGAACCTGAATGAGGAGGGAGAGATCAGGCTGGTGACCGCGGCTGACTGGTGCAGCGGGTTTTATCCCGGTTGCCTGTGGCTCATGGTTGAGCACACCGGAAATGAGCACTGGGAGCCGCTGGCGCGTGACTACACCGCCAAGCTGGAGTCCCAGCAGTGGAACACGTCCGATCATGACATCGGGTTCAGGATGATGTGCAGCTTCGGGAACGGGTACCGGCTCACCGGCGACAGCACCTACCGGGATATCCTGATCCGGTCGGCCCGTTCACTAATCACCCGCTACAATGACACGGTGGGATGCATCCGGTCGTGGGACTGGAACGAGGAGGTCTGGGAGTATCCGGTGATCATCGACAACATGATGAACCTGGAACTGCTTTTCTTTGCCACCCGGGAAACGGGCGATTCTGTATACCACCGCATCGCCGACCGGCACGCACATACCACCCTGGTAAATCATTTCCGGGAAGACAACAGCGCCTATCATGTCCTCGATTATGATCCGGAAACCGGAGAGGTCCTGGCGCGGACCACTCACCAGGGTTATTCGGACGAATCGGCCTGGGCCAGGGGACAGGCATGGGGGCTCTACGGATATACCATGACTTACCGTTTCACCAAAGACCCGCGATACCTGGAACAGGCCGAGAAAATTGCCCTGTTCACCCTGCAGCATCCCAACCTCCCGAAGGACCTGATCCCCTACTGGGACTATGATGCCCCCGGGATCCCGGATGAGCCCAGGGATGCTTCCGCAGCGGCCATTACAGCATCCGCCCTGCTGGAGCTGGCCCGGTATTCCTCATCGGGTGAACGCTACCAGGATGCCGCCATGAGGATCCTGGAGAGCCTGTCCTCGCCGGAATACCTGTCGGTGGACGGGGAGAACCGGGGATTTTTGCTGGATCATTCCACCGGTCACCGCACGGCCGGCTCAGAGGTGGATTGCCCGATCATTTATGCCGATTATTATTTCCTGGAAGCTTTGAAAAGGGTGAACAGGAATCCCACCAGGAAAATGGCGCTTGTTCCGAAGACGATGGTCAGGTAGGTATGGAACCGGTTCCCCGGTGCTCCTTCTTTCAGGAGCAGGTCCGAAAGGCTCATCCACAGGATGACCCCCACCCCGGCGATCACCCCCACAACGGCGCCCACCGTATTTTTCCGTTTTGAGAATACCCCCAGCAGGAAGAGCCCCAGCATGCCCCCGCTGAAGATAGAGGCCAGCTTCCACCATGCATCAAGGACACTTTTTACATTGATCATGGCAATGGCGACCAGGATGCCGCACACACTGATCACCAGGGAGGAAATATAGAGCACCCGCATGGCCTCGCGATCGGAAGCCTTCTTTTTGAAAAAGCGCTGGTAATAATCCGTAAGGAACACGGTGGCCGAACTGTTGTAACTGGTGGAAATGGTGCTCATTCCCGCTGCAAAAATAGAAGCGATCAGCAACCCGGTCACTCCCACCGGCAACTCCTGAACGATAAAATAGGGAAACACCCCATCGGTTTTGGCAGGATCCTGCAAATCCGGCGGCAAGCTTCCGGCTGCCGAGCGGTAGAAGGAAAACAGGGCGGTTCCGATGAACACGAACAGCAGGGAAACCGGAATGTAGAGCATGCCCCCGCTGAAGGCCGATCTTTTCGCCTCCCGGTCCGTCCGGGAAGCCACATAGCGCTGCACATAGTTCTGGTCAATCCCGTAATTCTGCAGATTGATGAAGATCCCGTAGACCAGTACCACCCAGAAGGTGGATTCGGAAAGCTCGGCTCCGAAACTTCCCAGGCTGAATTTATCATATTCAGCGGCAATGCGGAACATCTGTCCGGGCCCTTCGGGCATGCTGTACAGGAGATAACCCGCCGAAACCAGGGCCCCTCCGATCAGGATGATGGCCTGGATGGCATCGGTCCATACCACCGCCTGGATCCCCCCCAGAATGGAATAGATCATTACTACCACCCCGGTAAATACGATCACCATGACCATGTTCCACCCGAAAATGGAATGGATGGTAAGGGCCAGCAGGTAGAGGATGGTGCCGATCCGTATGAGTTGGGTGAGGAAATAGCTGGTGGAAGCATAGATCCGGGCCCAGGGTCCGAAGCGTTGTTCCAGGTAGGTGTAGGCCGAAGGACTGTTGATCCTGCGGTAAAGGGGAACGAAAAGGGTGACGGCCACAATGGCTGCAATGGGAAGCGAAAGACTGAAAACAAATGCATTCCAGTTGGTCAGGTACGCATCTCCGGGGAGGGCAAGATAGGAGATGCTGGAAACGAAAGTGGCAAAAATGGACAAGGACACCACCCAGCCCGGGATGCTCCGGTTTCCCAGGGTAAACGCCTGGGAAGTTCTGTTCTTACGGAAGAAGGATCCGCCGAACAGCGTGATCCCGATCAAATATACAAAGAAAATGACCAGGTCGATGTGATGCATGGAGAATGGATCTAGAGCTTTTCGGGATCAAGGACCACATGTTTGACAGATTCCCTTCGGAAGGTATAGGTGATATGCACCTTTCCGTCGGAGGCCTGAATGACGGCCGGGTAGGAATATTCCCCCCGGGACCGCTCCAGGGTCATTACAGGGTCCCAGGTCATCCCGTCCTCCGAGACGGCCACATTCAGCATGTTGCGCCCTGAAGGAAAGGGGCCTTCCCGCCGGGTATGATTGTAGACCAGCAACTGACGCCCGTCCTCCAGGGTCACCGCATCGGTCCCCGCACTGGGATTGGGAAGCGGGGTGGCGGTCATGAGGCTCCAGGTGCGTCCTCCGTCCTCTGAGCGGCTTTGGGCAATCACGCCCTGCCTGGTTCGGCAGAGCACCTGCATGATCCCGTTTTCGAAGGTCAGGATACTGGGCTGGATGGCATCAAACTGCTCTCCATCGTTGATGGGACCGATCACCTCCCAGCTGCTTCCCAGATCCCTGGTCAGCTCGAAGTGCACCCTCCACCTAAGCTCCCCCTCTTCCTCCTTCTCGGTGCTGGAGGGACAGTAAAGGGTGCCATTCTCCAGCAGGACGGGTTTGTTCTTCACCGGACCGATCAGGTCTCCCAGCCGGCCCTTCCCCAGTTTCCGGGAAGCCGACCAGGTAAGGCCCCCGTCCCCCGAGGTCATCATCTCCCCCCACCAGTGCCTGGGATCAGGACCGACCTTGTAGAACAGCAGCAGGGGACCTCCATCCACCTGAAACAGCACGGGGTTCCAGCAGGGATAAAGAGTGTCATGGTGCATTCCCCGGGCCACCTCCACAGGTTCAGACCAGTGCTCACCCACATCCACTGGTTCAGGCCGGTGCTCATCTCCCTTCACAGGTTCAGGCCGGTGCTCATCTCCCTTTACAGAATTCGACCTGTGCTCACCCACCTTCCTGGAAACCCAGATCCCCACATCCGGGTTCTTTTCATGGGAGCCCCCGAACCAGGCAGCCACCATTCCGGCTGGCGTTTCCACGATGGTGGAAGCGTGGCACTGCGGGGTAGGCTTGCGGTCAGGTTCAAAGATCAGCTCACCTGTAAGATAGCCCGGATCGCCCGGGGAAACCAGTGCCGGAATTTTCATCTGTTCGGTGTTTGTGGTGCAGGCCGGGAGCAGTAAAGCGATCATGAATCCTATTGGTATGCTGCCTATTCCCGGGATTCTGTTTCGCATAGTGTATTGATGTCTGTTATGATCCTCAAATACCCAGAAGGTCAAATTCAGAAGCCAGATTTTCCATGGATTTTTTCTGTACCGCGGTAAGTTCTTCGTAAATAGGCATGGCCATACGGGAAGAACAGATCCCTTTTACCGATAGCACATATTTGATACCCAGAATGATCTTTGCGGGTGAACTGATCACATGATAGACTTCCTGTTGCACCCGGTGGATCAGTCCCTGCCACTTCTCGGTCTGTTCCGTTTTCTTCTGGCGGGAAGCCTTAAACAGGTTCACATAGAGGGAGGGGAACATGTTCGCTCCACCGGTGACGCCCCCTTCACAGCCGTGTTTCAGGCATTCCTTTAAAAGCACCTCCTCACCCACCAGCAATGCAAAGTCTTTTTCTCCCAGTTCCTTGATCAGCCGGTGCATATGGATCATATCCCCCGAACTGTCTTTGATCCCGATGATCTTTTCGTGCCGGGAAAGCCTTACCACGGTCCCGGGTTCCATGGATACCCCGGTGTACTGCGGAGCATTGTACAGCAGCAATGGCAAAGGAATTTGATCGGCAACCTTTTCCATATAGGTTGCCAGCTCCTCCTGGGTCATCCCGAAATAAAAGGGCGGTGCCGCCACCAGAATATCGGCCCCAAGACCGGCCGCATGTTGTGCCAGCTGAAGGGTCTCCAGGTAGGAAGGAGTGGTGATGTTGACAAATACCGGAACCCGTCCGTCTGCTGCATCGATCCCTGTGTGCATGACATCGCTGCGGATCTTCCCGTTCAAACTGGAACCCTCCCCGGTGGATCCCAGCAGGAAGATCCCTTGCACGCCGCCTGAAACCATGTGCTCAATGAGCCGGGTCAGTCCCTCTCTGTCCAGTTCCAGATTCGGGGTCAGCGGGGTTACCAGCGGAGGAATGATCCCTGAGACATCCTGTTCTTTCATTTTTCTGTGAAGTGTTTGATCGCTCCTAAATTTACACGATATGGAACGATTAAAAAAAAGATCAGGAAAAAGACTGATAGAACGGAATTCGTTTATTCCCTTTTGAAGCAAAGATCACCCCGTAGTTCTTCCGGTGATAGATCCACCTGCGGTTGATGAGCAGTTTTACGCAGAATCCCCACCAGACAAGCTGATGGATCCTCCGGAACTTTGTCCGGTAACCCAACGACTGAAGATAGGAGGTGATCTTCTCATGATCGGGTTTCCCTTCGATGGTGCCGGAGGCATCGTATCTTCCCGCGATAATGGTCAGTGCCAGATTCTCCGTCTCCCGCAAACCGTTTTCAAATCCCAGCAAGGTGTGATATTCCGCCCCATTGTTGGTAATATTCACATGCCCGATCTGATGAATACCGATCTGATGATCCTCTAGGATATGATCCAGGGTATCCAGCTGAACTTCGGTTTCCTCGCCTGAAAAATCAACGGTTTCGTCGATGGGGATATTTCCCAGCTGACTCCATGACGGTTTTTTCCCGAACAGGAACCCGGCTTTTGATTTTTCAGAATAGGTGGCCAGCCGGACCAGGCGGATATTTTTGTGTTTTTTCCCGGCAATCTCTGCTTCAGCCATCCGGTGGTTCCAGGGGTCCGGATCGATCCCGAGCACCGTACCGCTCTTCCCTACCCTTCCGGACATCTCAAAAAGATCGGAAGTGGCCGGATAAAGCATATCAAACCCCACCTGGATCCCGGTTTCGCCTTTCTTCAACGCGGGAAATTTAAGTCTCCGGTCTATCCGGGCAAACAACCGGAAGAATATCCGCTTCAGGGTTTTCATGCGCAATCAGGGCAAACATGCGGCAATCACGGCACACATGCGGCAATCACGTTACATATGCGGCAATCACGGCAAATGTAAGAGGAATAACATCCCGAAGCAAACTGTGTCCACTCGTTTGTCGGGTCGTCTTTGCGCACCTTTGCGAGGGGTCATAAATAAATTTTATCCGTTTATTATACTTATAAGGTGCTTTTTGGATAAAAAACATCGATTGAAAAATATTTATTATCCTAATCAACATCGATTTAGTTAATAATCGGATAAAAAACATCTAAGTGGGATATATCCAATGATGCTGCCAGGTGGCCCCGAAAAGCTGAACTAATTCTGCATCCAATTGTTACTAACTATAGATTAGTCAATTACAAGAGATTCGCTCATAAGCATGCTTCATAGTACGATCAAAACCGACGAAGAAAAGACAACGATCCTCATCCGGTTGATGGTAGGTGTGGTCTTCCTCTCTGAAGGCATTCAGAAGTTTCTTTACCCTGCTATGAGAGGTCCCGGTCGATTTGAAGAAATGGGATTCCCGAATCCTGAGTTCTGGGGTAACTTTGTGGGTGTGTTTGAAATCCTTTGCGGGATACTTCTGCTGGCAGGCTTCATCACCCGGGGAGCCGCACTGATCATGATGATCAATATGAGCGTAGCCATCATTGTCACCAAGATCCCCGTTGCCTTTGCCGAAAGTTTTGGACCTTTTCACCTTCGTGAGCTTAATACCTACGGATTCTGGAGCATGGCACACGAAATGCGCACCGATTTTGCTATGTGGCTGGGAAGTCTTTTCCTGCTGATTAAAGGTGGAGGACGATGGTCGCTGGACAGGGAAATACTTTCAGGCAAATCTAAGATTGATAATCATACGCGATGAGCTTATTCTGGGCTATAGTTATCACCCTTGCAGGAATTGCACTGGTTGTAGTTTTCTCAGAACAACTTGTCAAAGGTATCGTCGGGGTATCCGTAAATTTTAAGGTTTCCGCTTTTCTGATCAGCGTAATCTTTTTGGGGTTCGATCCCGAGAATCTGGGTGTCGGAGCAGTGGGCTCTTATGAATCGTTCAGTGGAATCGCCACAGGCTCGATTATTGGTGCAGCCATGGTGGCCATGGCACTTGCCCTGGGAATCACTGCCCTTTTTGTTCCTTTAAAATTTAAGAGTGTCGCCAGGCGGCTTCTGATCGTTCCGCTGCTATCGGTGCTTCTTTTTGGAGTCCTTGTGCTCGACCGGTTTCTCAGCCGCTGGGACGGCATCATTCTTCTGGCAGGTTATGCTGTTTCAGTGATCTATCTTATTTATCTTAATCGAAAGGGCATTACCATCCAAGCAGGCGGTGAAGTAGCCGAAACCCTGGAAAAAGAGAAGTTGCCAAATAAATGGAAATCTGCGGGCCTTATGTTGATTTCATTGGCGGTCATTATAGGAGGCAGCGAAATTCTCGTGAAAGGTTCCGGAATTATTCTGGAAGAGCTTAAGATTTCGGACACAGTTTATGGTATGACTATTCTTGCTTTCCTGGTCAGTATCGAGGAAATCGCACGTGAACTTCCGGCCGCCATGAAAGGGAAAGCCGATGTCTCAATGGGAAATGTGATCGGGTCCGTACTGGCTTTCTTTCTTTTCAATGCAGGTTTGATCGCCCTGGTATCACCGGTGCAGGTGGGCCAGGAGGTCGTACAATTCTTCCTCCCGGTTAGTATCGGCACAATTCTCTTCATTCTTGCACTATTGCTGCTTATTCAAAAAATACCGAGGTGGGCCGGAGCAGTACTTGTGGCTGTTTACCTACTTTTCATCCTTGTTGGATATTTCATGTGACCCGAAAAAAACAAACCCCCTGATCGTTATCAATCAAGGGGTTCTGATCTTCAATGGGGTGGAAGATGGGACTTGAACCCACGACCCCTGGAACCACAATCCAGTGCTCTAACCAGCTGAGCTACATCCACCGTTTGGGTGTGCAAATTTACAATATTTTTGGAATTCAGTAACCCATCGGACCCATTTTATTCTTACCGAAGGAACCGGTGGTATTTCCGTAGGAACCGGCGGTACTACCAAAGAAACCGAATTTCCGGAGGAACCAGTGGTATTTCCGAAGAAACCGAATTACCGAAGGAACCGGTGGTATTATTGAAGAAACCGGCGGAAAAGTCTGCCGTACTGCTCCAGGACCCGGGATTCCCCGTAACGTTCCATGGTTGATTTTCTGATCTCTTCCCCGGAATAATCCGGATAATTGCGCATCATCCGCTCCATGGCATCGGCCAGCTGTCCGGCCTCCCCGGGATCGACCAGGATGCCGTTCTGCCGGGTGACAATATGGTCCGGTCCCCCCGAACGGGTGGCAATCACCGGGAGCCCTGTGGCCATGGCCTCGATCAGCACCGCCCCGAAAGCCTCGTAACGGCTGGCCATCACAAAAAAATTCGCGGCCTGCATCTCCTCCTGGATCTTTTCCCTGGAAAGCCGGCCCAGGAAATGCATCCGGCGGGCCACTCCCAGTTCCGCGGCCATCTGCTCCATCTCCTGCCGCAGCGGGCCCTTCCCCGCCAGGCGGACCGAGAATTCTTTGTCCATCCGCTCCCACAGGATCCTTACCGCCTCCAGCAGAACATCCACCCCCTTTACACGGTCAAATCTTCCTGCCCACAGGATCACGAAGGGATCAGGTTTCCGGGGCGCAGCCGGGGGCAGGAACATGTCCTCCCGGATCATGTTGGGGATCACCATGACCTTCTCTTCGATCCAGGGCATCAGGGTTTTCAGGCCTGTGAGCAGGCTTGGGGAGACCAGCACCAGCCGGGCGCACTCCCGGTATGCTTTTTCAAAAAGCGGCAGATAGAAGGGTTTGACCATCTTACGTGCCTGTTCGGTGCTCCACACGAAGTAGCTCCGGTGCTCCACAATGATGTACGGGATCCGGTGCCCCTCCGTCATCCGGTTCCGCTCCGTGATCAGGGATGCCGCATACCCGGCCCAGGTAACACTGTGGGTGAGGATAAGTCCGGGTTTTCCGTAGCGGGATGCATACCGCCGGTAACATTTCAGGGTCCTCCGGGCCCATCTTCTGATATTGCGTTTTTCGTTGCCGGGAAGCTTCAGGGTCACCGTCCGGATCACATGTAATCCGTTCTCTTCGGTATCCCGGAAGCGGTGCACGGCGGACAGTCCGTCCCCGACCAGCTTCCTGGTGCCCAGCAGGCGGTTGACCAGCACATCCACCTGCCATCCCTTTTTCATCAGGGCCTCACAATGTTCCTTGAAAAAATACCCTCCGTCGGGCGGATACCAGGAAGGGATGATCAGTATGCGTGCAGAATTTTCCAGGATTATAGTTTTTTTCTTTTGATCTCAATCCGGTAAGCCTCCGGGGGAATCTCAGGGAACGCCGGCGGACGGGAAGGATATTCTTTCCCGGTATAGACGGCACATTTGGTGTGGGTCACATGGTAGATCCTGTCACGCCTTTCCGGTCCGGCCCCGTCCAGAATGGCCGCCATCACCTCGAAGCGGACCTTGTCGGGATGGAACCCGTAATCGTGCCATACCACAATGGTGTGCTCATGGGCCAGGTGCCGGAACACATTGCGAGTATCACTGACCAACGCATCGTGATGATGGTCCCCGTCGATAAAGACCAGGTCGAAACGCTGATCCAGTTTTCCGAAATCAAATTTCCTGGAATCGCCCCTGTGCTGGACCACATTTTCCAGGTCACGGGAAAAGATCCTGTGGGAGCGGATGGTCCGCTCGGGCATTCCCATTTTCCGCATCTCCTCATCGGTCAGGCACAGGGTGTGGCAAATGGTGCACCTTTCTGCCATCATGGCCACACTTTCCCCCCTCCAGGTCCCGATCTCAAAATAGCGGCAGTTTTCGATCCCTTCTGCCAGTCCGGCCAGCAACATCAGGTCCGTGGGAAGGGATCCCCCGTCCAAAAAGGTCATGGGATCCAGTGTGGCATGATCCGTCCGGATCAGCCGGTCCATTCCGATCACCGGGAGTCCGCCGGCCAGCCCGTATTTCCTGTTCACATAGGCCTGCCAGTTATCCTCGTCGGTCAGCACCCTGTTCAGCAGGACCGGTCTGCGGATGATCCACCAGAGGGCTTT
>JBNJEV010000073.1:0-12205 GCA_051746185.1 Bacteroidota bacterium
AGGTCTGTCAGATCCCTGGAGGCCATCCTGGAAAGTCCGCCGGGAAAATACCCCTCATCCGGACTGGTGCTGTAGATCCCCAGGGTCCCGATCACCGTATCGCCGCTGCTGATCCCTGCATCGGTATGGAAGGCAAATGAAAGGTCCACCGGAATGCCCAGTCCCGCCGCACCCCTGTCTGCCGAAGGGCCATAAGGCGCCCCGATCAGGTAATTGACCCATTCCCCCCGGCTCTGGTAGTCATCCGCATAATCGTCCGCCGGAGTATTGAGCTTCCATACCAGGGTATCGGGAAAACCCGCATACTGGAGATAATACCTTGCCGATTCCTGGTAGCGGGGACGGTTGCTGGTCAGCCCGTTCCTTGAAATATTGCCCGTGCCGCCACCGAACCTGACCGCATCTGCTGTGATCCGTGCCGAACGGTTCCTGCTTTCGTTGGTCAGTACGACCTTCCCCCGGGCCTCATGGATCCCCCGGAGGAATTTGAATTTTCCCAGGTAGATCCAGGTACCCCCTCCCATCTGCTGGTTCACCGAGAAATCGGTTCTGCCACCCGCATGATAGACCGAATACTTCACATCATCAGCATTGTTCGGAGAGGCATGGTAGGAGACATAGACCGCATAATGGCCCTCCCCGGGAATGTCCGGGATCCATATAACCGATTCCGAACTGTTCCGGTCCGACTCCATGGTGCAGAAGCTCCCCAGTTGAAAGGGATTCTCGTTTACGTAGGGAGGTTGTCCGATCCCGAAACCCGTCCCTGCAGGTGATGAGCCGACATGCTCCGTACTGAAAAAGACACTGCTTCCCGTGCTGCCGTCATTGTCCACAATCACCTCGTGTTGCTGCCAGTCACGCTCCCTGGGAAGGAATACACTTGCCCCGGCGTTTTCCAGCATGGGAACCAGCATGGGAAGGGTGAAGGCCATGGGAAAAATATCCTCCACGGTTTCGAAGATCCGCGCCCTCTGCCACTCCCAGCGGTTCAGTTCAGGTTCATAATACCAGCCGTGACTGTGCCACAGAGCGATGTTGGTGTGATACAGGCATGCATCGTCCAGGTAGGGCCTGGATAGGTTCCTGACCAGCGGGGGAGGCCTTCTTCTCAGTCTCCCGACGGCCCGTTCCCGGTCCTTGTCCCTTCGGTCCGATCTGTAATAATTGGGGATATATTCCCGGATGTTTCTGCCGGCCGACCGGATCTCCATCGCATAATCATTGAATGGGGGCTGAAGGCCATCCTTCATTCCCGTTTCGAAATAAAGGACGCTCTTTTCTCTGAAAGGTGCGTAGGCCAGCCTGTCATCCAGCATGACCCGTATCATTTCCTTCCTGTGGTCGATGAATATCGTGTCGATCCGGGTGGAATCCTGCTTCTGATATCCGGTCATTTCTATGAAAAGCCGGCTGTTGAAATACTTCAGGACATTCTCCCGAAGCTGCACCCTGGCCAGGGAATCACCCACCTCTCCCGTATCCTGTCCGATCAGGAAAGAAGCAGGAAGGAAGAAGTACATCAGGATGAAAGCAAAACTTCTCACCCCATAAAGCTAATATTTATTTGAATCATAGAGGTGGTATTTCAGGGCCGTGTTCATGAATGCTTCCCTTTCCACGGTATCTCCCTTCCAGATCCCGAGGGCTTTATCGGGTCCGTTATCCATGATGGCTCTTCTGATCCGGTCGGTCCCGCAAACCTGGTCGAACATCCTGTAGCGTTCTTCTTTTCGCCTGAACAGGTGAAAAGAGGGATCGATCTTCCGGGCTTCCCGTATGAAATGGAACTGGATCCCGGTCAGCTCCGTTTTCCCGGGATTGGTCAGATGGATCTGCACCCCCCTGAGTTCCTCCCCTTCTCTGGCCATATAATAAGGTCTCAGGTAGATGGGACGGAAAATGACCCCCTCCAGTCCCAGGGCATTCATGGAATCGGCCAGGACTTCCGCGTTTATCTGACCGGTGACCAGGGTCTGGAAGGGCAGGGTGTAACCGATCCCCACCATGTTCGGGTCCAGCTCTCCCAGGATCCCGGTGATGGCATTATAAAAGACCGTCCGGAAATGGGGAATGTGCGGTGAGGGTGGAACCCACAGCAGTCCGGTCTGCCCGTAAGTCATCTCCCTTTTCCATCCTTCCATGGGTACCACCTGCAGACTGCACTTTTTTCCGCCTTCCAGCATTCCTTCCCCGTTCAGCATGAGTGCCAGCTCGCCACAAGTCAGACCGTAGAGATAGGGAATGGAATATCGGCTCACGAAGGAATGGAAACCCGCTTCCACCGGGAGACCCTCCACCCTGCATCCACCGAGGGGATTGGGCCTGTCGAGGATGACCACCTCCTTTTGATGATCGGCCGCAGCTTCCATCACCATGCCCATGGTGCTGATATAGGTGTAAGAACGCACCCCGATATCCTGGATGTCGTACACGATCACATCCACCTTTTCCAGGGCCGAGCTGTCCGGCCGCCTGTTCCTTCCATACAGGGAATACACCGGCACCCCGGTCCGTTCATCCACCCGGTCCCCCACATGGTCGCCGGCAGAGAAGCTGCCGCGGACCCCGTGTTCCGGTCCGAACAGGGCGGTCAGATTCGTGTTTGCATGGAGGATGTCAATGGTAGAGTTCAGGTGGCGGTCCACACCGGTGGGATTGGTCACCAAACCCACCCGTTTTCCGTTCAGCAGATCGAATCCTGAAGCCTGCAGCACATCAATCCCGGTGAGGACCTGTGCGGTCACAGTCGCGGAAATTCCCATCAGCAGGAAGAGGAATATCATATACGCAGAGGCCTTCCGGTAAGGCGGGGATCTCAGGTGAACCGGGAACTTCCTCAGGATGTTTTCCAGATGTCCGGTAAAGGATATGATCCGGCAGCTGTTTTTCATGGTGTTTGATGCAGGTTTTTCTGTGAATTGCTAAGTTAAGCTTAACTTTACATAAATCCGCCATGAAAACACTGGTTCGTCATCTGAAAAACGCCATCGGGAAGGACCGCGTGCTTACCGATGATGTGTCACGGATCGCTTTCGGGGCGGATGCGGGATGTTACAGGAAAATCCCCGGTGTGGTGGTCAGGCCCCGCAGCGAGTCGGGGGTGATTGATACCCTGAAGCTGCTCCATGATACCGGCACACCGGTCACTTTCCGTGCCGCGGGAACCAGCCTGTCCGGCCAGGCGGTGACCGATTCGGTGCTCCTGCAGGCAGGGGGTGACTGCTGGAACAGGGCACTGGTGCTTGATAACGGGAAGCTTGTCAGGGTGCAGCCGGGGATCACCGGGAGCCGGCTGAACCAGGTACTGGAGCCCTGCGGGGTGAAATTCGGTCCCGATCCGGCCTCCATTGATTCGGCCATGGTGGGAGGAATGCTGGCCAATAATGCCGGGGGCATGACCTGCAGCATCCACTCCAACTGTTACAGGAGCCTCCGGGCTGCCCGGATCATCTTCAGCGACGGAACCCTGCTGGATACTTCCGATGAGGAAAGCAGGAATGCGTTCCTGATAAAGAAACCCGGACTGATCGCCACCCTGGTCTCCATCCGGGAGCGGATCCGGAACTGTCCTGACCTGGTGGAAAAGATCACCAGAAAGTACAGCATCAAGAATACGATGGGCTACGGGATGAATGCATTTCTCGATCACGAGGACCCGGTGGACATTATCCTGTATCTGATGGTCGGGTCGGAAGGCACCCTGGGATTTATCTCGGAGGCCACCTTCCGGACCGTCCCGGTGAAATCCCACAGGGCTTCCGCCCTGATCTATTTCAAAAACCTGGAAACAGCCTGCGATGCGGTACCCTCCCTGCGCCACATCCATGCATCCGCCATCGAGCTCATGGACCGGGAAGCCCTCAGATCGGTGGAGGGCAGAACAGGCATCCCGGATGATCTCGGTTCTCTCGGTCCGGAGGCAGCCGCTCTGCTGATCGACCTGAGGGCTGAAAGCACAACCGGGCTCAACGACCTGATCGGGAATGCACGGCAGGCAGTGAACCGGTTCGGGGTGGTCAGGGAACCGGAGATCACCACCGATCCCCACCGCATCCATTCCTTCTGGAATGTGCGCAGCGGGATCTTCCCCTCTGTGGGAGGCATGCGCCAACCGGGAACCAGCGTGATCATCGAGGATATTGCGGTACGTGCGGACCACCTGACCCGGGCGGCGAAAGATCTCCGGAACCTTTTGGACGGGCTGGGGTACCGGGATGCTGTCATCTACGGCCATGCACTGGACGGCAACCTCCATTTCATCTTTGCCCAGGATTTCCATGATCGCGCAGATCTGGAGCGGTACAGAAAGCTGATCGACCGGCTGACCGGACTGATCGTGGACCGGTACGACGGTTCGCTGAAAACCGAACACGGAACGGGGCGGAACATGGCCCCTTTCGTGGAAGTTGAATGGGGCTGCACGATCTACGGGATGATGAAAGAGATCAAGGAGGCTTTCGATCCCCGCGGGATCCTCAATCCCGATGTGATCCTCACCTCCGATCCCGGGCTGCACCTGAAGGACTTCAAGGCACTTCCGGAGGTAGATGAATCGGTGGACCGTTGCATCGAATGCGGATTCTGTGAGATCAACTGCCTCTCAACCGGTTATACCCTCTCCGCCCGCCAGAGAATCGTGGTACAGCGGGAAATAGCCAGTCTCAGGAGAACCGGGGAAAACCCACACCGGCTGAAGAAGCTTGAGAAAGGGTTCAGTTTTGCCGGCGACCGGACCTGTGCGGGCGACGGGCTCTGTTCCCTCAGCTGTCCCCTCTCCATCGACACGGGCGAACTGATCAAACACCTCAGGGCACTGAAACAGCGCCGGAACAGAATCGGCAGCATCGTGGCATTGTGGACGGCCCGTCATCTGAGAACCGTCCACCGCCTGGTCCGCTCCGGACTGGGAGGCATCGTTTTTCTGCGGAAAATTGCCGGAGAAAGGGTCCTGAACAGGAGCATTCTGCTGGACAGGTACATGCCCACCCCGGTGAGCCCGAAAAGGCTTCGTTCCTCCCGGGAAACCGGGCAACCCCTGAAGGTGGTCTACTTCCCCAGCTGCATCAACCAGAGCATGGGACCAGCACCGGATGGGAACGGCGAGCCGTCCCTGATGCAGATCACCGTGGAAATACTGGAGCGTGCCGGTTACAGGGTCCTCTTCCCGGAAAGGATGGAATCCCTCTGCTGCGGGACCCCCTGGGAAAGCAAAGGCTTTACCGAACTGGCCGATGCCAGGTCCCGCCAGCTGGAAGCCGCCCTGCTGAAGGCCAGTGACAACGGTGCCATTCCCGTTCTCTGTGATACCAGCCCCTGCGTATACAGGATGAAACGGGTGATGGACGGCCTGCTCCGGATCCATGAACCGGTGGAGTTTATCTGTGATCACCTGCTGGACAAACTGTCCGTGGTAAAAAGCAAGAAGAAGATGGCTTTTCATGTGACCTGCAGCAGCGAGAAGATGGAGCTCGAAGAGAAGTTCAGGAAAGTGGCCGGGGCACTGACCGAACAGCCCGTTTTTCCCCGGCAGGTGGGCTGCTGCGGTTTTGCCGGGGACAAAGGGTTTTCGCACCCCGGTCTCAACAGGTGGGCCCTCCGGTACCTGGAGGAGGAAGTGGATGGCTGCACGGAAGGTTATTCCAACAGCCGGCCCTGCGAGATCGGACTCTCCAGGAACGGTCCCGCAGATTACCGGTCGATCCTCTACCTGCTTCACCGGTCCTTAAAAGAATCATAACCACAAGACCATGTCCCATGCAGGAAACAGAAGAGAGGGAAAGGGACTGGTCCTCCGGTTCAGGCCCTATGTGCTGCAGTTGAAGCACGCGTTCACTCTGGCCTCCGGCTCCCGCACCACCACTCCCGTGATGCTGACCGAGATCGAATATGAGGGAATGACCGGATACGGGGAAGCTTCCATGCCTCCGTACCTGGGAGAATCACACCGGAGTGCCACCCTTTTTTTGGAAAAAGTGCGGCTCGGACAGTTCGCCGATCCGTTCAGGATGGAGGAGATTCTTTCCTATGTGGATTCACTTGCAGAAGGGAACCATGCAGCCAAAGCTTCTGTGGATATCGCACTGCACGATCTGGCGGGAAAAATCCTGGGGCAACCCTGGTACAGGATCTGGGGATACAGCAGGGAGAACACCCCGTATACCTCCATGACCATTGGAATGGATACCGAAAAGGTGGTCAAACAAAAGGTCAGGGAGGCCGCCGGAATGAAGATCCTGAAGGTAAAACTGGGAAGGGGAAATGACCGGGAGATGATCAAATGGGTCAGGGAGGTTACCGGGGTACCCATCTCCGTGGATGTGAACCAGGGGTGGACCGACAAACATAAGGCGCTGGATCTGATCCACTGGCTGCGGGAACGGGGGGTGGTTTTTGTGGAACAGCCCATGCCCGCGCAGCATATGGATGACCTGGCCTGGCTGACGGAAAGGAGTCCGCTTCCCGTTATGGCCGACGAATCGGTGCAAAGGCTGGATGACCTGAAAGACCTGAAAGGCGTATATTCCGGGGTGAACCTCAAACTGATGAAGAGCACGGGGATGCGGGAGGCACATACCATGCTCAATTTTGCCCATGCCGCGGGGATGAAAGTGCTGCTGGGGTGCATGACGGAAACCTCCTGCGGGATCTCTGCAGCCGCCCAACTGTCACCCGCAGCCGACTGGGCCGACCTGGACGGGAACCTGCTGATCAAAAATGATCCCTACCGGGGTGTCAGGGTGGTGGATGGAAAGATCACCCTGAACCAGTGGCCGGGGATCGGTGTCCGGTCTGCTTCCTGAGCCTGTTCAGGATATGAGATCGGGATCCCCCAGCAGCAACATGCGCCTGATCCCGTAACAGGACCCGGCCCGGAACCTGTAGAAATACAATCCCGGGGAAAGTCCCGCGGCATCAAAGATGATGCGGTGCTGCCCCGGAAGTTTTTCCTCCTCGATCAGCGTGGCGATCTTGCTTCCCCGGACATCGAACACATCCAGGGTGACATGCTCCCGCCCGGGCAGGATATAGGAAATGATGGTGCTGGAGGAAAAAGGATTGGGCTGGTTCTGTTCCAGGACGAAACCGTCAGGACGGGTTCCGGACCGGGGGTCCTGACCGGTCACGTTCTTCTGGTATACCCGCACGTAGTCGATGACCAGTTCCTGGGGGAACTGTGTGGATCCGTCCGGCGAACCCGGCCAGTTCCCTCCCACCGCCAGGTTGATCAGCAGGTGAAAGCGCCTGTCGAACGGAGCCGGAAACTGTCCACCCGAAGACCACCAGTCGCCCCGTCCCTGGGTCTGGTACAATTCCCCGTCCACATACCAGCGGATCTCCCCTTCTTCCCACTCCAGCGCAAAATCATGAAATTCCTGGTGAAAATCCGCCTCCCCCTGCGGAAGAACGTATGACTTTCCTTTGAACTCGTTGTCCGGGTATTCCCCGCCGAAGTGAAGTGTGCCGTGGACCGTCCGGGGGGCATCCCCCAGGTATTCCATGATATCAATTTCCCCGCTGGCTGCCCAGCCGCCGTAGGCATTGTCAGAAGGAAGCATCCAGATGGCCGGCCAGAGTCCTTTGCCCAGCGGCATTCTGGCGCGGAACTCGATCCTGCAGTATTTCCAGTCACCCTTGTCCAGGGTCCGTATCCTGGCCGAGGTGTAGGGTTTGCCGCCCACCCACTGCTTTTTGGCTACAATGGTCAGTACACTGTCTCCCACCACTGCGTTCTGCTCCAGGTAGTACTGCTCTTCGTTGTTGCCCCATCCCGAGGGCAGTCCGTAGGCGGTACCGTCACCCGTCATATAGGACCACCTGGAAAGATCCAGCGAATCCCCCTCAAATTCGTCCGACCAGACAAGCTGGTATTCCTGGCCTGAAAGCCGTCCGGCGATGCTGATCAGCAACACCAGCAGGACGGTCCCCGCGGTCTTCTGTATTTGTTTCAGTTCTTTCATTCGTTTCATCTTTTTTAAAAGGTGCTTCCGGGAAGGATCCGGAATGATCAGGGAAGGATCCCGGATCGATCAGGGAAACCATGCTATGAAGGATGCCAGGAACGAATATAAGAATTCCTGAGGATCATCTCCCGGGATCAGGTCCCCCCAAGGTAAATATTTGTTAATTTCGTTTCTGACAGGTCCTGACATATGCACATCAAATGCGTGAACCCCGTTCTTTATCAGAAAAGGTTATTTTAAATTTATACATACATGGAAATTAACAGGCTGATCAAATGGCCAATCCTGCTCGTTGTCCCGCTGCTTTTCACCGGCTGCGGCAACGGGGAAGGATCCGGCGCAGAGGAATTACAACTGAATGAAAAAGGGTATTTTGAAGCCACCGGCATCAACTACCTGGTTTTTGACTATTATTACAGCGGTCCGTTCGGGGATGAAAAGAACAGCGGTATCCAGATCATCCACCACGGGATCCGCACGGCCACCAATGGAGACGTCAGGCTGGAGCCCACTCCCGAACAATGGGACGCTATCCCCGAATTTGATGAAAAAAAGGTGGACCGGGAAGAGGGTTTCATCGAAGCTTCCCTGGGTTATCCCTCGTACAGGTTCGGATACAGGATACGGACCGAATCCTCGGGAGAGAAGCTGCTGGTCAGCGTGATCCTGGAAGAGCCGCTTCCGGAGGCACTGGAAGGGAAAGCGGGATTCAATCTGGAATTCCTCCCCTCCGCCTATTTCAGCAAAACATACACCATGGACGGCAAGAATGGTGTTTTTCCGCTGTATCCCGGGGGACCCATGGAAAAACCGGCAGGTGTCGGTGAGTTCCGGCCGCTTCCCCTGGCCACGGGCAAAGAACTGGTCCTGACACCGGGCGACCCGGAGAAGGAGATCGCCGTAAAATCACTTACCGGTGATCTGAGCCTGTACGACGGAAGGAATATGGCCCAGAACGGCTGGTTTGTGCTGAGGAGCCTGATCCCTGCCGGGGAAACGGGCAATGTTGTCCAGTGGGAGATCGATGCGCATACCATCCCCGGATGGGAAAGGCCTCCGGTCATATCCCATTCCCAGGCGGGTTACCATCCCGGCCAGCAAAAACGGGCGGTGATCGAACTGGACAACAGCAGCAAAACGGACATGAAAGCACGTTTGTACAAAATCAGTCCGGAGGACGGATACCGGGTGGTACTGGAAGCTACTCCCGCCCTGTGGGGTGATTATCTGAGGTATACCTACGTCATATTTGATTTTTCACGGATCACCGGTGATGGGATCTACTGCCTGGAATACGGGGAAACCAGGACCCGGCCGTTCCTGATCGGAAAAGATGTTTACAGGAATGCCTGGCAACCGACCCTGGATATTTTCTTTCCCGTCCAGATGGACCATATGTTCGTCAACGAAGCATACCGGGTGTGGCACGGTGCTGCCCACCTGGATGATGCCAGGCAGGCCCCGGTGGACCATACGCATTTCGACATGTATGCCCAGGGTCCCACCACCGACACTCCTTTCGAGCCGGGTGAACATATCCCGGGACTGAACAGGGGCGGGTGGTTCGACGCGGGTGACTATGATATCCGGACCCCTTCACAGATCTCCACCGTGCTGGGACTGGTGCAGATATGGGAAGAATTCGGACTGAAGAGGGACCAGACCACGGTGGACCGGGACAGGCGCTATGTGGATATCCATGTGCCTGACGGTGAGCCGGATATCCTTCAACAGATCGAACATGGCGCCATCCAGCTGCTTGCCCAGCATGAAGCGGTTGGACATGCCATCCCCGGGATCATCGCCCCCACCCTTGCCCAGTATACCCACCTGGGCGACGGGGTGACCAAGACCGATAACCTGATCTACGATCCCGGCCTGGAAGAGGGCGAACAGCGGGGTGGATACAGCGGCAGACCGGACGACAGGTGGGCATTCACCTCCCGGTCGACAGGACTGAATTACGGATCGGCCGCCGCACTTGCTGCGGCCGCCCGGGCCCTGATGGAGATCAGGCCGCAGCTGGCGGCAAAATGCCTGGCGAGTGCGGAAAAAGTATGGACCGAAGAGCAGGGCAGGGAACCGGACCTGTTCCGTTCGGGGAATACCACCGGGGGGATGCCGCAGGTGGAAGAGCTCCGTGCGGCACTGGAACTCCTGATCACCACGGAAAAAGAGGTATACAGGGAAAAGCTCCTTGAACGCTTTCCTATGGTGGAACGTTTCTTCCGTTTCAATGCGACCCTTGCGGTCAGGGCCATGCCCTACCTGGAAGAGGAACAAAAGGACAGGCTGAGGGAAACTGCCTCCTCCTACAAAGTTCAGATCGATTCGATGATCTATGAAAACCCTTACGGTGTGCCCATCACCAGGGGCGGCTGGGCAGGCAGCGGGACGGTGATCGGTCAGTCCGTAACCCACTATCACCTACTTCAGGCATTCCCCGATATCTTCGATCCCGAGGATGTTTACAGGGGACTGCACTATATCTACGGATGCCATCCGGGATCCGATATCTCACTGGTTTCAGGTGTGGGAACCCGGTCCAAGCGGGTGGCCTACGGAATGAACAGGGCCGACTATTCCTTTATTGCCGGGGGGATCGTACCGGGAGTACTGATCCATCCTCCGGATTTCCCGGAAAACAAGGAGGACTGGCCTTTCCTGTGGGGTGAGAATGAATATGTGATCACCATGGGAGCACCCTACATCTTTGCGGTGAATGCCGCCCGGGCATTGCTGGGAAGGTCTTATCTTAGTGAATAAAAATGAAAGCATTTCCCTGGACCTTCTTTCTCCTTGCCGGAGTAACCATCTGTATTTCCTGTGATTCTCCCCCTGCAGGAGAGCGTACGGGGGAACTGACCGGACCGGTCACCCTGCGTTGCGAGCCTTTTGACCTGCAGGATGTACAGCTGCTGGAAGGGCCCTTCCGGGATGCCACCGAACTGAATATCATCTCCCTACTGAATTATGAGCCTGACAGGTTGCTGGCAAAGTTCAGGATCGAAGCGGGTTTGGAGCCCCGGGCGGAACACTACCATGGATGGGAGGATGCCACCATCGCCGGCCACAGCCTGGGCCACTATCTCAGTGCATGCGCGCTGATGTTCCGTTCCACCGGGGACCGGAGATTCCTGGAAAGGGTGAAATACATGGTGGCTGAACTGGACACCTGTCAGCAGGCTCACGGGAACGGTTACCTGGGAGCTTTCCCGGACGGAAAGCGGATTCTGGAGGAGGAAGTGGGGAAAGGCAATATCCGTGCAGCCCCGTTTGACCTGAACGGGATCTGGGTCCCCTTTTACACGCTCCATAAGATCATGGCAGGCCTGCGGGACGGATACAGGCTGTGCGACAACACCAGGGCGCTGGAGGTGGAAAGGGAGCTGGGGGACTGGCTGCAGGACGTGCTTTCCGGCCTTTCCGAAGCACAGATGCAGGAGATCCTTTCCTGTGAACACGGCGGAATGAATGAGGTCCTGGCCGACCTGTATGCTGATTCCGGCGGGGAAATGTACCTGGACCTCTCCCGGAGATTCCACCACAGGGCCATCCTGGATCCTCTTACCGAGGGCGTTGATAACCTGAAAGGGAAACACGGGAACACCCAGATCCCCAAGCTGGTCGGACTGGCCCGGCGGTATGAGCTCACCGGGGAGATCAGCGACCGGAAAGCAGCCCAGTTCTTCTGGGAGCGGGTGGTCCGCCACCATTCCTATGCCAACGGCTCACACGGGCACCACGAGCATTTCGGTCCCCCGGACAGTCTCACCCACCGGCTGAGCAGCCACACCTCCGAATCCTGCAATGTCTACAACATGCTCAAACTGTCCAAACATCTTTTTACCTGGGATGCTTCACCGGCGGTGGCTGACTTTTACGAACTGGCCCTGTTCAACCACATCCTCTCCTCCCAGCATCCCGAAACCGGGAGGGTGCTCTATTTCCACTCCCTGCAGATGGGCGGACACAAGCTTTTTCAGGACCCCTACGCATTTACCTGCTGTGTGGGCACCGGTATGGAGAATCATTCCAGGTACGGGGGCGCAGTTTTTTACCACAGCCAGGAAGAGCTCTTTATCACCCAGTTCATCGCAGCCGAGCTCAACTGGGAGCAAAAAGGCATCCGGCTGGAGCAGGTCACCGGTTTTCCCCGCGAACAGGGAACAACACTCCGTTTTCTGAATGAGCGGCCTGCCGACCTGATCCTGCAGATCAGGAAACCTTCCTGGGCGGAC
>JBNJEV010000074.1:0-11807 GCA_051746185.1 Bacteroidota bacterium
GAACCATTCCCGGTGGTAGACTCCATAAAACTCGTTCAGGCTTTCTTTATAGGTGAAAACATGGAACCGCCACGGCTGCTTGTTGACCGCAGAGGGAGCGATCCTCCCCGCTTCCAGGATCTTTTCCAGCTTCTCCCGCTCCACCGGACGGGAATCATAGTTCCGGCAGGAATAGCGTTTTCCGGCCAGCTCAAGAAATGTCATACAATCGGATTTTAAATTCTACAGTTCCCTGGTTTCTTTCAAATCCCCGGGTATTTTCAGATCCCTGGGTCTTCGGCCTTTTCTCCAGTGTTCCTCGATCTCCTCCAGGGTCACACCCTTGGTCTCCGGAATGAAGAAATATCCCCAGACCAGTCCGATCAGTGCAACCCCCGCAAAGATCCAGAACACACTGCCCACGCAGGTGGGACAGACATCAGAGAGCACCTGTCCTTCCGGGATAACCACATCTTTTGCATTCCCGATGGCACTGGCCATCTTGAAGAAGGTCCACACCACAAGCGTATTAAAACCCCAGTTCGACAGCGAACCGATCGATGAGCCCAGTCCGCGGACCCTTGTCGGGAACACTTCGGTAATGATCAGCCACCCCAGCGGACCGAGACTGATGGCAAAGAAAGCAATGTATACCAGCATGGAAATGACCAGGAACCATTTGCCTGCCCCCGGAAGCATGAAACCGAGTCCCATACAGATCAGAGCGACCGTGATTCCCGATAATCCCAGAAAGTAGAGTTTCCTTCGGCCCAGCCGGTCGATGACAAAAAGCGACACAATGGTGAACAGCACATTCACCACACCCACGATCACCGAGGCGGCGATGGCAGCTTCCGCTCCTTCAAACCCTGCAGAAAGGAAGATCTTCGGACTGTAGTAGATGACCGTGTTGATCCCCACGAACTGCTGGAAGAACATGATCCCCACAGCGATAATGAGGGCATTTCTCAGCCAGGGTTTGAAGATCTCTTTCCATCCGGCCTGTTTCCTTTCGATCATAATGTCCCTTTTCATCTCAGAGATCACCGTGTCGAGCAATTCCGGCTCCTCGGTCCTGCTCAGGATCCTTCTCCCCTCTTCATCTCGCCCCTTGCTCATCAGCCAGCGCGGTGTTTCCGGCAGGAAGAACATCCCTACAAACAGGATTATTGCGGGGACCACACCGATGTAAAGCATGGGCCGCCAGCTTTCCAGGTCAGTATTGTCGGCAAATGCCCTGTCACTCAGATAAGCCGCAAGAATACCCACGGTAATCAGCAACTGGAACAGCGAAACCAGAGTTCCCCTGATCTTGGTGGGTGCGATCTCGGAGATGTAGAGCGGCACCGCAAAAGAGGATACCCCGATCGCCAGTCCCAGATAAAAACGTGAGATCATCAACTGATTCACGGTGGGAGCAAGCCCCGTCCAGACGGCCCCGGTTGCAAAAACAAAAGCAGAGGCCAGGATCACTTTCTTTCTCCCCAGGTAATCGGTGACCCTTCCCGTGATCAATGCACCGACCACCGCACCGATCAATCCCAGTGCTGTTACATTCTCCACCTGGGAATCTGTCAATTCAAAGTATTCCTGAATAAAAGGGATTGCACCGGAAATCACACCGGTGTCAAATCCGAAAAGAAGTCCGCCAGTGGCCGCAATACTGGCTATCACTACAACGACGCTTTTTCTTCTGTTAAATTTTGAACTCATGATATTTATTGGTTTCAGTTAGAGGCAAACGTAAATATAATCACTTTCAGCGAAGAATGGTGCCGATTGGCGCTATTTTGATTTCCCCCAATTTTTACTATATTGCGTTAGCTGCAGAATACATCCATAATTCTCTCCCGATGAAAACGAAATACGAACTTGAATATACACTCAATACATCTCCCGCTATTTTGTACTCCAGGCTAAGCACACCGGAAGGACTTTCTGAATGGTTTGCAGATAATGTGAACCTGATGAAAGGAAAGTTCACCTTTTTCTGGGAGGGTACCCATCAGATGGCCAGTGTCATCCAGAAGAAAGCCAACAAATACATCCGGTTTCACTGGCTGGATGATGAAGAGGAAGATGCCTTTTTCGAGTTCAGGATCCGTACCGATGAGCTCACAGGCGATGTGGCCCTGCTGATCACGGACTTTGCCGATGAAGATGATAAAGATGATGCCATCGATCTCTGGGACACCCAGATAGCCGAATTGAAACATGCCATCGGACTTTAGCTCACCCGCCTGGTTTCTGATCCATCTCATTTATTGGTTACCTGAAAAACTAATTGTACGTTTGTTTTCGTTGAAATTGTAAGAACGAATCAGGGATCGCGTGAAAAAGCTGCACCTGCTTGTCATAAAATCATTCATTGGCCCGTTCATCCTGACATTCTTTTTCGTCGTGTTTGTGCTTCTGATGCAGTTTCTCTGGAAGTACATCGACGATCTGATCGGGAAGGGACTGGAAATGGATGTTATTTCCGAATTTCTGCTGTATACCAGTGCAAGCCTGGTCCCCATGGCCCTCCCCCTGGCGGTCCTGCTGGCAAGCCTGATGACCTTCGGCAACCTGGCAGAGAACCTGGAGCTGCTGGCCTTCAAATCATCCGGGATCTCCCTGATCCGGATCATGGCACCGGTGATGGTCATCTCCCTGGTCATTTCCGTGGGAGCGTTCTTCTTTGCCAATGATGTGATGCCCGTTGCCAACCTGAAGATGCGTTCACTGCTCTATGATATCCAGCAGCAGCGGCCCGAGCTTACCATCAGACCCGGAATTTTCGATAACACCCTGGAAGGCTATTCCATTCGCATCGGGGACAGGGATCCCAAAACCAACCTGCTCAGGGATATCTGGATCTATGACCATACCGATGATCAGGGGAATGTGAGTGTTACGGTGGCCGATTCGGGATATATGAGAATGTCGGCCGATGAAAAAAATCTGCTGCTAACCCTCTACAACGGAAGATCGTATATCGAGCTCCAGGAACAAAAGAAGGAAAACCGGCATATCAAAAATTATCCCCATCGAAGGGATCGATTTGACAAGCAGGAAATGATCATTGAAATGACCGGTTTCGGACTGAACCGGACCGATGAGCGCCTTTTCAGGAACTCCTATGCCATGATGAACCTCTCCCAGCTCCGGCATTTTGATGATTCCCTTTCCGGGGATATCGACCGGCTGCTGAACAATATCAACAACACGATGGAACATACCCTGAAGGGGAAATCCAAAAGGATCCTGATGAAACCCCCGCCTCCGACCCGGGCGCCTTCCGATCGGGCCGAACTCAGGCATGCCGGTATGGACATCACGGAAATGGACAGCGTGATGGCACAACGCTCAGAAGCGGACCGCCCGCCACAGGGAAACGCAGCAGAGGTAAACCCGGTAGGGAGTCATCCGGTACCGGGGCGCTCTGAAACGGAGCGCATGGAAGAAAATAACCGGGAAACAGAGATCCCGGCAACGGAGAACGCCGGGGCCGGGAACGAGCAAAGGATCCAGCAGATCCATGTGGATTCGGCCTTCAACGAACTCACCACCCTTGAAAAAAGAAGGGCCGTCACCCAGGCCATCAATTTTGCCAGGAGTAACAAATCTTTTATTAGTTCCAACGGTGGGACGGCCAAATGGAGGATCACCAGGCTCAGGAGGTATCAGATCGAGATCCACCGCAAATTCACACTCTCCATTCTCTGTCTGATCTTCTTCTTCATCGGGGCCCCGCTGGGAGCCATTATAAGAAAAGGGGGACTGGGCATACCGGTAATCGTCAGCGTGCTGCTTTTTCTGATCTACTACATGATCTCCATCACCGGGGAGAAGTTTGCCCGTGAGAACCTCATGCAGCCTTTCTGGGGCATGTGGATCTCCACGTTCATCATGATCCCCGTCAGTATCTTCCTTACTCACAAGGCAGTCAATGACTCGGTCATCATGAACATCGAAACCTATTTCACCTGGTTCAAAAATCTGAGAGACTGGTTCTTCAATCTCCTCCGCCTGGCATGAATATCCTGGTCCTTTCCAATAAGCTTCCCTACCCGCCGCGGGACGGCGGATCCATAGCCACCCTGAACATGCTCACCGGTCTGAGGGATACGGGCAACCGGGTCACCTGTCTTTCCCTGGTCACCCGGAAACACCCATTCCCGGTAGACCGGATCCCGGAGTCACTGAGCGGGACCATCCGCATGATCGGCGTTCCCTGCGATTCGACCATACGGCCCCTTCCCATGCTGTTCAACCTGATCTTCTCCGGGGAACCTTACATTGCCGAACGTTTTAAAGTCCGGGAATATGAAGAAAGGCTCCGGGACCTGCTGCTGGAGGAAACATTCGATGTGATCCAGCTGGAAGGACCCTACCCGGGACATTACCTGGATGTGATCAGGGAACAAAGCGACGCTGTTGTATCGCTGCGAACACACAACGTGGAGCACCTGATCTGGAAGAGAAAGTCCGCCGGCGAATCCGGGTTTCTGACAAAAAAGTACCTGGAGAATATGGCCAAACGGCTGGAGCGTTTCGAGTTCGATGTGGTCCGCCGGTCCGATTGCCTGGTGCCCATCAGCGATGCAGATGCCTCCCATTTCCGGTCTGCCGGCTACCGGGGTCCCTCCATCACCATTCCCGCCGGAATTTCACCGGACGATTATCCGGAAGCACCCCTGCCGAAGGAGCCCACGGTCTTTTTCATCGGGGCACTGGACTGGCTTCCCAATCAGGAAGGATTGAAATGGTTCCTGGACCGGGTCTGGGAAAAACTCACTGAAAGTATCCCCGAAGTTCAGTTTCATGTGGCCGGAAGGAATGCACCTTCGGGCTTTGCCAGGTGGCTGCAGGAAAAGGGGGTGATCTACCACGGTGAAGTAAAAAATGCCATCGAATTTATGCACACCTACCGTGTCATGGCCGCCCCGCTGCTGACGGGAAGCGGGATCAGGATCAAGATCCTGGAAGCGATGGCCCTGGGACGGCCGGTGGTGACCACCCCGGTGGGGATCGAGGGGATCCCGGCGGAGGACGGATTGGAGGTCATGGTGGCAGAAGATCCCGGGGCGTTCTCGGACGCTGTCGCCGGACTGCTGGAAAAAGAGCAGAAAGCCCTCCGGATGACGGAGAACGCGCGCCTTCTGGTTCGGCAAAATTTTGATACCTTTACCCTTTCTTCCCGGTTAAGCCGGTTTTTCAGCCACCAGGTATGATCATCCTTCAGGTAATATTCTGGATCAGTGTCTTTCTCATATTCTACTCCTATATCCTGTTCCCGGGGTATCTGCAAATCCGGGCGCGGGGAAAGAGTCTCGGGGGACCGGTCTTCGGTCGGGATGAACTTCCCCGTATATCGGTACTGGTCGCTGCATTTAACGAGGAAGGATCCATTGAAAAAAAGATCCGCTCCACCCTCGGGGGGGACTATCCCGGCGACCGCCTGGAGATCCTGGTGGGATCCGATGCATCCACCGACCGCACCGATGAGATCCTGAAAAAGCTGGCCACCGAAGAGCCCCGCCTGCGCCTGTTTTTCTTTGAAAAAAGGAGCGGAAAACCGGAGGTAATCAACCGGCTTGTACAGGAATCTTCCGGAGAGATCCTGGTCATCACCGATGCCAATGTCCTGCTGGACAAAGACACCCTCACCGGGATGATTCAGTATTTCAAAAACCCCCGGATCGGACTGGTGGACTCGCAGATGATCCATACCCGGATCAGAAAAGACGGGATCTCCCTCCAGGAAAAATATTATATCAGCCGTGAGGTCAGGATCAAGCACCACGAAAGCCTGATCTGGGGCTCCATGATGGGACCTTTCGGAGGATGTTATGCAGTCCGGAGATCCCTCTACGAACCGGTGCCCGACAATTTCCTGGTGGATGATTTCTTTATCAACATGACAGTGCTGAAACAGGGTTCCCGATGCATCAGCAATATCCGGGCCAGGGTCTTTGAAGATGTTTCCAACGACCTGTCGGAGGAATTCAGAAGGAAAAAGAGGATCTCGGCCGGAAATTACCAGAACCTGGTCCGTTTTGCATCTTTGCTTCATCCATCACGGCCCGGCGTTTCCTTCTGCTTCTTTTCCCACAAAGTCATCCGCTGGCTGGTACCCTTTTTGGTCATGCTTACCCTGGGGACTTCCATTGCCCTGGCCCTGGGATCAACCTTTTATTTGGTGATGGTCCTGCTCCAGCTCCTGGTGCTCGTCCTGCCCGTTATTGATCATTTTCTCAGGAAAATTAAAATCCATAGTTTAACTTTGCGGTTCATTTCACATTTTGTGGTAATGAACATGGCCCTGCTTGCAGGCTTTTTTAAATACATAGGAGGAATTCACAGCAATGTCTGGCAACCAACAAGAAGAAACCAGCTTTAAATTGAATACCATTGAGGAAGTCCTTGCGGATATCCGTAACGGGAAGATCATCATCGTCGTGGATGACGAGGACAGGGAGAATGAAGGGGACTTCATGGCTGCCGCCGAACTGATCACGCCGGAAACCGTCAACTTCATGGCCACTCACGGGAGGGGACTGATCTGTGCGGCGATCACCGAGGACCGGTGTGCCGAACTGGACCTGCCCATGATGGTTCGGTCCAATACCAGTTCCTTTTCAACCGCCTTTACCGTTTCGGTGGATTTGATCGGACACGGGACCTCCACGGGGATCTCAGCCTCGGACAGGGCCAAGACCCTGAGGGCACTGGTGGATCCTCTGACCCATCCTGAAGACCTGGCCCGGCCGGGTCACATTTTCCCCCTGAAAGCAAAACGTCAGGGAGTCCTGAGGCGTGCCGGGCACACGGAGGCCGGGGTGGACCTGACCCGGCTGGCGGGCCTGAAACCGGGCGGAGTACTGGTGGAGATCATGAATGAGGACGGTACCATGGCACGTCTTCCCCATCTGGTCAAAATCGCAGAAGAATTTGATTTGAAGATCATTTCCATCAAGGATCTGATCGCATACAGGCTGACCACCGACAGCATTCTGGTCAAAGGAACGAAAGTGTCCCTCCCCACTCTCTACGGGGATTTTCACCTCATCCCTTTTATCCAGAAATCCAACGGAATGGAGCATGTGGCCCTCACCAAGGGAGAATGGTCAGAATCAGAAGCCGTGCTGGTGCGGGTGCACTCTTCCTGTGTTACCGGGGATATTTTCGGAAGCTACCGGTGCGATTGTGGCGAACAGCTTCATGAAGCCATGCGAATGGTACAGAAAGAGGGCAAAGGGGTCATTGTATATCTCAATCAGGAAGGAAGGGGGATCGGTCTCTATAATAAGATCCAGGCCTATAAACTGCAGGAGGAAGGCCGGGATACGGTGCAGGCGAATGTGGATCTGGGCTTCGAGGAAGATGAACGGGATTATGGAGTGGGTGCCGGGATGCTGCATGCCCTGGGAGTACGAAATATCAGACTGATGACCAACAACCCCGTGAAGCTCGCCGGACTTCAGGGATATGGCATGAAGATCCTGGAGACCATTCCCCTGGAGATCAAACCTAACAAGCATAATAAATTCTACCTGGAAACCAAACGGGATAAGATGGGTCACTTTCTGAACATAGCCCGGTACGATCGGCCGGAAGAACATGCAGACTGAAGAGATCCGGATCGTGTATCTGGGAACCCCGGAATTTGCGGTGGCTTCCCTGGAAAAACTGCTGGGAGCAGGATACCCGGTGGTTGCCGTGATCACCGCGCCCGACAGGCCGGCGGGCAGGGGCCGTAAGACAAGGATGCCGCCGGTAAAGGAATTTGCCCTGTCCCGGAACATCCCGGTTCTCCAGCCCGGGAACCTGAAAGATCCGGCATTTGTGAAGGAGCTGGAAAAGCTGAAACCGGACCTGCAGGTGGTGGTCGCTTTCCGCATGCTGCCCGAAGTGGTCTGGAAGATCCCACCCCTGGGAACATTTAACCTTCACGCCTCCCTGCTGCCCCAGTACCGGGGTGCCGCCCCCATCCACCATGCCATCATCAACGGAGAGAAGGAAACCGGGGTCACCACCTTCTTGATCGACGAGCAGATCGACACGGGGAATATCCTTCTGCGGGAAAAAACCGGGATCGGGCGCACCGAAACGGCCGGAGAGCTTCATGACAGGCTGATGGACCTGGGAGCGGGACTGGTGCTGGAAACCACCCGGAGACTGGCTGCCGGGGACCTCAGACCACAGCCGCAGGAAAAATTCATGTCGGAGAATGAAGTACTGAAAAAGGCACCCAGGATCCATAAGGAGGATTGCCTGATCCGGTGGGACCGTCCGGCCGAACAGGTATACAACCTGATCAGGGGACTGAGCCCCCATCCCGGAGCTTTTACCCATCTGGTCAGGGAGAACGGGGAAAAGGTCGTTTTGAAAATATTTACCTCCCACCCGGAACCACAGGATCACGGCGAAGAACCGGGAACGTTCGCCACGGACAGGAAACGTTTTTTGAAGGTGGCCGTGGCCGATGGTTATCTGCAGATCCTGTCCCTCCAGCAGGAAGGCAAAAAAAGAATGGGCATCAGGGAATTTTTGGCCGGGATCAGCCTTTCCTCCTTCCGACCCCGCTTTTCCTGAGCTGTTTCAGGTTCAGCCGGATCTCTTCGGTAAGCAGGTAATACAGCTTGATGGCATTGATGAACTGCAGCTGATAGGACCTGGAGTACCTTCCCGATACAAAAAACTCGAAGTTGTAATCCTCGATCTCAGCCATGGTGATCCTGCCGGGGTCCAAATGGTCGAAATGATCAAAGAACCGCTTCATCATGAAGGTGTAAGTCCTGATCGACTTTTCGGAATACCCCTTTTCAGACAGCTTCCGGGCAAAGTTTTCCAGCCGGGGTTTCCGGTCCTTTTCTTCGTTTCTGAACCATGAAGAAATAGAATGCCACCAGTCCGGTGAACCTTTCCGGGTGGAGTTCTCCCGGGAAAAATCAATCCGGATCTGCTTTCCGTCGGGAGGAAGGATCATTTTGATCGGGACGGGACCTGTGTCGGACATGGGAACGTTTTATCGTAAAGATAAGAAGCCTGCGGATCAATGTAAAGTTTTGATTGTCAAAAACATTAACATCTTTTGAACATTTGCCGCGCTGAGCGGTCGGCCCGCATGCGTTTTCACCGCTACGGCCGGTCAGGTTCCTCAAACCGGAACTCCATCTCCGCCTTTTCAACAGGTTCCTCTTTGGATTGATTCCCGGTTTTCCGCTTCAGGAAAGGTTTTCGTTCTGAGTCCCGATTCAGAAGAGGTTCCCGCTTTTTCTTCCTGAGATTGAGTTCGGTGCCCTCGGCCGGCTGCGTTCCTTCCGTCATCAGGTTCATCCGGTAAAGGTGCTTCAGTTTCACCCCGTAAAGCTGGGAGATCTGCTGCATGGTCTGTCCCTTTTCCACCACATGGACCTCATTTCCCCTGGCAGCTTTCCTTCTTTTGGGCTGCAGGTAGATGACCTCCCCGGGAACAAGTTCCTGGTTCCTGCCGAGGTTATTGTAGCGGTAGATCTCGTTCCTGTAAAGATCCAGTTCCCTGATCAGGGATTCGTGAGTGTCCCCGGGACGGACCACGATGTATTCGATCTGGTTGTTGACGTAGACAGGACGGGAACCCGGAAGATCATTCCGGACCATATTCGATCCGCCACCGGGGAGATCCGTTCCACTGCCGGTAACATTGGACCCGCTTCCGGGAATCCCCGGCTTGCTGCCGTAAGTTCCCTGCGGAGAGCCGGCCGAATCCGTTCTCTCTACGGAAAGCTCCGGTCCGTTCCCCGATGCCATGAACCCTTGATCTGTCCCGGTCCCCACTTCCCCTGCCAGCACCATCTGATCATACCGGTACAGCTGGTTGTCCTCGATGATCCGGATCAGCTGGCGGGCATAATGGGAAGCGGTGGCATAGCCCGCCTTCTTCAGTCCGTTCGCCCATCCCCTGTAATCATCCGGCCTCAGTTCGAACAGGGAAGCATACCTGGGCTTGGTGGTCAGGAACAGGCTGTGGTCCACGTAAGAATCATAAACCGAAGGATAGGAGCGGAAACAATCCCTCCACCGGTCATCATTGTGATAGATTCTCTTTCCTTTCCAGTCGTGACACTTGATCCCGAAATGGTTGTTGGCACTGACCGCAAGCCGGCTGTTCCCGTTATTGGATTCCAGGCACCCCTGGGCCAGGGTGATGCTGGCCGGGATCCCCGTCCGTAACATCTCCCTCATGGCCAGGTCGGCATACGTATTAATATAGCTTTCCCTGGGGATGTTTACCTGTGTCGCCGGACGCTGTACCCCGCACTGCACCATAAAAAACGCAAGGACCCAGATATACTTTCTCATTACGGTTGGCACCAATGATTTCCGTAAAAATAGCAATACCCGTTGCATATGCGGATGTGAGTTTTGAACAACCTGCCCCGGAGTATACAGCAAGAACGTCCCTGACACGGAAGGATTGTCCCCGGTGAAGTAAAAATCGTAATTTAGGAGAACCAAACCCTGCGGGAATGAAAAAAGAAAGTTACCAGACAAATTACATGATCCATGAACATCTGGAGGCGCTTTCCGGACAGGATGTCACCCTTGTGAAAAAGGCACTGAAGGCCGCCGAAGATGCCTATGCCCCCTATTCCGGATATCATGTGGGGGCGGCAGTGCTCCTTCAGAACGGAGAGATCATCACCGGGAACAACCAGGAAAACGCAGCCTATCCTTCCGGACTCTGCGCAGAGCGGGTAGCCCTTTTCTATGCAGGCTCCCGCTATCCGGGCGTTCCCGCCAGGGCGATCGCCATCACTGCCCTTTGCAATGGAGCCGTACAGGAAGATCCGGTAACACCATGCGGTGCATGCAGACAGGTCATGTATGAGAGAGAGATCCGGGGAAACTCCCCGATGGAAGTGATCCTCTATGGCAGCAAAAAGATCGTGGTCCTTCAGCGGGCCGGCGATCTGTTGCCTCTCCCCTTTATGCTGAACAGGGAGGGTTAGTCCGCCCTGAATAAGAAAGGTTAGTCCACCCTGAAAACCGGGTAAATGTCCATTTTCGGATAGGGGGCCAGGATTGCCAGGGGCTCCTTTTTCACCGGGTGGATAAAAGAAACAGACCTGGCATGCAGACTGATCCCCCCATTCTTGTTGGTTCTGCTTGCCCCGTATTTCCGGTCCCCCTTGATCACCGATCCCACCGCAGCCAGCTGGGCCCTGATCTGATGGTGCCGGCCCGTCTCCAGCTCGATCTCCAGCAGATGGTAGCGGTCCGATGAAGCCACTCTCCGGTAATGCAACCGTGCAAGCTTGGATCCGGGTACCTCCCGGTCGTGTGCATAGGATTTATTCTGACGGGTATTCCTGGTCAGGTAATGTTCCAGGGTACCTTCATCCGGTACCGGAGCCCGGTCCACAATGGCATGGTAGATCTTTTTGACTTCCCTCTCCCTGAACATCCCGGTCATCCGGCTCAGGGCCTTGCTGGTCTTTGCAAACACCACCACCCCGCTGACGGGCCGGTCAAGCCGGTGAGGGATGCCCAGAAACACATCCCCCGGTTTGCCGTCCCTTTCCTTGATAAACTCCTTCAGGATCCTGTCCAGCGACACATCCCCCGTCCGGTCTCCCTGCACAATATCCGAGACCCGCTTGTTCACCGCCAGCAGGTGGTTGTCTTCGTAGAGGATCTGGGTTTGGATCATGAAATGTTCTCAATACTGCTCCTTCTCGTTGGGGAAATCCCCCGACCGTACATCTTCAATATAGGTCTGAACAGCCCCCTTGATCTCCATCTGGAGGTTGTGGTAACGGCGCAGGAACCTGGGGGAGAATTCCTGGGTGATGCCCAGC
>JBNJEV010000075.1:0-11647 GCA_051746185.1 Bacteroidota bacterium
TTAATGCCTGCAATTCTTCAAACGCTGGTTTTGAAATAAATACAATTTTGATTAACTTAATTACGCAAATTAAGAAAGAAATACGAGAGTAAGAAACACACGGGTGTGGTTTTTGATGGACATGATAAGCTTCTTCCTCCCAATGCAATTGGAAGCGAAGACTTTACGGCGAATTAATGATGGCTAATGTGATCAGAAAGAACGGTTTGTTTGTTGGTTTGTTATTGCTGTGCTTAGCGGTTCATGCCCAGGATCTGCGGATTAATGAACTGATGAGTTCCAATATATCGGTGATCCATGACGAAGATGGAGCCTATTCTGACTGGGTTGAGCTGTTTAATTCGCTGGATACCCCGGTCCAGCTCGAAGGATTCAGGTTAACGGATGATTCCCTTCTTCCTGACAGGTGGGTCTTCCCCGCCATGAGTATTCCGGCAGGAGGCTACCTGCTGGTTTATTGTTCGGGGAAGGACCGTGTTCCAAAGGACATCGTTTATGAAACCATTATCAGGCGGGGAGATACCTGGCGTTACCGGCTGGGTGACTCGGAACCTCCTGCCGGCTGGAATTCTGCAGGCTTCGATGACAGCGGGTGGCCTGAAGGCGCCAGTGGTTTCGGTTACGGGGACGGGGATGATGAGACCATCGTTGACCGGACCATGTCCCTTTATACAAGAACCTCCTTCTGGGTCGAGGATACATCCGTGGTGATTTCAGCCATTCTGAGCATTGATTTCGATGATGCTTTTGTGGCTTACCTGAACGGAAAGGAGATCGCACGTTCACATATCGGCATACCCGGCAACCCCCCTGAATATGATGAACCCGGTGAATACCACGAAGCGGGGATGTACCGTGGATTGGATCCGGAGCAGTTTGAGGTCAGCACAAAAGACCTGGCTGAAGGATCGAACACACTGGCCATACAGGTACATAATTCTGAACTGGAGTCCTCCGACCTGACCCTGATCCCCTACTTCACGCTGGTCCTGGACGATCTGCCGGATATTCCGTTGGGATCACCGCCGGAACTGGATTTTCCCGGCTCTGAACTTCACTCATCATTCAAACTGAGTGCGGACGGGGAAATCCTGATCCTTTCAGATTCTTCGGGAAATGTGATCGACAGCACCCGTTTTGGAAAAATACCCGGTGATATTTCTTACGGAAGAGAACCGGGTTCCGAGGACCAGTGGCTCTATTTCGAGCAACCGACACCTGGAGGTCCTAACAACACGGATGGGATTAGGTTTATTGCCGAAGGAGAGGTGATTTTCTCCCCCGCGGTCAAGTTCTTTGATGGGTCTCTGACTGTTTCCCTCTCCAGCGACCAGTCCGAAGGCACGATCCGGTATACCCTGGATGGGTCCGAACCGGATGAAACCGACCCTGAATTCCCCGGAAGCGTTGAAATCAGCAGTACTACGACCATCAGGGCAAAGTTGTTCAGGGAGGGCCAGTTAACGGGCCAGACCTTTTCTTACAATTATATTGACAGGGATGAGATCGAGGCGGACAACTTCGCGGTGATCTGCATTTCCACCGATGCGGACAATTTGTGGAATGAACAGGATGGTTTGTTCATCCATGCTGAGAACCGGGAACTGGAGAAACCCGCACATGTGGAGTTCATTGAACCGGATGGAAGCGTGGGGTTCAGCATCGATGCCGGACTGAAGATCTTTGGGAATGAACCCTCCGGGGGGGACCACCAGCATAAACTATCCATATTCGCCAGGTCCAAATATGGATACGGCTCGATCGATTACCACATCTTTCCCGATAAGCCCATCGAGGAATTTGAATCAATCATTTTGCGCAACGCAGTTCCCGAAATGTGGGATGCGCTGGCCTCCAGGCTCATCGATAATGAGGCCGTTGCAAAACAGTCCTACAGGGCCACCGTTGTGTTTATCAATGGGGAGTACTGGGGTACCAAGTTTTTAAGAGAGAAGATCAACGAACATTTTGTGGCAGACAATTTCGGGGTGGATCCCGACAGCGTGGATTTGATCATGGGAATTGAATCCATGGTGGAGTACTACAACGAGGAGTGGCCCATTGCAGGCGACCTGGAGGATTACAAGCAGCTGATCCATTACCTGATCGACCATGACCTCTCCGATACGGCCAACTACGAGTATATCAAGACCCGCATCGATATCCGCAATTTCATTACCTACCAGGCATCGGAGATCTATTTCGGGAATATGGACTGGCCGGGGAATAATATGAAATGGTGGCGGGAGCGCAATAAAAACGGTATCTGGCGTTGGATCCTTTTCGATGTGGATGCCGGACTGGGTGCATGGGAGCCATATACCTACAACTCCATGTTGCATGCCACGAAACCCGATCATGACGGGCAATGGCCCAATCCGCCCTGGTCCTCCTTTATTTTCAGGAAATTACTTGAGAACCAATCGTTCCGTGACCGTTTCGTACTTCGAAGTTTTGATCTGCTGAATACGGACTTTACAAAAGAGAGCGTGAACCGGGAGATCGATGCCATTGTCCGCGATACGGAGGGTGAGATCCGGAACCACTTCAGAAGGTGGGGGGGCAACTACAGCGAATGGGAGAGCTGGATAGAAGATACCAGGTATTTTGCCAAATACAGGGCTGCCAGGGTCAGGGTTCATATCAGGAAGTTTTTTGATCTGGGAATGATACGATCACTGGATCTGGATTACACCCCTCACGGAGGTGGACAGGTCCGGGTCAACTCGAAACTCATCGAGCAGTTTCCCTGGAAGGGGAAATACCCTGAAGATCTGCCGGTATCCCTGGAAGCCATCCCGGCTTATGGTTACCGGTTTGCCGGCTGGGAAGGAACAGAGGATACCAGCAGGGCAATCACGGTTCAACTGGACGGATCAAAGGACCTGACTGCCATTTTTAAGCCGGAAGCATGGTACAGACCAGTAATTATTAATGAGATCAATTACCACTCTTCACCGGAATTGAATTCCGAGGACTGGATCGAGCTTTATAATAACGGTCCGGAAACGGTTTCCATCGGTAACTGGATGCTGAAAGATTCAGATGACACCCATGTATTCACCTTCCCGGTTTATCAGGAACTTGCTTCCGGGGAATACCTGGTTATCTGCAGGGACCTGAATATCTTCCACAGCATTTACCCGGATGTGGACAATTATTCCGGGAACCTTGGTTATGGTCTGAGCGGGGGAGGGGAGATTATCCGCCTTTTCAGCAACAAAGGGGACCTGGTCGACTGGGTGGAATATGATGATTTCACCCCCTGGCCGGTTGAGCCGGACGGGAAGGGGGCCACCCTTGCACTGAGCCATCCGGATCTGGATAATTCGGTTGCACGGAACTGGTTTGCTTCTCATAAAGGTGGGACACCGGGCCGGGCAAACAGCATGTTCACCTCCACCAGGCGGCCGTTGCGTGTCCCGGGAATTGAAATATCAGAACCGTGGCCAAATCCGTTCAGCGATCAAACCAGTATCAGCTATAACCTGAAGAAGAGCTGTACAGTAAAGATTGCAGTTTACAATCTCCAGGGGCAACTGGTTGAGATCCTTGTTGATGAAAAGATGGTTCCGGGCGATTACAACGTGACCTGGAGCAGCAGTAATCATAGCCCGGGCATCTATTTCTGTGTGGTCCGTGCAGGTTTGGTCTCCCATGCAAGAAAGCTGATTCTATTTGGCAATTAAATATTTATTCAGGATCGGGTGCGGGTTGCTCCCAAAACTTACTTTTTTATGATTAGAAAGTTTGCTCATGTGCTTTTCTTTAAGTATTTTCGAACAAAGGCTTAATCGATACTAATATTCATCATGAGAAATAAGATCATCAGGAGGTTGAGTTGGCTCTCTGCAGCCCTTCTATTCCTAAACGGATGTCAGCCCGGTGCGAATGAAAGCAAGGAGCTGATCCTGGGGACTTTCGGTGCATTCTATACGAAGATAGATACAGGCGGGGAGTTTGAACGCTATTCCCGTACGGGTGAATATGCAGATATCGTGGTGGACCTTGGCACGGGAAATACCAAACTGGTGTTCGGGCGTGGATCCAGCTACCTGCCTTATCTTGAAACCAATACGGGCAAATGGTACGTGGAGGAGGTAATTCCGCGGAACGGCAACGGGGAGGGGATCATGCCAGACCGGATCAATACCTATTCCCATGTCAAGATCATTGAAACGAACCCGGATAAGGTCGTGGTGCACTGGCGCTACCTCCCGGAATTCTCAGGGTTGAATCCCCACTCAGGTGTGGATGCGAGGAAATTTGTGGACGAGTACTTTTCCATTACACCGGATGGAAAGGTAAAAAGGACTATCCGTCAGGGAACAGAGAAGATCGACCAGTGGAAGGATCCGAAGAACCGGATCACCCAGACCTTTACCCTGACTGAAGACGGTATTGCCGATCTGGCAACCAGCGGACCAGGATCCTCGGAAGCACTTGGCCCCGTGGAAGGAAACCCGTTGATCACAGGGACTGTGGTGGATCCGGTGGCATGGTGGAAGTTGGACGAGGCTGAAGGAGGCCTTGCTACTGAGGCAGTCAGCGGTACGCAGTCAGAGATCCAGGGGCATAAAAGCCTCTGGAAGAAAGGGATCTCGGGGACCTCCCTCCAGTTTGACGGTTATCACAGCCTGATCACCCTGCAGGAAGAAAAATGTCCGGCCATCACAGATGGATTGACACTTGAGGCCTGGATTGCGATCGGGGCCTATCCCTGGAACTGGACCCCGGTTGTTCAGCAGGGAGATGACGAAGGATACTACCTGGGGATCAATGGCCACGGCCATCCGGGATTTAAGCTGATGGTGGGCGATGTGTGGGAAGAGCTGGTCTCCGAAGTATTCCTCGAAAGGAACAGGTGGTACCACCTTGCCGGGACCTACGATATGGAAACAGGAACAATGAAGATCTATGTGGATGGACAGGAGGCCGGTTCAAAGACTGTAGGTAAAGAACGCATCGGGGTCGCGACAGCGGAAATAAAGATAGGGAAAGGAAAGGAGATGAGGCCCACTGATCCTGTCAGGGAAAATACCTTCATCGATTCCTATGGATTTGACGGGTTGATCGATGAAGTGAGGATCTATGATACCGGACTGTCTGCCCGTCAGGTAGCACAATCATTTACCCTCTTTGGTTCAGCGCTGGTCCTGAAGGATCGGCCGGATATGGAAGCCCGCAGCCTGCCGGTGCTGGAACCGGGCGGAGAATTCGGGGCTTACTATACCAGGCTCAGGTTCTATGAAACCTGGGATAATCTCTGGAGGTTCAGTGGTCATCCCGATGTGGTGGTATCTTTTGACGAACTGCCGACCCACTTTGTCTTCTGGCGGGGGACATGCTATATCCCCATGATGGTCAATGAGGAGGGCCAGTGGTACAGCAATGAATTCAACGAAACCTGGGGAACTTCCGGGGGACAGGGGTGCCAGGAGCCCATGTCCGACAAAGAATCCTATACCAACCATGCCCGGATCATTGAGAATACGGATGCCCGTGTGGTGGTGCACTGGAGGTACCCGCTGCTGGATGTGCTGCATGTCTATGCCAATGTGGATGAGGTGACAGGCTGGGGCGACTGGAGTGATTGGTACTACTACATCTATCCTGATGGGGTAGCTGTCAAGAAGATGCATCTCTGGACCCATGGGGAAAGAAATCATGAGTGGCAGGAGTCCATGGCCATTTTCGGACCCAACCAGCATCCCGAGGAGATCATTGAGACCAGCGTGGCACTGACCATGGTGGACATGGAAGGGAATGCGACGGAGTACAGCTGGGAGGGCGGTCCGCCCGATAACGTGGATCAACCGGAGGACAAAGTGATCCAGCATGTCAATTACAGGGCTGTATATGATCCGGTGACCATTGGTGAGTTCGAGGAATCCGACGTGTACGGGGGAGAACTGACCCCCTATGCTGTCTTTCCTACCTGGAACCACTGGCCTGTGGCCCAGATGCCCTCCGATGGCCGATATGCCAGTTTCCCGGACAGGACCGCACACAGCTCCCTGACCCATGTGGGCCTTCCCACCTATGATGAGGATTTCGGTGACCGACCCTTCCAGCAGAAGATCATAATGGAGGCTATGCTGGACAAAGAACCCCTGGAATTGCTCCCCCTGGCTGCATCCTGGCTCAATCCCCCGGATGTGAAAACCATTAAAGGCTGTGAGAGTGATGGATATGACAGGACCCAGCGGGCATTCCTGGTGGATGCGGTTGAGGAGGATATGTCGCTGAAGGTGGAAGCCTCAGAGGACCGTCCCATCGTTAATCCATGTTTCGTGATCCGTAACTGGG
The DNA here is from genome assembly GCA_051746185.1 of Bacteroidota bacterium. Classification (GTDB taxonomy): domain Bacteria; phylum Bacteroidota; class Bacteroidia; order Bacteroidales. The sequence goes on from JBNJEV010000075.1 coordinate 6,310, forward strand.
CCCGGCAATCTCCTGCGAGCCTGGCAGTGAACGGTAAGTGGATGACCTCGGGTCCGGATGTCAGGCAGGGGATTATCCGTGATACAGGCGGCACCTGGACCATGGTGGTCTGGTTCAGGCTCGAAGCCACCAAACCTGTCGAGTTCGTTTTTGAAAGCAATACGGTTGGAAATAACCAGGGGCTGTAAGAGTTCCAGATCCCATTATATATTAATAACAGTGAATCACATGAAAAGACAGATCTCAGTGTTGTTCCTTACAACACTTCTTTTAACCGCCATTGCAGGTTGCGGTCCGGGTAACAGCGAGGGAACCCCGGACGAAATGAATGAGGACACACCGAAAGCGGTGAAGCGGGTGGGTATGGTCATCAAGATAAAGCCGGAATTCATTGAAGAGTACAAGGCATTGCATGCTGATTCGAATCCCGGGGTCAGGGATCTTCTGCAGAAGGCGAACATGCATAATTTTTCCATATTCCTGCACCAGCTGGATGACGGGAACTGGTATGAATTCGGTTATTACGAATATACCGGTGATGATTTCGAGGCAGACATGAAGAAGCTTGACAATCACCCGCGTAATATCGAGTGGCTCAGGGTATGTGATCCCATGCAGGAGCCTCTTTATGGGTACGATGGTTGGGCAGAGATGGAACAGATCTATTATAACAGGTAATCCAAGACGATACAATCTTAGCATAACAATGAAGGAAGTAGGAATTCTAAACCGGGATATTGCGGCAGCAATATCCGGACAGGGACACGGTGACCTGATGATGGTGGCTGATGCCGGTTTTGCCATTCCCGCAGATTTAGAGGTCATAGACATTTCAATTTCGGAGAATAAACCCATGGTCATGGATGTCCTTGAAGAGCTGAGCAGGTTCTTTTCCGTGGAGAAGATGTACATGTCCAACGAGACAGAGGAGATCAGTCCATCTCATTTCAAGAGGGTATCCGGGGCATTTGGTGAGGATGTGGAGATTGAAACCCTGCCTCACCCGGAACTGAAAGAGCTAAGCAAAAAGGTAAAAACAGTGATACGCACAGGGGATTTCACAGCTTACGGAAACGTGATCCTCGTTTCCGGTGCCGGTCCGCGCTGGTATTGCGAGGTGGAAACATCGGCATAAGTCCAAGCAATAAAAAATAAATTACCATGCAAAGCATCAGGATACCTACCCTTGACTTAATAATCATCGTCTTTTTTCTAGCTGGCATTACCCTGATAGGTGTGCTTCAGGTCAGGAAAAAACGTGAGACAAGTGATGCATTCTTTCTGGCCGGTCGCAACTTGAACTGGGGCTATATCGGTCTGGCGCTATTCGCCGCCAATATATCCACCATCCACCTTGTCGGGCTCGCAGCCTCGGGATTCAACGAAGGCATGGTCTGGGGGAATTTCGAGTGGCTGGCCGGTATCACACTGATCTTCCTGGCCCTCATTTTCGCTCCTTTCTATTTCAAAAGCAGGATCCAGACCCTGCCTGAATTCCTTGAGAGGCGCTATGATTCCAGGTCCAGGTCGGTCTTTGCCTTTATCGCCATACTGGGAGCATTGTTTGTCCATATAGGCATGAGTCTGTATGCGGGTGCGGTGATATTTGAGCGGTTTTTTGGTGTGAACGTTTTCATGTCGATTGCACTCATTTCTGTGATAACCCTGATATATTATATTTCAGGGGGACTCAAAGCTGTCGTGATCACCCAGGCTATACAAACCGGATTTTTGCTATTCGGCGCCACGGCTCTTACCATTTTCGGGGTCATCCAGCTTGGAGATGCCGGAATTAACAGCTGGGAAGAGTTAAAGACAATGGCTCGTCCCGGGGCACTGGATGTGCTTCATACCCGGGAATCGATCCAGGTGACCACCAACCATATCACCAACGAATTCACGGCAAGGGGATTCCAGGAAGTTGGCAACAGCGGATTGACCTGGTTTGCCTGCTTTCTGGGCTATCCGATTCTTGGCCTGTGGTACTGGTGTTCCGATCAGACCATTGTGCAGCAGGTACTGGCGGCCAGAACAAAGAACGATGCCCAGCGTGGTCCCATACTGGCAGCTTTTCTTAAGCTATTCACCCCTTTTATCATGGTATTTCCGGGTATCATTGCCTACATCCTGTTCAAAGACCAGGTATTTGCAGCTGCTTCATCTGCAGGGGTTGATAAGCCGGGTGATATGGCCCTTTCTGTCTTAATCCAGAACCTGCTGCCCACAGGCCTCATCGGGCTGATGTCCGCTGCACTTCTGGCTGCACTGATGAGTACCATAGCCGCTGCCCTTAATTCTGTTTCCACCCTGATCTCCGTGGATATTTACAAGAGGATCGTTCCGGCGACACCGGACAGGAAACTGATCACCATTGGTCGCATTTCAGCATTGATAATCATGGCCGTGGCCGCTTTGTGGTCCACGCAGGGGGATAAATTTTCGAGCATTTTCGATGCCATCAACCGGGTGGCAACGGCACTTTCCCCTCCGGTTGCCACAGTGTTACTGCTGGGTGTCCTGTATAGACGCGGAACGCGGCAGGCATCTCTGGTCACGCTGGTGGTGGGCCTGGCTCTTGGCATCACGGCATTTTGCCTCGATTTTCCTCCCATCAGCGGTGACCTGATCATCACCAACAGGGTGGGGATGCCCTTCATGATGCAGGCATGGTGGCTGTTCTGCATCTGCGTGGTGATTTATTTGATCACCAGCAGGTTCACCCCAGAACCGGATCCGGAACAGATTGAAAAATATACCTGGAAACATCCTTTCGAGACCGTACGGGGTCCCATCACCAGCTGGAGGGATGTAAGGGTCCTGATCATTATTCTGCTGGTTGTCATGGCCACCCTGTTTGCACTATTCTCCTGAACAATAATAAAAGTACAAGATATGAGACAAGCCATTATGATATCGCCCGGAGTGATTGAACACAGGGATGTGCCTGAACCGGGTGCTTTAAAACCAGAGGAGATCCTGATCCGGATTAAGCGGATAGGCATATGCGGAAGCGATATTCACGTATATCACGGCAAACACCCGTTCACACCTTACCCGGTGGTTCAGGGGCATGAATACTCAGGGACCGTTGAAGCCGTTGGAAGTGATGTCACCAGGGTAACTCCGGGTGCAAGGGTGACAGCCAGACCCCAGGTCGTATGCGGAGAGTGCAATCCCTGCAGGCGGGGAGATTATCATGTGTGCCAGAACCTGAAGGTACAGGGTTTTCAGGCACCGGGTTGTGCCCAGGACCTGTTTGTGGTTCCTGAGGATCGTATTGTGCCCTTTCCGGAGGGCATGAGTTATGAACAGGGGGCGTTGATCGAACCCGCATCTGTTGGTGCGCATTCCACAGGCAGGGCAAGCAACCTGAGGGATAAGAATGTGGTGGTCACCGGAGCCGGGACCATAGGGAACCTGATCGCCCAGTTTGCCGGGGCACGTGGTGCCAGAAAAGTACTTATCACGGACATTTCCGATTACCGTTTGAAGATTGCTTCTGATTGTGGCCTCAGTCATACAGCGAATGTGAGCAGGGAGTCCTTCGGGGATGCTGTAAAACGAGTATTCGGTGACGAGGGATTTCAGGTCGGTTTTGAAGCCGTTGGTGTGCAGGCCACCATCGAAGGCCTGATCAGCCAGATTGAAAAAGGAGGTGAAATCATCATAGCCGGTGTATTCGAGGAAGACCCGACCATTAATATGGGTTTTGTGGGTGAACACGAACTGAAGCTCATCGGAACACTGATGTATAAGCATGAGGATTATCTCGAGGCTGTCGAATTCATGTCCACGAATAAGATCTGTACCAAGCTTCTGATAACCAAGCATTTCCCTTTCGAACAGTATAACGATGCCTACAGGTATATCGACGAAGTGGGTACCGGGACCATGAAGGTGATAATCGATCTTTAACATTGAACCGGTGAAGAGGGTAATCGGTATCGGAGAATTGCTTTGGGATGTTCTGCCCGAGGGGAAACAACTGGGTGGTGCTCCCTGTAATTTTGTGTACCATGCTCAAAAGCAGGGAGCAGAGGGTTATGTATTAAGTGCAGTCGGTGATGATAAATACGGTGGTGAAATTCTGGAAGTGCTGAAATCAAAGTCTATCTCCCCTGATCTTGTTCAGGTGAACGATAAACCCACAAGTACCGTTGATGTAATTCTCAATGAACAAGGCATTCCGGAATATACCATACACGAAAATGTGGCCTGGGACTTTATCTGCTACAATGAGACCATAGAGCGAAAGTTGTCCGAAACAGATATGGTATGTTTTGGCACATTGGCTCAGAGGAATGTCATCTCCCGGAATGCCATTGAAAAGATCCTGGATACCTGTCATCCGGACACACTCAGGGTATACGATGTGAACCTGCGCCAGCATTATTTCAGCCAGCCAATCGTTGAAAATTCACTTATGCTTTGCAATGTATTGAAAGTTAACGAAGAAGAATTACCTGTAATATGCGGTATGGTGGGAATTAAATCAGGGGATGAGGAGGAAAGGGCTGTCCACCTGATGCGCCGTTACGATCTGAAACTGGTCGCTCTAACCAAGGGGATCAACGGCAGTTTACTGGTTACCCCCAAGGATAGAAGTTTTCTGCCCACACCCGGCGTTGATGTGAGGGATACGGTAGGTGCGGGAGATGCGTTCACAGCAGCCATGGCTGTTGGATATGCGAATAACGTTTCATTGAAAAATTTACATCAACAAGCCGTTGAGATTTCGGCCTATGTGTGTACCCGGGAAGGGGCCATGCCAGAATATAACTTATAGTATAACCATATTAAAACAAAGACAAATGAGTCAGATAGACAAGCAAATCGAACCGGTCGATCCGGCAATAGTGCATCACCTGGTACTGCCGGATGGAACCAGGATGCCACAGGCAGCCATGGGGACATTCCATTCAGACAATCCCGATCTCATGGAAGCTATGGAGGAAATAGTTGTGGAAGCCATCCGGTTGGGGTACAGGCATATTGACTGTGCTACTGCCTACCAGAATGAAGACGTTGTCGGACGGGCACTTACCAGGGCCATGGAATCGGGACTCGTGAAAAGGGAAGAGCTGTTTGTGCTGTCTAAGCTGTGGAACAAACATATGAAACCGGATAAAGTGATCATGGCATGCGAGGATTCCCTCAAACAGCTTGGTCTCGATTACCTGGATATGTATGTGGTGCACTGGCCCTGGCCAAATTTCCACACTCCCGGTACTACCGGGGATGCAATCAATGAACATGCCGTGCCGTATATCCACGAGATCTTTATGGAGGTCTGGGAAAAAATGACCGAATTGAAAAAAAGCGGAAAGGTGAGGAACAT
>JBNJEV010000076.1:0-11514 GCA_051746185.1 Bacteroidota bacterium
ACAGGTGCACATCTGTCTTTGCTGGAGCAAAGTGATGATGTAGAGGTCTGCATGATGCCCATAAATGTTGTCGATACAGGATATGACAGTTTTGTAAACAAAGTATTACCTGAATTAAAGAAGAAGAAAAAAGGTGTGATTGCGATGAAAACCCTGGCCGGAGGAGCATTTTTCGGGAGGGGATTCGATGGAGCAATGGATGCAAGGGACAGGGTCATCGACCACATTTCAGTTGAAGAAGCTATTCAATACGCCCTTTCTGTTCCTAACGATGTACTGGTAACGGGCCCGAAAACTCCGGAGATGCTACAGGAAAAAATCGATATAGTCAATCAATTTCAACGTTTATCTGACGCGGAAATGGAATCCCTGTTCAGGAAAGTAGAGCATCTTTCAGACGGACAGGTAGAATACTACAAGGAATCAGGATAGAGTTTAAAGGTTACTGAGATATCATTGTGCATCTTAAATTTACCCTCAGTCTCTTTTATTGCCCGGATTACTTCTTCATCAATCCTGGGATAAACACTGCTGTTCTTTTTTAAGGATTTACCGTTGTTATCAGCCAGGGATATTAAAGATTGGTTGTGCTTTAATCTGTTAAAGTAGAATTAAGATCCTTGTCTATATTTTATCACATTGCCATCCTCATCATAAATAGTAATACTCCAGGTTCTGTTTCTATCGATTACGTAAACCCTCCATAGATATGTACTTTTAAGTTTGTAGCTGTAAAGCCTGGTTATGAAGTAAAGGGTTCTATCAGGCATGATTCTCATTTCCCTTTCTGACCAGACATGATGACCGTCTATCTGGTCACACATATAAGTAATGACTGTATGAATATCCATGGCCAGTGATTTTGTCTCGCCCATAAAATCAAGCCGGGCATCCTGTCCTACCACCTGATCCATCAACCTCCAAAGCACATTGTTGCCACAGTTGGAATGAAAATGTGTACTGTAATCATACTGACTGAACGTCAGGTCCTTCAGCATCATCCATGACTGAATCCTCAAGTTATCGTAGACCCTCCCCTTTGAATCTTCTCCGTTGAGTCTGACATGCGACAACCAGGCCGTCTCACTGCCTTGCTGTGTGACCACTATTTCGAGTTTTCCATCATTTTTCCATTTCGTAAATCTACAGATCCAGTAGGGGGTATCTTCCATGAAACATTCCTCCGTCCATTCTCCATCAGAAGAAATGCCAGCGGATTTAAGCAGATTTTCCATGCTTTTCAAAGTTGCATTTTTCAAATTGGCAGAATCGGCAAATGCGGGGAATATGGCTCTTTCACGCGAGCTGTTAATAAAATCAGCCAGGGATACTATTTCCTGCATCATGGTGTCATTAGACTCTGTCACATAATCGGGTAATTCAACAGGAGCCAGATCAACATGCAGTTTCTGACGTTCTCCCATCCTGTCAAATACGGCTTCCAGATCCTCATATGTACCTGTGGAAGTTGGATCGTTATTGTCATCATTTTTATTGCAGGAAATAAGCAGACCTGCTGCCAGGAAGAGGGTCAAGGTAATTAGGCTATTTGCTTTCATGGCTTCTGTTTGATAAAATGAATGTTGTTTTTTAAAAGTGAGCTAAAATCTCATGGTGTATTCCAGTCGTTTGAACTTGAAAAAGAGATTCTATTTACGATTTTCAATCAGAAAAAACGTAAAAAGCTACAGAAGTTGGCAGGGGAAATCCCCATTTAAGAAATAAATTTACAAAGTTAGATGGCGAAAGTCAAATTTCTATGGATCAGACTCATTCGGAAAAAGATCATACCGATTTCCTGATCCTGATGAGCATGGTGATGTCATCGGCCCTGCCTTGTGGCTACCTTCCCTTTCTCCAGGAAAAGTGATTTCTCCGGCAAACTCACAAGTCTGGACATAATTAATTTAATGATTTGATTCACAAAAGCTTTTCTTGCAAAATTGAATTTAAAGTCGGAACTTATCTGTTCTTTTTTGCTCGGAATTACAAATCAGGTGCCGCCATGAAACCTGACAGTATCGGCAAGTTTGTTCAGGAACTCAAACGCAGGAGAGTTTTCCGGGGAATTGTCGTATACGGGGCTTCAACCTTACTCCTGCTGGAAGCCGCCCAGAATCTGTGCAATGTATTTGGCATCGAACATGTTCCCAGGTGGTTCTTATGGGTCCTTGGGATCGGATTCATCGGTTCCATGTTTTTCTCATGGATCTATGATATTACTCCCGGGGGGATCAAAAAAACAGAACCGGTCTCCGACCAGGAAGTCCCGATCCCGAAGAAGAAATTAAAAACATACAAAGCAACAACGTTTCTGTCAGTATTCATCATTATCGGGCTCCTCTCCTACAGGATCATTGACGGTGCTGCTGAAAGAAAGATCGAAAACCTGGAAAAATCGATTGCCGTACTTCCCGTGGAAAAAGACTACCGGAAAGATCTTGAAACCTCTGCCATGGAATTTATCGGACATGAAATTACAGCAAGTCTGCTGAAAGTGAAAGATTACAGGGTGATCCCGTGGGAAGATACAAGAAAGTATTCCAGGACAAACAAGAACTATAAAAAAATGGGGGACGAACTGTCCGCAGCCATTCTGGTGGACTGGCAACCCAATAAGACCAGATTTGAAAATATTCTATCGGTCAGCCTGATATCAGCGGGCGATGGAAGCCTCATCTGGGCGAAAAACTATGAGATCGAAGACATGTGGACCAGTGCGGAAATAGACAGGTGCTGCCGGCATATCTCCAGGAAAATTACCAGGAAGCTCAGAACCTTCCTTACCCTGGAAGAAAGAGAGCTTTTAAAGGAACAACCTGCTGCTCCACGTGCAAGAATGCTCGCTTCGATGGGAAACGCACTTTCACAGGATTCATGGGAACGGGTCCAGACCGGCGAGCAGGCTTCTGATACCATGAATAGTGAATACGAATACACCGATAGTGTCAGTTTCTCCCGGGCGGTCCACTATTATACAAAAGCCATCATGGAGGATTCCAGCATGGCCGAAGCTTATGCCAATCGAGCCAAAGCAAAATTATGGGGTATCCGGGCATCCTATTTCGATGAAAGCATCCTGGATGAATGTGAGGAGGACATCCGGAAAGCTTTTATACTTCAACCTGAACTGGTTGAAGCGTATGTGGCCATGGGATTTTATCATTATTACGGCAGAAATGCACCTGAACTGGCGCTTGTATCTTTCGAGAAGGCAGCACGTATGAGACCCTCCAACTATGAATATATATTTTATATTTCCCTGATCGAAAGAACACTCGGGAACTGGGACAGGGTCCGGAGCCTCAGCGACCAGGTGTTCCGCATGCATCCCCGGAATGCTTTGTTCCTGGTCAACGTGGGATACTCCTATCTCTGTCTGCATGATTTGAACAGATCCATTGCCTGCCAGAACAGAGCCATCGATATAAAGCCCTCATGGCATGCCCCTTACATACATAAAATACATGCGCTGGTGGCAAAAGGGGACATCACCGGTGCCAGGAATGTTGTTGCCGATGCCAGCGAAAACACCGGAAAGGAATATTTCCGGACCCTGGCTGAACTTGATTTCCTGGAGGGCGATTATTCCGGAGCCCTGGAGAAAATTGAACTTGCCGGTCCGGAAGAGTATGATGCACTGGAAGAAACCGATGGTGATATGTTCCTTTGGAAAGCAAGGATCTGCAGGCAGGCAGGACAAACTGACCGGGCGAACGTTTATTTCAACAGGGCGGCAGCCTATTTCAATGACAGGGTACTGTTCAATCCCGGAGATGCTTTTGGTTTCATTGGGCTGGGACTGGCCAGGGCAGGCAGGGGCATGGATCAGGAAGCCATACAATATGGAGAACAGGCACTGCAACTGATCAGGGAAGAAAAAGATGCCATATCAACTGGCTATATCATGTATGGCCTGATCCAGATCTATTCAATGACCGGTAATTATGAATCAGTCAACGACCTGGCCGGGGAATTGCTGGATACAAGATCACCCTTCACCAGGCAGTCTCTTATACTTGATCCGGATATCATTTATTAGCTTACGGGATTTGTTCACTTAAAAACAAAAATGATGGCAGAAAAAAAATCAGAAGCCTTTTTCCCTCTTCCCTTCATTATGGATACCCTGGTAGATAAGAAGTTTTTGTCTATCCCTCTTGAGGTGAGATATGAAAAAGTCGAAAGTATCCTCAAGGCAATCTGCCGGTACGAGGAGGTTTGTCAGGATGCAAGGAAGGAAATGACCGAGACCATTGAAAACATCATTGTCGAAAAGCGGTAAAAATAATCATCATTCTGCGGTAAGATCATCAGGCAAGGACTCATGGGAAAATCCGTGGTTTTTATAGCTAATGAAGAGCGTGAAAACCTTGGGGTACGATATATGTTTTCTGTACTTTCCCATGCAGGATACCAGATCAAAGTGATCGATTTCAGAAAACCCCGGTCGGTGATCCTGGAGGTCCTTCAAAGGCAACAACCCCTGCTGGCAGGCTTTTCTCTCATTTTTGAAAACCATATATATGATTTCAGGGACCTGGTGGAATTCCTCAGGGATCAGGGGATCGGTCATCATTTTTGTGCCGGGGGACATTTTGCCAGCCTGAGGCCCGAAATGCTTTTTGAGATCATTCCCTGGCTGGATTCGATTGTCAGGTTCGAAGGAGAACGCACCATCCTCGACCTGGTAAATAAGATTCATTCCGGTACCGGCTGGAAGAAAGTTACCGGTATCTCCTATATGCAGCACGGTACCGTGATACACAATCCGCTCAGGACCCTGGAAAAAGATCTTGATCGATTTCCTTTTCCTGACCGGTCGAAGATGCCTGAGTATGTTTTCGGGAAAAAGTATGCCACCCTGATTGCCGGGCGGGGTTGCATTTACAATTGCATCTTTTGCAACTGCCGTGAATTTTACAGGCTTCCTCCCGGACCCATCAAACGAATCAGGGATCCGGCCTGGGTGGCCGAAGAAATTGAATTTCTCCATCATGAAAAAGATTGCTCGGTTTTCCTGTTCCAGGATGATGATTTTCCGGTCTCCATCGGGGGAAAATCGTCCTGGATTGAGAAATTCTGCAAAAATCTTGCTGATAAAAATCTTGCCGGAAAGATCATGTGGAAAATCAATTGCAGAACAGATGAAGTGGAAGCAGGGGTATTTGAATTAATGAAACATCACGGGTTGTTCAGGGTTTTTCTGGGTTTTGAGGAGGGTACTGATTCAGGACTGGAATGGATGAATAAAAAGCTTACAGTTTCTGACCATATAAGAGCAGTCGATATCCTGAAGGATCTCGGGATCGGTATTGAATTCGGATTTATGTTGTTCCATCCCCGTACCACATATGATTCCCTGCGTAAAAACCTTCGATTCCTGGAAAACATCTGCTCAGATGGATATATGCCTGTCACATTTAATAAAATGTTGCCCTATTTTGAAACCAGGATTGAAAAAGAACTGAAAAGAGAGGGCAGGTTAAAAGGGGATCCGGGATCGCTTGATTATGATTTGGAGCCGCGCTCACTGAATGATTTCCAGGTATTTGTATTTGACAGCATTCAACACTGGCTGAATCCTGCCCACGGGCTTGCCAGTATGGCCAAATGGGCAGAAATCCATTTATCTGTATTTGAATATTATTTCGGGACCCGCAAGGCTACAGAATACCTTTCCAGCGAACTGGCAATGCTGGTCGCTGATGCCAACCGGTATATGATCAATATGCTGAGGGAGCTTTCCGCATTTTTTGAGAGGTCGGACCTCTCCCCTGTTCATTCCGATGAACTCAAACAATACATAGAAGAAACAGGGAAAACCCAGCTTGATCTGAGAGAACGTGTCCAGGAGATCATTGGCAACACAGAATTACTGCATCTTTCAAGACAGCTATTATAAAAATATGATTTCGAGTATCCGGTCAAATAGACTATCTTTGCCGCCTTTATCATCATACATGACATTCAAAGATTTAGAAATAATAGAACCTATCCTGAAGGCCCTCAGGGCCGAAGGGTATACACAGCCGACTCCGATCCAGGAACAATCCATCCCGATACTTTTAAACGGAAAGGACCTGCTCGGATGTGCACAGACAGGAACAGGCAAAACAGCTGCCTTCGCCATCCCAATCCTTCAGCATTTATATCTTGATCCGCCGAAAAAAAATGGCAGGCGCAGGATAAGGGCATTGGTCGTGACACCCACGCGCGAACTGGCCATCCAGATTGCAGACAGTTTCAGCACTTATGGAAAATATACGGGAATAAAAAACACGGTAATCTACGGCGGAGTGAAACAGGGCACCCAGACACAGACCCTCCGCCAGGGAGTGGATGTTCTGGTGGCCACTCCGGGAAGACTGCTTGACCTGATGGAGCAGGGGTACGTTTCCCTGAAGGATGTGCAATACTCTGTGCTCGATGAAGCTGACAGAATGCTTGACATGGGGTTTATCCATGATATCCGCAGGATCATTGCCAGCCTGCCTTCCAGGCGCCAGTCTCTTTTCTTTTCAGCCACCATGCCTCCCGATATTATAGCCCTCTCCCGTAAACTCCTCGGCAATCCGGAAAAAGTGAGCGTGAAACCCGAACAGACGACTGCAGAGCGGGTGGAGCAAGTGCTGTATTATGTAAGCAGGGAGAGCAAATCAAAGTTACTGGTCCACTTGCTGAAAAAAGATCCTCTGGATTCCGTACTGATCTTTTCCAGGACAAAGCACGGTGCTGACAAGATTGTCAGGATCCTGGGGAAAGCAGCGCTCAAAGCTGATGCCATCCACAGCAATAAATCCCAGAATGCCAGGCAGAAAGCACTGGGGAATTTTAAGAACGGCCGTACGAACATACTTGTGGCGACCGACATTGCCGCACGCGGGATCGATGTGGATAACCTTTCTCTCGTGATCAATTATGACATACCCAATATCCCTGAAATGTACGTCCACCGGATTGGCCGGACCGGAAGGGCCATGGCAAGCGGTGCTGCAGCTTCATTCTGTGATTCGGGAGAAAAGCCTTACCTGCAAAGCATCCAGAAGCTGATCAAACAGCAAATACATGTGGTTTCCGAACACCCATTTATGCAGGATAATACAGATAAGGTCCCTGTCAACCGGGTGAAAACCCAACGACCCCGTCAGCCATCCTATTCTTCAAACACCCACAACCCGGGCAGAAACCATCGCCATGGAAGGGACCGCCGGTCTTACTAAAAAATCAATTGATTCACCCTTTGGATCTCGTCCGTCGAAACCGTATGTGGACGACCACTATACACCTGCAGGTTAACCTCTGCATGCATTTCCTGCAGGATGCGTGCGCTTTCATGGGTGCGTTCAAGAGGTATGTGAGGATCGGGGTCCCCGGTTGAAATGAAAACCGGCATGCCGTTGAAGTCGCCGGAATAATTTTCGCGGTAGATCCTGTCCCCGATCAACCCTCCAGTAAAGGCCGCCACCCCTCCGTAGCGGTGCGCGTGACGGGTTACATACTCGAGCGATAAACACGCCCCCTGGGAAAAGCCGAGGAAATAAGTGTTTTCAGCAGGAATTCCCTGTTCTGAAATATCATGAATAATTTCCTGCAGTAATTCCAGGGCCGAGCTCAGCCAGGGTTCATTCTGCTCCGGCTTTTCCATGAAGGAATATGGATACCAGGTAAAATTGGTGGCCTGCGGTGCCAGAATGGCGTAATCGTCAACGTTCAGATCCGGAACAAGTCCCAAAATATCCCTTGCATCGGCTCCTCGTCCATGAAGCATGACCAGAGCTTTATCTGCCTGCTGTAAGGATCTGCCTGCAGTATGAATATCTTTGCTGTGCATATCTTCTATACCTCCACCTGCAGTTCAGGTAATACCCCTTCTATCCTGTCACGCATCGGTTCATATTGCCCGGGCAGTTTCAACGAGGTGCCCAGTTCCTCAACCTTTTCATCAATGGCCATTCCGGGGTTATCCGTGGCCATTTCAAACAGCACCCCGCCCGGCTCACGGAAATAGAGTGAAAAGAAGTACTTCCTGTCGATCTTTTCGGTGATATGCAGACCTTTCGCCACCACTTTTTCCCTGAAGGCCATCAGCACCTGTTCGTCCTTTACCCGGAATGCCACGTGGTGATTGGTCCCACCGGCATTCACTCCCCTGGGCGCACCCGGGGATTCCAGCAGATCGACAATGGCGGCATTTTCAACATGATCCGTTTTATAGCGGCGGATGTTACCTTCCTGTTCCGCCTGCCTGTAACCGAAGACAGTGGTCAATACCTCAGCCGTTTCTCTGATGCTATTCAGGGTGAGGATGATTGAATGGAATCCTTTGATGGCCACATCAGCAGTTACCTCGGAAGTCTCCCATCCGCTCCTGCTGTCCTGATGCTTTGTCTCTACCAGGGAAAGCCACAATCCATCCGGATCCCGGAACAACAGGAATTTTTCGCCAAACCGTTCGTCGATGTTGTGGTGGCTTACTCCGTGTTCTTCAAATCGTCTTTTCCAGAAATCCAGGCTTCCTCCGGGTACGGCATATCCGATTTCAGTGGCCATTCCGGCCCCGGTTTTCCCCTGTTTTACTCCGGGCCAGGGAAAGAACGTAAGAAGCGTACCGGGCGTACCTGTCTCATCGGCATAATAGAGATGATAGGTCTGCGGGTCATCAAAATTTACCGTTTTCTTTACCATCCGCAGTCCCAGTATCCTGGTATAAAAATGGTGGTTCCGCTGCGGATCGCCCGCTATGGCTGTAATATGGTGCAGTCCTAATATCTTATCTTCCATCGCTTTAAGGTTTTCGTTGAAAATATCAATCAGAAACTTACAACATCAATTCATGCCGGTTTGTTCATGAGGTTCGCATTCCAACAATTTAATGCGGTAAAAATTTTTTAATCCGAGTAAGTACCAAGATCGGTGCTGTCAATCTCTACAGCCAGGAAATGATCCGATTCATAAAATACTTCAGGATCATGGGGAATTTCGGGTTCCCTGATCGCAAAATGGGCCGGCATGTTTTCATGGTATGATTCTTTTTTATGGACCAGCACCAGCACTTTATCGTATTTACGAAATGTCTCAGCATCCAAAGATCCGGTCCCTCCGATCTTTGTTCTTAGCTCCCACGCGGTCCACCATTCGATCCCATGCCTGGGTATAACCAGGGTTGACCGGGGATTTTCCAGCATATTCCCAAATTTTTTCAGGTCTGAGTATGCATCCTGCGATAAAGCGGGCGTTTTTGGTTTCATGATCATGAAGATGAAAGAACTCAATACTGTCAGGGAGATGGCGAATACAATCACCCATTTTATACCCCGGGCTGACGTGGACAACAATTGTAGTATCAGGATAAATATCGGAATGAACAGGATCAAGCTGAACCGGTTAAAGTACTCCCTGCTGAGCACGGGAAAAGAGAAGAATCCGATACTGATAAGAAGAATCAGGAACACCTTCCTTTTATATTTTTCAGGACTCATTTTTCCCCTGAATATGACAAAGAGAGCACACGATAAAATAATCAGTGTGGCAGGATAGGTAATCAGGCTATAGGGTTCCGGCCCCATCCGGAACATGGCACTTCTGAAAATAGTCAGTGGCAGCCAGAGTATGGACTCTGTCCTGCCGGGATCAAAAAGGTATACGAATCCCAGTCCCGCAACAACTATAGCCGCCACGACCGGAATAGCCCGCTGCCTGTAGAAAACTACTAAGCTTATCAGCAGGATGGTCAAGGATACAGCAAACACACCGAAATGGGTCAGTCCGGTAAGGATCAGAAATAAAACCGCTAGCCAGGCCTTGCGGGATGACCTTTCCCTGAAGAATTCGAACATGTAGTACAGAAAGAATGCCATAAGCGGATATGCCGAAGAATTCTTAGAGGCTTCAGCTACCATGAACAAAGGGGCAACGGAAAACGTGGCATAAGCCAGGGCCGGGATTTCAAAATACAAGCTCAGATCATCGCCTGTAAATCTCGAACTGAGTTTGTAAAAGGGGATCACCATAAGTGGCGGGATCATGCTGTCGAGGATTCTTGTAACAAGGAGGATCACCTGATCATTCTCATTTCCCGAGATCAACCAGATGATCTTCACAATAGAGGCATTCAGGTAAAAATACAATGGCATATCCCTGAACGCGAGCTGACCTGTATCAAGAATGGCCCTGATCTGTAACGGATAGTATCCTCCGCCGATCCCGGGGATCAGATCATGACTGAAATTAACGATCAGGCGCCAGAGCAGAAAAGCCAGACCGAAGAACAGATAGTAGACCTTTTTATTCATCAAGCAGCAAAATGATCAGTTGATCACCTCCAGGTCTGTTTTTTCGATAACCCGGTAAAAATGATCCACCGGAGGTAGTGCAGGCGATGCATACACCGAGCACCGCCGTCAGATTTCGGTGGAATATGAGCATGGCTATCAGGTTTTTAAATTCAGGATGATTTACGCGTTGTCCCAATTTAGGAAATAAACCGGAAAAGTGAATAAATTTGGTTTCTGTAAAAACCAGACACACATCATGAGTTCCGATAACAAATCAATCCACGAATTCGACTTCGATATCATCTGCGAATATTTTTCAACCCTGGAACGACAGGGCCCCGGTAGCCCAGAGGTAACCATAAAGGCATTGAGCTTTATCGATAACCTGACCGGTGAATCCCATATTGCCGACATTGGCTGCGGAACAGGCGGTCAGACCATGGTACTGGCGCAGCATGCGCCCGGACACATAACAGGTATCGACTTATTCCCCGCTTTCATTGATCTGTTCAATAAGAATGCCGGGAAACTGGATCTTCAGGACAGAGTAAAAGGTATTGCCGGTTCGATGGACGACCTTCCTTTTCAGAACGAAACCCTGGACCTGCTCTGGTCGGAAGGTGCGATTTACAATATCGGTTTTGAACGCGGTCTGAACGAGTGGCGGAAATTCCTGAAAACAGGAGGCTATATTGCCGTATCAGAAGCATCATGGTTTACCGAAAAAAGACCTGCGGAGATTAACAGATTCTGGTCAGATGCATATCCTGAAATGGATACAGTTCCAAATAAGGTAATGCAACTGCAAAAAGCCGGATATATTCCCGTTGCGACCTTTATACTGCCTGAAAACTGCTGGATTGAACATTTCTATACACCCCAGGTCAACGCACAGGAACTCTTCCTGAGGAAACATGCAGATAATAAAACTGCTGAAGAACTCGTGGCAAACCAGAGAAAAGAGGCCCGATTATACGACCGCTACAAAGAGTATTACGGTTATGTGTTCTATATAGGAAAGAAGCACCGATAAATATTCTGTGCTTTGATATTATTGCTGAAATGGTATTCTTTTCCTCATCCTGACGGCTTTCTGAATTTATACAATTGTGAACCTTTTGTGAACATTACTCATCTTCTACAGTTAAATCAAGGGCTTAAAACCTTTAATGCTCTATTTCAATGACTTACGATTTGAGATTCGGTGAATTTCATAAAGTGTAGTGCCAAAGATGTT
>JBNJEV010000077.1:0-11055 GCA_051746185.1 Bacteroidota bacterium
CAGAAAGACTATGAAACAGGCGGACCTGACAGTGACAAGAGTGCTGTGGGACCGAACAGGAACTTTGTGAAATCCGATGTATGGGAATGCGACTTTTCGGATTTTGATACTCCCGGGGAATATGTGATTGCCATTGACAGCATCGGTTGCTCCTATCCCTTCAGGATCCATGAAGATGCATATCATGAAGCCTTCTATTATGCCGCCCGGGCACTTTATTTTGAAAGGGCGGTCACCGCCCTGCCTGAACAATATGCGGGGAAGTACCACCGTCCGGAATGGACGGAAAGAAAGGTTGTCTATACTTCCGTGCGGACCATGGACCTGACGGATGAAAGCGGCAAGAACCAGAAGCAAAACATTTTTGACCATATTGATTATTCATTTGACCTGGGCGGTATTCGCGGGTGGTACCATGATGCGGGTGACTGGGACGGGTATTTCAGCCATTTCAGAGTGCCCCGCTCCCTGATGCATGCCTATGAGCTGGCTCCTGATAATTTCAGCGACGGTGAACTGAATATCCCGGAAACCCAGGCAGCCAATGGTTATACCAATACGCACATACCGGACATACTGGATGAGGCCGTCTGGCTGGTAGACTATTTCAAAAACAACACCGGTCCCACCGGAGGCATCTTCGGATCACGGGTGCATCCTGATATATCTGACAGGGACGGACTGAGTAATGCTTCTTACCATGAAGGACAGGGTTTTGTTTTCGAGGATGATGCCCGGTCACTGACCACCTCTTACAACGATTACCGCACCTGGATCGTACACGGTGAAGATCCCCGCGACTCCTATGCCTTTGCAAGCATAGCGGCACAGTACGTCCATTGCCTGGAAATTGCCATGGACCGGACATCAGAAGATTATTCAGCCCTCATGGCCGAATACCGGTCAGCCGCCGAAAATGCATATGAGTGGGCTTCTACGCACACGCTCGCCGGGGATGAACAGGTGAAACATTTCATCGAGAACCGTGCCGCAGCAGCAGCCTGGCTTTATAAGATCACGGGGTCGCAGGGATACCTGGACCAGCTGAAAGCCGATCTGTCGGATCAGAATATCAATTCCTCCACGTCGAACCTGAGAGAAAGCAAATGGGCCGTGTGGGCCTATGTCACCATCGACGAGACAGATCCTTTGTACAGCGGGACATTTGATATCCAGTTGAAGACCGATCTTTCCCAGGCTGTGGAAAATTATGCCCACCGGAGAGTGCTTGAAAGCATTGAGGACAAAAACCGGAGCATGCGTATGGGAGGTGATTTTTCACAGCCGGTATGGAACGGGCAGGCAACCACCCCGTGGATCCTGCCTGCCATGGTGGCCTACCGCGTCACCGGATCGCAAAATTATCTGGATGCCTGTTATTTGACCGGCGATTATTTCCTGGGCGGGAACCAGCTCAATTATACCTGGCTGACCGGGGTCGGACATGAACATCCCATCCATATCCTGCACAACGACAGCCGTCATGATGATCTGTACGGAAATATTCCCGGGGTCCCTCCTTACAGTCCCCGCACACGCTGCGACTGGATGTCCTTTCAGGGGAACAATTGCGACTATCAGGGTCCGTGGGACAATGATTTCTTCCTGCTGGATGGCCGTATCTATCCTTCTTACGAAGACGGGAACGGGAATACGCAGTGGCCGGTGCACGAGCTCTGGTTCGACCAGTACACTTCTCCGGCCGGGGCAGAGTTCACGGTCCATCAGACCATCGCACCCGCGGCAGCGGCCTATGGTTTTTTGTGTGCACCCGGGGGGACAGCTACAAAAAATGAGTCACCCAGTGTGAATATTACTATACCCGGGACAGAAATAACAGAAGGGGATGAACTGGAGATCCAGCTTACAGCCTCAGACCCCGACGGCTGGATCTATAAGACCGAACTGTACCAGAACAACCGGCTGGTGAAGCTTATCGACGGACGGGCATCCTCCATTGTGTGGGAGAATGTGCCCGGAGGAACGAGGAATATCTTTGTGAAAGTTACCGACAACATGGGACGCTGGTCAACTTCCGATACCCTTTCGCTTGATATCATGGAATATGCAAATGCTCCTTCCATTGACTTCGATATGGATGGCGGCCGGCAATACGGGATTACCGGCAGACCGGTCCTTCTGGAGGTGACGGTCACCGGTGATGCCGACACGGTAAGCTTTTATAATTTCTACGAACCGGTCGGTCTGACCCACCAGGAACCTTTTGATCTTGAATGGACCCCGCTTTCTGAAGGGGAATTTAAAATAAGGGCGGTGGCATATAACAGTGAAACCGGTCTGTCCGATCAGGATCAGGTGTTTTTCTCCATCAGAGACAAACCTTTTCTCCTGGATCTGTCGGCATCCGTCCTGGAGTTGAAACCTCCATTCGATCCTGACATAGTTGCCTATACGATTGAATTACCCGGTTACATCAATGACGTCCCCCCGCTTTTCTACGAAAGCGTGAAAGGAAGCACAACAACCCTGCAGGAAGCTCTGGGGATCGACCAGCGCGTGTATGTTGATCAGGAAGACAGGACGACGGTGATCCGGGTGGAAGAAGAAGGCAACCCGGAGAATTATACAGAATACAGGGTTACCTTTCGCCTGAAAACCGGGGCTGAAGGGGAATGTTATTCCACTTTGCGCAGCCTTGCATTAAGTACCGGCGAACTGGATTATGACCCGGATGTGCTGACCTACCAGGTTGAACTCGACACCATGGGTGTCCCCGAAGTAACTTATGCTCCCACCAATGAGGAAGCTTCTGTTACCGTGCAGGAGGCTGTTTCTGTTGATCAGAGGACTCATCCCGACCCGGCAGACCGTACCACCACGATTACCGTTGCCAATTGCGGGGAAGAAACCAGCTACCAGATCATTTTCACCACCACGGCCACCGGAATCCGTCATATGGAGAACAGTGAACCGGTGATCTATCCCAACCCGGCAAATGATTTCATTCACCTGAAAGGCATGGACCGTGCCACAAAACTGGAGATCTACGATATTATGGGAACCATGGTGAAATCAGTCATCCCGGATGATGAAAACAGCGGGATGCTGAATATTTCTGAATTACCCGGGGGACTGTATGTGATCAGGGTTTTTGCGGGTGAACAAATGACCGGTGCGGTGAAGTTCAGTAAAAGTACCCCGCCCCGTTAATGAGATACAGAAAGATCTCCGATGCATGCCAGGTATGAGGCAACCTCCTTCATCTTTTGAAGCCCGCGCCTGGCAACCGCCAGGGCATCCTGCTTCCAGTATTCGCGGTTAAACAGTTCCAGGGACAATACCATCTCCGGGTTGATCCTTTTCAGCTCGTTCATGATGAATGGGAAAGGTGCTGTCCCGTCACCCGGGAATACCCGGTCCGCATCAGTCAGTGCGGTTCTGTTCTCTGCCGGCGGATAATCATTGATATGGAACATGGACACGGCCTGGCTGCTCAGGTATCTCAATCCTGAAAAATCAGAACCTCCGCGATGAAGATGGTAAACATCGGGCAGGATGCAGGCATCCGGATGCCCGCTTTCAATAATGACAGAAACGGCCTGGCCCAGTGCATGCAGGTTCACGGAATGCCCCCAGACCTCGAGGACCGGAAGGATGCCGGAGTTTTCGCCGATCTCCAGAACGGCCCGGTATCTTTCAGCCACTGTAAAAAGGTCAAGGACCTTCCCTTCGGTAGCTCCCACCGGTGGTGCGGCAATCCTTTTACAGCCCAGGTCCGCCAGCAGGTCCATGTTATTTTTCATATCTTCCAGGGCATTTTTTCTTCTGTCCGGGTCATCCACGATCCATTCCGGGAAAGCGATGGCATTCTCGAAGGTCAGTCCCGAATCTGCTATTTTATTCCTGAGGTCCTCTTTTTTCCCTCTTTCATCAAGGTATCGTCGGATATCGCCAAGCCACAGTTCCACACTGTCATATCCGGCTTTCTGAGCCACCTCAATATCAGACCACAGGCCAGGCTCCTGCCCCCGTATAGTACTGGTGTTCAGACAAAATTTGAAATTTGCCTTTTGTCCATCCTCATTCCCGGCAGGACGGGGAATGCCTTTCAGGCTGACAGGCAGCATGCCCGCCCCCAGGATGCCCGCCAGCGATCTGAGGAAATTCCTTCTGTTATTCATGATCTGTTGTGTCGTTGATAGATTTTTTTAGGGATGTATCAATTAATGCTAATCTCGATGCCGCAGTTGATCTGTGTCTGATCAAGGGCCATCCCGATGAACATGGGGTAGCTCCAGCTTTTGTACCTGCCCCAGATATCGCCTGAATATGCCGGCATGATCTCATTCTGAATGACAGGTATCAATGGTTCTGCTTTCCTGCCCAGATGCCTTACGCTGATGGCTGCCTGCAGAACTACCGGCTCAGCATCATGCTTGAGGATCTCTTCCAGTACCTTCAGGGCTTCCGGGTCATCGTATCTTTTCACTTTGATCTCGGCGGCCTTCCCGGCAACGCTGCAGGAACTATCCCCGAGGAGGCCGGTCAGACGGGATTCAACAGCGTCAAGGTCCCCCTCAAAAGCATCCAGGGCAACCAGGGCCCAGTAGCGGACTGCGCAGTCATCAGATTCCAGAAAGGGTATTAAGTCAGCCGGATCATCGACTTTCCCCACCATCCGGGCCGCTTTCAGTATTTCGGAAAAGTCATCCCGGGAGTATGCACGGGCCATTTCATAAACACTGATGCTTTTGTCAGAAGACCTGACCATCATTTCGCCCTCATTGAACAAACCCGTGTCATAATGATCCATCATCCAGGAGGTCATTTCCCCGCGAAGGGTTTCCACCAGATCTCCCAATTCTTCATCGTCCACCAGGTTATTCTGTTCCCGGGGATCGTTTTCCAGGTCGAACAGCTGTTCGGCCGGCTTTCTTTCAAACATGCGCTCAGTGCCTTCCGGAAGCTTCCCCTGGTCCCTGAGCCTGTTTATTTCCTCGTAGCTGCCCCCTTTGTTGAAGATGACGGCATTCTGGAAATAGGGCATCTGGGGCATGAAATGCCTTACATACAGATATCTTCCGTCGTATACAGAGCGGGCCATGTCATAGCAGTCATCGGCCCGGTCCCTGTAACCGTGAATATATTCGTTTGGCTTGCTGTTACTGCCCACAAAAGCCCTCCCCTCCATCATCTCCGGTATCTTCACTCCCGCAAGGGTAAGCACCGTTGGGGCAAAATCCACAAATCCCACCATCCGGCCGGTTTCCGGTTCTGTAAGGTCCTCTGTCAGATATTTGTATTTTTCAGGTATATAGAGGACAAAGGGTACCTGCAATCCTGCATTCTTGAGCCACCGCTTGTGCCCGGGAAGTCCACTCCCGTGATCGGCGAAAACAAAGATAATGGTGTTCTCCCTCAGGCCGTCTTCTTCCAGCTGATCCAGCAGCCCGGCCACACGCAGGTCGAAAACAGAAGCCAGATCATACATATGGGCCCAGATTTTCCTCATCTTTGGAGAGTCAGGCAGATATGGAGGCAACCGGGCCTCGTCAGGATCATGGAGGGCTTCCAGTTCTTCTGTATCTTCACTGCGGAGAGAATTGGTATTGCCTTCATGGGTGATCGTAAAGTTGAAGACACTGAAAAAGGGCTTTCCTTCCGGCCTGTCTCTCCAGTGTGCCTCGCTGCTGTTCTCATCCCACCGCCCGGCGGGATCGAAATTATAATCCGTTTTGACGTTATTGGTGGTGTAATAACCTGCTTCCCTGAGCAGCTCGGGCAATATTTTCATGGCGGACGGAACCGGTATCTCGGACCTAAGGTGCTGGGTGCCAAGAGAAGTGGCGTACATCCCGGTGATGAGCGTGGAACGCGCCGGTGCGCAAATGGGTGCATTGGAAAAGGCATTGGTGAAAACATACCCTGATTCCGCAAGCCGGTCAATGTTGGGCGTGCTTGCATAATCATCGCCATAGCATCCATACATGGGGCTCAGGTCCTCGTGGGTGATCCATAAAATATTGGGAGGTTCAGTTTCTTTTCCGGTTTTGACGCATGAAACTGCCGCCAGGGCAATCATCGTAAAGAATAATTTTTTCATTTCTGTATCATTTATTGAAATTGGATGTGGTAAAATCGATCGTGAGAATGACAGCTGCCCATGAGGCAAGGATGATTTTTTTTAATTCCTCTTTCAGGAACTTCAGTGCTTTTGAAAGGTGATTTTCAACACTTCGTGGTGAAATATCAAGAATGCCGGCAATCTGCTGTATTTTCATCCCTTCTGTCTGCTGAGCTTATATACGATCTTTCTTTTGTGAGGCAATTGATCGATGGTTTCATTTGCCAGTTCAAGCAACTCATGATAGATCATGTCTCTGTCTGCATGATCCGTGAGCTCCGGGGAATGTGCAGAAAGGTATTCCCTGACCTTGCTTTCGATGGATCTTCTCCTTGCATATTTTCGTACTGTTTTTATGACCGCTCTGTCCTCCGGCATCACAATGGGTGATCGTATACAGGAACAAATTACAAAAATATAGATCACAATTCAATACAATTAAAATCTGGGCTTTCCCATCATAAACATGATTTTTGGTTTTTAAACTGCATAAGAATGAGGTGGATTACTGTACAATCAATTTTCTGTTTATAACCCTATCCCCGGCATATATTTTTACTGCATAAATGCCCCTGTTGAGTTCCGAACAATCTACTTCCAGTTCATAAGCATCATGATAATGCATCATTTCACGACCCTTCATGTCATAGATCGCAACCATAGAAGGAGCGGGTGTTCGGATCTTCACCCATCCTTTACCTGAAGGATTTGGATATATAAGGATTGTGCCTGCATCATATTCATCTCTTTTTGCCCCGGTTACAGGTTCAAAACCTGCCGTGATGCTTTTGTCAGCATCCATGATGACCTGAAGCGGGTTTTCCTGCCCGCCGGCATCTCCTGTCCACCCGGCAAATTCAAATCCATCATCCGGTACAGCGGTTACGGTAACGGTTTCTCCTCCTTCATATTCCTCTTTTTCAGGATCTGCGGTCACAATCCCGTTGCTCGCGTACAGATCAAGGGAATATGTCACGGCATCGCCCACAGGAACACCGGCCACAAAATACATGGAAAGAGCACCTGTGGCGGGAGATTGCATATTCCCACCGAGACATACATAGCCTGGAGAATAACTTTTCCTGTACACATCAAGGTAGTCCATGGCTCCGTCAGTGACCTCAATTTTTTCCGGCAGCGGCTCCCAGTCCGACAACCATTGAGGCAGTGATGAGGCCCTCCTGTCATAAGCTGCATAAAGGATTGCCGGCCTGGCTATGTAAAAGAGCAGGAAACTATCGATTGCCACATCCCGGTCATCATTGGCTGTCTGGATAAAATGTAACCTGTCCAGGTAATCCGGAAGACCGGCAACGGTCACTGTCCTGTCGTAATAATACCTTACCCCGGCGGTCAGGATCATTTGCCGGTAATTCCTTCTTGAGATATTCTTGAATTCAAGTACATCGGCCTTTTTGTAGACAGGTATTAATGTTACATCATGGTCAGGGATGGTGATTGTGGTCACATTACCGGAAATGTCTTCAACATATGGTGTTCCGGTCCCCGACCATTGATAGAAAACACTATCGCCCTTATGATAATCAATTGTAACTGATACAATCTGATCCATGCAGTAATCGCCACTACCCTCACCATCAATTACCGTTAATGTGCTGACAATTTTATCATTCACCATAGCGGTGAGCGTAACATCCCGCTCCGGCATAGTGAACTCCACCTGCAAAGCAGCGGTGTCCGGGAGATATTGCGTATCACCGGCCCAGTGCTCAAATTTACATTCCGGCACTCCAGCCCGGACAATCACTTCCTGGCCGGGAAAATATTCACCGGTGCCCGTCCCCCCTTCCACGGTAAGAGTATATGACGGCAGATCTACCACAACTGCCCTGAGTGAGATATCCACACCGGGCATCGTCACGACAGCACTTACATTGGTCGAATCATCCAGGAATTCCGTATCGCCCGTCCAGTGAGAGAAATTTTCAAATTCCCCCACAATGGCACTGATGGTTACTTTCGCTCCCTGGCAGAAATAATTGCTGCCTGTACCATTGATCACTTCCAGCGCCACGTAATTTTCACATAGTCCACCCCAGGGATCGACAGGATCTCCCCTTCTGTACATGATCGGCCTGTCGGTCTGTACCGGGGCCAGCGTATCCTCTCCATACACCTCCTGAATAACATCATACGTTCCAAAGGCCGTCCGGGGAAGCATGACATCACCGAGATTGCAATTCAGGCACTCATCTGTAGTAACGATCTCATCGGTAGGAGAGACTATTTTATAATCGGAGCTGTTCTCCACCCGGTAATGCGCAGTTCCTGCCGGAGGGTTGGTCATTCCACCGTGTCCCATCAGCCGGATGTTGTGACCGTTCTCTACCCGCGCAAATTCCAGGGCATTCTCTGTTTTGGTGCCAAACAGGCTTACGTTATGCGCATCCTCTATTTTGAACTTGTAGAAATTCTGAGAATGCTGGGCATGAGAATGATAAATGCTCACAATATGATCAGGATCATTGTTTCTGATCAGCACATATGGTTCGGTGATTCTCAGCCATGTGGAACCATGCTTCCAATGGTTGTAATATTTGCATCCCCCCTCGATGATCACATAAGGATGAGCCATATAGAACATCGGCAGGTAATAATACCCATACCCCGAGCACCAGTGATGAAAGTCTGTCCCCTCTTTCAGTGATTCTCCCTGGATTCCTTGAAAATTGAACACGTTGCTGTCAATTTCCAATTCTGAGATACTGAAAGGCACCCTGGAAGTGATTACCACTTTATTTACACCCGTCCAGTCCACAACTACGGTCTGCAATGTTTCTCTGCTTATTCCCTCAAGAGAGACCGTTACTGTACCGCCACTGCCGCCATAACCCTTTATGGTCACCTCAGAACCTTCAGCCGGATCCCAGGCAGCATTGGCAATTGTGACAGAGGAAATATCAAAAGGCTTTTCATCTGTTTTCCTGATGGTGAGGTTGGGAATATCAAAGCTGTTCTCTGTATTGTTGAACATTCGCGGGGGCAGCGACCTTGTCATGATCCTTCTGGTACCGTTCACTGTTTCCAGCAGGATCCTCGACGGTACAGTTTCTGAAGTATGGTAACCGTGTGCGCATTCGCTCTCAAAAGTAAGACCATTCAACTCGCTGGGAGACGGAAGTGATCGCAAATTGAGCCATTCTTGGCTGGTTAATTCATATAACAGGGACCATGCAGCCCTGTAACGACTGCGGTTTGAGCGCATATAATCAATGTTCCTGATCACAGAATTGTTCCCTGCGCGCCACAGGATGGCATAACAGGCCATGGCTTCGGGTGTATGCTCGTCTGCATTGTAAGGACCGTTGACCGATACAGCTATATCAGCCAGGACACAGGCGGCCGATTTATCATCAGGGGTCCGGATCATGGGTTTCGGATCCGTCCATGAACTGGTACTGCCCCCGAACCTTCTGCCTTCATCATCTCTTCCCAGGATACGTGAATTGTGGTGCCCTGCACCAATAAGTGCAGTCCGTGACTTTAAAAAGATGGTGTTGTAAATGACATAATTGCCTGCAGGAACGAACACAATATTGCTTCCCGAGGATTCAGCGGACTCAATTGCGGCATTGAATGCCGGTGCCCAGTCACCGTTATCAACATATGAATAGAAGTCCTTCACGTTCACTGCCCCATATGAATCAAAACCGGGAAAGGTATTTCCCCAGGAGTGTTTCCGCTGGATATTCGGAGGCGGGGGTACTCCGTCAGTATATTCCTGATATACGGAATTGCCTGTTTTTGACCCATTCAGATAAATAGGTTCATCGCCGCTGGCTACTTCGTCCCATCCGGAATTGTATGAAAGATCTTTATAATGTCTCCATCCGTTTATGTTGGATGATACGGTTACATCTTCATCGAGGATTGTTGCAGCATGTTTTACATACACATCGCTGAAGTGCACACTCTGATCCCGGCCCTCCTCCATGACCATCACAAGGTTTTCACTGTCCGGAGAAGTGTATTCGATGACACAATCTGTCAGCACAGGATTTCCTCCGGGACTATGCCCGAACCAGTTGATCCTGGCAAGATCGAAGGTGGGAACCCCATTTTTCATGATGAACCTGCCCCCGGTGATTGTCAATGCACCCCTGGTGTTGTGAGAGCAGATGGCCGCCTGCGACTGGTTTCTGAGCGTTACACCGGTAATGGTTGGCGTAGGCTGTGTTGAACCCGAAGGCAGCCATATGCCGTATTGTCCGCCGGTGATTGAAATATTGGCTGCACTGCCACCTGATCCGGGCAGCATTTCCAGTCCGGCGAATCCACCTCTGGCATCGATATGGACATCAAATATACCGCAGCCCTCCGCTCCCCTCCAACGCAGTCCGATAGCTCCCGCATTGTTTTCTTCAATGACAATATCAATGTTTTGAATGACCCCGTGAAACGTATTGGTGTAACCATCCCACTTTTTATAAAGGATCACCTGTCGTCTGAAACTCTGGTTTGTGAAAGTGCCCGACTGAAGAACGATGGTTGTCCGCCTGCGGGGATCAGCACTTGAACCTGCAATGAAGGTATTTTGTTCGCGCGAGTCGGTTGCGCCGTCTTCAACAACAAGCGTATTGTCTATTAAATAAGTACCAGGTGGAATATACAAAGGCTTATGCTGGGAAGTGGCCGCGTTAATGGCACTCTGAAGTTCCCCGGTGGTAATGGACTCGCCCGTGCTATCGGCACCAAAATCTGCAACAGCATCGAGATAGCCGGCCTGAGAAGGGGTTAATTGGGCCATTGCTGCAATTGCATGCACGGTGAGCAGAAAAAATCCTGTGAAACAGATTCGACTGGTCTTTGCTGGCATTATATATTATTTTTTGGTCAGAGGTTCCAATGACCATAATACTGCGCAAGGTAGCCCCAGCGAAGCATCTGGTCACGCATTCCCTGATGAATGGTGAATTCATCCGAACTTATTTTAATCTCCGTATTCATTT
>JBNJEV010000078.1:0-10911 GCA_051746185.1 Bacteroidota bacterium
CAGCCCGTATTTCCTGTTCACATAGGCCTGCCAGTTATCCTCGTCGGTCAGCACCCTGTTCAGCAGGACCGGTCTGCGGATGATCCACCAGAGGGCTTTCAGCGCTTTTCCAGGTTTACTCATTGTGCAGCATAATGGGGGTTTCAATCATTTTTTCCGGCCGGTTCCTTTTCACCAGACGAATGTACCAGAGCAGGCTGTATAGGAGCACCAGTGTGCTGACCAGGCTGTAGAAGGCCAGTCCCGCCACGACACTCTCCATCATCACCCCGGCCACCAAGGCTGCGAACCTTCCCAGCAGCTTAATCCCGTCGATGAACATGGCAACCCGTTGTTTCCGGTACATATCGGGAATGAACGAAAGGGGCATCACCAGGCTCACCATGAAGATCCAGGGCAGGATGATCTGTGCATACCGTCCCGCCTCGGTCCAGTTCTCCCCGAACAGGAACCCGAATATGGCAGGAGCAAAGATCCCGGTGATCACAAATGGGATCAGCATAAGCTGTACGGTCCGTCTGATAAAAAGCCTGACTTCCTGCAGGATCGGTCTTTCCAGGTGCTGTTTTTCCACGAACCGCTGATACATGACCTGGTAAAATGCATTGGCCACCAGGCTCACCGGACGGTACAGGATCATATAACCAAAGGTGTAGAAACCTGCCACAGAGGTGGAGAAGTAAGAACTGAAAATAAAGACCGGTAGCGCGCCCGAAACATTGTTGATCAGTCCCTGCCACATATTGTACCTGGGAAAGAGGCTGTACTGTCTGCCCAGTCTCCGCATCTCACTCAGCCTGAGCCAGGAGATCTTGCTGTGGTTGGTCCTCAAATGCACAGCCAAAAAAACAAGCAATCCCGCAAGCTGTCCGAACACCACCCCGAAGATCAGTCCCGCCGATCCCACAATCAGCAGGCCCAGCACCAGTTTCAGCAGCGAATTGCTCAGGCTCTGTCCGATGTTCGCTCCGGCGATCAGCCTGTAACGCTTCTCCCTGTTGGAATAGTTCCGCAAGGACTGGAACAAACCCACCAGCAGGGTGGAAAGAGGCACAAGGTAGAGCCAGCGGGAGATCTCATCGCTGCCCAGCCAGTGGGCCAGCAGGTCATTGAAAATCACCACCAGGCCCATCAAAATCAGGCTGATCCCTATGCTGATCAGTCCCGATAATCCCAGCAGGTTGACCGATTCCCGGTCGCTTTTTGGAAGCAGGATGGCCAGCTCGTACTTGGCCGTGGAGAAAATGATGGTAATGTTCAGGATGTTCATGTACAATCCGAAAACCCCGAAATCCTCCTCGGTATAGATCCGGCTCAGGAACAGATAGATAATCACCGAGAAGGCCTGGGCCAGTGTGGTACCGGAGATCAGGGTGGCCACATTTCTGAAGAATTCATTTTTCAGGATATTTCGGATGGCCTGAAGCATGGTCAAAAATAGGAATTAAGCTGCAATTCTGTCATACTTTTTTCCACCGCCCTGAATGGCATGTGTTTTGACACATTCCGCGATAAAAAAACTATATTTGAATCAAATATAAGGGGATATGAGAGCGATGAGATCATCCAATCCTGCGATGACCGGAAGAATATTTGAACAGGTGAGCCGGGATTCATCGGCCACCGGAACGATGACCATCAACGGCACCATTACTAAAGTGGGGCTGATGCTCCTGCTGGTCATTGCAGCAGCATCCTTTACCTGGAACCAGGTCACCGGGGTCAATCCGGGTAACGTGCAGCTGTACACCATCGGCGGGGCCATCGGGGGTTTCATTACCGCAATGATCACGATATTCAGACCCCAATCATCCCCTGTCACCGCACCTATCTATGCCATCCTGGAAGGACTCTTTCTGGGATCCATTACCGCCATGATCAATTCAGCCTACCCCGGGGTGGCCTTTCAGGCTGTCCTGCTGACCTTCGGAACGCTGTTCACCATGCTGCTCCTCTACAGGTCGGGCAGGATCAGGGCAACACCCAGGTTCCGGAGGGGCGTATTCATGGCCACAGGTGCAGTCTTCTTCGCCTATCTGTTCAGCTGGATCTTCAGTCTTTTCGGCATGCCCATGGGCTTCATGCATTCCGGCGGAGCGCTGGGGATCATCATTAACCTGGTGATCATCGTCATTGCCGCGCTGAACCTGATCATGGATTTTGATTTCATTGAAAGGGGTGCCCGAATGGAAGCCCCCAAATTCATGGAATGGTATGGTGCATTCGGACTGATGGTGACTCTGATATGGCTGTATATTGAGTTCCTGCGCCTGCTGGCAAGGTTTGCGGGGAGGGAGTAGGAAAGAGTTAGGGGAGTTAATGGAGTTAGGTTAAATGTCTGAGCTCGAGAAGTATTTCAAACCGTTCAGGGAGCAGGTCGTCGGAAACGATATGACCTTCGAATCCCCTTACGGGACCAAACGGGTACTCTACGCCGACTGGATTGCCAGCGGGAGGCTGTATGAGCCCATTGAAAAGAAGTTGCTGAACCGGTTCGGACCTTTCGTAGCCAATACCCATACCGAAACCACCCTGACCGGGACCCTGATGACCCGTGCCTACTGTTACTCCCATGAATACATCAAGAAACATGTGAATGCCGGTCCCAATGATGTGATTATCACTGCCGGGAATGGTATGACCTCGGTGATCAATAAACTGATCCGGATCCTCGGTCTGAGGGGTTGCGGAGGCATGGAGGGAGATTGTCCCAAGGAAGGTGACCGGCCCGTGGTGTTTATCACCCACATGGAACATCATTCCAACCACACCTCCTGGTATGAAACCACCGCCGATGTGGAGATGATCCGGCCCGACGGGGAGCTGCTGGTGGATTTGGATGATCTCCGGAGGAAACTGGTAAAGTACAGGGACCGGAAATTCAAGATCGGTTCATTCACTGCCTGTTCCAACGTGACCGGAGTGAAGACCCCTTATCCGCAGATGGCAAGGATCATGCATGAAAACGGGGGACTTGCCTTCATTGATTTTGCAGCCAGCGCACCATACATGGAAATCAATATGCATCCGGAGGACCCCCTGGAAAAGCTGGATGCCACTTTTTTTTCGCCGCATAAGTTTCTCGGGGGACCGGGTTCATCGGGGGTGCTGATCTTCGACAGGTCCATCTACACTGCCGAGATCCCTGACAATCCGGGCGGGGGTACGGTGGACTGGACCAACCCCTGGGGCAAATACAAATATGTGGATGACATTGAGATAAGGGAGGACGGGGGAACGCCGGGATTCCTTCAATCAATCAAGGCGGCACTCGCCCTGGAGCTCAAGGAGCAGATGGGTGTGGAGAACATCCTGAAACGGGAGGAAGAACTTCTCCGGATCGCACTGCCGGGGCTTAGAAAGATAGAAGGGATCCGGATCCTGGCCGACAACATGAATGACAGGCTGGGGGTGATCTCTTTCTACCATTCCGACATCCATTTCAACCTGTTTGTAAAACTGCTGAACGACCGTTACGGGATCCAGACCCGGGGAGGCTGCGCCTGCGCGGGCACGTACGGTCATTTCCTGCTGGAGGTGACTTACGAACGTTCCCGGGAGATTACCGAGAAGATCAACCATGGGGACCTGTCTGAGAAGCCGGGCTGGGTAAGATGGTCCCTGCATCCCATCATGACCGATGAGGAAGTACATTTCATCCTGCATGCGGTGAAAGAGGTAACCCTCCATCACAGAGACTGGGAGCAGGATTATATCTATCTTCCCAAAAGGAACGAATATGTGCACCGGGATCACCTGGACGGATCACCGGAAGATGAGATCATGCAAGACTGGTTCAAACTGTAACTGACCTGCCCATGAAAATCATATCTGTGGGAACACGGAACACAGAGCGTTCATTTCTGGATTTTCCCAGGAAATTGTACAGGAATGATCCGAACCATGTAGTTCCGTTCGACGGAGAGATCAAAAGAGCTTTTGACCGAAACGAAAATCCTTATTTCCGGCACGGAGATGCAACACGGTGGATCGCCGTGGACGAGCGTGAAAGAACCGTGGGACGAATCGCAGCATTTTATGACCGGACCCGGAACATGGCCGGTGATGTGAAAACCGGAGGCTGCGGCTTCTTCGAATCAATTGATGACCTGCAGGTCGCCCATCTGCTGTTCGATACAGCCAAAAGCTGGCTTCAGAAGAAGGGTTATGAAGCGATGATGGGTCCCATCAATTTCGGGGAGAATGATACCAACTGGGGTTGCCTGGTACACGGTTTCGTGCCACAGGGACTGGGAATGGCCTATAATTTTCCCTATTACCGTAATCTTTTTGAAAGTTACGGATTCCGGCTGTACTACAGGCAGTTCAGTTTCCATATGGACCTGGACCGGCCGTTCCCTGAACGGTTCTGGAAAATTGCCGAATGGATCAACCAAAGGAAAGGATATTCATTCAGGCACTTCGATCCGCGGCAGACCTCGCGGTTCGTGGAAGATACGGTTACCATCTACAACCAGGCATGGAAATCCCTGAAGGAGGACTTCACACCCATGGATCCCTCATCCCTCTATGATGAGCTGAAAAAGATCAGGCCCATCATGGATCCCGAACTGATCTGGTATGCATATTACAACAACGAACCCATTGCCTTCTTCCTGTTCCTGCCTGATGCCAATCAGATATTCAGGCGCCTGAACGGAAAACTGCACCTGGCCAACAAGCTGCGGTTCCTCTATTACAAAAACCGGAACCATATGACCAGGATCAGGGGTTCCGCGGCCGGGGTCATTCCGAAATTCCAGAATTCAGGGGTGGAATCCGGGATTTTCTGGCAGATGAAAAAGGTGATGGAGCGGAAACCCCAGTACAGGCAGTTTGAGCTGTCATGGGTGGGAGATTTCAATCCCGGGATGATCTCCCTGTACCAGGCCACCGGCGCCTACCATGCCAAAACGCACCACACTTACATATTCCTGTTCGACAGGGAACGTCCTTTCCGGAGGTACATGGAAGAGGCGGTGGATCCGGAGAAGATCCCGCACAGTGCGGGCAAATGAATGATGGATGAAAGTATTTTGAAATTATGACAAACATTTTTATCTTTGCAATCCGTTTTGAAACAGACAGAATAACTGTATTACAATGAAGAAAGATATACATCCGAAGAATTACAGGCTGGTGGCTTTCAAGGATATGTCCAACGGTTTTACCTTTGTGACCAAATCATCCGCTCCTTCCAAAGAGACCGTGAAACTGGAAGACGGGAAGGAATATCCACTGATCAAGCTGGAAATCTCCAGCACGTCACACCCTTTTTACACCGGTAAGATGAAGCTGGTGGATACTGCCGGGCGTGTGGACAAGTTCATGAACCGATACAAGTCCCACCTGGATAAAAAGAAAAAATAAGCAGCGTTCTCAGGATATTCATATCAGAGCCATTCCTGCGGGGATGGCTTTTTTTATCCCTTCTGTAAGCCTATCAGGATTCCCATTCAGTATGAAATGTTCCTTCCCTGTCGCGCCGATTGTAGGTATGGGCCCCGAAATAATCCCTCTGGGCCTGGATCAAATTGGCTGGTAGCAACTCCCGCCTGATGGCTTCGAAATAAGCCAGCGATGCAGACATGGCAGGCAGGGAGATCCCTGCTTTCACCGCTGCGCTGACCACCTCCCTCCAATCTTCGATCCGCTCAATGACATCATTGTTGAATGCTTCATGCAGAAGCAGATTAATAAGGTCCGGACGATCGGCATAAGCATTTTTGATCATGTCCAGGAATCCAGCCCGGATGATACAACCTCCCCGCCAGATTGCGGCAATATTCGCCAGGTTCAATCCGTACTGCTTTTCATCGGATGCGATCCTCAGAAGGGCAAATCCCTGGGCGTAGGAACAGATCTTGGAAGTGTAAAGTGCAGCTCCGATCTTATCGATCCACATGCCCGGAGCATCGGAGATCTTTCTGACATCGGTGGGATATACAGACCTGGCCAGTTGCCTCTCCCCGGTCAACGATGACAAAGCCCTTCCGTGGAGTGCGGCAATGATCGTCGGGATGGGTTCGCCATAGGTCAGGGCAGCCATGCTGGTCCAGGTTCCGGTCCCCTTCATCCCGGCTTCATCAAGTATGCTGTCGAGCAATACACCCTTTTTTTGGTCATCCGGGAAATTGACGATCCTCCCCGTGATCTCGATCAGGTAGGAATTCAGCTTACCCTGGTTCCAGTTGTGAAATACCTCTGCGATCTTATCGGGAGAGAGTTCCAGACCAAATCTCAGGATATCGTATGCTTCGGCGATCAGCTGCATGTCCCCGTATTCGATGCCATTGTGCACCATTTTTACAAAATGCCCCGCACTGCCGGTACCTGTATAGGTTACACAGGGTGAACCGTCATCCACCTTTGCTGCGATCGATTCCAGCACGGAACGGATATAATGGTAGGTACCTTCATTGCCACCGGGCATCAGGCTCGGGCCCCATAGAGCCCCCTGTTCCCCGCCGCTGATACCCATTCCCATATATTGAATACCGGTGCCTTCCAGTTCCCGGATCCTTCTGTCTGTATCCGAATAATGGCTGTTGCCTCCATCGATCAGGATATCACCCGGGTCCAGGAAGGGCTTCAGGGTTTTAATCACCTCGTCGACGACCCGGCCTGCAGTAACCATCAACAGGATCCTCCGGGGCCTCTCCAGGGCGTGAATGAATTCATAGACCGTGCGGGCTGCAGTGAAATTACGGTCCTGCTCCACCCCTGACATGAATTGTTCGGTCAAATCATAGGTATAGTTGTACACGACAGTCGGGAAGCCATTCCGCTCAATGTTTTTGGCCAGACTGGCTCCCATGACACCCAGTCCGAATACACCGAAATTGTGGTTCTTATTCATTTCATTTATTTGAGTTTGGCAAGATTCTGACTGTGAAGTTACAGAAGATTCGGTAATTATCCGAAGGATCAGTAAATCCTGGTAGTGCTTTTACGGAATCCCAGCGGAGCAAAAACACATGTGATACTTACTGTCTGACTGGTTGCTTATTTTTTTCCGGTATCCCATTTCGGGAAAAGCAAACTTTACAAAGTTGTTACTTCTTAACAATGTTGTAAAGTCGCTGATCTTTGAACATTTCTATTTCTTTTCTCTATTATACTTGTACTCAATCAGATACAAAGCATGCAAAAAAGAGAGAGAGTTTTGAAAAACTAACAGAATTAAGAAAAACTAATAAAAATGTTAAGTGCCAAAGTACCGAAATGACGGTACCGGGTTTTAATCATCACCGACCGGGGAATCCAGCGCAGGTAGTTACAGGCGCATTGTTTTCCTGCAATCCCTTCATAACGATTCTTTGATAGGGTCGCAATTCGTGGCTACATAACTCCCTTCGGTCCGTGATGTCAGGCCCCTTCCTTGCGGCCCCATCAGGACAGGTCTGCTGTAAAGCTTCACCCGTGTGAACTAATTGCAGAGGAGGGACCCACCATTTCCCCGAGTGGAGGGATTGCGGAGGAGGGACACTATATCCCGGACCGAAGGGAGCGACATGGTCCCGACCCGCAACCCCGTAACCCAGCTACATGGTCCCGACCGCAACCCCGTAACCCAGCTACATGGTCCCGACCCCCAATCCCATCGGTACCGTATCTTCCCTCCGCAGAGATTCATTCTGTGACCGGATCATTTGGCTCGGCCAGATCCTCACAGGGTTGTTCGAGAACCAATGTGTTGCAGCTGGCGGAAGAATGAAGCCTATATATTGTTTTCATAAAAAACAATATGTACGTTTAAGATAAAAACCGCATGAACCTGATCCTGTTCGACGATTCTGCATGGGAAAATCTACTGCCGCTGACTTTTGCCAGACCGGTGAGCGATTTACGGACCGGAATTTTCACCATTGCCGAAAAATGGGAAAAGAGCCTGGGCACCCCTTCTTCCTGCATTACACAACCCCACCTGGCATCCCGATATCCCCTGACCCTCGCAGGAGATAACCTGCTGATCAACGGTTCCCTGCTGCCCGATGAGCAGCTTGTCGCCCGCATCCGGGAAATGCCGGCCGGCAGTGCACTAAGAAAAGATGAAATCCTGCTGGCAGTCAGGGCCGGAAGAGCAGATGCCGCGGCATTTGATCCGGAACCCTGGCTGGACCGGGCTTCCAATTACAACGGAACGGTCTCCCGCATAGATCAACTCTGGAAAATATTCATCCTGAACGGACAGGAAATAAGGGCCGATTTTGAAAGGATCACCCGGAACAGGAAAAGCGAACCTCTGTCCGCAACCGTGCGGATCACCGGACCGGGCAGTATTTTCACCGAACCCGGTTTCAGGGGAGAGGATATCACCCTGAATCCTTCGGGGGGACCCATTTACCTGGGAAAAGAAAGCGAGATCATGGAGGGAAGCATGATCCGCGGACCTTTCGCCCTCTGTGAAGCATCCACGGTCAAAATGGGTGCGAAAATCTACGGTCCCACCACCATCGGTCCGGGCAGCAAGGTGGGAGGCGAGATCAACAACTCGGTGATACACTCACATTCCAACAAGGCTCACGACGGTTTTCTGGGAAATTCGGCCATCGGCCAGTGGTGCAACCTGGGAGCCGATACCAACAACTCCAATTTGAAGAACAACTACTCGGAGGTCAGGCTATGGAACTATCCCAAAAAAAGGTTTGTCCGGACGGGGCTCCAGTTCTGCGGCCTTTTTATGGGTGACCACACCAGATGCGGGATCAATACCATGTTCAATACGGGGACCGTGGTGGGTTTTTCATCCAACCTGTTCGGAGCGGGATTTCCACGGAACTTTATCCCTTCATTCAGCCTGGGGGGTGCAGATGGATTCACCACCTATCCGCTTGAAAAGGCCATGGAAGCGGCCGGGCGGGTCATGCAGAGGCGGGGCATCCGCCTCACCGATGCTGACCGGTCCATATTTGAATATATCTACAAATACCAGGAACCGTTCAAAAAGTGAATCCCTACCCTGAAAATCAGTCTATCAGAAGTTCATCGAAATCTTCCGAAAGCCTGACATCCCTCTGCCAGTCATACATGGTCAGGCCGCGCAGGTCGTAGTAATAGTCCCAGTAATTCCTCAGGGCCTGGACAAATCCTCTCCGGGCCACATCTTTTTCTTCCAGGGCCACATTCAGATCAAGTACATCGATCTTTCCGATCAGGAAACGCTGCTTGGTCACCTCATAACGCAGATCAGCGATGGTATCGGCCTTGGCGGCGATGCCCACCTGGTCGTCCTGCAGGTTGAACTGCATCACCTGGAGAAACACATTTTCATTGAAATCGATCTGCGACTGCTGCACTTCGGTCCTCACCACTTCCTGGGCCGACTGGGCCATACGGTACTGTCCGCGGCCGAGTCCCCAGTCCAGGATGGGGATCTGCAATCCGATCTGCGCCCGCTGCTGGTTGATGGGGTTCTGATATGCCTGACTTAACTCCTCAGCCACCTGGCTCAGTCCCAACTCCGCATACAGATCAGCCTGAAGTCCTTTCTCCGATTTCGCCTGGGCCACCTGTCTTTCCGCTTCCAGCAGCTGCCGTTCCATATTGAGGATCTCGGGATTGTTGGCCTGTGCCTCTGCCAGAGCGCGGTTGTATGTCAGCTCGATCTCCGGTACTTCCGCGGGAAGGGTCAGCTCAAGGCTCACACCTTCGCTGAATCCCAGAAAAGACCTCAGCCTGGATCTGCGCAGCTCCAGATCAATGGTGGCCTCGTTCAGGGCTGTTCCGGCATTCAGAAAGCTCAGCTCCATCTGCAGCAACTCGTTCTCGGCAATGGTCCCCAGCTGGTATCGTCCCTGGGCGATCTGGAACAGGGTATCTGTATTGGCATAATTCTTCCGTGCAATCTCCAGGTTGATCTGCGCCAGGGCCAGGTCGAAGAAATAGCTCACCGCACGCTGGCTCACCCTCTCAAGGTTATTGATGTATTCCAGTTTGGCCTCTTCATATTTCATGGGCTCGATCCTCCTCTCCCAACGGAGATCATTATATCCGTTCAGCGGTTGCCGGAAACCGATGGTCACCGGATAGGCCAGGTAAGACGTTGGTGGATCCTGGCCGAAATTGTCATTCCGCTGAAGCTCGGAGGTGACAAAGACCCTCCCCCCTGTCAGACCGATGTTCTGGTTCAGCTGCAATTCCATTGAATTACGCATATTGGACCTGGTCACGAACTGCTCCGTCCCGTCGGGCTGGGTAACGCTCTCCATGGTATTGTTCAGGGAAGGAAGGGTTGCATCCAGTGTCAGGCCGGGCCTGAACCTGGCAACATGGGTCCTGTATTCCCAGTAGTTGCTCCTGAACTGGTGCCTGGACATCAATGCCATCAGGGATTGTTCCCGTGCCAGCTCGATCACCTCGGGAAGTGTGAGTAATCTGACCTGATTGTTGGTCTGAGACTGTGAATAACTGTTCAGAAAAAAGAAAAATATACCGAAAAGAATTGTAAGTTTTTTCATGTTGCTGCTATTCATGTCTTAATGATTCGATGGGATCCTTCTCGGAAGCCCTTTTGGCGGGAGAATATCCGAAGATCACCCCCACCGAAGCGGATACCATAAATGCAAGAATGACACTGATGGGCGTGATGACCGTAAGAATACCTGCAATCTCGGTGATCAGATAAGATGCCAGGATCCCCAGGATCACTCCGATGAGTCCACCCGTTACACTGATCAGCACCGCTTCGGCAAGGAACTGGACCACAATATCCTTTTTCTGCGCCCCGATGGCCAGCCGGGTACCGATCTCCTTGATGCGTTCCATAACCGAGGCGAACATGATGTTCATGATCCCGATCCCTCCCACCAGCAGGGAGATGCTGGCAATGGCACCCAGCACGATGTTGAAAATATCCTTGGTCCGCTGTTCCTGCTTCAGGAGCAGCTCGGGCACCGTGATCTCAAAATC
>JBNJEV010000079.1:0-10630 GCA_051746185.1 Bacteroidota bacterium
CCATATCATGAACGGGCGAAGCATATTAGGAAAGGCTGTGAGTAATGATGGTTACAATTTTAAGGTTGACAAAAAACCTTTCCTGGTTCCGGCTGACCGGGGAATTTTTAAAGAATACGAAGCCTATGGAGTGGAAGATCCGCGCATCGTAATCATTGATGGTGAATTCCTGATTACTTACAGCGCTTATTCCAGTCACGGGGTTCGAATTGGACTGGCCAAAACACAAAATTTTGAAACCGTTGAAAGGTTTTCATTAATCACTGAATCAGACTACCGGAACGTTGTCATATTCCCTGAAAAATTTAACGGGTTCTATGCCAGACTCGACCGTCCTCATTCTGAAATTTCCCCGTGGTCGGTCTGGATATCATACTCTCCTGATCTGAAATACTGGGGCGAATCGGAACTTATTATGAAACCCATGCAATACCACTGGGATGAGATGAAGATTGGTCCGGGAGCGCCACCCATTAAAACCCCAAGGGGTTGGTTACATATTTATCATGGTGTTTTTCAAACCATGGATGGTTGTGTTTACAGGCTTGGTGCAGCTTTACATGACTTGCATGATCCTTCAAAAATCATTGCTGTCGGGGATGACTGGATCCTGCAACCCGAGGATGAATATGAAATTACCGGGTATGTACATAATGTGGTGTTTTGTTGTGGTGCCGTTCCGGAGAATGATGGAAGTGTAAAAATTTACTGGGGAGGGGCTGACAAAGTAATGTGTGTAGGAACTGCCAACCTGGAAACCCTAGTCGACCATTGTCTGAACAATCCACGTCCACCCCTTTGAGGGCAACTGAATAAAAACCAAACCCATGAAAATAGCCATACTATCTCCTGTCGCGTGGAGAACGCCTCCCAGGAAATATGGTCCCTGGGAACAGGTATCTTCAAACATAGCAGAAGGATTGATTGAACGGGGTATTGATGTAACATTATTTGCATCAGGCGATTCAATTACCAGGGGTAAGCTGGTTTCGATATGTGATCAACCGTATGCCGAACATCCGGAGGTTGATCCCAAAGTAGCAGAGTGCCTCCATATCAGCCATCTGATGGAACAGGCCCATCACTATGATATCATTCACAATAATTTTGATTTTCTGCCACTCAGTTATTCTCGCCTGATCAAAACACCAATGATAACTACGATTCATGGTTTTTCATCTCCAAAAATTATCCCGGTCTACAAGAAGTACAACAATACCTGTTACTATGTTTCCATCAGCAATTCGGACCGCAGCCCGGAACTTAGTTACAGTGCAACCGTTTACAACGGTATTAATACAAG
Source organism: Bacteroidota bacterium (assembly GCA_051746185.1). GTDB lineage: Bacteria > Bacteroidota > Bacteroidia > Bacteroidales. The sequence continues at coordinate 1,304 of JBNJEV010000079.1, forward strand.
TGAGTTTAGTTTCAATGCGGAATCAGGCGAATACCTCCTCTTTTTTAGCAGGATCCATCCAGAAAAAGGAGTCTCCGAAGCCATAGAAATTGCCAAAAAATCAAACAGAAAGCTGATCATCTCCGGTCTGATCCAGGATCAGGACTATTTTGACAGGAAAGTGCTCCCGCATCTGGATGAGCAGGATATTGTGTATGTGGGCAATACCGGGCCTGTCAAACGGAACAAGCTTCTGGGTGATGCTTATGCCCTCCTTCACCCTATTGGATTTGAAGAACCGTTTGGCCTCAGTGTGGTCGAAGCCATGATGTGCGGAACACCAGTTATTGCATTCAACAGGGGATCTATGCCTGAACTTATTCTGGATGGGAAAACCGGTTTTCTGGTAAAAAATGTTGAAGATGCAGTAGAGGCGGTAAACAGCATTGAATTTATTAACCGGAGAGAATGTATGGAGTGGGCTACTTTAAATTTCAGCAGTCAAAAAATGGTGGATGGTTACCTGGATGTATATCAGAATATCCTTCGTTAACAGCCAAAGGGAAAGCAGATTTTTCCATGTAGTATAAAAAGAAACCTCTGCTATTTTGATCTTTTCAGCTCATCCAGGAGTTCATTCAAATGAACTGTGGCATAGGTTGAAGCATAATCAGATTTGGCATAAGGTATGATCAGATCCTCATTATGAATCATTGACCCGCAGGAATAAACTACGTTGGGAACATATCCCTCCCGTTCTTCATTATTGGGAACAAGCAAAGGTGATTTCAACCTTCCTATCTCTTTTTCAGGATGATGAAGATCGAAAAGGGAAGCACCGAGTACATATTCCCGCATGGGTCCGACCCCATGGGTGATCACGAGCCATCCTTCACTGGTTTCAATGGGTGAGCCACAGTTCCCTATTTGAATGAATTCCCACGGGTATTTTGGTTGTTGTAATAATTTAGCCTCACGCCAGACTGTGATGTTATCAGAATAGGCGATGTAGTTATTATAACCATCCAACCGGCAAAGCATGGCATATAAGCCATTTATTTTTCTTGGAAACATGGCCATCCCCTTGTTCCGGGCTATCTCCCCATGAAGCGGCAATACCCTGAAATGATAGAAATCCTTGGTATCTAATAGTTTTGGCAATATCGTGGTGCCATCATATGCGGTATAGGTGGCATAATAGGTCACTTCATTGTTATCATCAATAAATTTCACGAATCGGGCATCTTCAATCCCATTTTTTTCGTTTGAGGATACAGGGAAAATAACCCTTTCGGATATATTGGTATCTAAGGAAAACTCCAGTTCGTAATGAGACGAAGCCAGCCACATGATCTGATTAAAAAACATCTCCTTATAGGCAGCAAGGTGCAGTGTCTTTTTATCTTCCTCAATGCATTTTCTTAGCTCGCCATAAGTAAATTTATCACCGAGTTTATCCAGTATTAAACCGGATGGGATAATTCCTTGAAAATCCTCCATTTCATCCAGCTTGCTTTTGAAGGATTCTTTGTCGTATACATGCCGGCGGATATGCTCAGCCTCCTCCAATAGTTTACCTACAGGTTCTATTTTCAGGTTATTTTCTTTATCGATCAACCCGGTCCGGAAGACAATTGAGGAAATATGTCCTTCCCCTGTTGCCCTGAAACTGATGATTACCCTTGTCTGACCCTTTCCGGTCTCTGACTGATCAGGGTGTTCGACCATCGATGGATTAAAGAAAGCTGCCGACTCGATGGAATATTCCAATGTAAAATAGGAACCTATCAATATTTTTCTGGAGTAGTCGACCAATTCAGGATCAACATTCAACTGCTTAAACAGGTAAGCAATTCTTTCAAAGTGCTTCTCAAAGACCTTTGAAATATTCCTGTGACGCATGGAATAATCCCTCAGGGTCTGCTTCAATGCAAGCGAAGCATTCTCATCTGACATTTCCAGAACTAAACGAATGATGCTTAAAGCCCTGTTATCCCCTGAAAACAGAAAACGAGCTATGACTCTGCTCGGATCGGGGTAAAACATTAACTCTTTCCTGTTTACGACAACCTGCATTTCAGTTTTTTTTTCTTCTAAAGGTAATCCCCTGATTTTTTTGTGCTCAATGTCAGAACTCCTTACTTGTCGCAATCTAAATTAGCGGAAATTTTGAAAACCATCCTTAAATCTGTTTCTTTCTTTGCTCCTTCAACGCGGGATTACTCAACAGCCTCCGGCTGTTTCGTGATCACCGGTCAGGTGGTGACCTAAAAGAGAAAAAGGCCTGAGGCTACGCCTCCCGGTCTTCGCTGTTTTATCGCTTATGAAAGCAAGCTTTCAACGCGGGATTACTCAACAGCCTCCGGCTGTTTCGTGATCACCGGTCAGGTGGTGACCTAAAAGAGAAAAAGGCCTCGATACTCCGTATCCGGTTTCTGCATTTCACCGGCCTTACAGAAGCAAGCTTCTGACGACCGATAAAATGCAAAAACCACCACACCTGCGGTGTGATGGCCTTTTTCTCTTTTGTCGGGGTAGCGGGATTTGAACCCACGACCTCTTCGTCCCGAACGAAGCGCGCTACCGGGCTGCGCTATACCCCGAAGTGGAGGGCAAAAGTACCAAAACTTTATGAACTTTTAAAGTGCCGGATGCACTCTGCCAGCAACTTTTGTGCATCTACGGGCACCACACCCGCCTTTTCGCATACCTGCCCGCCGGCCAGGTTGGAGACGATGGCGGTCTGTCCGGCATCCAGTCCGGCCAGCAGGCAGAGGGAGGCCACACTGATCACGGTATCCCCGGCCCCGGATACATCCGCGATCTTCCTTTTGATGGCCGGGATATGAACGCATTCCCCGTTTTGTGTGGTGAGGATCCCCTGTTCGCTGAGCGTGACCAGCAGGATGTCGATCTCCTGCTTCTGCTGGTGCCGGATCATGGCCCTGGAGAGCGCATCCACATCCTGTTTCTTCAGGTCCAGATTCAACCCGTGTACCAGCTCCTTGTAATTGGGCTTGAGCAGTTTTACGTTCCTGTAAAGGTTAAAGCTCCTGAATTTGGGATCCACCAGCACCGGGACGGAAACCTCGCCGGCAGCAAGGATCACCCTTGAGATCACCTCTGGAGCAAGGACCCCCTTGTCATAATCCTGCAGGATGATGGCATCGATCCCCCCGTTTTCAAGCAGACTGTCGATCAGTTCAAGGAACTGTTTCTGGATCCTGTTTGAGAGGAAGCCGTCGATCTCTTCATCCACCCGCAACAGGTGACGGTTCCCGCTGATGACCCTGGTCTTCTGGGTGGTCATCCTACTGTCATCCACGATCAGTCCGATATCGGAAAGGTTCTGTTCCTCCATCAGCTCCAGGAAGATCCGGCCCCGTTCATCTCCTCCGATGACCGAACAGAGGATGGGGACCGCCCCCATGGCCTTTACATTCAGGGCCACATTGGCCGCCCCGCCCGGGCGGTTCTCATTCACAATATCCGATACGATCGGGACAGGTGCCTCGGGAGAGACCCTTCCCACTATTCCCCAGAGGTAGGTATCGATCATCACATCTCCGATGACCAGTACCTTCTGGTTGGAAAACCGCTGGAAGAGCGATTGGAAATCCGTGGATTCGAACATACGATCTGAAAAAGTATGGCAAACCTACCTTGTTTTTTTATGAAAAACAATACACAGGCTTCATAAAAAGATCCAGGGAAGTCTCAATAGGGATCCACATCCACAGAGATGCGGACGGATTTGAAAACCTCGTTGCCGGACAATCCCCCGAGTACCTCCTGAAGAAGTTTTTTAGCCCGCTCAAAGGAAGCATCCCGTTCGATCTTCAGGATGATCTGCTTGATATAGGCATTGTGCACTTTCCTGACCGGGGAATACTGGGGTCCGAAGACACGGGAGGCGAAGATCTGTTTGAGCTGACTGCCCGCCAAATCTGTGGCTCCGTCCAAAATGGAAGGGACCCTGTGCCTGAAGGTGATGCGGATCATCCTTTTGAACGGCGGATATCCAAATACCTGCCGTTCTTCCATCTGCTCCCTGTAAAGTCCCTCGTAATCATCCTTCAGCAGGTAGCTGATCACCGGATGCTCCGGGTCAATGGTCTGAAGGATCACCCGGCCCCGCTTTTTTCTTCTTCCCGCCCTTCCGCCCACCTGGTGGATCAGCTGATAGCTCCTCTCAAAAGCCCGGAAATCCGGAAAATTCAGCATGCTGTCCGCATCCAGCACACCCACCAGGGTCACATTCTCAAAATCCAGTCCCTTGGAGATCATCTGGGTCCCGATGAGCACATCCAGCTCGCCCCGCTGAAAGCTCCGGATCACCTTTTCATACCCCTTTCCCGAGCGGACCGAATCGGTATCCAGTCTTCCGGCCCGGATCCCCTCGAATATAAGGGAGATCTCATCCTCGATCTTCTCGGTTCCGAATCCCTTCATGGATAAATTGCTGCTTCCGCAGGCGGGACACCTGTCCGGCATGGGCTCCTTGTGGCCGCAATAATGGCATTCCAGTTTCCCGCTCTGCCGGTGAAAGGTCAGGCTCACATCACATCTCCTGCACTTTGGAATGTAACCGCAATCCCTGCAAAAAAGGTAATTGGAATAGCCTCTTCGGTTCTGAAAAAGGATCACCTGTTCCCGGTTCTCCATGGCACGGGCGATGTTCTCCACGAGCTGCGGGGTAAAATGCGAAACCATCTGCTTTCTTTTCATGGCCTCCCTCACATTGGCCACGATGATCTCGGGTTTATCCACCTCCCCGAATCTGGAGGGCATGGAAGCATAGCCGTATTTTCCGCTTTTGGCGTTGAACAGGGATTCAAATGAAGGGGTGGCAGTGCCCAGCAACACCTTTGCATCATGGTAGAGGGCCAGGATCTGGGCTGAATCACGCGCATGGTACCGGGGTGCCGGGTCCTGCTGTTTGTAGGTGATCTCATGTTCCTCATCGACGATAATGAGTCCCAGATCCCTGAAGGGCAAAAAAATAGCGGAACGCACCCCGATCACCAGCCGGTAAGGTACTTCATCGGTCATACCCAGCAGGTTCCGGTATACATGTACCCTCTCCGAATCGCTGTAACGGGAATGGAACACCCCCACCCGGTTGCCGAAAACCCGCTGCATGCGTTCAATGATCTGGGTGGTCAGGGCGATCTCCGGCAGCAGGTAAAGGACCTGCTTTTCCTTTCCGAGCATTTCCCTGATCATATGAATGTAGAGCTCGGTCTTTCCGCTGGCGGTAACCCCGTGCAACAGGACCGCCTGGTAGTCATCAAACTGCTCACTGACCCTGGACAGGGCAACCGACTGTTCCATGTTCAGCTGAAAAGGGTCCTGCGACAGTTCCTCACCCATTCCTGCATCACGATCGAGTTCCTCCCGGTCCACCTGCTTCATCACCCCTTTTTTCAGCAGGGCACGCAATCCTCCGGCCGTTTTCCTGTCCCGGACAAGCAGGTTTTTTCTTATCCCGTCCGCATCCCCTGAGTGTTTTTTTCCGGTTTTCCCTGATCCTCCGGCACTCATGCCCGCCAGTTCCACATATTTCTCCACCACCTCTCTCTGGCGCGGTGCACCGGAAAGTTGGTCCAGCAAACGGTGAAGGGAAGCGTCCGCGGTGTATTCATCTGAAAGGTAAATATAACTGACGGTCCTGGGAACAACCAGGGTCCGGACAAACTCATTGATCTCAACGGCCCCCTTCTCCACCATTCTTTTGAGGATCTCTGCGGGATTTTTCCCCACCCCGGCCATTTCCAGATCGCCCAGGGTAACCTCACCCTCATCCATGACGACCTCATAGAGCAATCGTTCCTGCTGGTCCAGGCTGGTTGTCCTGTCGAAGGACCGGTTGATCCTCACTCTTGATTCGCTTTCCGGGCGCAATCCGGAAGGAAGTGCGGCACGCATCACCTCTCCCCTGGTACAGAGATAGTAGGAAGCCATCCATTCCCACAGCATCAGTTGCTGCGAGGTGACCAGGGGCAGGGGATCGAGCACCTCCCGGATGGATTTGGGAGTAATTCCCCCGGGGGGTTGGGATTCCAGGGTATGGACAACAGCACTGTAGACCCGCTTTTTCCCGAACTCCACCAGCACCCGGCTGCCGGGAACGACCTTCCCCCTGAGACCTGGTGGTACCTGATAGGTAAATGTTCCTTCCACTGCCAGGGGCAGGATCACACGGGCAAAGATGCCGTTCTTTCCCATGGAACAATCAGACTGACAGGATCTCCACCATCTGCATCTCTTCGGGATCCACTTTCTTTTTCACCTTGATCACCTTCCTGAAGGGGACCAGGTCCAGTTCCGTATTGTGGAATCCCACCATCACGCTTTTCTGATCGTCCATCAGTGCCTCCACGGCCGCAAAACCCAGTTTGCTTGCACTCACCCGGTCATAAGCCGAAGGTACACCCCCCCTCTGAATATGACCCAGCACCGAAACCCTGATCTCGTAATCGGCAAAATCGTCCTTGACCTTCTCGGCGATGGCGAAGGCCCCGCCCGATTCATCCCCTTCGGCCACGATGATGATGTTGCTTGATTTTCTTCTCTTGAACCCCTTTTCCAGGTAATCCTTCAGGTGTTCCACCTGCTCCAGCACTTCAGGGATCAGGATGGCCTCCGCCCCGCAGGCGATCCCGCTCCGCATGGCGATAAAGCCGGCATCCCTTCCCATCACTTCTATGAAAAACAACCTGTTGTGGCTTCCTGCAGTATCCCTGATCTTGTCCACCGCCTCCACCACCGTGTTAAGGGCTGTGTCATAGCCAATGGAATAATCCGTCCCGTTGATGTCATTGTCAATGGTTCCCGGGATCCCTACAAAGGGAATATCGAAAAATTCGTCACAGAAGACCCTGGCTCCTGTCAGGGTACCGTCCCCTCCGATCACCACCACCGCATCGACCCCGGCATCTTTCAGGTTCTCATAAGCCTTTCTGCGGCCTTCGGGTTCCATAAATTCCTTGCTCCTGGCAGTTTTAAGGATGGTCCCCCCCCTGGCCAGGATATCACTGACGCTGTAGGCCTTCAGATTGACAAAATGGTTGTGGATCATGCCATGGTATCCGTGCCTGATACCGGTTACCTCCAGTCCGTAATATATGGCTGTGCGCGTGACTCCCCTGATGGCTGCGTTCATTCCCGGCGCATCCCCTCCTGAAGTAAGTACGCCAACCCTTTTGATTTTTCCCATGAAACACTGATTGTTAAATTGCTAAATTAAATAAAAATGCATTAAGATCGGGTGATTTCCTTAAGCTTGTCAGCCACCGTCCGAAGCTGTTCCCTTGAGGTGGAAGTGGCTCCGCTGATCCCAATGGATGAAGCCCCCCTGAGCCAGGCCGGATCAATTTCCCCTTTCCCGGAGATCCAGTGGGTGGATGGATTGACCGACCTGCAGAATTCATAGAGCATTTTTCCGTTGGAGGAATTCTTTCCGCTCACAAAGATCATGACATCATGTTTTTCGGCAAATGCGGCAAGTGATGGTTTCCTTTTTCTCATCTGCCCGCAGATGGTACATTCTGAGCGGAGGAGCGGCCCGGCATCACCGTGCAGGAGTTCTCTGCTGACCGGTTCTTCCAGGTGCTGTTTCAGGTGCTCTTCCACCTCCCTGAACCGGTCAGGATCCATGGTCGTCTGTGAAAAAAGGATGACTTTCTTCCCGGGATCCACCCCCGACACTTCCTCAGGAGAACTGATCACCACCGCATCACCATCCACCTGTCCCAGATGTCCGATGGTCTCCGGGTGGTCCGGTTTCCCGAAAATGACCAGCTGCTCGCTTTCATGGTCCATGGCCCGGTATGCCCGGCGGATCCTTTTCTGCAGCCGGGTCACGATGGGACAGGTACCGTCTATGACCTTGATGTGCAGTTTTTCCGCCAAATGATAGGTAGCAGGCGGTTCTCCGTGAGCCCGAAGCAGGATGCGGTCCGGTTTCAGGGAAGCCAGCTCCCGGTGGTCCACGGTCTTCATTCCCAGGGAATGGAGCCTGTTCATCTCCTCCCGGTTATGGATCATCTCTCCCAGCGTGTATACCTCCTCTCCCTTTCTGAGCCTGGATTCGGCCATCCCGATCGCCTTTTCCACCCCGAAACAAAAGCCTGCCCCGGGATCTATCTCAATCTTCACCATGGATGGATGAAATTGTATCATGGTATACTTTCCGGAACCACACCATCTGCTGGTCCACCGTCATCCGGCTGTTGTCGAGTACCCGTGCATCAGGGGCCTGTTTCAGGGGACTCTCCTTCCTGGTGGAATCGATGCGGTCCCTTTTGTCAAGGTTCTCTTTCACCTGTTCCAGACTGGCCTCCATCCCTTTTTCAATGAGTTCATTATAGCGTCTCATGGCCCTGACTTCCGGGGAAGCGGTCAGGAATATTTTCAATTCAGCATCGGGAAAGACTACCGTTCCGATATCCCTTCCGTCCATCACCACCCCCCGGTTCATTCCCAGCCTCCGCTGATATTTCACCATTTTACGGCGGACCGGTCCCATGGCGGAGATATAGCTTACCTGTCCGGATACATCCATCGACCGGATCCGGTCCTCCACCATGCGGTTGTTCAGATAGATCTCCGTCCGCTCACGATCATGATTATATTTCAAATCAAGCCCAATGCCTTCGAGGACCGCTTCAACCTCTTTCTCCGAAGGGGAATCACTTTGTTCGTACAGCCCTGCTTCCATACATGCCAGTGTCACCGCCCTGTACATGGCCCCCGTATCGATATAGGTATATTCCAGTTCTGAGGCGATCCTTTTGGCGAAAGTACTCTTTCCGCAGGAGGAGTGCCCGTCCAGTGCTATGATGATCTTCGGATGCTCCAAATCCAGTTTTTTTCAACGCTAAGATAATGTTTTGACGGCAGGAAGGGGTCCCTTCAGCGCTGCTTTCTGTAAAACTCGGACAGGTTCGTGGTAAGAGAGAAATGATTGGTACCTCCGGCCAGATGATAGGAGGCCCGTCCGAATGCAAAATGGAACTTGGATACCCGGAATCCGAACCCCCATGAGAATCCCACCATTCCCGGTCTCGTGCTGACTTTCATTTCTTTTCTCCGCTTGTAATTGTACCCCAAATCCACATGGAAATTCTCGCCCATAAGGAATTCCACCCCCAGGACCACATGACGCATGAGATTGTCACCAAATACATCAAACCTGCTCCGCTCCACCGGCTCGTTCACGGTGTTGATGGTTTGGCGGTCGCCTGCTTCATAGGTCAAATCCCACCTTTCCAGGTGCTGCAGGGTGACCGAAAACCGGAAAGGAGCATGTTCCAGCCCCTGGGTGATCCCTGCCTGGACCTCAAA
>JBNJEV010000080.1:0-10629 GCA_051746185.1 Bacteroidota bacterium
TTTCGTTCCTCCCGTCAATCAGGGTGCGAATATCGTAATTTTTCAGGAAATTTGAAACTTTTTCCGCATAATCATGGAATTTTTCACTGATGGGGAGGATTACCACCTGATCGGGGGTCAGCCAAAGGGGGAACTTTCCCGCGGTGTGCTCGATCAGCATGGCGACAAAACGTTCCATGGAGCCGAAAGGGGCCCGGTGGATCATCACCGGCCTGTGCTTCTGGTTATCTTCCCCGATATATTCCAGCTCAAATCTTTCCGGAAGGTTGTAGTCCACCTGGATGGTTCCCAGCTGCCACTTTCTTCCCAGGGCATCCCGGACCATAAAGTCCAGCTTCGGACCGTAAAAGGCGGCCTCGCCCCGTTCCACGGTGCAATCCATTCCTTTTTCTTCCACCGCTTCCAGGATGGCCTTCTCCGCTTTTTCCCAGTTCTCCTCGGTGCCAATGTAGTTTTCCATGTCATCCGGGTCGCGTAAGGATACCTGGGCGTCGAAATCGTTGAAATCCAGTGTTTTGAAGATCAGCAGCACGATGTCGATCACCTTGATGAATTCCTCCTTCAGCTGGTCGGGCCTGCAGAAAATGTGGGCATCATCCTGGGTAAAACCCCTCACGCGGGTCAGCCCATGCAATTCCCCGCTCTGTTCATACCGGTACACGGTACCGAATTCAGCCATCCTGACCGGTAGCTCCCGGTAGGACCGGGGCTTGGAACGGTAGATCTCGCAATGGGCGGGACAATTCATGGGTTTCAGAAGGAATTCCTCGCCCTCCTGCGGTGTGTGAATGGGCTGAAAACTCTCCTTTCCGTATTTTTCATAGTGGCCCGAGGTGACCCACAGACTTTTCTGACCGATATGGGGGGTGATCACCGGCTCGTAACCGTAATCTTTCTGCACTTTTTTAAGGAAATTCTCCAGCCGTTCCCTCAGCTGGGCACCCTTGGGAAGCCACAGCGGAAGTCCCTGTCCCACATTCCGGGAAAAAGTGAACAGTTCCAGTTCCCTTCCCAGTTTCCTGTGGTCGCGCTGTTTTGCCTGCTCGAGCAGTTCCAGGTGCTCCTCGAGCATTTTCTGCTTGGGGAAGGTGATCCCGTAGATCCGGGTCATCTGTTTCCGGTTCTCATCCCCCCGCCAGTAAGCCCCCGCCACATTGAGCAGTTTGATGGCCCTGATGGGGGAGGTATCGGGCAGATGGGGTCCCCGGCAGAGATCTGTAAAATGCCCGGAATGGTACAGAGAGATGGTCCCGTCCTCCAGCTCCTCGATCAGCTCGGTCTTGTAATAATCCCCTTTATTGGCAAACAGGTTCATGGCCTCGCTTTTACTCACCTCTTCCCTCTGGAAGGTCTGCTTGCTGGATGCGATCTCTTTCATCTTTTTTTCGATCTCCGGCAGGTCCGAATCGGTGATAACCACCTCGTCGCCCGGATCCACATCATAGTAGAACCCGTTCTCAATGGCCGGACCGATCCCGAATTTGGTCCCAGGATAGAGCGATTCAATGGCTTCTGCCATCAGATGGGCCGATGAGTGCCAGAAGGCATGCTTCCCATCCGGGTCATCCCATTTGTTCAGCCTGATGGCGGCATCGGAATGAATGGGCCGGTCCACATCCCATACCTCGCCGTTGACCGAGACCGACAACACCTCCCGGGCCAGGCTGTTGCTGATGCTTCTGGCGATGTCGCGCCCGGTGACCCCCGATTCATACTGTTTTACGGATCCGTCCGGAAATGTAATATTGATCATTTCAGATTCTTTTCAAAAACCTCGCAAAGTTAAGAAATATGCCTGTATCTTAAAGATTCTCCAGGATAAAACGGGTCATCCGCTGATAAAGATGATAGGTGGTATTCCCTCCGCTGATCCCGTGGGCCCTGTTGGGATAGAACTGCATCTCGAACTGCCGGTCGGCCTGCACCAGTGCTTCCGTAAAGTCCATGGAGTTCTGGAAATGCACATTGTCATCGGCACTTCCGTGGATCAGCAGGAACGCACCTTCGAGCTGACCGGCAAAATGGATGGGGGAGTTGTTGTCGTATCCTTCGGGGTTCTCCTGCGGGGTCCGCATGAACCGTTCGGTATAGATGGTATCGTAATACCTCCAGTTGGTGACCGGGGCCACCGCAATGCCCATCCGATAAAGTCCCCCACCCTTGGTCATGCAGAGACTGGTCATGAATCCCCCGTAACTCCATCCGAAGATCCCGATGCGGTCCCGGTCAATATAATCCAGCGATCCGAACCACCTGGCAGATTCCACCTGGTCGATGGTCTCCAGCCTCCCCATCTGCATATAGGTAGCCTTGCGGAATGCTTCACCCCGGCCGTTGGTCCCCCGGTTGTCCACACATGCCACGATATACCCCTGCTGTACCAGCATCTGGAACCAGGGTGTCCTGCGGTTCCACCCGTCGACCACATTCTGTGATTCGGGTCCCCCGTACACATAAATAAACAGAGGATACTTTTTTGCAGGATCGAAGTCGGCCGGTTTGATCATCCAGGCATGCAGGTCCTGTCCGCTCGCCGTAGGTACCATGAGGAATTCGGTCCTGGCAAATCCATAGCGATCCATGGTGTCCCTGATCGCTGCATTGTCCTCCAGTACCCGGATCAGCCTGCCGCTGCGCCGGTGAAGGGTGACCGTTGCCGGGGCATTGGCCGAGGAATGGGTGAGGATATAGTACTCGAAGCTGTCGCTGAAATCGGCCCGGTGGGTTCCTTTTTCCGTGCTCAGCCGCTTCTTCCCGTTCCCGTCAATCCCGATGAAGTAAAGGTGCCTTTCCAGGGTGGATTCTTCAAAGGAGGTATAGTAGAGCATCTCTTTTTTCTCATCATATCCCACAAATTCATGGATGTCATACGATCCGGAAGTGATGGGGCGGATGGTCCGCCCGACAAAATCATACAGGTAGAAATGGAAATAGCCGTCCCGTTCGCTGATCAGTATGAAATGCTGGTTGTCAGGAAGATATGTGATTGTTTTGTCGGATGCCTCGGAGATATAGTACTTGTTCTCCTCGTGGTAAATCACTTCGGAAGCACCCGTTTTCACATCGGCATGCAAGATATCCAGCTGGTTCTGCAGCCTGTTCAGCCGCATGATGCTCAACACGCCGGGATCCTTTGTCCACTTGATCCTGGGAATATACTGGTCGGTCTCCTCCCCGGTATCCATGGTCTTTGTGGTACCCGAATCCAGATTATATACATGGATGGACACAATGGAGTTCTTTTCTCCCGCCTTGGGATATTTGAACCTGTATATTTCCTGGTAAAGCTCCCCGAACAGGGTCATGTGGAACTCTTTGACCCTCCTTTCGTCAAAACGGTAGAAGGCGATCTTTTTGCTGTCGGGTGACCAGTGAAAACCCTGCGCAAAACCGAATTCTTCCTCATAGACCCAGTCTGGCGCCCCGTTGATGATCCTGTTCTTCTCCCCGTCGGAGGTGATCTGCTCCTCTTCTTTCTTTTCCAGATCCATGATGAACAGGTTGTTGTCACGGACAAAAGCCACCATGGCACCATCGGGGGAAAAGGTACCCAGCTGCTGTTTTCCATTCACCGAAAGAGGTTCCAGTATGCCGGAGGGGATATCGTAGATCCAGTACGTTGCCAGGTAGGACCGGCGGTAGATCCTTTCCCGGCCGGTTTCGATCAGGATCCTGTCCTCCCGGTCGCTGAAGCTGTATCCGCTGAACCGGTCGATCTGATCGAATTTCCCCGCATCGAACAGCACTTCGCTCCTTTCCCCGGTGCGGTAGCTGTATTTTTCGATCCGTCCCTCTTTGCTGATGGTGTAATGCAGCCCGTCTTTCATGGAGTTCAGTCCGGAGAGTCTTTCCGGAGAAAAGATCCCTTTGCGGTAAATGTCTTCCAGGGTGATCCGGGCGGGTTCCTGTGCCGCCAGCAGGGTGGCCGGTCCGGCCAGAAGCAACAGGACACATATTTTTGCGATGGATCGGTTCATGATCATAACTTTTGAATCTTTTGATCCCAAAGGAAGAAAAAAGCGGTTAGATTTGCAATGTCCCATTTTGGCATGCTATTTGATTTTCATTCAATAAAGTGTAACCTGTAAACCAAATTGCCATGAAACGCTTACTCTTCATACTGCCCATCCTGTCGCTGATCCTGACAGGCTGTTACAAGGACCCTTATGCCGACGCCATCATTACTCCCAATCCCGCTTACGTGGGAGAGGAGATCTATTTTGACAACATCTCCACCGATGCGGAGCAGTTCGAATGGAACATGGGCGACGGTACCATTTACAACGGGGTCCATGTGTCCCATTACTACAACGATCCGGGCATTTACCTGGTAAGCCTGAAAGCTTTCGGTAAAAAGGGAGGGGTCAGCACCGCCACCTTTGAAGTAGAGGTGATCGGCTCCCAGCTCAAGGTGATCGTGGAAGAATACTATGACGAATATCCGGTCCCCAATGCCAGCGTGATCCTGTATCCCACCCTGAATGACTGGGAGAATGAGACCAACCCGGTGGATGAACAGTTCACCAATGCGGTGGGGGAATGCATGTTCACCGGACTCAGCTACCAGCGCTATTACGTGGATGTATGGGAGGAAGACCACGACAATTACACCCTGGCCTCGGAGGATGTGGGATTCATCGAGACCCAGCTGCTGGAACCCGGATATGATCACACTTTTATCGCCTATGTGGACTACTACGAGCCCACCGCCAAGAAATCCACTTCCCGTTCCACCCAGAAGGAGCTGATGATGAAGGAAGGAGAAACCGGAAAGAAAAGGCCGCTCAAGGAGAACAAGTTCAGCGAAAAAAAAGAGAAATAGGTCGACGGGGGCAGGTCCCCGGCAAAAAATGACTCTCACGGAGCATTTAAAATTGAAAATTTCATATATTTGCAGCCCCGAATCCCAATGAAGGTTTTCGGGGTTGTTCTTGTAAAGACACAAAATCATAAGATTTGCCCAGGTGGCGGAATTGGTAGACGCGCTAGTTTCAGGGACTAGTGTACGCAAGTACGTGAAGGTTCGAGTCCTTTCCTGGGCACAAAAGAAGCCTGCATGCCCAGGTGGCGGAACTGGTAGACGCGCTAGGTTGAGGGCCTAGTGACCGATTTAGGTCGTGCAAGTTCGATTCTTGTCCTGGGCACCATCCCTTTCAGTCTCTCCCCTCTCTAATAGAATTCAATAACCGATATCCCCGTGGTATTCCTGCAGGGACCGTACCCGGTAGGCGCCGTTGCGGCGTTCTTTGATCCCCACCGTGGCGGCCAGTGCGGCTGATGTGGTGGTGATATAGGGTACACGGTGTTTGATGGCGCTTTTCCGGATGTAGGAATCATCATATTCGCTCTGTTTGCCGGCCGGGGTGTTGATCACCAGGTTGATCACCCCGTTCTTGATGGCATCCACGATATTGGGCCTGCCCTCGTGCACCTTCTTCACATATTCACATTCGATCCCGTGCTCCTCCAGGAATTTTTTCGTCCCCCCGGTGGCCATGATATTGAAGCGCATATCCCGGAAGTTTCCGGCAAATTCCAGGATCTTCTCCTTATCCCGGTCCGCAATGGTGATCAGCACGGTGCCTTCCACGGGAAGGGGAACCTGGGTGGCTTCCTGGGATTTGAAGAAGGCCAGCCCGTATGAGTCGGCCAGTCCCAGTACCTCACCCGTGGAACGCATTTCAGGGCCGAGCAGGGGGTCTACCCCGGGGAACATATTAAACGGGAAAACGGCCTCCTTG
This sequence comes from Bacteroidota bacterium, assembly GCA_051746185.1. GTDB lineage: Bacteria > Bacteroidota > Bacteroidia > Bacteroidales. Next base: position 5,742 of record JBNJEV010000080.1, read on the forward strand.
ACCCCGAAATGATGAAACTCCCCGTGCTTCAGTCCTGCATCCGAAAGTTTCTTTCCGAGCATGACCTGGGTGGCGATCCTGGCCATGGAAATGTTGCAGACCTTGGAGACCAGGGGGACGGTCCGCGAGGCCCTCGGGTTGGCTTCCAGGATATAGACCACATCCTCGTAGATGGCATACTGGATATTCATCAGTCCGGCCACATCCAGAGCCAGGGCGATCTTCCGCGTATATTCCCTGATGGTCTGCTGGTGTTCTTCGGGGATGATTACCGGCGGGATCACACAGGCGGAATCTCCGGAATGGATCCCTGCGTATTCAATGTGCTGCATGACTGCCGGAACGAATACACCGGACCCGTCGGAAAGGGCATCCGCCTCCGCCTCGATGGCATCCTCCAGGAAATCGTCGATCAGAAGGGGCCGGTCCGGGGACACATCCGTGGCTTCAGTAACATATTGTTCCAGCATCTCCTCATCCAGGATGATCTTCATGGCCCTTCCCCCCAGCACATAGGAAGGCCTTACCATCAGGGGATAACCGATCCTGGCGGCGATCTCTTTGGCTTCCTCCAGGGTGCTGGCCATTCCTGATTCCGGTTCGGGGATCCCCAGCGACGAGATGATCTGCCGGAAACGGTCCCGGTCCTCCGCCAAATCGATGGTATCTGGACTGGTCCCCAGGATCCGAACACCGGCTTCGGCCAGTTCATTGGCCAGGTTCAGCGGGGTCTGGCCCCCGAACTGGACGATCACTCCTTCCGGTTGTTCATGCTCGTAGATGCTCAATACATCCTCGGCCGTGAGGGGCTCGAAGTAGAGCTTATCGGAGGTGTCATAATCCGTGGATACCGTTTCCGGATTGCAGTTCACCATGATGGACTCGTATCCCGCATCACGGATGGCAAAAGCCGCATGCACACAGCAATAGTCGAATTCGATCCCCTGGCCGATCCGGTTAGGTCCCCCTCCCAGCACCATGATCTTCTTTCTGTCGCTCACCCTGACCCGGTTGGGGGCATTGTAGGTGGAATAGTAATAAGCGGCATCCTCCACACCGCTGACGGGAACCGGTTCCCATGCCTGCCGGAGGCCCAGGGAGTAGCGCCTCTCCCGCACCTGTTTCTCCGGGACCTTCATCAGGAAAGCCAAGTACCTGTCCGCAAACCCGTCCTTCTTGGCCCGGATAAAAAGATCTTCCGGCAGATCGTCCCAGGAAAGCTCCAGGATCATCTCTTCCAGCTCCACCAACTCTTTCATCTGTGAAATGAACCAGTGCTTGATATGGGTTTTCCGGTGAAGGTCCTCTGTATCCGCACCTTTGCGCAATGCCTCGTAGATGATGAACTGCCGTTCGCTGGAGGGGTGCTTCAGCATTGCCATCAGCTCTTCCAGGGACCTGTTGTTGAAATCTTTGGCGAACCCCAGTCCGTACCTGCCGATCTCCAGTGAGCGGATCGCTTTGTGCAGGGCTTCCTTGTAGGTCTTCCCGATGCTCATCACTTCCCCCACCGCCTGCATCTGGGTACCCAGCTTGTCCTCCAGGTTGTCGAATTTCTCAAAAGCCCAGCGGGCAAATTTCACCACCACGTAATCGCCCGAGGGCGTGTACTTTTCCAGGGTCCCGTCCCTCCAGTAAGGGATCTCATCCAGGGTCAGTCCCCCGGCCAGCAGGGAGGATACATAGGCGATCGGGAATCCGGTGGCCTTGGAGGCAAGGGCCGAGGATCGGGATGTCCGCGGATTGATCTCGATCACCACCACCCGTCCGGTTTCGGGATCGTGGGCGAACTGCACATTGGTGCCCCCGATCACCTCAATGGCCTCCACGATATCATAGGAATACTTCTGCAGCCGTTCCTGCAGCGCCGGGTCGATGGTCAGCATGGGGGCCGTGCAGTAGGAATCACCGGTATGCACACCCATGGCATCCACGTTCTCGATAAAACAGACCGTGATCATCTGGTTTCTGGCATCCCTGACCACCTCCAGCTCAAGCTCTTCCCATCCCAGGACCGATTCCTCCACCAGCACCTGTCCCACAATGCTGGCCGAAAGTCCCCTGCTCACCACGGTGCGGAATTCCTCGATGTTATACACCAGTCCTCCCCCGGTCCCGCCCATGGTGTAGGCGGGCCTGATCACCACGGGAAAGCCGAGTTCAGCGGCGACTTTTTCGGCATCTTCAAGGGTTTCCACCGCCCTGCTTCTTGGCATCTCGATCCCCAGACCATTCATGGTCTCCTTGAACGCGGTGCGGTCTTCACCTCTTTGGATGGCATCCACATTCACCCCGATGATCTTTACCCCGTAATAGTCCAGGATCCCGCTTTTCGCCAGCACGGATGAAAGATTCAGCCCGGTCTGTCCCCCCAGGTTGGGCAGCAGTGCATCGGGCCTCTCCTTCTTGATGATCTCCCTCAGCGCATATTCGTTCAATGATTCGATGTAGGTCACATCGGCCATTTCCGGGTCGGTCATGATGGTGGCAGGATTGGAATTCACCAGCACGATCTTATAGCCCAGTGACCGCAGGGCCTTGCAGGCCTGCGTGCCCGAGTAGTCAAATTCACATGCCTGTCCGATGATAATCGGTCCGGACCCGATGATCAGTACTTTCTCAATATCCGTGCGTTTTGCCATGTCGAAAAATCAAGAATCAATATTACCGGCTGAATTTAGTAAAGATTTTTCCGATCGGCTGCCCGTCGAATGTCTTTTTGTGTGTGGGGAGATTTTTGGAGTCACGGGATAATGAAATTTCTATTCAAAAATGATGGTAGGTTGAGTAGTGCATCATGACTCCTGAGGGATATGGCTCGTGGACCTATGGTGGGGGCAAAGCATATTATTCAGAAGACGTTCTTAGAAAGTACAGTTATCGGTATACATATGATAAAAAAGGTCGTCTCATCAAGAAAATGCTTCCGGGAATGGATTCCATTCTTTATGTCTATGACCTGCGTGACCGGCTTGTTCTGACTCAGGATGGGAACCTTCGAAATGAAAACAAATGGGCTTTCATTAAATATGACGAGCTTGACCGTCCTGTCATTTCCGGAATTGTAACGAAAAACTATACAAGAGATGTCATGCAAGATACAGTTGATCAGTACACAGGTAGTTCTCTCTTTGAAGAAAGATCAACTGGAGGAATCCATGATTATACCAATAGAAGTTATCCGGATATCACATCTGCTATGGTTTACACCGTAAACTATTATGATGATTATGAGTTTATTAATAATTTTGATCAGGACACTCTATTTGATTATCACCAATTAACCGAGGATTATGCTACTGCTCCTGATTACAGAGTTTTAGGAAGAGCCACTGGTGGCAAAGTCAAAATGATTGGAGAAGAATATTGGCTGAAGTCAACTATTTATTATGACAAATACGGCAGAGTAATATCAACAATAAGAGATCTTTATCCGGATGGATATGAAATCTCCAATCTAAAATATAAATTCAGCGGTCAGGTTGACAAGACAACTCTCATGCACACACCGGATGATTTGGACATCACAATGATTACCCAGAGGTATGAATATGATCACCAGGGTAGACTGCTGGAACATTATCATCAAATTGACAGTCAGGATGAAGTGCTTCTTCAAGGGTTAGCCTACAATGAGCTAGGTCAGGTAATAGAAAAGAATCTTTATTGTCCTGATTCCACGGAATTCTTACAATCTTTAGATTTTGCGTACAACATAAGAGGTTGGCTAAAATCGATCAATGAGGGCCCACCAACCGGAGATGATAAGGACCTGTTTGTACTGGAACTGCAATATGAAAATCCGGAAGATTTTAATTCGGATACATTGTATAACGGTATGATTTCAGCTATGAAATGGTGGCAAGAGCATAACGTTGGTATCTCAGCATACGGATTCCAATACGATGATCTTTATCAACTGAAAAAGGCGGATTATTATTTAAAAGATGGTTCATGGTCTGACTCTGAGGATTATGATGTTGACAATCTAACGTATAATAAAAATGGAAATTTAGTAACTGCCAGCAGATATGGGCATGATGGAATTATCGATAGCCTGGATTATTCATATGAAGGAAATAGGCTCAAGGCTGTTGGTGATCTGGCTGCAGATGATTCCGGAAGGGGAGATTTCTATGATGGAACAAATGGATATAGCGGAACAGAATATACATACGACAGTAATGGAAATATGTTAACTGATGACAATAAAGGAATATCCTCAATCACATATAATTTCTTAAACTTACCCGAGATTATCGATTTTGGTGGAGGAAACAAGATCAAATATATTTATGATGCAACCGGTGCAAGGTGGAAAACAGTCATAGAAGAAAATGGATCAGCAACCGACTCAACAGGTCATATGGGAGGATTTGTTTATAACAACGATACTTTAAGTTTTGCCCTCACAGCTACCGGCAGGATGGTTCCAGCAGGTAATGATTTTAGGTATGACCATTTCATAAAGGATCATCTAGGATCTATAAGAATGGTGTTTACCGATCTGAATGATGATCATGATGCAGATCTCCTCCAGGAGACCCATTTTTATCCGTTTGGTTTGGAGATGGGAGATAAGAGTTATGTGTCTGGACTCGACAATAGTTATTTATATACTGGCAAGAGTATTGATGAAGCACATGGATTAGATTGGTACTCTCACGGGGCCCGGTACTTTGACCCGCAGCTTGCCCTCTGGCACTCTCCCGACCCCCTCCCAGAATCCACCACCTCACTCAGCCCTTATACCTACGTTGCCAATAACCCGGTGAACTTTGTCGATCCCAATGGGATGTATCACGAAGGAGGTCCTAGTCAAGAAGAAAGAGAGAAGATTAATGAAGGGCCACGCTATGGACCTGGTTATTGGATCTATTCAGGTTAT
>JBNJEV010000081.1:0-10459 GCA_051746185.1 Bacteroidota bacterium
GGAGCCAGTGGGGCCATGCCCCGTGGAACCTGTCACAGGTCTCCAGGAAGCCGATGATCTTCTCCAGCCTTCCGATCCCCTCCTGACGGGTAATAAATCCGCGTTCTATTCCCACGATAAGGGCCATCAGTCCGAAACCGGATCCACCCGAGGTAACCACATTCTTATCGTCCTGAGGATAGACCCCGTCCATGTGATATCGTTCCCTGGCCATTCCGGAAACAGGTTCCGCACCGTCCCAGAAATACCGGAATGTGGTATACTGGATCGTATCCAGCAATGCCTCATCGGAAAGTGCAGTCAGGGACCCGGCCCCGGAGTCATCCGATTTCCGGGCAGACCGGTTGCAGGTGACCAGCAAAAGCGGAATGAGTATAATGAATAACATACGGGAAGCCCGGAGCCAGTGATCATTCATTATTTTGATTTTTCGATCGTTCAAGTTTCTTTTCAGCCTGTCTACCAGCCCGGATTCTGCTCCAGTTGTCCTCCGCTCAGTTCCACCTCACCCTGGGGAATGGGGTACCATTCGTGTTTCCCTTCCTGGAACCCGTATTCTGACAGAACCTCCGCAGCCCGGCCTGTCCTGAGCAGGTCCCAGTAACGGTCCTGTTCACCGGCCAGTTCCAGGCGCCTTTCTGCCCATATATCCTCAATTCCCGGACTGCTGACGGGATCCAGGCCAGCGCGGGCCCGTACCCTGTTCAGGGGAGTGGCCACATCCCCTCCGGTGTGGAATGCGGCTTCGGCATTGATCAGCAGGATCTCGGCAAAACGAAGGATCCTTACATTCTGGTCGCATCCGTACGGACCGGTTACCCTTGGGATCCTGGAGGGTACATAAGCTTTCCCGTTGTAGCGGGGTACATCCACCCCTTCCATCGCCTCGATCCCCGCCACAGTGTCACCGTCCCCGGTAACATCTCCGCGGTAGAGGATGGTGACCTTTTTCCGGACCGTATCACCCTCGGCATCAAATGCATCTGCCAGTTGATCCGTGGGAACGAACCATCCCCATCCGAACTGTCCCCGTATGGCCTGGACCTCGGCAAACTGGCTGTTGGAAAGCGCTCCCTCGCCGGGAACCTGGGTGGCCACGATCTCGAACAGCGACTCCTCGGAGAATTCCTGCTCGGGCCTGAACAGAAGGTAGAAATCGGGATACAGGTCAAACGGACCATTATTGATGATGTCGTCGGAGACCGATTTGCATTCGGTCCAATCCTCCCGGTACATAAGCGTTTTGGCCAGCAAACCTTTGGCTGCCCACCTGGTGGCCCTCCCGTACTCGGAGGAGGGCACGGTCTCGGGAAGATCCGGCATGGCAGCCCTCAGATCCTGTTCGATAAAATCCCAGGTCTCTTCCAGGGAGGTCCGGATCAGTCCTTCCGGTCCGGCCGGAACCTCTTCGATCAGGGGGACCCCTCCGAAAGCCCTCACAAGGTAGAAATAATGGAATGCACGCATAAAACGGGCTTCGGCAAGCATCCGGTCCTTCACTGCCTGGCTCATATCGATACCGGGGACATTGGTAAGCACCTGGTTGGAGAGGTTGATTCCCTGATAACGGCTGGTCCAGAAATCGCTGATCTGCTGCTGGGTCTTGGTATGCTGGAAGTTCACGTAATCATTTGCCCAGGAACCGTCGCCAGGACTGCTGCCCTTCTGGATCTCATCGGAGGGAAGGGATCCGAGGATGAGATAGTTAAAAGCGGAAATATCCCAGGATCTGAGATAGCCATACATGGCATTCACTGCTTTCTGAGCGTCCTCCTGGTTTTTAAAGAATTCTTCCTGGGGGACTTCACCCTCAGGGGGGAATTCCAGATAGTCCTGGCAGGAAACCAGCAAACCAAGTGAAATGATCAGGATCATTATCTTTCCTTTCATGGCTCTGTATTTTATCTGTTGATACATTGGGTTAAAAATCCATGGTGATACCTACATTGGTGATCCTGGAAAGGGGATATACCCCGTAATCCATTCCGGATGTGGACGGGCTTCCTCCAGGTATTTCGGGAGAAAATCCGTTGTATGAGAAAAATGTAAAAGGATTCTGGGCACTGACATAGACGCGTATCCTTTCTCCTGTCAGACGTTCGGTGAACCTCGATGGAAGGGTGTATCCGGCCTGGATGTTCCGGATGCGGAAATAGTCACCCGGTTCCACCAGGAAGGTATTGGGATAGACGTTTTTCCCTCCTGCCAGGTCGGCCGAAGGATAGGTATCGCTTGTTCCTTCCCCGTGCCACCTGTTTTGCGCAAAATCGGCATCGTAGTTCTCGTTCCCGAACCGGTTCGCCCTTTTGGCATTATAGATCTTGTTGCCGGCCACACCGTGCATCTCCAGTGAAAAATCGAACTGACCGAAATTGATCCCCATGCTTATCGCATAGATCGCCTTGGGCGTATAGCTCCCATAGGGGATCCTGTCATTATCATCAATGACCCCGTCATTGTTATGGTCCACATACCGGAAATCGCCCGGTACTGCATCCGGCATGATGGGATCACCTTCCCCGCTGGTATAATTGTTCACCTCGTCAAAATTCTGGAAGACCCCGTCCACCTCCAGAACGTAGAATTCGCCGACCGGATGCCCTTCCTGGGTATAGGTCGCCAGTGCACCGTTGAATGCGTTGGCATCATAAAACGGGAGGGTCCCGGGTTCAAGTCTGTATATTTCATTATGATTGAAGGAGATATTCCCCCCGACATTGTAGGAAAACCTGTCGGTTACCGCGTTGTTCCAGCTGACACTGAGTTCCGCACCCATGTTGAGGATATCCGCATTGTTGTCCAGGTAACTGTTGCCTGACGTGCCGGCGGTACCGATCAGCGGGACAGGGAAAATGGCGGACCGGGTCATTCTTCGGTACAGTCCGAGTTCCACATTGAGCCGGTGTTCCAGCATCAGGGATTCAATTCCCAGGTCATATTCTTCCACGATCTCCCAGCGAAGCAGTGGTTCGACCAGGGAGGTGATGGATGCTCCCTGGCGGATGTTGGAGCTTCCGAAGGGTCCGTATACCACCGAATATCCCCCCCAGTTGTCCACGGTCACCGTGTATACATTCTGCGGCACCTGGTTGTTCCCCAGGATTCCCCAGCTGGCCTTCAGTTTCAGGAAGTCGATGGCCGTAACATTATCAAAGAATTCTTCCTGTGAAACCACCCAGCCCAGACCGAGGGAAGGGAAATTCCCCCATCTTTTTTCACTGGGGAATGTGGATGACCCGTCACGCCGGAAGGTGGCGGTCAGCAGATACCGGTCCCTGAAAGAGTAGAACAAACGTCCGAAATAGGACATGCTGCGGATCAGTGATCCGTAATCCCCCGCGGTCAGATCCTCGATGGATCCGTTGTTCAGGTACAGGGTCGATTCGGTAAAGAAGGGTACCCTGCTGGTGGTGGCATTCAGTCCCTGGTTCCTGAACTGGACAAAGGAGAGACCGGCCATCCCTCTTACCTGGTGTTCCCCGAAAGTCCTGTTATAGGTCACCGTATTGTCAAATGTGTAGTTCATCTCCTGGGAATTGGACTTGGTAAGGTGTGAGATGGTATCATTCTGGGTGACCGATACAAAGTACACGGGGGTATAATTCCTGTTCTGGGAATAACTTCCGTCGAAAGTGAAAGAGCTCCTGACAGAAAGGTTTTCCACAGGGGTGATCTCGGTGTAGATATTTGCCAGTGCATTTAATCCCTGGGTCACGCTGTTGTGATATTCAATCGTGGCAGCAGGGTTGGCAAAGTTCCCGAATCCCAGGCTCACCGGGTCGGTATAGGTGTCTTCGTCCACCTTGGGTTCGAAAGCCGGCGGAGCGATGAATGCCTGTCCGAGCACATTGGCAGCATCATCGGATTTCCAACCGTTCATCGTGATCCCGTATCCGGCTGTGAGGAAACGGTTGACCGTAATATCCGAGGTACCTCTCAGGTTGATCCGGGTATAATCGTTTTCCTTGACCAGTCCTTCCTGGCTGGTGATCCCGATCCCGTAGTAATAAGTTGAATTCTCACCCCCGCCGGTGATACTGATATTATGGTTCTGAATGTTGGCGGGGTTCAGGATTACCTCGAACCAGTCAGTATCTGCCGTGTAGAGAGCCGGGTCGAATGGGGTGGAAGCAGTGCCTCTGGTTTCACCCACAGCAATTTTCTCGTTGACCAGGGTGATATACTGGTCCGTATTGGCCAGGTCCAGCAGGTTGGAGACCTGTTGAATACCTGCATACCCTGAGTAATTGAATTTGGGGGACTGGAATTTCCCTCCCTTGGTGGTTATGATGATCACCCCGTTGGCAGCCCGGACCCCATAGATTGCTGCAGAGGAAGCATCTTTGAGAACGGTGATGGATTCGATCTGCTGCGGGGAAAGGAAGCTGATGTCATCCACATATACATCATCCACCACGTAAAGCGGACTGGCATCGGACCGCACCGTACCCAGTCCCCTGATCCGGATGGTGGGTGCACTTCCGGGGGCTCCGTTGCTGGAGACCTGGATCCCGGATACCTTTCCCTGAAGGGCCTGTCCGATGTTGGGAACTGGCTGCCTGGTGATATCATCCGCCTTGACCACCGAAACAGAGCCGGTGAGGTCTCTCACCGCAGCCGTACCGTATCCGATGACCACCACCTCATCCATATCAAAGGCCATTTCCGCGAGCTGGACATTGATGGTGGTCTGTCCGGAGACCGCTCTTTCTTCGGTGCCATAACCGATAAAACTATAGACCAGAGTGTCGTTTGAAGCAGCCTCGATCGTGTATTCACCGTTCAGATCGGAGATGGTACCCTGTTGGGTTCCCTTGACCACAATGGTTGTTCCCGGGATACCGGTACCTTCTTCATCTGTCACCGTGCCCGTGACCGTCAGCCTCTCCTGTGCTGTCAGCCAGATGACAGGCAGCGTGAAGAACATGATCAGTAATATTCTTTTCATAGCCGAAGGGTTTATGGTTAGACTGATTGTAAAAACAAGTTCTATAGAATTCAACTTGCATCAAAACAAATGATTACACCTCTGATGCAGGTCATTAAGAGGTTTTTATCGCGCACTCACTTTCGGCTCATCCCGCAGGCATTATAGATTTGCTTGTAATTGATAAACAATTATTTATCAAAATAGTTCTCTGAAAATTTTTGAGATTATTTTTTCTCTATTCTGACAAAAACGCGGTAATATTGTACTATACAACATGTCGATCCATGGTTATGCGCCTCTTTTCAGGACCGGTTTTTAACAACCGGGGACATCCGCGACAGATAGCTCACGTTGCCGGTACCATGTACCTGTGCATTTTTTTGTTCATCCTGGTGCTTCAAGTTTACGGTCAGTCACCGGAATCCTGTGCGATCAGGAATTTCACCAAACAGGAATACCGGGCGGAGAGCCAGAACTGGTCGCTGACCACGGGACCCGAGGGATATCTATATGTGGCCAATAATGCAGGGCTGCTGGAGTTTGACGGGGTGGAGTGGAATTATCATCCATCGCCCAACAGAACAGTTATGCGCTCAGTGGCCATTGATAAGCAGGGCAGGATATTCACCGGCGGATACCGGGAAATCGGATACTGGGAGAGAGACCGGTTGGGAAACCTGCGTTACACTTCACTCAATCCTCTGGCAGAACCTCTTTTCAGTCAGAACGAAGAGTTCTGGACCACGGTCATTTCCGGTGACCGGGTTTATTTTCATTCATTCTCCTCCATTTTTATTTATGAAGATGACAAATTCAGGGTGGTCAGGCCCGATGCCCTGATCCATTCGGTGAGCCTGGTCGACGGCCGGCTCTGTCTTCACCTTTCGGAGAAAGGATTGTTCCTGATGGAGGACACCCTGTTGAAGCCATATGTGACCGACCCGGAGATCAGGGAAAACCGGGTCGCCTTTACCAGGCAGCTGCCCGGTTCCGGTCTTTTGATAGGAACCGAATCCGAAGGGCTGTTCATGTATACAGGATCGGATCTCAGCCCGTACCTGGAAAACCGGAAGGAGTATTTCTCCCGCAACAAGATAAACAGGGGTGCCATTGCCGAAAACGGAAATCTGGTGATCGGGACCCTGCTGGACGGGATCATGGTCTTTAACGGGCAGGGCGATTTAATGTACCGCCTTAACAATGAGACAGGATTACAGAACAACACCGTGCTTGGGATCCATTGCACAGGGGAACATCATATCTGGCTTTCGCTGGACCAGGGCGTGGATCATGTTTCCCTGCGGGTCGATCCGTCTTACACCATTTACCCTCAACAGGAAGTCGGGGCTGTCTATTCGGCAGCCCTGCACGGGGAAAATCTCTACCTGTGTACGAACCAGGGGGTTTTCTGGCGGGAGTGGAACAATGAGGGACAGCCCTTCACATTTATTACCGGCACCCAGGGACAGGCCTGGAATATCCATCAGTATGACGGAGAACTGATCGTCAGCCACAATAACGGGTCCTTCAGGATTAAAGAGGAAGATGCAGTCCGGATCTCCCCGGTCTCAGGCGGGTTCAGCCTGATCAGACATCCCCGGGAAGAGAATCTCCTGGTCCAGTCGACCTATTCGAACATTGTTTATTTCAGAAAAACAGGGGGTCAATGGAAGTATGAAACCCAGCTACCCGGATTCAATGACCTGATCCGGTACATTGAATTCGATCACAGAGACAACCTGTGGGCCAGTCACATGCACCGGGCAATATACAGGATCCGGATGAGCGATGCACGGGACTCGATCCTCGATTTGGAATATTTCGGGAATTCTGTATTCGGGAAGGATTATGATATTCAGGTATTTAAAATCGAGAACCGGATCGTTTTTACCACCGGAGAACAGATCTACACATACAACGATATCAATGACAGCATCCTGCCTTACCGTTCTCTGAATGAACAGCTGGGAGAATATGCCGCTTCACACCGGATCATTGCTGCTCCTGAGCACCATTACTGGTTTATCTCCAGGGAGGGCATTGCCCTTTTCAGGATATTCAATTCCGGGGTAACACAGATCAAGGATTATCCCAGGGAACTGTTCGGAGGACATTTGATTTCGGGCTATGAGAATGTCACTCCCCTGGGTGCCATGGTAGGGATCCTTTGCCTGGACAACGGTTTTGCCATGCTGCACGCAGACCGTCCCGATCTTTCCCGTCTCATTGAAGATAAGAAACTGCTGCTGAAAAAGATCGGGATCAGGGGACGCAATGGCAGAGTTGAACAGATCCCTGTGGACAGCAGACCGGTCCGTATCCCGTTCAACAAGAACAGCCTCACCCTCACATACGCTTTTCCTTTTTATTCAGATGAGGTATTTGCATTTCAGTCTTTCGTGGAAGGTTTGAATGAAACCTGGAGCAGACCCGTGGAAAAGCCTGTCTTCAACATGGAAAGGATCCCTTATGGGGAATACACGATCCATACCAGGGTAACCAATGAATGGGGAAATCAGGGAGACTCAGAGCCGATCAATCTGGTTGTTTCACCGCCCTGGTACCTGTCCCGGATCAGCATACTGGTGTACCTGCTGCTTTTCATCCTGTTGCTGTTCACGGGCCGGTATCTTCTTGTGAAAAGGATCAGGGACAGGGAAAGACACATCAGGGAATCAAAGGAAAGGGAACTGATCCGGTTGAGGAATGAAAAGCTGAATAATGAACTGGAACACAGAAGTCAGGAACTGGCTAACGCCACCATGGGGATCATCAAGAAAAACGAATTTCTGATGGAGCTGACCGGGATCATCAAAAAGCAGAAAGCCGAACTGGGGACACGGTTTCCGGACAAATATTACTCCAGGCTGATCGGGAAGATCGACCAGAACATCTCCAGCATGGATGACTGGAATGTTTTCCAGATCCACTTTGAAAAGGCACATGAACAGTTCCTTCAGAAAATGATGAGCCGGTACCCCGATCTTTCTCACAGTGATCTCAGATTGTGCGCTTACCTGAGGATGAATCTCTCTTCCAAGGAAATTGCCCCGCTGATGCGGATATCATACCGCGGTGTGGAGAACCACCGTTACAAACTGAGGAAAAAACTGGGCCTGAAAAAGGAAGAGAACCTGACGAATTTTATCCTGTCCGTTTAAGTTATCCTGTCCGTTTAAATTATTCTGACCATCTAAAATTGCGGACCTTGGTGTCACATACTCAGGCCGGAGTTCAACCATCCGGTGGAATATTTGTTCTATTACTGACCAATTGATGACACCATGTCCAAAAATCCCGTCAACCTGCTGTTAAGGTTCTTACTGGAATTGATGGCCCTGATCGTTACTGCCATGTGGGGCTACAGCCTTTCAGATTCCTGGTCCCGGATCCTCTGGGCCATCCTTTTTCCCCTTCTCTTTGCCGCTATCTGGGGAGTGTATGCTGTCAAAGAAGATCCCAGCAGGTCGGGCAGAACCGTTGTCCCGACCCCGGGGCCTGTCCGCTTGCTGCTGGAACTGGCATTGTTCGGTGTGGTAACATGGATGCTGATCGACCTGGGCTACACCCTGACGGGAGCAATCTTTGGTGGAGTGGTCCTGATCCATTACCTGATCTCACTGGACCGGATCCTGTGGCTGATGAGAACGGGAAAAAATCAAATGGGGGCGGACAGGGATGAACCGGAAGACGGGAACACTCCACCGCATTAAATGGATTTTCGGGGATTTAGCGTAACTTTATAGGTTCAGTTTCAAACCAACAGGACATTCAGAACCAAAACTAAACAGATATTGCCATGAAAACCATCGGAAAATTTATTCTAACCGGCATCATCACGGTCCTTTTCGCCCTGTCCGTATGGGCACAGGATTCAAACATTTATGAGAAGGAGGGATATGTCTCACTGTTCAGCGGGAAGGACCTGACGGGATGGAAGGTCCCCGAAGGAGATAACGGACACTGGAACGTGATCGACGGGGTGATTGATTACGACGCACGTTCAGAAGCCCGGGGAAGCAAAGATCTCTTGAGCGAGAAAGAATATGGTGATTTCAAGCTGCACGTGGAGTGGCGATTCAAGGGATACGGCGACCATCTTTTTCCCCTTCCGATCATTCTGCCCAGCGGAGAGTATGCCCGCGATGCAAACGGTGAAGTGGTAGAACCGCTGCGTCCCAATTCCGATTCCGGGATCCTGCTCAAAGGCTCGGGACAGGTCAATCTCTGGTGCTGGTCGGTGGGCTCGGGTGAGTTGTGGTCGGTCAGGACCGATCAGTCACTGCCAGCGGACGTCAGAGCTGCCGCAGTCCCCTCTGAAAATGCCGACCAGCCTGTGGGCCAGTGGAACGCCATGGACATTATCCTGACCGGGGAGCACATCACCGTGGTCAACAACGGGGTCACTGTGATCGAAAACGCCCTCCACCCAGGGATGGCAGAGATGGGCCCCATCGGACTTCAGCACCACGGAGGGATCAATCCCCAAACCGGAAAACTGCGGGGAGCATCCAGCCTGGTCCAGTTCAGGAACATCTGGATCAAGGAGCTGTAAAAGACGGCACTATTGCAGAGCCGGGATCATTATTCCCGGTCAAATACATACATCCTTTCCGCATCCATGTCATCCGGAAAGGTACGGGGATAAACTCCGGCAGATGACATGAAGATCTCCAGCATGTCATCGGGTGTGATGCGCAGAATGCAGAACTCCGAGGTCCACTCGGAGCCTGCGGCACTGCAATCGCCCAGGCAGAGCCGCAACCGTGCAGGGGAGGAGCCCGAGTCCAGGAGATAGCCCCCTTTGAGTTCGGCTCTGGTCCCGTCAGAAAAATCCTTCCGGAATACATAGGTCCCATTCTCCTGAAAGTTGAGGATACCTCCATCAAGCTGGTCGCCGGTGGATTCCAGGATCCATCTCCCCATGATATCCTTTTCAATATCCTGGGCCTGAAGCTGGTTATTCATGAATAAAATGAAAAAACCCACGAAGAAAATGATCGGGTTTACAGGTTTCCTGATCCGGTTCACAGGTTTCCTGATCCGGTAATTATTATGATTCATGACAGCGGATGATTAAGAACACAACAAGTTACAAGAAAGTACCCTATGATCATATGTTAAAAGTCATGATTCCTTCTTTCCGGAATGACCAACCCTGGTTTCGCCCGGGTTTACCCCGAAATTTCAGCCGGAACCGTATCTCTGCTGTATAATATCTGTCAGTTTTTGCATCATTAAACCAGATGTATCCGTCCTACCAAAATAAGATTGCCTGTTTTGAAGAATAAGAAACCTCACAGGGTTTGACTCATGCAGCGATTCCGCTTCGCGTGATTTTTTGATGTCTGTTATTTTTGATTCAAAAACAGGGATTCATGAGGAAATAGATAAAAAATATCCGTTTACTATACTTATATGGTGCATTTCTGATACAAAATATTCATCGATAGAGGTTTTATATCCAAATCAACATCGATATAGTTAATAGTTCGATAAAAAAGGTCTGTTTATCACAAGTCATACCTC
>JBNJEV010000082.1:0-10370 GCA_051746185.1 Bacteroidota bacterium
TTCCGTTCAGAAAAAATCTTTTTTATCTTATTGTTAACTAATAAGGTGCTAAATTGGATAATAAATATTTATCGATGTACATTTTTTATCGCAAAAGCACCAATATAGTATAACAAGTGGATATTTTGTATCTAATTACCTCAATGGGTTTGGCAGGGCGTCGGATACAGACGTAAATCCATAAAGATGACGATGGAATACTATTGAAACTCTTAATGGAATACTATTGAAGCTCTCAATGGAATACTATTGAAACTCTTAAATAAGCATCATAAATTTGAATAGGAAGACTGTATGGATAGTTAAGATAAAATCATGGGCAATCAACACAAAATATTCACTCCGCGTGCAGTCATTCAGATATTGATTTTTGTTGTTGCCACTCCGCTCCTGCCGCTGTTGATCTCTCGTTCCTGGGACTGGTGGGAAGCCTGGGTTTTTGCATTCATCAACATTGCTGGCTTCGCAGTCAGCCGTGCACTGGCAGCCCTGCGCAATCCTGACCTGCTTGCCGAACGTTCGCAATTCATGGGACACGAAAACGTGATGCCCTGGGACAAAATCCTGGCACCTCTGTCAGTACTTGGCGGTGCTTTGATCCTTGTGGTGGCCGGTCTGGATGAGTTATTCAATTGGTCACCTGCATTTAGCCTGCCTGTTAAGCTTGCCGCATTATGTATTATTCTGGCCGGATATCTTCTTGGCTCTTATGCCTTGATCGAGAACCGTTTTTTTTCAGGGATGGTTCGCATCCAGAATGAGCGCGGCCATCAGGTGATATCGAGTGGCCCCTACCGCTGGATCCGGCATCCCGGTTACACAGGAGCAATCTGGTCTTATCTGGCCACGCCTCTCTTTCTGGATTCAATATGGGCATTCATTCCGGCAGGGTTTCTTGTGATCATAGTATCCATTCGTACCGCTCTGGAGGATAGAGCGTTACATAACGAACTGGATGGCTATGGTGAATATGCCAATAGCGTACGCTACCGTCTTCTGCCCGGAATATGGTGAAATGTTCAACATATAATTTTGATGCTGTCCAAAAAAACTCTTAAGCTTACATTACAGAAAGGACGACTGATCGTATGACAGGCGAAACAGAAGGACAACTGATCGTATTCTCCGGCCCTTCCTGTGTCGGGAAAAGCCCCCTGGCCAGAGCCCTTGCCAGGCTGTATCCCGATTTGTATAAATCCCTCCAGCCGCTTGTGCTTTACAACAGCCGTGCTGCCCGTCCGGGAGAGACGGACGGTGTTGATTATTACTTCAGGCCCCGGCAGGAGATAGAGGATCTGAAAGAAAAAGATGGCTTTGTGGTAATGGATGTCCGCGGCGACCTGCAGGCCCTGGATTTGGAGGAATTGCGCCGTTCGCTGTCCGGGGGCGATGTGCTTTTCGAGGGTAATCCCTTTGTCGGAAAGGTTCTGCTGACCCATCCTTCCCTGGCAGAAGTGAAGCGACTGAGCGTATTCATGTCCCCGTTCTCCCGTGAGGAGATCCTGTCTCTGAAAGCAGCGGAACCTGCGGTGTCCCTTCCCGGCCTGGTTACCGATGTCATGAGGCGAAAACTCCTGCGGCGGACCAGGAAGCAAAAGGGGGAAATCTCGCTTCGGGACCTGGAGAATATCGAAAGACGGGCCTCGAGTGCCTACACGGAACTGCAGGAGGCTCACCATTTCCGGTATGTCATTCCCAATCATGACGGGGAAGACAGCGAGAACTGGGATGCTTTTTACTACCCGCTCGGAGATGCACGTGCATCTCTGAATGCATTTGTTTCCCTGCTCCAGGGCAAGACCTCACAGGGGGTGGAAAGCTGGGGCGAGGATCTGATCTGATATCGTGTCAAAATTCAATCTGTATGAAACGTTCAATACTTTACACGCTGCCTTTGATCATCGCAGCCAGTATGTTCATTTCCTTCCCGGGCCGGCAGAAAGCAATAGCCAGCTGTATTGACCCGCAGGAGCCCGATCAGGATCTTACCGTGGTTGTGAAACCGGGCACTTCGTTTGCCACCGGTGACACGATCACGATTATGAACAAGCTGGACCGTGAGGATGCGGCGGGTATCGAAGGCATCCTGACCAACCAGCTGATGAAGCATGGTTTTCATGTGATCTCCGGGTCCACCGTCAGGACCGTCTATAAATATGTAAAGGAATCAACGGATACGGACGATTCTGTGAATGAAGTGAACGCCGAGCTTTACAGGGTCATTGAATTGAATACTTTGTATGTACTTGAATTCTCCGGCAAGATGTACCTGGATTTTCTGCGCCTGCCCAGACACTACGATTTTACCAGTTTCTCGGCATCGGTCACGGATATCACAACCGGAGAGATCATAGTATCCGGAAATTTCACAGGGAACAGGCCGGTAGGAGAAGTCTGCCGGGAATTTGTAGACGCCATGGTGGCTGAACTGCAATGAAACTGATTTCGTGCCACTGCCCTGATCCCGCGGGAAGGAAAGAATTCCCCGCTGTTCAATACATTCCGGGTTTCCCTGAGAACCGGATTCGGTCAGTAAATATGCCCTTTACTTTTCTCCGGAAAGAGAGCAGTTTCAGATCACCTGGAAATAGTGCAGCGCCTGTAGGGTTACGCCGGTAAGGATCCCGATGGTGAAGTTATCGTCCACATAAAAGGTGAACAATTCGGCCACGGTGGCCACCAGGGCCCCTATGAACAGGTAGGAGAAAGGAAATCTAAAAATGACACATATCACGGATCCGGCAAAAAGACAGCCGGTCAGGAAACCCAGGGATCCTGCCAGGGTCTTTCCGTGAATGATCCTGATCCGCCCGAAATGCAATCCGGAAATTTTGGCCGCCAGGTCCCCGAAGATGATAAATCCCAGGCACAGGTAGCTCACCCGGGGAGGGAACAGGAGAAAGAGGATGAAAATAGCCACCAGGAATGAGGTCATGGAGGAAAACCGCTGGATCTCGGCTTTCTTATAGAAAAGCGAAAGCTGCCGCCTGGAAAAGAGCCGGTACATGTCGGTCGATATGAAAATGATGGCCAGAACACCCAGCAGGTAAAGCAGTACCTTTTCTCCCAGATACACATGAATGGGAATAAAGAGAAGGGCAAAGGGACGGGCAACGATCCGCCATTTGATGATCTCCGGATCCCGCGGAATTGCCAAAAGATTCCTTTTGCCTGATATATAAAGGATCCATATCAATGCGATCAGAAAGACCGCCGCCGAAGCCAGGACCCATACCTGGAGACCATACCGGACAGGCAGGATGATGACCAGGTAGCTGAACAGAACAAGGGCCGGTACCAGGGGGTTCCTGGAGGCAATGGCGGGCAGCAGCACAAGTGCACCCGCTACGATCAGCAGGCAGAGATCAGTGTCCATATTTGACTCCCCTCGCTATATGTATATCGTTTTCGTTTATGCCGCTGCAAGCAGCGGCACATAAGATCGCCTATTTCATGCCGGTCCTTCCTTTGAGAACCTTCCCCGTACGATATTCAGGTTAAGGATAAAAATATATATTGAAAGGAGGGCCACTCCCGCAACCAAATGCCAGGGATAGCCTCCTACCGTTATGTTCCCGGGGAACTGTATTTCAACGAACAGGGCGCTGACCAGCGTGAGCACCGGGGTCACGGGGACAAAGCACATGGGCATAAGCTGTCCCACCGGGTATCTTTCGTTACGGAATACCAGCCGGTTGACCGCAAAACAGCTCAACAGGACCAGGAAGAATTCAACCGGGATGAAGAACATGTAAACCCCAATGGATGTGGCAAGTCCGCCCCCTCCTTTGAACTGGAAGAACAGGGGCCAGCAATGTCCGGTGATGGCAGCGATTCCGGTAAGGAACAAGGGCAGGTAATCCATTGCATCCTCACCTGTAAAAAAGAGTTCCCTCGCCAGGATCAGGGGAACAAGTCCTTTGGCCATGTCACCCAGAAAGACCAGGGCCGCCCAGCCTCTTCCTACTTCGCGACCCACATTGGACGTCCCCGGGTTCCGGTTTCCCACCTGTCTGATATCAATACCTTTTGCCCACCGGGAGATCAGGATGGCAAAGTTGATGCTCCCGGCCAGGTATGCAACCAAAAGGCAGATCAGCAGACTGACTGGATACATGCACCCCGGTGTTCGATTGAATAAATCTACAAAAAAACGGATGAAACGGACCTGTTTGTTAACTTTCCGGTGCGATCGTTGTTATAGGAAAACATAACGATCAAATACAGAACCATGAAAAGAATAATCTTCCTCTCCGTCATTTTCCTTGTACTCTCCGGCCTGGCTTTCTCCCAGGTGAAACAGGGAGAGAAGGTGCCCGATTTTTCGGCCATTGACCAGGATGGAAAAACATGGCAGCTTTCAGAGAACCTTCATTCAGGTGATTACCTGGTCATCTACTTCTATCCGGTGGCCTTTACCGGCGGATGCACGGCGCAGGCCTGCAGTTACAGGGATCAGAAAAGCGACCTGGAATCAGCAGGTGCCCGGGTGGTGGGAGTCTCCGGCGACAGTCCCGAAACCCTGGATCTTTTTGCCCGGGAGCACCGTCTCAATTTCACCCTTCTCTCGGACGAATCGGGCGAGATCGCCGACCTGTTCGGGGTTCCCCGGAACGATGGAGGAGTGATCCGGAAGGAGATCAGTGGAAAGACCCTGGAACTTGCCCGTGGAACAACCATCCAGCGGTGGACCTTCATTCTGGACGAAGAGGGGACACTGATCTACAAAGATTCGGAAGTGGATGCCGCGGGCGACAGCAACAGGGTGGTGGAGTTCCTGGAATCATTGTAAGCCGGCCGGCAGAAAGGTCTGAATTTCCCTTCTCATAAGGGCTTAAAGTCTATTTAGACCCATTATATATAAATTGCTTATCGCCTTCTCTTCATGATGCATCCATCTTTTTTTCTTTAATTTTGTTGATCAACGAAAAGATGAAAGGTGCGTCTTTCATACCCTAAAACGATTCTATGGCTCCAGTATACCATTTGGGATTCGATGTTGGTTCCATTTCCATCAATACCATTGTTGCAGATTCTGACGGGAAGATTCTCCTTGACCGGTATGATTACTGTCATGGGAAACCTTTCAGGAAGCTGAAAGAGATCCTCGGCATCCTGGAAGAAATTTACCGCGACGGACGGTTCGGACAGGTCAGTTTCACCGGGACCGGCGGAAAGCTGGCCGCAGAACTCGTCGGTGGTATCTATGTCAATGAGATCGTGGCCCAGTCGACCTCCGTGGCCAAATTATATCCTCATGTGAGGACGATCATCGAGATGGGCGGGGAAGATTCCAAGCTGATCTTCATGGACAAGCTTGATGGTGAAACATCCAGGCTCTCCGATTTTGAGATGAATACGCTCTGCGCTGCAGGTACGGGCTCGTTTCTGGACCAGCAGGCAAAGCGTATCGGGGTTTCCATTGAGAAGGAATTCGGGGAACTGGCCCTGAAATCTGAAAATCCGCCGCGTATCGCCGGACGCTGCAGTGTTTTCGCAAAAAGCGATATGATCCACCTGCAGCAGATCGCCACACCGGTACACGATATCGTGGCCGGTCTCTGCTTTGCGGTGGCCCGGAACTTCATCAGTTCGCTGGGGCGCGGTAAGACCATCCGCTTCCCGGTCATGTTCCAGGGAGGCGTCTCATCCAACACCGGGATGATCAGGGCCTTCAGGGAACAATTGAAGGCCGGAGAGGAAGACCTGCTGATCCCCGAGCACAACAGGTCCATGGGAGCCATCGGAGCGTTGCTTTACAACAGGGAGCACGGAAGCAAGGAGACAACCTACAAGGGAACCGGCGACCTGGAAGCATACATTAAAGGTGAAAAATCGAAAGGTAAATCCTGGGAACCGCTCTCACCTCCCCAATCGGATATCCGCAAAGAAGTCTGCCCGATCCCTGAGTCGGAAGAAAAATATGAAGTTTACCTGGGACTGGATATCGGTTCACTGAGTACCAATGTGGTCCTGATCGATGACCAGAACCGGGTAGTGGCAAGGCGCTACCTCCCCACCGCCAGCAAACCCCTGGAGGCCATCCGGCGGGGAATGGTGGAAATATTCGAAGAGGTGGGCGACAGGGTCGTGGTGAAAGGGGCCGGAACCACCGGCTCGGGGCGTTACCTGACAGGTGATTTTGTGGGTGCCGATGTGATCCGCAATGAGATCACAGCCCAGGCCACCGCTGCCATTGCCTTTGATCCCGAAGTGGATACCATTTTTGAGATCGGAGGCCAGGACTCGAAATACATCAGCATCGACAACGGGGTGGTGATTGATTTCGAGATGAACAAGGTATGTGCCGCGGGAACCGGGTCCTTTTTGGAGGAACAGGCGGAAAAGCTGGAGATCAACATTGTGGAGGAATTCGGGGAACTGGCCCTTCATGCCCCCAGGCCGGCGGGTCTGGGTGACCGGTGTACGGTGTTCATGGAATCGGACCTGAATGCCTTCCAGCAAAGGGGGGTGGAGACCGACAACCTGGTGGGCGGACTTGCCTACTCCATTGTACATAATTATATCCAGAAAGTGGTCCGCAAGAAGCGGATCGGGGACCATATCCTTTTCCAGGGCGGGGTCACCAACAACAGGGCCGTGGTGGCTGCTTTCGAGAAGGTCACCGGCAAAAAGATCTACATTCCGCCCCATTTTGATGTCACCGGTGCCATCGGGGCCGCCATGCTGGCCCGTGATCATGTGAAAGAGAACAACCTGGAAACCCGCTTCAAGGGATGGGACATCGGCAAGATCCCTTACAAAGTGGACCGGTTCACCTGCAAGGGCTGCTCCAACCAGTGCGAGATCAGACGGGTACGGATCGAAGGGGAGAAAAAGCCCCTCTATTTTGGCGGACGCTGCGAGAAATATGAACTGGATGAACGAAAAGGGAAGGGCGAAGGGATCCCCAACTATTTCAAGGAAAGGATCGGCATGCTGACCGACGGGTTCACCCCGGGCAACGAGCCTGAAAAAATCACCATCGGGATCCCCAGGGGCCTGATGGTCTTCTACCAGGAATTCCCTTACTGGAGCACATTCTTCAATGAACTGGGGTTCAATGTGGTTGTCTCCGATGAAACCAATAATCAAACCGTCAAAAAATCCCTCAGTCTGATCGTGGCGGAGACCTGCTTCCCGGTGGAGGTGATGCACGGACACATTTACGAACTGCTGGACGGCGATGCGGATTATGTTTTCACTCCGTTCATCATCAATGTGAAAGCGGCAGCGGACAATCCCACCAGCAACTGCAATTGTCCGTGGGTGCAGACGGTCCCCTTCATGGTCAGGGCATCTCTTCCCGATGACAAAAAGAACAAGCTGCTAACCCCCACGCTGAATTTCCGGTATGGCGACAGGGTGGCCGAGAAGGAACTCTACGATTACTTCGGGAAGAAATTCAGGATCGGCAGAAAACAGATCGCCGACGCCATGAAAAAAGCCGGTCTGAAACAGACCACCTTCGAACAGCGGGTCAGACTGCGTGGACGCGAGGTGCTGGCAAACCTGCCGGAGGACAAGGAATCGGTGGTTGTCCTGGGACGTCCCTACAATACGGGTGATCCCGCGCTCAACCTGAGCATGGTGGAAAAACTGATCAACCTGGATGTGATCCCCATCCCCACGGATTTTCTTCCCCTGGAGGAGGAACATATCCTGCGTGATTACGACAAGATGTACTGGCCCAACGGACAGCGCATCCTGGCCGCCACCCGGATCATTGCCCGGGATAAGCGCCTCCACGGGATCTATATGGGCAATTTCCGGTGCGGTCCCGATTCCTTCCTGTCCCATTTCGTCCATGAAGAAATGGCCGGGAAGCCTTACATGGAGCTGGAGATCGATGAGCACAGCGCGGATGCCGGCATGATCACCCGCTATGAGGCCTTCCTGGACAGCCTGAGGGGGTCCAAACAGATCAAGGAAAAGAAAAAAAAGGTCTTTATCCCCCTGGTCAAAAAGGGATCTCCCATGAAGGACCGGACCCTGTATTTCCCTTACATGAACGATGCCTCCTATCTGATAGCCGCGGTATGCCGTAGTTTCGGGATCAATTCGGAATCGCTTCCCGTTCAGACCCAGAAGGAGCTTGATCTGGCCCGGAAGTATACCTCGGCCCGGGAATGCTTCCCTATGATCGCCACCACGGGAAGTTTCCTGAGCAAACTCATGGAACCCGGCGTGGACCCGTCCAAGGTCAGCTTTTTCATGCCCGACCATAACGGTCCCTGCAGGTTCGGCCAGTACAACCGTTTCCAGCGGGTGCTGTTCGACCGGCTGGGATTTGACAAAACCGAGATCATTGCCCCCAGCAACGACAGTTCCTATGAGGAAATCTCGGCCGGACACGGAACCAGATTCCGGCTCAATGCATGGAAAGGTTTTGTGTCCGTGGACATCATCCGGAAACTGAAACAGGAAAGAAAACCATACGAGCTGGTTCCCGGCAACACGGAAGAGGTGTACCAAAAAGCCCTGGCCGACCTGGTCACCTGCATGGAGAACGGAGGAAAGAACCTTACCGACATACTTGCACAGATCGGTTACAGCTTCACACAGATCCCTCTCACCAACGGAAAGAGGAAACCGGTGGTGGCCGTTGTCGGAGAGATCTTCATGCGCGACAACCCGTTCTGCAGCGCTCACCTGGTGGAAAGACTGGAAAAATTCGGTGCCGAGACCTGGATCGCTCCTTTCGCAGAATGGCTCTCCTATTCCACCATCCGGTACACTCGTGACAGCAAGTGGAAACGAGATTTCAAGGGGGTGCTTAAATCAAAGATCCAGGAGATCTCCCAGGAGTATGTTGCCAAAAAGCTCACCAGGCAGCTGCACGGACTGTTCGACGAGGACAAGGAAATTGCGGTAAAGGATATGCTGAATGCCTGCGGACCTTATGTCCACCGGCATTACGACGGGGACCCGGCCCTGAACCTGGGAACCTCTGCCATTCTTGCCGACAAAGGGATCTCCGGGATTGCCAACATCCTCCCCTTCACCTGTCTGCCCGGCACCCTGGTCACTTCATTGTCGGACCAGCTGCGGAAGGACAAGAACAACCTCCCGTATGTGAACATTGCCTACGACGGACAGGAGGATGCTTCCATCGACCTGAGGCTGCAGGCTTTCATGCACCAGGCAACCCAGTACGCGGATGAAAAAGAGCTGACGGTACTTGAACCCACGGAGGTGAAGTAATCCTGTCCGGAAGCTGTCACAGAACACCTTGTTCCATGCAGCATTTCATGGAACCCGAATTGTCTGTTGTTTCAATGATATTAATATGTAAATTGCATTCCGGTTCGCTTTTCGAAATTGACAAACCTCAACATTAAAACATATAAGACCATGAAGAAGATTGTATTGCTTTTATCGATGCTTGTATTTGTGATCCCCTTCGGGGAGATCCAGGCACAGAGCCTGAGAAGCCTGATGAGGAAAAAGCTTATTGAAAAGGCCCTGGAAGAAGATGCCGAAAAAGACAGCGTCAAGGCTGTGGAAGAAGGGCGCGAACCTGAAAAATCGCCCAACAGGACCATGAACGATGTGTATCTGGATGCGATGGGACTGAAAGGGAACGTGGAATATGAATCCAGCTATGACTATGATGCCTACATCCAGATGGAAGTTTCCAGCTTTGATGATGACGGGAAACCGGAAGACAAATTGGCGTACGATTCTTATTTTAATAAGGGTTCGGAAAATTATGCCCTGGTCAGCTCTGACAAAGGAGACAAAAGTATCTTCCTGTTCGATTCGGAAAATAATTCCATGTTGATACTCATGGATTCCGACGGAGAAAAATCAGGCTTTGCCATGTACGTAGATGAAGAATCCTTCGAGGACTCTGAGGAGCCGGACGAGGTGACAAACTATGCTCAGCACAAAACCGGCAGGACAAAGAACATCCTCGGATACAGCTGCGAGGAATACCTGATGGAGGACGAGGATTCCGAAGTACACATGTGGGTTTCGGAGAAGCTGGGCAAAGAAGTGCGCAAGGAAATGCTGATGAACCAGCGTGCATTCGGGACTTCCTTCCACCATGCTTCCGATCTGGACGGGATGGTCATGGAATATGACTACACGGACAAAGAAGATGAAGAGCGGGTGGTGATGCAGGTGACCGGAATTGACATGGACCATTCCCATGCGATCTCCACGTACGGTTATTCGATGATCTCCATGCCCCCGGAGGATGAGGAGGCCGGGGAAGAAGAGACTGAAGAGGAATAGATCCGCGGAATAACAGATCGTCGGGCGAAGATGGATTTCAGATCGCTGCTGACCGATATTCCTTCAGGATTCGAAAAAGATCTCTACATCCGGGAAGTCGGAAAGTCAGCCGGCCACTTCAAAACGTT